>JAZQGN010000001.1:0-9840 GCA_045540095.1 Akkermansia sp.
CCTAATTCCTAAACCTTTTTCAAAGAAAATCATCCATACATCCAGCAATCATGCGCCATAGAGGCTCGTTATCGAGCCTCTATGGGATGGCAATGATTTACGCATTAAAAGTAAGCGGCTTACGCCGATGTTGGGATAAAAGAAAAATTGTGCCAATGAACGGGCTGTATGATACCCGGCCAAGGAGAATTCGGCAAAACACGCTGATTTTGAGTACACAATGGCTATATTCCCCCAAACTTTGGGACACATGTGCATAATGGTACACAGAGCGTTTTTTGCTGGACGAGCAGGCGGGTGTCAGGTAGTATAGGAGTATGGTGAAGAAACTTTTGATTGTGATGTGTGCGCTGGTATTTCCGGCGCTGGCTGCCACTCCTCAGCGAGCCCCCCGAGAACTGCCCGGTGGGTGGGTCTATGAATGGGGTGATGAGTTTAACGGCTCTCGACTGAATACGAGCAAGTGGAATTATGAGCTGGGCGTGGTGAGAAATCCCGGTGCCTCGCAGGCATACACACGCGACTGTGTGCGCGTGCGCAATGGGTGCTTGGTTATCACGTCACGTGCACGTGAAACGCGCAACTGCAATTACCGCGAGGGTTCGCAGCGCTGGAATGAGCGTATTCGTACTCAGCCCTTTGCCAGTGGCTCCATTACAACGCGAGGTATTAGGAACTTTGAGGCGCCGGGCCGCTTGGAGTTCCGCGCCCGCATTCCTCGTGGCCGCGGTGTGTGGCCGGCTATTTGGACCATGCATGAGAATAAATATGGCTGGCCTGCCAATGGTGAGATTGACATTCTCGAGCACATTTCACAGGAGCCGGATGTCTGCTACTCCATTTTCCGCTGGGGGCGTAATGGTACCAATCAAGAGCAGAAGGTGGTCCGTACCCGCAGAATCCCGAATTACAGCCGCGATTTCCACACCTACGTGCTGGAGTGGGATGATCAGATTATGCGTATTCTCATCGATAATGAGGAGGTGGGCCGCGTGAATATAGCTGATGCTAATTATCCGGATGGCGGTAACCCCCTGCGCACTCCTTGTTACATCATTATTAACACCGCCATCGGCGGTGAGGGTACTTGGCCGGAGCGTGCTAACCCGGCGGATTATCCTGCCCGCTTTGAGATTGATTACGTGCGCTATTATACCAAGAAATGATGCTGAGATAAGCAGCGCTTGTCTTCAGGCGTGAACTTGGCGCAGATGGCCGATTACCTCGGAAGCTCTGATAGCTGTGGGGTAATCGGCCTTCATGTGTGCCGTGGCGGCGGCTTGTCCGCAGGCATAGGCTGCCAGCACGGCGGCACGAAGGGGGGTGAGCCCCTGGGCTGCAAACGCGCCGATGACGCCGGCGAGCACATCTCCTTGGCCTCCATTGGCCATGTAAGGGCCCCCGGTGGTATTATACCAAGTTTCGCGGCCATCCGATATGATGCTGCGAGCTCCTTTTAACAGAAGAGTGCAGGGGGTGCGCTGCAGGAACTGCTCCACACAGGCGGCGCGGCTGAGGGCTGATGATGCCGGGAAGAGTCGGCGCATTTCGCCGGGGTGCGGGGTGAGAATGCTGTTGGCCGGCAGCTCCCAGCCGTATTCTGCCGCAAGATTCAGCCCATCAGCGTCCATGACAAGAGGCACTCGGCAGCGATGCAGCAAATCATGCAGCGTGCGCACCTCGGCCCCGCGGAGTCTCCCCAGCCCGGGCCCTATGACGACAGCTTGCGCGTTTTCCGTGGGGATTTCCGAGTAACTGCGCACAGGCGTGACCATCACCTCAGCTGCCACACGCGCGGCGAGAATGGTGTAAATGTCCTCCTTGCAGTATAGAGCCACCAGCCCGGCACCGGCAGCCACAGCAGCCTCAGCACAGAGCTGAGCCGCGCCCGTGTAACCCACACTGCCGGCGATGATGTGTACTCTCCCGGCGCGGTTCTTGAAGCAGGAATAATCCCGCCCCGGCAGCCAGTTCAGAACCTCGGCGGTGGAGATGTAATCCGAGCTGTTCTCTGGCAGGGCAACCTCCGGGAGCGCAATGCCCAGCAGGCGGCCCGTGTAATCCTCCGCGCCATCTGCCAATAGGCCGGGCTTGGCGCAGCCGATTGTGGCTGTTACATCTGCCACCACGGCCTCGCCGAGGCGCTCTCCGGTGTCGGCATTCAGGCCGGTGGGTACATCGATGGCGAGGGTTCGGCTGCGTGGGGAAGAGTCTCGCAGGGTATTCAGCTCATGCACCAGTGCGGCATATGGTTCACGCAGCGGGCCACGGGCTCCATTACCCAACAGGCCATCGATGATGAGAAGCCCTTCCTGTGGCAGGGGGGCGCTGCAGCTTAGTTCATGCCCGGCCAGCAGAGCATATTGCTCTCGGCTCTCCGGTGAGAAATCCTCTGGTTCGCATACACTGCGCAGGGTGATGGGGCAGGAAAAGCGCGCGGCAAGCCCTAAGGCATCACCTGCATTATTTCCTTTGCCTGAATAGACGACGACACGCTGCGGATTCAGCGCGCAGAGCTCAGGCTCTTTTTGTACAGCCTGCCAAAGCCTTTCCACCACGGCGCTCATCAGAGTGGAAGACGTAATCTTTCCCTGAGCAAAGGTGGCTTGTTCTGCTTCTCGGATGATAGAACACGGGTGAATATGCATGGCGGGAGATAGGTGAAATTAGGATTTGCGGTGGCGCAGCAGAATGCGGAAAATGGCGAGGTAGGCGGCAGCAAAGAGGATGAGCTTAGCTGAGAGGGTGAGCCAGCTGCCGGTGGGAATCAGCTTTGCTATACCCCAAGCGGTGAGGAAGAGAACAGGGGCCCACAGGTACCAGCCGGAGAAGGTGCGGGCGTAAAAGCGCAGTGGGCTCAGAGCAAGTGCGCGGTAGTGGATGAGGTTCAGCATGAGCAGCTGAATGGTGATGGAGAGGGCTGCCCATGCCGCCTGAGCGGCGATACCCCACCACAGACAGACGAAGTAACTCACGGCGATGAAGAGCGCGCTGTTAAAGGCGGTAATGGCCACGCGCTGCTTCAGGGCATCACGAGCTTGGCTGATTTGCCAGCCGAGGGCTTGAACGAGGCTGAACGTCTGCGGAATGATGAGGGCTAGGGCGATGAGCCAGCTGAGCTCGGCCTGAGCTCCAAGTTTTTCACCGACCCACAGATGGAAGAACTCACGCCCATAAAAGATGAGAGCCACAGCTACAGGCAGCAGTATGACCAGCTGCACGCGCCCCAGCCTTGCCATGGCCTCCGTTTGTGTCGCGGGGCTGGCGCCACGTGTCACCATTCCCACTACGCGGGGAAGGAACAGCTGTGCCAAGCAGCCGCCCAGCAGGAAGTAGTTTGCGTATATCTGCAGGCCGCAGGTGTACACGGCAGCGGCATCCGTTCCTAGCGTGATGGCCACGAGGTAATTACCGGTACCGGCATTCAGCATGTTGATGAGCTGGTTCAGCAGCATCCACCATGAGAAAGTGAACAGGCTGTGGCACAGGGTGCGATTCCAGCCATGGCGGAGGTTGAGCCGGGCTTTCAGGCCGATGAAACAGTACAGCATGTTCAGCGCCAGAGCTAATATGCCGGTGCCGATGTTGAACGCTACCAGCCCCACGCTTTTCCATCCCCACTGCAGTACTACCCAGGTACCCACGGCATTCAGCACGCTTGCGCCCACTGCAATAAGCCCCGGCACAGAATACTTCTGCCGGCTGTCCGCTATGCCCGTCAGACTGCGGGCCGGGAACATCAGTGCGGCGTTTATCAGCGTCATCAGGTAGAGCACGCGGTAGGTGCCCAGCTCTCCCTCCGTGAACTTGGGGAAGATGTCTCCCAGAAAGGGGTACAGCGTCAGCCCTAGCCCCAGCAGCAGTGCACCTCCTGCGGAGTACAGCAGCGTCAGTGTGCCCAGAAAGCGAGCTTCTCCCTCGCTGTCTCCCTTCGCTCGGTATTCGCTGAGGAACTTCGTGCTGGTGGTGCGCCCTAAATCGCTCAGGTACAGTCGCACCAGAAGTGTGCTTGCCAGCATGTACAGGCCGTACTCTGCAGGGCCCAGAACGCTGAGAATATACGGCGTGAGCACCAGCGGCACGCCAATGCGCAGCCCCAGATTCACGTAATTCAGCACTGCTCCCGCCCGGATTTCGTTCATGCTCCCGTTTATCCTACCACATCCGCCCCCATTCCCGCAAGCGTAAAGCACAGAAAAGCCGCTGCTCGTGGGAGCAGCGGCTTTTGAAAAGGCCTGTCAGCCTTCAGGCGGGAGTTACTCGCCCTCGGGGAGGCTATAATCGATACCGGCGAGAGCCTGGTACAGGCGCCAGCGGCGAGCGATGTCCGCGGCTTCCATATCCAGCAGCTTGTCGAAGTTGGCCTTGTTGCTCTTGGCCAGCAAGCGGAAGCGGTTCTCAGCGAGGAGAGCTTCGCGCACGTCCTTCTTGGGCTTCTTGCTCTTGAGGGTAAGGGGGTTCTTGCCCTCCTTAGCGCGATCCGGGTTGAAGTTGTAGAGGAGCCAACGGCCGCAGTCCACAGCATCCTTCTGGCGGTCCAGACCCTGGGCCATGTTGATGCCGTGGTTGATGCAGTGGCTGTAAGCAATGACGAGGGCGGGACCATCATATTCCTCAGCCTCCATGAGGGTGGTGAGGGTGTGCTGGTCATCGGAGCCCATGGCGATGGAGCCCACATAGACGTTGCCGTAAGTCATGGCCATGTAGCCGAGGTCCTTCTTCACCTGATCCTTACCGCGGGTGGCGAACTTAGCCACAGCGCCGCGCGGGGTAGACTTGGAGCACTGGCCACCGGTGTTGGAGTACACCTCCGTATCCAGCACGAGCACCTTCACGTTCTTACCGGAGGCAAGGATGTGGTCAAGGCCGCCGTAGCCGATGTCGTAGGCCCAGCCGTCACCGCCGAGAATCCACACGGACTTGCGTACGAGGTAATCAGCGTGAGCCTTCAGGGCAGCGAGGTCAGCGTTGTCACCGCAGGCAGCCTTGATGGCAGCTACTGTGGCGCGAGCGTTAGCGAGGTCAGCCTCAGTCTTCTGGGGGTTAGCCATGATTTCCTGCACGAGCTCGGCACCGATGGTGGGAGTAGCGGCCTGCAGGAGCTCAAGGGCGAACTGCTGCTTCTTGTCCAGAGATACGCGGAAGCCAAGACCGAACTGGGCGTTGTCCTCGAAGAGGCTGTTACACCAAGCCGGGCCGCGGCCGTCGGTGTCATGAGTCCAGGGGGTGGTGGGAAGGTTGCCGCCGTAAATGGAGGAGCAACCGGTGGCGTTGGCCACCACGAGGCGGTTACCGAAGAGCTGGCTGAGCAGCTTGATGTACGGAGTTTCACCGCAGCCTGCGCAAGCGCCGGAGAACTCAAAGAGCGGGCGGAGCAGCTGAGCGTCCTTCACCTTGGAGTTATCGGTCACGGTGCGGTCATTATCCGGCATCTTCTCGAAGAACTTCCAGTTCTCGCTTTCGGGCTTCAGGGCAGTCTCTGCCGGAGTCATGGTCAGAGAGGCCGTGGGGCACACGCGGGAGCAGAGCGTACAACCGGTACAGTCAGAGGCGGATACCTGAATGACGTACTTCATGCCGGCCCAGTCCTTGTGCATCTTGCTGGCGTCAGCCGTCTTGAAGGACTCGGGAGCGCCTTCGAGGTCAGCCGGGGCAATCATCTTGGCGCGGATAGCAGCGTGCGGGCAAACCATGGTGCACTTACCGCACTGGATACAGGCCTTGCTGGTCTCTGTCTTCTCAGGAGTCCAGACGGGGATTTCCAAGGCGAGGTCACGCTTCTCGTACTGAGTGGTACCGCTGGGGAATGTGCCGTCATCAGGCATTTCGCCCACGGTGACGGAGTTGCCATTACCGGTGACAATCTTGCCGAGCACGTTGCGCACGAAGTCGGGCGGGTTGCCGGCGAGGGCATCCGGGATATCGTGGCCGGTGATGGTGGTGCCGAGGGGTACCTCGTAAAGGTTAGCGAGGGAGGCGTCCACAGCAGCGATGTTCTTGGCCACCACTTCTTCACCCTTCTTGCCGTAGGTCTTCTTAATGGCTTCCTTAATGTAGCCGAGAGCCTCCTCAGCGGGAATGACGCCGGCGAGGTTGAAGAAGCAGGTCTGCATGATCATATTGATGCGGCCGCCCATGCCGGTGGACTTGGCCACCTTAAAGGCGTCGATGCAATATACCTTGATGTTCTTGTCCAGAATCTGCTGCTGCATGCGGGCGGGCAGGCTGTCCCACACCTTCTCAGGAGCCACGGCGGTGTTGATGAGGAAGGTGGCGTTCTGGGCGGCATTCTTCAGGAAGTCAAACAGATTCAGCAGGCTCGGCTGGTGCAGAGCGATGAAGTTTGCATTCGTGATGAGGTAGGTGCTGTGAATCGGTGTGGTACCGAAGCGCAGGTGGGATACGGTGGAGGAGCCGGACTTCTTGGAGTCGTACTCGAAGTAACCCTGCACGTACAGGTCCGTGTGCTTGCCGATAATCTTAATAGCGTCCTTGTTAGCACCCACGGTACCATCGGAACCGAGACCGTAGAACATGCAGCGGGTCACGGTGTCGGGCTCGGTGGAGAAGGAGGGATCATAGGCGATGCTCTTGCCGGTCACGTCGTCCTCGATACCGACGGAGAAGCCGGTCATGGGCTCGGGCTTGGCGAGCTCGTCGAACACACCCTTCACCATGGCGGGGGTGAACTCCTTGGAGCCGAGGCCATAGCGGCCACCCACAACCTTGGGCATGGCGTAGGGGAGGGTACCTGCTACCTGAGCGTCAGCCAGAGTCTGCACCACGTCCTGCAGAAGGGGTTCGCCCAAGCTGCCGGGCTCCTTCGTGCGGTCCAGTACGGCAATCTTCTGCACCGTCTTGGGAAGAGCGGCAATCACGTCTGCAGCCGGGAAGGGACGGTACATGCGAATCTTCAGAACGCCGACGTCCTCACCCATGGCGGTCACGGCCTCAAGGGCAGCCTCGGCACCGGAACCCATCATGATGATGACGCGGGTGGCGTTCGGGCAGCCGATGTATTCCACTACATCGTAGTAGCGGCCGGTGAGGTCACCGAACTTCTTCATGGCACCCTTCACGATGGCGGGTACGGCTGCGTAGTACTTGTTTACGGTTTCGCGGCCCTGGAAGTATACGTCCGGGTTCTGGGCGGTACCGCGGATGACGGGAGCATCCGGCGTAAGGCCACGAGCGTGGAAGGCATCCACCCACTTCTGGTCAATCATGGCGCGCAGCGTGTCGTCCGTGATGTCTGCAATCTTGCCCACCTCATGAGAGGTGCGGAAGCCGTCGAAGAAGTTAATGAAGGGCACGCGGCTCTCCAGCGTGGCAGCGTGAGCGATGGCGGCCATATCCGGAGCTTCCTGAGTGCTGGCACCGCAGAGCATGGCGAAGCCGGTGGAGCGGCAGCTCATCACGTCGCTGTGGTCACCGAAAATGGAAAGACCCTGAGCGGCCAGTGCACGGGCGGCAATGTGGAATACGCAGGGAGTGAGCTCACCGGCGATTTTGAACATGTTCGGAATCATCAGGAGCAGACCCTGAGAAGCCGTGAAGGTGGTGGCGAGAGAACCTGTCTGCAGGGCACCGTGTACGGCACCGGCGGCACCGGCCTCACTTTCCATCTCTACGATGCTGGGGACCGTTCCCCAGAGGTTCTTGCGGTCTACGGCCGTCCACGTCTCTGCCGATTCACCCATCGGAGAGGACGGGGTGATGGGGTAGATGGCGGCTACTTCTGAACAACGGTACGCTACGGAGGCGACGGCCTCATTAGCGTCAATGGTGCTGTATGTAGTGCTCATAATGGTTGTACTATATTGTGAAAATTGTGTGTTGCACACTCGTGACCCCGGCTGCATAGAATACAGCGAGTTCTCACTACGGCTATCATACACCTATCCGCCCCTTGAATCAACCCAAAAAGGCAGCATCAGCCGCATTTTTTTTACGGAATGACGCCAATTTTCCGTGAATGAGAGCATGTTTCTACCGGCTGAGATTCACTTGCCAATAATGTTATTATGTGGGTCATGTGGGTAGAAATGCGCTAAATAGCAGTAATTTTTAATCATAAATGAATTGTTTACGTTTGCCAAAGTGGGAAAAGTGTGCTACAATCGAGCCATGGCGAATACTGAAAGCTTTACCGCAAAGATGGCAGCCACCCTCGGGCTGGATGAGCAGATGATAGTGCCTTACGGCCGCGATAAGGCCAAGGTGAGTCTGCAGGTGCTCCGTGAGCGTCCTCGCAAGGGCAAGCTTGTGCTGGTGAGTGCACTGACTCCCACACCTGCGGGTGAGGGTAAGACGACGGTGTCCATCGGTCTTGCACAGGGCCTGAAGGCGAACGGCAAGAGCGTGTGCCTTGCGCTGCGTGAGCCGAGCATGGGGCCGGTATTCGGCCGCAAGGGCGGTGCAACGGGTGGCGGTGCTTCCAGCATTACCCCTGGTGAAAGTATCAACCTGTGCTTCAATGGTGACTTCCCCGCTATCACTTCTGCCAACAATCTGCTGGCTGCAGTGATTGATAATGCTCTTTTCTACAAGACGACGCGTCTGGACCAGAATAAGGTGCTCTGGAAGCGTGTGATTGACATGAATGACCGCTCCCTGCGTAACATCGTGGTGGGGCTTAACAAGAACGGTGTGCCGCGTGAGGAGGGCTTCAACATTACTCCTGCTTCCGAAATCATGGCCTGCTTCTGCTTGGCTGAGGATTTGGAGGACCTTCGCCGCCGTATTGATAACATCGTGGTAGGTTTCACTGCTGAGGATGAGGCTGTATATGCCCGTGAGTTCGGTGTGACTGATTCTCTGCTGGCTATTCTGCGTGAAGCTATTAACCCGAATCTTGTTCAGTCTCTGGAGGGCGTGCCCGCCTTCGTGCATGGTGGTCCCTTCGCTAACATTGCTCACGGCTGTAACTCTGTTATTGCCACGAAGATGGCTCTGGCCTGCGCCGATTACGCGGTGACAGAGGCCGGTTTTGCCTTTGATTTGGGCGCCGAGAAGTTCTTGGACATTAAGTGCCGCCAGAGCGGTCTGTCCCCGGATGCCATTGTCATCGTTGCTACCATTCGTGCTCTGAAGATGCATGGTGGTGTGGCGAAGACGGAGCTGGATCCGCCTAATGCTGATGCTGTGCGTCGTGGTCTTGCTAATTTGCAGGCTCACATCGAGAGTGCGAAGCTGTACAACCGCCCCGTGACGGTGGCTATCAACCTCTTCGAGGCTTTCGATACGGAGGAAGAAATCGCAGCAGTGAAGGAGCTTTGCGCCCAGATGGGTGTGGGCTGCGCCGTGGCTAATGTGTTCGGCAAGGGGGGGGAAGGTGCCCGTGAGCTGGCCGCCATCGTGGCTGAGAGCATGGAAGGCCCCGCTCCTGAGCCCTTCAAGTGCCTGTACGAGCTGGATATCCCTGTGGAGGAGCGTATGGCTACCATCGCCCGCAAGATTTACGGCGCTGATGGCGTGGTGCTGACGAAGGCTGCTCAGAAGAAGCTGGCTCTTATGGCCGCCAATGGTCTGACTGACCTGCCTATCTGCATGGCTAAAACTCAGAACTCCCTTTCTGACAATGCCACGCTGCCGGGCCGCCCCACCGGGTTCACCATCACAGTGCGTGATTTCGAAATCGCAAATGGTGCCGGTTTCCTTGTGGCTCTTTGCGGTGATATTATGCGTATGCCCGCTCTGCCCAAGGTGCCTTCCGCCTGCGCTATTAAGGTGGACGCTGATGGTAACATTAGCGGTATGAAGGGCTAATTACACTCTTTGAAGTATAGAGAAAGCGAAGGGGACGGGGGCGGGCCGGGGCGGCCTCTGTTTTTCCCTGTT
>JAZQGN010000002.1:0-76535 GCA_045540095.1 Akkermansia sp.
AAGATTTAGATCACCTTGCTATGTGGATGAATAAATACCCCAGAAAGTTGCATGATGGCAGCTCTGCATGGCAACTTTCTAAGGTTTATTCTTACCATTTTAACAGAATCTCCGTTTAACTGCCATTTTTATTCTGCTGTGTCGCATTTAATCTTGCCATTCTCAGCCGCACCAATTTTTCTGGACTTTTTATTAAGTGATGGTAGAATGGGAAATAAATCAGATGCGGTTGTTAGCACTGCCGGAGGATGTCATCGCACACCATACCTCTAAGCAGTATACGGAGAGGTTTGATTATCAGGTAAACAACATGCGCGAAGAATAAATATGACTAAGGAACAAGCTGTTGAACAATTATGGAAAGCTGCTTTTATCGGCGATACAAATACTCTCCGTGCTGCTCTTGCTGCTGGTGCGGATGTGAATGTTGTCGACCAGGAGGGTAGAAATGCCTTGCAGTTGGCCATAGAAGCCAATGCAACGGATTGTGTGGCTCTGCTGAAAGCTGCTGGTGCCGTATCCTCAGACTGAACGTAATAATATGAGGAGCCATCAGCCATTCGGCAGGTGCAGTGTTCCACCGTCTGTGCCTGTCCATATCATGGCTTGACACTGCGGCGGTACCGGCAGGGTGAAAACCTGGTTTATACTCCTATGATAAGAGGCTTCTGCTAGCCATATAAGGTAGCAATGAAGAACCAGCCGCAATACAATTAGAAGAGACAGATAGTGATGGAACAGCATAAATTGGATAGTGTATTATTGAAAGCTGCAAAGCGTGGTGACGCGGATACGATGGCTCTTGCCATACATGCCGGTGCTAACCCGCTAGCAGTGGATGATTTGACCGGCGGTTCGGTATTGCAGCTGGCTGCGACGAGAGGCTGTGCTGAGGGGGTGAGTCTGCTGCTCTCTGCCGGGGTAGATGCGAACGCGGCCGAGTCTGCCGACTGCCCGGCATTGGTGTGTGCTGCTTACAAAGGCCGTTTACCTGTGATGAAGCTATTGCTTGGGGCCGGCGCAGATATCAATGCTACGGATGAAAGTGGCGCGACGGCCTTGAGAGCTGCCGCTGCATGTGCACATCCCCGCTGCGTGGAGCTGCTGATTGCTGCCGGTGCAGATGTGAATAAGGCCGATGAATGGGGTAGAACTCCTCTCCTGACTGCGGCAGAATCCGGAAATGGGAGCAGTATTGCGCAGATCGTGGAGCTGCTGATTGCTGCCGGTGCAGATGTGAATAAGGCTGATAAATGGGATAGAACTCCGCTCCTGACTGCGGCGGAATCCGGAAATGGGAGCAGCATTACGCAGATTCTTGTGGCGGGGGTGGATGATATAGACCGGTGTGACTCTGGTGAGTCGACGGCTCTGATGATAGCGGCACGAGAGGGGCATGCTGATTGTGTTCGCATTCTTCTCGAACATGGGGCTGATCCCCGTCTGGTGAATGATGACTTTGACTCTGCTCTGACCCTCGCCCGTGCGAATGGGCATGAGGATTGCGTGGACCTTCTCGCAGAGGCTCTTTCTTGTCTGTCAAGGGAATGAATTCGCGCCGCAGCGAATTCTGCCTGCCTGTTTTAGCAAAAAATCTTTATATATGGCGGGAATATATTGAATTCTGCCGCTTTTGTGTGATAGTATGCGGTGAGTAACATTAGGAAAATATACGCCAGACGCGATGGGTGAAGAAAGACACAAGGATGAGCACTCAAAGAACAACAGGGCGTGCAGGTTCGGGATGTAAACGCCGCCGGGGGCGCAAACCCAGGCGGGGCTCGGCTGCGGGTAAGAGCACGTTGCAAGAGTTTGCCACGTGTAATTCGTGGAATGCCCTGTTGCGTTGTGTTCATGCGGGCTGCGATGTGAATGAGGCTGATGCCGACGGCCTTACACCTCTGATGCATGCTGTGCTTTCCGGTATGGTGAAGAATACGCTGGCTTTGGCGGAATATGGAGCGGCTGTGAACCAAGCGGCGGTGCTTACTCAGGATATCATAGCGCATAAAACGGCGACTCGATACCGGGATGAGTTTAACCTCGTGGCGTCTTTTCATCATTCCTCTCTACAGGGGATGCATTTTCCTCTGACGCCACTGCACTTGGCATGTATGCGAGGTGATCTTGCTCTGATTTATGTTCTGCTGGCGAATGGCGCAAATCCCCGGGCTGAGGTGCAGGGGCCGTTCCCAGAATTCTGCGGAACCCCGCTGGACTTTTACAGGACTTTTGTGAGTGGTGTTTTTCCTGCGGATTTTATGCAGAATCAGGAGAGTACGGCCGATTTCCTGGGAGATTGTATCGAAGCGGTGGATGCGAGTGCTTTTCAGATTTATCTGCATCGGACGGGGATGGGCAATGACTCCAGCCGGATGACCTGCATGGCGCATATCCACCACTGCGAGTCCCAGCTTGGCGACGCTTTGATTGGCGACATGGAGCCGGATTCGGTGAGCAGAAAGGTTCAAGCGCTGATGTCGATACCTGGGTTCAGTGGGCTTCAGAAGGGAGGCGTAGCGAAGAGCCTAGAGCGTTTTCTTCAATATGTACAAAGTTCTATACGTCGGAAATACAGTCATCTGGAGTTGTTAGTCTGATGCTATTAGATTGTGATATTTGTAGAAGTGAAGGGAGGAAGAAGAAGCCTCCTGATAAATACGCATGATCAGACAAGCTCAGATGAACAACACAACGATGAAGCAGATGGATAATAACACAATCAGCACCACAGCCTGGGCGGGGCTGATGGTGGGTGATGCTCTGGGGGCAGCTTCCGAGTTCTGCCATGAATATGAAATCCGCAGGGCATACCCCCAGGGGATTGATAAGATGGTACATGGCTTCGGAATCTGTATAGACCGCAAGCCTGGTGAGGTGACGGATGATACACAGATGGCCTATTGTCTGCACCAGTCGCTGCTTGATGCCGATGGCTGGGATTCCGGCGCAGCCCTTCGTCGTTACCAGGAATGGTTTGCGAGCGAGCCTCCGGATGCTGGCGTGGCTGTGTCTGCTGCGCTGGAGGGCGCACCTCTGCCTAATAGTCAGGGCAACGGAACTCTGATGCGAGTGATGCCCATAGCTCTGTGGGCCGCGGCGCATCCCGGTTTCGATTGGCAGACCGCAGCCCGGAAGGATGCCGCCATTACTCACCCTCACCCTGTGTGCGGCGAAGCAAATGTGGTGTATGTGCACGCGTTGCTGCAGGCTATGCAGCCCGGAGCTACGCCGCGAGGTGTTTATGAGTCTGCTCTGGATTTTGCTGCAGAGCAGGGGCTGAGTGCTCCTGTGCAGGAAGCGCTGCGCAGTGCGGCTGCAGAACGTCCTGATTACGATGGCGAGTTCATTGGCTGGGTGCTGGTGGCGCTGCACAGCGCGTTCTATCAGCTGCTGCACGCGGCAGATTTCCGCAGTGCCCTAGTGGATATTGTTTCATCCGGAGGAGATGCGGATACGAATGCGGCCATTGCCGGGCCCTTGCTGGCTCTTTTGTATGGGGTGGAAAGTATTCCCCGTCCCTGGCTCGTCGCAGTGCGTGCTGTGAATGACCGCCGCTACACCCGCCTCCTGCCGAAGCGGGCATGATGGGCGATTTTGGAATTGTAGAAGCAACAATCATAGAATCAGCTTTCTATAGTTGATAAGAACGGTGTGCGGCCTTTTGTTAAGATAGCGACGCATCCTCACGGTGGCGCACGAAAAAGTGTGCTAAAGTTGAAACAGAACTCAAATATACTCGATATGATGATGACCGCAAGACAATACGAACTACTGCAGGCAACTGACAAAAACAAAACCCAAAAGATCCGTGAGCTGCTGGCGAAGGGGGTGAATCCCAACTGTCGGCATGATATCTCTCCGCTTCATGCTGCTGCGCGTCAGGGGAATGTGGAGGTTGTAAAGGCTTTGCTGAAGGCGGGGGCAAACCCGAATATGCGAAGCCTGATGGGGCATACCGTGCTGGAATTCGCCATGACCAGCAAGCGTCCGCTTGATGTGGTATGTCGGATTGTTGACTTGTTACTGCGTCATGGCGCAAAGGCTGATACGCATGGCGCATTCCTGCACCATAGCGAGCTGGCCCGGACTCTGAAATGTCCGTGGCTGGAGAGGTTGTTTCCTTCTTTGCCGGAGAAGGTGGAAGCTCCTGCACTTACACGCGGTAGCCTCCAGACTCAGCTCGCATGGGCCGGGTTCATGGTGGGTGATGCTCTGGGCTCTCTGGTTGCAGGCTACAGTCAGAGTGAGGTGCAGCGCCTATATCCGCTTGGGGTGCATAATATGGAGACCGGATGTGGGGCCCTATCCGGTCGGAAGGTTGGCATGGTAGGCGATGTTACAAAGCGGGCGTATGCGCTTCATTATACTCTGCATCAGACCAAGGGGTGGAATTACTCCAAGGTTCTCGATGAATATCAGAATACTGCTTCTGGTATGGGCAAGGTGGAACGCGCAACCCTGAGCGGTGCTCTTGCAAGAGTGTTACCCTTGGCCTTGTGGGCTGAGGAGCATCCGGACTTCGATTGGCAGTCTGCTGTCCGTGAGGATGCCTCCATCACGCACACGAATGCTGTGTGTGCCGAGGTGAGTGCGGTATATGTGCACGCGGTGCTGCAGGCTATGCAGCCCGGTGTCACGCCGCAGGGCATTTACGAGGCGTCTCAGGCTTTCGCCGAGGAGCAGGGGATGAGTGCTTCTGTGCGAGATGTTCTGCGCCACGCTGCTACGGAACGCCCCGTTTTCGATGACGCTCACCGCAGCAGTGCTCTGGAGTCATTACATAGTGTATTCTACCAGCTGCTGCATGCGAGAGATTTCCGCAGTGCGCTGGAGGATATCGTAAATGCAGGTGGTGATACAGAGACGAATGCCGCACTGGCCGGTGCGCTGCTGGCGCTGGTGCACGGTGCGGGAAGTATTCCTCGTCTCTGGCTCGTCAAGGTTCGTGCAGGAAACGAACGTAACTATACCCGACTTCTGCCACCTCGTTCGTGATGCAAGCCTCTCGGTCGTTGGTAATGCTCTTTTGTTGCCAACGACCGGGGGTGAAAAAAAGAAGTATGACAAACAAAAAAAGTTTTTCTACTTGACTGTGTGTTATAATAAAAACGTTACTATGGCTAAACTCTCTGAAAATCCCCGCAACGACAATTTCTACGAAGAGGAATGGTTCAACACCCTGACTCCCGCCCAGCGCCAGTTCTGGCACTGGATGATAACAAGTGATGGCAAAGCTCGCAGCACAGCTCGTAATTATGTGGACTATGTAAGCGAGTGCAGCACATATGTGCAGCGGCTACTCGGTTATACTGCTGATTTCTACACTCTGGAATCTTCCCGTGAGGTGTCACAGTTGAAGGAATTGCTCTTCAGTAATCCTGTTTTCCAGCTGCATTCAGCTGCATTGCCACCCCTTAAATCCGCGCTTAATAAGTTCTCCATATATATGGAGAACAAGGAGAGAGAGGAAAGCGCCCCGCTATAGTAAAACATCTCATCTGTTTACCTGCCCCTATAGGCAAATTATAGTTCAAGTCATTCGTATATCTAAAAAAATAATATAATACAAGGAAAGAAGAAAATATGAAAATTGGTGAAGTTGTAAAGTCTGTAGTCCGCCCTTTGTTGGTAGACGGTCACTGTTCCGATGAAGAGATAACCTGGTTAACTCAGCAGGACTACTGTCATCAAATGTTCGGAACCTCTTTCCCCGTGCTTTCTTTGACGCGGATAAAGACAAATGGAGTATGTCGGTATTACGCTGATCCGTTGATGATAAATGGTCGTAAGTACTATTTAAGCTCTCAGTGGTATGAACGGCAACGCGAGCGTCTGACTCGTTGGATCGATAGACATCAGTAAGACTGATTATCACATTGATATCCAACAGCCCCGTGGATGAAAAGTCAGCCACGGGGCCTGAATGAAACGATAAGAGAAAACCTGTAAAGGGGAGGGTAAATTTCTCCTCTTTACAGGTTGAGCTTGGTATTTCCGATTAGCTCTGAAATTTAATATTTACCAACTACCAGAATCGAAAACAGAACGAAGATGAAAATAACTCCGGTTGTGAATTGCAAGATTTTTAACACCATTGATTATATAGCAGATTTACAACCCTCTCACCTGCAATTCTCCCCTCACCCTTTCTACCTCAGCACATTTTAGGATTGCAATGCAAGGCCGCATGTGGTAAAGATAAATCATGCAACGACTGAATAACCGCGCACTGAACGAGATGCGCCCCCTCGAATTTGTGCTGGATGTGGCCCCGAATGCTACAGCCTCCGTGCTTTCCTGCTTCGGCAACACGCGCGTCATCTGCGCCGTCACCATTGAAGAAGACGTCCCCCGCTGGATGAAAGCCCAAGGCGTGCCCGGTGGCTGGCTTACCGCAGAATACGCCATGCTCCCGTACTCCACGCTGGACCGTAAGCGCCGTGACAGCACGGCCGGTAAAGTGGATGGGCGCTCCGTGGAAATCCAGCGCCTCATCGGTCGTTCCCTCCGCGCCGTCATGGATTTGGAAGCACTCGGGCAGCGCACAGTATGGATAGACTGTGATGTACTGCAGGCAGACGGCGGCACACGCACCGCCTCCATCACCGGCGCAGCCGTGGCCCTCGCTATCGCCATCAACCGCATCATGGCCAAGGGTTATCTCACCGTGAACCCCATGCGCCAGCTCGTTTCCGCCGTTTCCGTCGGCAAGCTTCAGGGCACCCCCATCCTCGACCTCTGCTACGTGGAAGACAAGGACGCTGAGGTAGACATGAACGTCGTCATGACGGAACAGGGCCAGTACGTGGAAGTTCAGGGCAGCGGCGAGGAAGCCGTATTCACCGCTGAAGAAATGGCCCAGATGCTTGCCTTGGCCTCCAAGGGCATCGCGGATATCACCGCTGCGCAGAAGGAAGCCATCGCCCGCGCTGACCAGCCCTCGGATGCTGACATCGCCTCCCTGCGCAATTTCTTCGCACGCTAAAGCACCCCTTCATACCGCAGGGTAGTAATAAAAAATGCTTTATTACTACCCTGCGATTTATCAATTCATATCCAGAGAAACATATTCATCAACCGGGACCTTAAAAACACCCATCAAAATTCAAACACAAAACAATCATGACCACTTTCAGCATTATAAAAAAGATGAGCTGCGTAGGCATAGCCGCGGTACTTTGCTCATGTTCGGATAATACATCAGGCATATGGAAGGGAACATGCTCCAATATAACATCCGGGGGCATGACAGCGGACGTCACGGCACACATCGTCGTTTCCGGCAAGAAGGTATCAGGCGCCCTGATAATAGAAGGAAAAACGCTGGTAGGCAGCGGCGAGCTAAAGGGAAGTATAGCCAACAACACCATTTCCTTCATCGTGGATAGCAATAACGGCATGTTCAATCCGCTCATTTGGACCGGAACTATTTCCGGAAATACCATCACCGGCATTTACAGAACAGAGCCTAACCCTCAGGCTGCAGAGCAAAGAGTCCCCCCGCAGGATGGGCGCTTCACTCTCACCCGGGAAACACCTCCTCCGGCAAAATAAACGTGAGCCTTATGGCCTCACGCGAAGGTATATAACATAGCGTGCGTAGCGAGGGTCCTGAGAATCCGTCTCAATGATGAGGCGGTTCATGGTGCGGCGCGCGGTAGATTTTGGGGTCACGGTGACGGTAAACTCACCATCACGCGAGCCGCGACGGGGGTCATAATCAAAATCAGAACCGGAGAGGGCGGCCTCCGTCACATCGCGCACGGGGGAGCCGGCAGGAATCGTAATACGGAGGGTCTTGGGAGTAGCGGGTGCACCCACGGACCACTGCAGGGTGCGCGCGCTGAAAATGATGGCCTCCGGCATACTGAAACGCATGGTCAGGCGCGTGGTGCGCCCATCTGCCGTGGTGGCATCAATCGTCTTTTCCACCTCCCCTGCAAAACCGGAAGTATCCACACGTGCAATGAGGCGGTTCCCCTCCGTACGCACGGTGGTACAATCACAGTGTGGCTTCGCGCGGCGAATGGCAGAATCCGCCTGAAAAACGAGCGTCACCTCATTCTGGCCATGGCTGAGCTGCACACGCTGCACGGGATTACTGAACCCGGCAAGGGCCGGTAAAGCCATCAGCAAAAAAAGCACGGAGCGAAGCATGGCAGGCAGTTGGGCGATGAATTACTCTTTCTCGGAAGCAGTCTCCTCTTCCTTCTTCTCCGCCTTCGGCTCTTCCTTCTTCTCCTCAGGCTGGGGCATGAAGGAAGCAATGAGGAAAAGCCCCGCGGCGATACACACGCAGGAGTCCGCCACATTGAAGGAAGGCCAGTGGTAACCATCCACAAATCCTTGCGCAGGAATCCAAGGGAAGGAGAAATCCAGGAAATCCACCACGTAACCATTGATAAGGTTCTGGAAGAAGCCGAGGGACTCCGCGCCGGGGAGGAAGAAGCCCTGAGTGAGGCGATCCGTCATGTTACCGAGAACGCCGGTCATGATGCAGGCCCAAGCCACCTTCAGCGTGCGATTATAGAAGAAGTTCCGGCGGTAAAGAAGAGTGAGTACCACCAGCGCCACCACCTGCACACCGAGGAACAGGAAGGGAGCCCAAGCCGTGCCATTACCCAAGCCAAAAGCCACGCCGGTGTTATGAAGGCGCACAATGTTGAAGTTCATGATGCTGCTGCCCGTAATGACGGGGGTGCTGTCCATGAAGAAGGGGGTGGGCAAATCGTAGTTAAACACGATGTACCATTTGGATACCTGGTCCAGAACGTACAGCAGAACGATGAGGATAATGAGATACAGGGTAACGCGCTTCATAAACGGAAATATGATAATTTGTAAAGGGCCTCTCCACCTGCACCTAGCAGACAGAGAGGCCCGTGGAATTGAGTTTTTTTATTTGCAAATGTCAGCGCAACGCTCGCAAAGGCCATCTGCATTCACAGCGGGCTCATAGCGGCGGCAGCGCGGACACATGCCGTGGGTGGTCTTCTCAGCGGTGGCAGCCAGCTCAGCACCACGCACCACATTCAGACCGCTAATAATGAAGAAGGTCTTGGCGAACTCAGCGTCCTCCAGCAGGGCCACCACCTCGGCGGCTTCATCCTGCGGCAGAGTGAGAGTCACCACAGCCTCGTTATTCTTATTGAAAGCCTTAGCCTTAATCTGGGCCTCGATAGCCACCTGAATGACGCCCTTAATCTGCTGCAGGCGAGCGAAGGTGGCAGTATAGCCCTTATCATAGGTGGCATCAGCGGTGGGGAAGTCCTGCTCGTGCACGGAATCCGTGTGGCCGGCGTGTTCCCAAGCCTCCTCTGCGGTGTACACGAGGATGGGGGCCAGCAGGCGTACCAACACATCAAACACGCGGGAGATAGCGAACTGGCGGCTCAGGCGGCGGGTGCTGCCTGCGGCATCACAGTAAAGGCTGTCCTTCGTGATGTCAATGTACAGGGCGGAGAGGTCGTTCGTGCAGAACTGGTTGATAGCCATGAAGACCTTGCGGAATTCATAAGCGTCATAAGCAGCGCGCACCTCGTTAATGAGAGCATTGCTACGCTCAAGAATCCAAGCGTCCAGAGCGTCAAGAGTGGCAGGCTGCTCACCGTTGTAGCCCTTTAGGTTAGCCAGAAGGATTCGCAGGGTATTACGCAAGCGACGGTAGGGATCCGTAATCTGCTTGAAGAGGTCCTCACCGAAGGGCACCTCATTCTGCCAGTCCACAGAGCTTACCCACAGACGCACGATATCAGCACCGTACTTCTCATAGAAATACTTGGCATTCGTGGGCTTCGTGTAGGTGCCCTGAGCGCTCTTGGAAAGCTTGGAGCGGTCCTGATTCACCACGAAAGCATGAGTGAGCACCTTCTTGTACGGAGCAGTACCGCGCCATGCGCAGGAAAGCATCAGAGAGCTCTGGAACCAGCCGCGGTGCTGGTCCGTTGCCTCGAGGTATACATCACAGGGGGCGTGCAGCTCCGGGTGGCGCTCCAGTACAGCCACGTGAGAGCAGCCGGAATCAATCCACACGTCCAGAGTATCCTTACCCTTCTTCAGGTTGGCGGGCAGGCCCAGCTTCTCGCAGAGCTGAGCATCCGTGAGCTCGAACCAGATGTTCGTACCGTGCTCGGCCACGAGGTCAGCCACCTTGTTCACGATTTCAGCGGTAAGCACCGGCTTATCGTTCTCATCAAAGAACACAGGCAGCGGCACACCCCATGTGCGCTGGCGGGAAATGCACCAGTCCGGGCGAGCCTCCACGGTGCTGTAAATGCGGTTGCGACCCCAAGCAGGCAGCCACTCGGTCTTGTCAATCTGCTCCAGAGCCATGCCGCGCAGCTTCTCCATGCTGATGAAGAACTGCTTCACGGCGCGGAAGATAATGGGGGTCTTGGAGCGCCAGCAGTGCGGGTACTGGTGAGTGAACTCCTCACGGCCCAGCAGGCGGTTACCCTCCACCAGCAGCGTGATGATATCCTCATTGCTCTTGAAGACGTGCTTGCCTACCAAGTGGGGCAGACCACACTCAGCGGTGTAGTTACCATCATCATCCACCGGGGAAAGCACAGGCAGACCATAGGCCATACCGGCGATGTAGTCATCAGCACCGTGACCGGGAGCGATGTGTACAGCACCTGTACCGGCGTCAGTCGTCACATAAGCAGCATTGATGATAAGTGACTCGCGGTTCAGGAAGGGGTGGCGAGCGGTACGCTTCTCCAGCTCACTGCCCTTGAAGGTGCTGAGTTCCTCCTGCAGCGTCCAGCCGGTCTTGGCTGTGAAGGTCTCAATAAGCTCGCGCACCACGATGAACTTGCGCTCGGCACCATCCTTGGCATAGCGGCCGATGACGTAGGTAAAATCAGGATTCAGTGCGATAGCGAGGTTGCTGGGCAGCGTCCACGGTGTGGTGGTCCAGATGACCATTTCACAATCCTCGATGCCGTTCACGGGGCCATCCATGAGGAAGCCCACGTAAATTGCCGTGGAGGTGTCCTCCATGTACTCCACTTCAGCCTCAGCCAGGGCGGTGTGGTGAGCGTAGCTCCACTGCACGGGCTTCATGGACTGGTACACAGCACCGCTCTCCACGAGCTTAGAGAACACGCGAAGGATATCAGCCTCGTACTTGGGCTCCATGGTGATGTACGGGTTGAACCAATCACCGAACACGCCGAGACGGCGGAAGGAAAGGCGCTGCTGGTCAATGTAACCCAGAGCGAACTCGGTGCAGCGGCGGCGAATCTCGGCCGGCTCCAGCCCCTGAAATTCCTTTACAACTTTAGCCTCAATCGGCAGACCGTGACAGTCCCAGCCCGGAATGAAGGGGGCGTAGTAACCGGCCATCGTCTTGCTCTTCACGATGAGGTCCTTCAGCACCTTGTTCAGACCGGTGCCCATGTGCACGTCGCCGTTAGCAAAGGGAGGGCCGTCGTGCAATATAAAGCTCGGCGCACCCTGGGCTTTGCGGCGGCTGGTAATTCGCTCGTAAAGCTTCTCATTTTCCCATTTCTCCAGACGAGCCGGCTCCTTGGTCGTGAGATCACCACGCATGGGGAACGTGGTGTCCGGCAGGAAGATGGTGTCTTTGTAGCTCTTTGTGGGTGTGCTCATACGCGCGGAAGTATATACCTCACAGCCCTCAATGTCAACCTTATTGTGATTTTTCAAGGGGATATGGAGCAATTTATCGCTACATATCCCTCTATTTCACCCCTTCCGCGTTATACTCAGACTTTCTTCTCAGCAATGTACGTTGACATTTATATGTCAGATTGATATACTACAGCCAACGCCTATGAAAAAACAATTACATACCCGTACCGAAATCAAAGAGATTCTGGACAAGCTGGATGAAGCGCAAAATGACTACCTCTTTGGCGATGGCAATGTGGATTCGAGCCGGGCACTCATCACCATGATACGCTGCGCACACAGCGGAATCCCAGAAGCCATGAGAATCTTCGGATTTTTCTTACAAGTCTGTTTTGACCGTCCTTCAGCAAGCCGCTTGTCAAACTATTACATTCACCGTGCAGCTGAGGGCGGTGATACGGAGGCAACAATGGAGCTCATTGAGCAATACTGGTGGAAAGACCGCGGCACCGCTATGCAGTGGATAAAGCGAGCCCGGCGCGCCGGCATGTACAAAGCCCTGCACGATATGGCATTGAATCTCGATGAAGAGGATAGAGAGCTAACGCTCCACATCTTCTCCGGCATTCCGCATCGAGGGGCCATGCACAGCCTGCTCTATGCCGAAATGCTGGCTGACACCAACCCCAAAAAAGCTCGCAGACTGGCACGGCAGGCACTCCGCAAGACACCGCAGGATAAGCAGTTCAGAACCATCTTAGCACTCTGCAACAACATCACCCCCACACTGGCAGCGGAGGGGCGTGCCATGCTGGTGAGGCTGGCAGGTAAAGGGCACACCCTTGCACAGCACAAGCTGGGCCACTGCTATTACCACGGAACAAACAACTTCGACAAAGACCTGCGCTGTGCATTCCGCTGGTGGAAACGCGCAGCCGACAATGGGCACGCGCCCAGCATGTTCGAGCTTTCCCTCATGTATGAGCACGGTGAAGGCATACGCCGTAACCGCGTAAAAGCTTTTCAATACATTAAAACCGCTGCCGAAAACGGCTACCGTAAAGCCATCACCAACTTAGGATACTGCCACTACTGGGGCATCGGCACAAAGCGCAACTTCACCGAAGCGGTCGCCTGTTTCCGCCGCGCTATTGAGCTTGGGGATATAACCACCGCAGCCTATAATCTGGGCGAGCGTTATTACAAGGGGCAAGGTGTAGAGAAAGATATACAGAAATCCCTGTACTTCCACCGCATGGCCGCTCGCCGAAACTACCCGGATTCCATCTGCCGCATCGGCCACATGTCCATTCACGGCGAAGGAGTGAAAGTCAATGTCGCCAAAGGCGTACACTACCTGCACCGCGCAGCTAAACTCGGCAGTGCAATGGCACTCTGCGAACTGGGCAAGTGCTATGAATACGGTATCGGTGTACCCCAAAACATGCAGAAAGCCATGGAGCTCTACACCCGCTCAGCCGAGCAAGGCTACCGCTATACCAAAAGAGAAAGCTCTAGGTTAAAACGCAAAATGGACAAGCTTCATCGCCAAAGCTAAACAGCTTAGCAACTAAAAGCCCATCTCACAATCCTGCCGAAGCGAGGATATCCTTTATCTGCTGCCGGGGGCGCTCGGGCCAGTGCTTATTAGCCGCAGGGCTGGCTGGGCTGGGGTGAAGAATAGTGCCAAGCGTGAACGAGCGCTCGGGCAGCTGGGCAGCGGCAATTTCGAGCTGTTTGAGGGCATAGCCTCCCACGCCCACAAGACACTTAGGCTGCAAGATTTCGATGAGGCTAACAAGGTGGCGCTGGCAGGCGGCATCTATCTGCGCCACTTGCTCTTTGGGCAGCTGGGTGGGGGTGATATTGGCCCCGGTTTCGCTCATCCAGATGAGAGGGCAATAGTTCGCCACGTACGCATGCTTAAAAAACTCATCCGCCGTGCCGTACATTTCCTCGAAAAGCCCCCACAGGCGGCGCCCACTCACCTCAGAACGAGGGCAGTTGAAGCCCTGCACCGGGCGCTTAGGATGAGTGGCCGGCGGCTGACCCACCGGGGCTGTAATACCCATCCACAAAGTCACCGCAGCAATTTCTCCAAAGGGCACGCCCGTCTGCGCCATACCGAAGGGACCGGGATTCATGCCGAGGTACAGAACATCCTTCGGGCCATCCGCAAAGCGGCGAATGTAGGCCTCATGCCCCGCCCATGCATATGTGAGCGGGTTATAAGTATAAGCCACGGGGGCAGAAAACGAGAGAGCCTCCATCTCCTGACAAAGCCGATGTGCGGCAGCGATGACCTGTTCTGTGTGCATGACATGAGTTTAGCACAATGCGGCCCGTGTGGCAACAATTATCGCTTGATATCAGGTGGCGGATACGTTACAATGACGCGCGTGAAAGTCATCGCCATAGCCAACCAGAAGGGTGGTGTGGGTAAAACCACCACCGCCGTAAACCTCTCAGCTGCACTTGCCAAGCGCGGCCGCAGGGTGCTGCTCATTGATGTGGACTCTCAGGCAAATGCCTCCTCCGCTCTCGGCGTGGAAGCCACAAGCGAGCAGAGCATTTACCAAGCGCTCATCGGTAACAGGCTCATGGAAGACCTCATCATGCCCGCCAACCGCAGAAACCTCTCCATCATCCCCGCTCACATGGACCTTTCCGGCGTGGAAGTGGAGCTCACTCAGAATGGCACGCACATCACCTGCATGCGTGATGCCATGGAAGGCCTGCGCTGCAGCAACTATTACGATTACGTATTTCTGGACACGCCGCCCTCACTGGGAGTACTGATGACTTCCTCCCTGTGCGCCTGCGATGAAGTGCTCACTCCCATGCAGTGCGAGTTCCTCAGCTTGGATGGTCTTTCCAAGATTCTCTACGTGGTGGAACAGATACGCGAAAGCGGCGCTAACCCGAACCTGAAGCACGAGGGCGTGATTATGACGATGTACAGCAACACGAACCTCGCCAATCAGGTTATCGCTCAGGTGAAGGACGTGCTGCCGAACAAGATGTACAACACCGTCATCCCCCGCTCCGTCCGCGTGGCTGAAGCCCCCAGCTTCGGCAAGACTATCATTGAGCATGACCCCTACGGTCAGGCCTCTCTGGCATACCAGAACGCCGCCAAGGAGTTCCTGAACCGCCACCGTTAATTCTCCCCTGCCCGCGCCATGCTCCGCTGGCTCTTTCCCATCACCTGTGAGCTGTGCGGAGAGGAAGCGGAGCGCAGCCTGTGCCCGGATTGCTTGGCATCCTTGCAGCGCATTCCGCGCCCCATCTGCCTGCATTGCGGCAGCCCGGTGTATGGCACAGCCCCTCAGGCGGATTGCTGCCCGGCGTGTGAAGGTTTGCCGCGCCCGTTTGACTTTGCCCGTGCGCCGCTCCTGAACTCTGAGCAGAACATGGAGCTCATCTACCGCCTGAAATACCGCCACGCACCCTACATCGCAGCAGCTCTCGCTCCGGCCATGGCGGAAGCATGGGAGCAGACGATCGAGTCCGAAAACTTTAGTGAGGCCACCATCGTGCCCGTCCCCATCACGCCTGAAAGGAAGGTGAAGCGCGGGTACAATCAGGCAGCTCTTCTCGCACGCGCACTCGGCAAGCTCCTGCGCCGCCCCGTAGTGAACGCCCTCACCCGCCACAGCACAGAGCAGGACAGCCAAACACGCCTCACCGCCGCCCGCCGCCGGAAGAACGCCACGCTGGCCTTTAGCGCCTTGCCCGCGTTCCTCTCAGGCCGCCGCAAACTCCCCTCACACATCATCCTCGTGGATGATGTGTTCACCACCGGCTCCACCGCCCGGGCCTGCAGTAAGGCCCTCAAAAACATCCCGGGCGTTGAGGCTGTTGCCGTGCTCACTCTCGTGCACGTGCACAATGATTAAGAGCTAAAGCCGCGCGCATTCTTTCCAACATTTCCGGCAAAAAAATCATTGACACCCCGCATATGATTTGCTAGAAAATAGGGCATGTATAAAGCCATTCTTCTTTTATTTGCCGGTGCCGCTATGGCTGCCGAGGTAAAGCCGCTGCCGGCTCCGGTCATCACCGGCGGCATGCCTCTCATGGAGGCCATCAACGCCCGCCAATCCGGCCGCCGTTACAATCCTGAACACAAGGTGGATGACCAAACGCTCAGCGAAATTCTCTGGGTGGCATGGGGTGTGAACACACACGGCAAGCGCACCATCCCCACCGCTCGTAACCGCCAGAATATGGGCCTCTACGTCATCTCCCCTGAGGGTTGCTGGCGCTACAATGCTCAGGATAATTGCTTGGAAAAAGTGAGTGATGAAAACCTCATTCCTCTCTGCGAGCAGCAATCCTTCGTGAAGAATGCTCCTCTTCACCTGCTCTACACTGCGGTGGATGACCGATGGGGACGCGCCCACGTGGGCTCCGCTTATCAGAACGTATACCTGTACGCCACATCCAAAGGCATGAATACCGTGGTGCGCGGCATGATTGACACCGCTGCCCTCACCGCCGCCCTTCCCCTGCCAGAAGGACAGGTCGTCATTGCCCACCAGACCATCGGTTACGCCGAATAAGGCTTTTTCTTCCTATAATCTCACCAAAACGCATACGATACAAAGCGGGCGGAACTTTCATCAGTTCCGCCCGCTTTTCTTGAATTGGAACTACTCGCAAACACGCCCACTCGGGACTTACTTGCGTCTGCGGCGCATGGCCAGAGCAGCCAGTGCTACTAAGCTCAGGGTCGCCGTAGTCGGCTCGGGCACCACCATTCCGATGCTCAGCTCGCCGAGGCCAGAGCCGAGTGAGGGATCATAAATGAGGAAGTAGGAGTCCGAGAGGTTGGTGAAGTAATCATTCGCCTGCATACCATTACTCAGCGTAATGGAGGTGATGGATTCCTGTGAGCTGCCCAGGTAAAGAGCATCCACACCGGTGAAGAGGGTGACGCGCTCACCGGCTTTCATGGACTTCACGTCATTATACAGAGTGCCCGTGAGGGTCAGGCCGGTTTCCAAGCGCACATCGCTGCCCATCTGCACGGCGCCAGCCATGCTGAGGGAAGAGCCGCTCTTCATGACGAGATCCGCGTTCAGGGTGGCACCTGCGCCGAAGGTAGCGGCCCCAATCACGTTGATACGGGCCTCCTGCTCTGCCTTTTCGCTCAGCTCACAATAGGCTGAGACGGACAAGCTGGAAGCGATTTCCAAGGCCTCCAGATCCAGCTCGGAATCAGAGAACAGCTTAATGCTGCCACCCGTGGCGTATACGCCGGAAAGGGTATTCTCCGCGTTATTCACCTTCAGGACACCGCTGCCGGCATTCTCGATGGAGGAGTTCGTGAGCCTGTTATTAATAGTCGCACTATCGCCGGTGTAGGTCACATGAGCATTGCTAATCTGATAATCTGTGCGGTTGATAGCAAACGCGCCGGGGCCGGTAGAGGTGGTAGCGGCTAGTGATGCCGTTCCCTCTTCTGCGCGGTTGGTGATGATGATACTCTTGCCGGAGATATCCAGCTCTGCGCCAGAATCCAAGAGTATACCGGTATTGCTACGCCCCCAGATGTTGCTAGTGATTTCCAAGCGTGCATCCTGAGCCAAGCGCAGCGTGCCCGTGGCGGTATTAGCGTTTGCCATTGCGCCATCTACGCTGCCGATGGAGTTCTCTGCACCGGTAAGAACTATCTCACCTGCACGAGTGGATAACATAGAAGAGAGCTTCATGTTACCACCCACAGTCAGGCTGCCTCCACCTTGTTTTACGAGTGAATTACCGGTTATATCCCCACCGATAGTACCGCTCTTATCGGCATTGACGTGGATATCAGTACTTTCTACATCCAGATATACATTGCTGTTTACCACGGTACCAATACCATCAAACACCAACTGACTACTCGAAGAGGTTAAGCGGAAGTCCGGGCATTCAGAGCCAAATTCGGAGCTGCTGAGCAGCACGCGGCCACTGTTCACCTGCACCTCACCGGTTAAGCCGCTGAAGTCAAAGGCGGCGCCATTATCTAAATTCCCCACCACATATTCCAACACCACTGTACCGTCACCGCTTACACTGGAAAGATTCGCAGAGCGACCGGCGGCCCTCAAATCCAGCTTACCGCCTTTGTTCACGACCAGTTCCGAACCGCTCGTCAAAACTCCTAGCGCATTGCTACCCAGCATTAGGGTGCCACCGTTGATATTCACATTGCCGGTGTATTGTGCCGTGGATCCGTTCAGGTTCAGAGTACCGTCACCGGCTTTATTCAAGTTACCGTTGCCTGCGAGAGCTGTATTAACGGTGATGGTGTGGCCGGCTGTGTCAAAAACGGTACCGTTGGTCGTGCCCACGAGGTTTATCGCATTATCACCGCTAATGCTGAAGTTGGCCGTGGCGGCAATAGTGCCGTTGCCGAACTGCACAGTATCATTGCTGCCAATGCCGGTAATACCGCCACTACCAATGTTCAGGCGAGCCTCACCAAGCACAAATGTATCAGAACTTCCACGAGCGGAGGAGAAGAAGATCCCCTTAAGCGTTGCCTCACCGGAGAGTGCATCAAAGCGGGCGCCGGAGTCCCATCCCATGTGCATGCTGGCATTTTTAGAGGTAATGGTACCGCCGTTCAGCACGAGGGTAGAGAAAGAGTTCTTCCAGTGTGAAAGCATGAAGGAGGCGGAGGTATTATCAGCATCCGCATTACCGGTAATCTCCAATGAGGCGCCTTCTTCAATCGTCACTGTGGAGGGCTGATAATTCTCCGTATCACCCATTCGGAAGTGAGCCGCTGTAACCTGAGCGCCCTCGGTGAGCCTCACATCTTCGTGGCCAATGCTGAGACGCCCGGTGAGATTCACCCCACCCGTAATATCCGTAGAGCCGCCTTTGAGGATAAGGTTGGAGAGCGCCACGCGTGAGAGATTGATATGCTCCTGCTGATTTTTCTCTAGTGAACCACCGCCAACGAGGGCTACCTGACCACTACCGCTGACAGCACCGGATATGGTGAGAGGCTTCTCCTGATTACCGCCCTCGACTCGAACTTCAAGGGTTGCCGCACCTTCTACGTTCATTCCGCCGGTGGCATTCACCTGGTCGAGTGTAAGTTGCTGAGTAAAGGCGTTGCCATTGCTGCCATCCACCGTCCATTTCGAGCCTTGGACCTGAATATCGCCCACCACCTGCACCGCCATGCGCGTAGTGAGGTCAGACTCCAGGGTGAGGGAACCCACCGTAAGGTAGCCCTCACCACCGATAGTGGTGGCATCTTTCACCACCATGTTGCCCACGCTTACATCAGCATCAATCTGCAATGCGCCGGTATCCTTCTTATGAAGGGTGCCTATGCTGAGAGCGGCACCGCTGATGGATACAGTCTCGGCATTATTGAAGTAGCCGGTGCCTAATGCAGCGTCCTGCGTGAGATTAACGGTGTTATACCCATTACTGCCGTTAAATACAACTTTATTGCCTGACTGCAAGATGCGCTCATCCCCCTCCCAGAGAAGATAGCCATCCTTCAGTGTGAACATGACGCTCAGCCCCGTGGAGGATGCCGTGAAAGTGGCATTAGTGATATCACTGTTCACCATGGAAATACGATTATTCAGCAGGCTCCAATCACCCGTAGCCAACAGATAATCAGTCCCCATGGAAACACCGGAAGAATTCGAGAACTCCAATTGGCAGAAACCGCCGAAGCTACTTCCCACGGTTACAGCTCCGCCCAAAGCCAGCAAGGGAGAGTCCACAGAAATCCCCCGGGCATCAATGGAGATAGAGCCACCATTGAGCACCAATGAAGAATTCAGTACTGCGGAACCGCCATTTTCAGTCACGGCCAGCAAGGAAAGATTCTGCCCCTCATTCAGCGTGAAGCTGTCACCGAGTTTTAATGTAGCACCGTAGGCCAGCTCCACATTCCCGTTCACCGTGAGGGAGGGAGCGGTAATAATCAGAGAGCCGGCCAAGGCACTGACATCGTTCAGTACCGCAGAGGCACCCTCGATGGTCTGCGAGCCGCTCCCCGTCTTCACGAGGCAGATACCGCTCTCACGGGTATCTGCCGTGTTACCGATAGAGCCGGAGAAGGTATAATCGGCATCGGCATCAATGGTAAGAGTAGCGGAACGGGTTGTCTCCGGGCGGGCGGAACCGCTCAGCGCAGTATCCACCCTTGCGGCACCGGCATAAACAAAGCTATTCTGATTGCCTGAAAGCCCCTTTATGTGAGCATTATCCGTATTGATGGCCAGAGTAGCCACAGCATCAGCAGCGGCACCATTCAGGCTGATATCAGCCTTGGCCGCGACAAAATCGGACGCCAGCTCTAGGTAAGCCCCATGGGTGCGATCTTTATTCTGATAGGTGCGGTTCATGCTGATGCTACCGGTAAAGTCACCATCACCATTCAGAATAAGCCGGGAGGAAGAGTAGTGATTCGTGGAGGATTCCCAGCAGAGAGTACCGGAACCTTCCAGCGAATTGATATTCCAGATGGTGCTCCAGTCCAATTCCGTAATGGTCAGTTTACCGCCGTTAACGGTAATACGATCAAAGGTTCTCCCCATTGCATCGCCACTGCCGAAGGAATGGACGGTGGCGTTACCATTGATTACCAAATCACTGTTAATTGCCACATCACCTTTCCTGCCAAAGCTAAGGCGCCCACCATTCACCACAATGGAGGCTCCGGCCGTACCGATGTTTTCGCCCTTCATGCTAACATCCGCAGAATTGGCTAAGCCCAGGCTGCTACCTTCAGAGAGGGTAATATCACCGCCGATGGTGTACGATGCGCCGGTTCTAGCCGTCCAGGAGATATCAGAATCAGAACTGATGGACAAAGCTCCGTTGATAGTGACGGCGGCGGTATTGCTGTTTCCCACCGTCAGCTGAGCGCCATTCTCCAAGTTCACGTTACCATGTATAACAATCCGCTCACTATTGGAGCTGATTATTTGAGCAGCGCCTTCACGGAGAATGACATTTGCATTCAGCTCATGGGTGCAGTTATCAAGGGTTGTGCCATTCCCCAGAACGACTGAGGAACCACCGGAAAATGCGCTATCCGATGCCAAGCTGAGCGTGCCCTGTTCCACATAGAATTGGCAGAGTCCATTGTTACCGCCCAGAGAAAGCATATTACTGCCGATTTTGCGAATAGTACCAACAGAAAGGTCAGCTGTTGAAGTCAGTTCATGAGCAGAGCAGTCGAAAATTAATGCACCGGTTGAGCCGGAGTTCTTCATCTGCCCCCCGACTGTTTCGATCGTTCCGCTGATACTCAGATTGTGACCGGCCAAATCCAGAATACCGCCCTGAGCGAGGGTCAACGTGCCGCCGACTGCCACATCCTGCCCCAACTGCAGGCTAATCTCCCCCTCGCCGTTGTTATCCCGATGACCACGTACTGTAATATGACCGCTCCATGAATCATTGCCGGCAAGAACAACAGTTCCTCCGGTCAATCCTTGGGCATCAACCACCAGAGAACGGGAGGAATCCAGCTCACTGAGCAGAGTCAATTTGCCACCGCTTGCAGAGCTGAACAGGTACCCCTGCCCGGCGGACAAAGTAATACCACCGCTGAACTCCACCTCCTTCTCTGCCGCAATTGCCAGAGAGTGATGGGTACTCATATTCAACTGCTGATTGCTGACGGCATCCACCGTCACCATACCGTCCGATGTTGCACCAACGTTTTTGGTGATAGCATCGGTTCTTACAAGCCCGAAGGCATTGCCGTATGTCAGGTTGAGCTCAGAGTTACCAAGGGTGCCATCTTCAGCGTTCAACACGATTCCCTTACCAGTGAAGGTGATATCTCCGCTGAAGTCGTTCTGCGTGTTGGTAAGTGTCACCACACCGGAAGAATGGCCACTAGCGCCCAATATCAAATTATTCTCACCGGAGAGCTTGTAATTTACCACCAGCTCACCGCCACCGCCACCCAAACGCCAGGCCCCAAGCACGGCATTCAGCGTCTCCTGAGTTCCGGCCTCACCATATTGTACAGTTTTGCCAATCTCTGCCCCCAGAGTAAGAGATTGGTGATGCTGCATATCGAGTTGCTCAACGGTGTCGGTGGAAAGAGCCATCGTACCGGTGGAGGCTTCGTCCACTCGCGCCAGCAGTTGTTTTGCACTCTCAGCCTGATTGGCAATCCAGCCTTCGTTAGACACGAGCCACTTGTTGTCGCTTGTGTTCCCTGAAGAGTTGGAGGTCACGAGCACCACGCCGCCGGATTCTATCGTCTTGGTACCGGTGAAACCGGAGTTATCACCACCAAGCTCCAGAATACCGCCTTCCGTTCCGAGGGCGACGGACAGCGAACCGGAGCCGGAGATATCACCATTATATGAAAGGCGGGAATCAGCCCCGGCGCTGAACTCAACGCGCATATCACCGCCAAGTTCTACGTTCCCCTTCAAACCGAAATAGTCAGCATACTGATTGGTATCCTCCAATGAAACACCACCCTCAACATACTCCATGCGGTGCTGTACACCCTCGCGCATGATAAAAGTAGCCCCCTCATTCACCGTTACATCGCCGGTCAGGCGGGCATGGCTGCCTAATTCAAATGTGGCACCATCCTTAACAGCCACATCCATTGCAGCGTCCGCATAGTGCCAGTCATTGGCAAGCTCCAGACGTGAGCCGCCTTTGCCGTTCAGGGAACCCATGCCGTGCACGGTATGCGTTCCGGTAAGCAACACTTTACCATTGCTTACAATCAACCCGCTGCCGTCGTTGTTGCTCAGATTGGTGTGGATGCTGTTCAGCTCCCAAGTGCCGCCCCCCTGATAATCAATGGTAAGGGAAGCATCCTTCGTGTCCCGGAAAGAGCCGAGGTATTTCGAGTCACCGCTCTCGGTATATGTGAGTGTCACATTACCGGAGCTGTTGCTGATCATGGCTTCCTCTGTAAGGGCATTGATGGTAAAACGCCCCTCGGCATCTGAGGTAGTGCGCCACTCCATGCTGTTGCCATGCATATCCAGCGTACCGCCGCCGGCGCCGAAGGTGAAGTCGCGTACAATCTGCTGCAAATCCTGAATCACCACCGTAGCCCCGGTATTCGCCAGAACATTGTATGCTGCATACCCGTTCTGCTGCTGCAGGTAGGTCGTACCCGTACCCCCCAGATTCAGCAGGGCATTGGTGTTGCCCGAGCCGTCTATATACAAATCGCCCGCACCTATCTTACGCCACTCGGTCATACGGGTGTCGGGATTCCGCAACTGAAGGTGAACTTCAGCGCCCTCGTTGATAACATAGCCGGCGTGGTCGAACTGATTATTCTCTCCACTCTCGGAGGTGATGGTGAACCTGCCGTCATTAAACTCGGCGTAGCCGATACCCAAATCCACCGTATCCTTCAATACGATACTGTTGTTAAGAGAACCTTCTGCTGCATCAAAGACAAGGTTTTCATTGTAAAATAAATCCGGTATGCTCTGGTTCAAGTATCCGCCACTCCCACCGGACGCATTGTATGCATACCAGTTCTGCACATCCTTGCGGTTGGACAAATCACTCCAAGTATTCAGACCGGTCTTCACCCCCTTGTAGGAAGCTAGGGAATCACCCGCCGCATTGGTGACCGCACCTGTCCAGATGGTGGTACTATAGCCATTCATGCTGATGGTATCACCCTGAGTAGCTATAGCATTCAGATACACGGTGTTCACCGCGCTCATATCCACATGCACATTGAAAGATTCCATCGTCTTGGCAGTCCACTCGGTATTGCCGGCGGCCCAGTTTTGGGAATTACCTGCGTAACCCTCCTGAGCAGCCACATATTCATACTGTCCGGTTGCCTCGTTGTATATGTATACCGGGCTGCCGGAGTCGCCACCGCGCACAGCATTCGGAAGTGGGTGTGTCTCGGAGGCACCTTCAAGAGCCTCGCCGTACCAGAGATTCTGCAGCAGCACAAAGCTTCCCTTGTCCGAATATTTCTTGTGTCCGGTCACGGTCATAATACCGCCGATGATGTAGGCGTATGCCCCGCCGGCATTGGTAACCTTTCCATCCACCCAATCACCCATACTACCACCACCGGAATGGTAGATGTAGTTACCGTGCAACTTCGAAGCATCCGTAATCGTACTGACAGGATTCCAAGTGACATCTGTCTGCACCTTACTCTGACGCTGCAGCATGTAGTCGTGTGTTGCACCCCACATGCCATTGGGAGCCACCAGACGAAACCCCGTACCACGAATATCAATAGCCTGATAATTCAGAGCATGCTCACCGCCCACAACACGGTCACCATAAGAGGCACTGTTGGAGCCATTGTGCTGTACAGTAGCGATGAAGTTCGGACCGATAGCCACATCCGGGCCACCATCCACCGCGCCACTGAAATTAATCATCCCCTGCTCATTGGAGATGATGAAATCGGGCTGTCCGTCCGTATAGGAAATGGATATTCCCCCCTCCGTATCACGGATATACTGCAAGAGAGCATTGACCTGAGTGCCTACAGTATAACGGCCCTTGTTCTGCCCGAAGTCGGTGTACGTCTGCAACAACACGTCCGAATGACGAATACCGGCTTGGGCCACCGGCCCCGTTATTCCTGCTGCAATTGTCATTACAGCCAGCAGACAGCGACGAAGAGAAGGAGGAAGATGTAATTTCATATGACAGGAGATTGAACGGACATCTGGCATAGTAACACGTGTACCCCTCATCTATCAAGCATATTTTCCGACACAGGAAAGATAATGCTAAAATTAACATGAAAGAGGCGTGTGATTACACTCCCGGAACGGATGTTCCTGCCGCAACTCTTTTATCTCTCCTCGCCAGATACCCCGGCAACACCTCCGCAGCATTATATGGATTCGGACTTGCACCGCAGTGCGCATTTCGCGACGGTCGTACCAAAAACGCCCGCGCTTTCGAGCGCAGGCGTTTTTACTATCTATCTGTAAGCAGATATCAGAAATTAATCTCACCGTTTCGGCGCATATTCTCGTAGTAATCGAGATTACGCTTAATCGTGCGCCCCACGCGGGTGTCAGGAGCAATGTCATAAGCCTCCTGATAGCAGCGAATCATCTCAGGCAGGAGGCGCATAAAGGCGTAAGTATCACCCAGCGCACGCAGAGCAAGCTGCTTTACCTCAGGCACAAGATCAGGCTGAGCAATGAACTCATTGAGAGTCTTCACATTACCAGCGAGCGCCTCGGGGGAGGAATCATTACGCATTGTCTCGCAGAGGGCAGCAAAGGCCTCCATCTGATTGATGCGTGTAAGGCTGACATCCTTCATACCGCGGTAACCAAGGGTGTTTTCGGTATCCAAGGAGTTAATCTCATCAATGATGGACGTGTATTTATCACGGCACACCTCAGGAATGGCGCGCAGGGCAGCGTCCAGAGCGCGGGCACGCTCAAGGCCGGTCTTCCCCTCGGCTTCAGCCAAGGCGGCATCTCTCGCAGCCAGCTTATCAAGGCCGGCCTGAACCAGAGCGAGGTACTCAGCCGTCGTGCGACGTGTACCATGAATCACCTCGAAGGGCAGGCCATCGGAATCCATCAGCACCACACCGGGAAGGCCTTCAATCTTATATGAGGTCAACAGAGCCTCACGGCGACGACGCTCCTCAGGAGAAATCTTGGCCACAAGCTCAGGATTGCGCGGGAAATCCACGGGCACCAGCACAAAACGCTTGCCCACGGCAGCCTCAAACTCAGCGCTTTCCACGATTCGCGTACGGAGATAAATACAGGCTGTGCACCAGTCCGTACCGGTAAAATCAACAAAGATGCAGCGGTTCTCAGCGCGTGCAGTTGCGACCGCCTCTTCCATAGTAGCCACCTCAGGCAGAGCCATAGCGGGCACTGTCATCAGAAGAGCCAGAGCAAGTTTAGATATCAGTTTCATAGCTAAATAAAACGTATGTTTATAGATTGTGGTTACAGTATTAGCTTGTGTATAAACCTGATTTACAGCGCAATCAGACGCGCCGCATCATCAGTTTCACATCCACGCTCACAGTATGCCAGATTCTACCCGTTTTGCAAGCCTTTTTCCCAAGAAAAATCTCATTTATGCCACAATTCCCACTTAAATTAGCGGAAATTATATTTCCCGCTCATTCATCGGAGGCCTTAGCGGCGTTTTCGAGGGGCGGGTTCAGGGTAGAAAGCACATCCTTGCCACTGTATGGTGGCACAAGCCTGCCATCACGGCGGCGCACTTCACGAATCAGCATACGCACGGCCTCGACCACAAGGGCAGTGCGGGTGACACCCAGCGCAGCGGCCACAGTATCCACCCGCTGCATCAGTGTTACAGGGCACCGGAATGCGACTGACTTAGTCTTCATAAGCTCCATTTAACACAATCTTTGACCTGAATCAACCAAAAAAAAGCGTGAGCGCGGCTTCATTTCACAAAACTGCCACAATGCAGGCTTGACGTCACGCACTAACATGGCACAATAAGGCGGTTAAACTTCAAGCACTCAATAACATGTCCCAGTATCTCACAGCCATAACCGGATCCCCGTTCTTCTACTTTGCAATGGGTATTCTGCTGCTGGTACTCTTCTTCTGGTATCTGGCGGCGGAACATGACAAAACGAAGCGCAATGCCGGTACATTCTTCATCATCGGCATGGCCGCCTTCTCGCTGTTCTCCCTGTTTGTGAACGGCATGCACTACGGTATCGACATCGATGGCGGTGTGGAGCTCACCTTGGAAGTGCAGCCCAAGATGGATGACAATGGTAACACGGTGCCTCCCACCGAGCAGGACATGGAGCAGGCTTGCGCCATTCTCGGCGAGCGTCTGAACTCCACCGGCACCAGCGAAGTGCAGATTCTGCACTCCGGCAGCAAGATTCTCATCCAGATTCCCCGCCAGGACAGCGATGATGCTAAGAATCAGGAGAAGGTGGACGCCATGGTGCAGATGCTCACCAAGATGGCTAAGCTGGAGCTGCTGCCCGTGTACCCCGATTACATGACTGTACTGGCTAACCCCGATGTACAGCAGCGCATTGAAAACTTCCGCAATCGCTTCCACGAGTACAACCGCCAGCTGGCCGCCGGCAACACCGCCGCCCGCCAGCCCCTGCCCCCTCTCATTCCCTCCAGCCTCGGCCTGAATGACTACATGATTCTGCCCCAGCCGCTGGTGAACGAAAAGACCGGCGAGCCTATTCTGGACCGCGAGGGTAATCAGGCTCTGAACTTCTACGTTCTGCTCAAGCCCGCCGTGGCCCTGCAGCGTGACATTTACATCACCGGCGAGCATGTTTCCGCCGCTAACCCGAACTACACCCAGTCCGGCGTTATTAACGTAACTCTGAACCGCGAAGGTGCAGGCCGCATGACCCGCATGACCGGCAACATGACCCTCGGCCGCGACCTTCTGGCCGTGGTGCTGAACAATCAGGTAAAGTGCGCCCCCGTAGTGCAGGCCGTGCTCAGCAAGGACTTCCAGATTTCCGGTCTGGACGGCAAGGGCGAGCCTGAAGACGTTTCCAAGGCTCTGGCCAACCCGCTCTCCAGTGACCTCGTGGTAGAAGGCCGCAAGGATGTATCCGCCCAGCTCGGTCAGAGTGCTCTGAAGCAGGGTATCATCTCCGGTCTCATTGGTCTGGTGGGTATCTTCATCTTCTGCTACTGGTACTACCGCACCTCCGGTATCGTGGCCATGGTGGGCCTTACCTTCAATGCTCTGGCCCTCATCGGCCTGATGAGCCTTTTCGGCTTCGTGCTGACGCTGCCGGGTATTGCCGGTATCGTGCTGACGATGGGTATGGCAGTGGACGCGAACGTGCTCATCAACGAGCGTATGCGTGAAGAGAAGGCACTGGGCAAGCCCTTCATCGTATGCCTGCGCAGCGCTTATGAGAAGGCATTCTCCGCCATTTGGGACTCCAACATCACCTCGCTCATCACCGCTGTGATTCTCTTCTGGCTGGCCAGCGGCTCCATTAAGGGCTTCGCCGTGACCACCAGCGTGGGTATCATCACCTCGCTCATCGGCGCCGTGGTCGTGACGCGCGTACTGTACTTCTGGATGGAGCGCCTCGGCCTGCTGAAGGATGCCACTTTTGCCAAGGCTCCGCTGGAAGGCAAGGTGTTTGACTTCATGAAGTACCGCAAGGTCTGCGCCATCGCCTCCGTGGCCGTCATCGTACTGGCTGCGCTGTACGGCGTCTTCGTGCGTGGTGACAAGGCTCTGGGCGTAGACTTCACGGGTGGTACCACCATCACCTATGTGATGCCTACTGACTCCACAGTGGATTACCAGAAGGTTGAAACCCTCGTGTACGGCATGACTCTTTCCAAGCAGCCAACCGTTCAGGAGTTCGGCGCTGCTACGGACCGCAACATCAAGATTCGCGTGGCCACCAAGGAGGAGGCCGAGATGATTAACGAAACGCTCCGCCGTGATATCCCCGGCATGAAGGAGCTGCCGCCCGCGTCCATCGAAGATGTGAGCTCCTCACTGGGTTCTGCATTCTTCAAGACGGCCTGCTGGGCTCTGCTGGCAGGTATGCTGGGCATCACGCTATACTTGGCCATCCGCTTCGAATGGAGCTTCGCCATGGGTGCCCTCATCTCCACCTTCCATGACGTAGCCGCCATTATCGTGCTGGTGGTACTCATGGGCACAGAGCTGAGCATCATCCACATCGGTGCCTTCCTGACAGTAGCCGGTTACTCGATTAACGATACCATCGTTATCTTCGACCGCATCCGCGAGCGCCTGCGCTTGGCTGAGCCCGGCGAGAATCTGGTGGACATCATGAACGAAGCAATCAACACCACCCTCTCCCGTACTCTGCTTACCTCCGGTTCCACGATTGCCGTGCTTATCTCACTCATCGTGCTGGGTGGCCCGGCCATGATGGATTTCTCAGTGGCCATGCTGCTGGGTATCTTCGTAGGTACGTACTCCTCCATCTTCATCGCCGCTCCCGTGGTGCTGGCCTTCGACAAGAAGAACAGCCTGCGTGATGAGCTGAAGAACGCTGAGGAAGCAGGGGCCTAATACGCTTCCGCTCATTCATAAAAAAAACATTTACCATTCACGGGCGCGGCACTCAGCCGCGCCCGATTTATAACAAAAACCGCCATGCGCCGCCACCTCATTCCCATTCTGCTAAGCCTCTGTGCCGTGATGTTCCTCACCGCGCTGGTCGGCTCCGTGTACTGTGGCCAAGCACTGGCAAACCCCGCCCTGCCTGCGGAAAAAGCCACGCACCTGCGCCACCTTATCTACTTCCACTTCGGAGTGGCACAGCTCTCCGTCATTGGCACGGGGCTCATTCTCTTCCTGCGGCACAGGCGCTGGAGGCGGTACTACCTCGTGGTGAGCTACAATGAGCGGGGACTGAAGCTGAATCCTCCGGGCATCCGCATGCCCTCTGCCCGAGTATACCGCTGCCATCTGGGGAATTTGTCCGAAAGTGAGCTTCCGCCTGCCGGAGCACCTGTGCTCGTATACCCCATGTTCATGCTCAGCGGCCACTCCAGCGGTACCAAGCTGGAGAAAGCCATCAATGAGGCCTACGCCTCACGCCATCTTCCCTGCCCCACACTGTATTACCAGCCCGTGCTGGGCGCCTCCCCTTGGCTCGCAAAAGCTGCTGCCGCCCACATTCGCACACTTTTGAATGAAAACAGCGGAGTGCTCGTAGTGGCTCATGGCTCCACACTTACCGAAGCACCTCCCGAGCCCGCTCTCTTCTGCCGCCGCCTGCGCGAACTATTGCCGGGCACAGAGGTGGCCTGCGGCTACTTCAGCCAAGCACCGGAAGCCACGGATGTGCTGCGCAGCATGCGCTCATCACACATTCTACTACTGCCCTTCCTGCTGACGGAAGGTATCCACACCACGCGAGATTTACCCACTGCCGAAACCGCTGCAGCCTGCGGCAAAACCCTCACCCGCCTGCCCGTGGTCGCGGCACTTCTGGCAGAGCACAGCTCCTCCGATCACTCATGAAACTAGCTCTGAAAGTAACACCCGGTGCCCGTAAAAATGAAATTCTCGGTTGGGAGGATGATTACCCCCAAGTAGGCCGCGTACTCAAACTGAAAATCGCCGCACCTCCCATTGACGGCAAGGCAAACAAGGAAATCGAAGCCTTCCTTGCCAAGACTCTCGGCCTTCCCAAGAGCGGCGTCAGCATTGCGCATGGTGCTTCCGGTCGCATTAAACTGGCCGAGCTGCCGGACGGCACAGACCTCAGCCCGCTAGGCTGAACAGGCACGGCCAAGTATTTTTCCCCTTGCGGAAGAGCGGCGGCCGCACTATGCTTGCGCTGTTATGGGATTCAGCACCGCATTAGCCACCACCGCCGCCATCGCCCCGAAAGTACTACAGGCTTATACCTACCACCAGCAGGGAAAAGCCTTGAAATCTGCAGCCGCCCAGCAGCAGCAACTCACCAACCAACAGGCCGCTGCCATGGAAAATACGGCGTCAGAAAACCAACGCCGCGCCGCACGTAATGCCAACAGCCGTCTGGCCTCCGCCCGGGCTGATGCCGCAGGCTCCAACCTTCTGCCGGAGGGTTCCATCGCCGTGCGCGAGCGAGACCTCGCCACCCGCCTGCAGGATGAAATCACCGCGAACGCTAACAACGCCCTCCACGAGGCTGATTCCGTGCGCAAGCAGGGAGCCCTGAATGCTTGGCAAACTCGCCAAGCCGCCCGCCAGTCAGGCGTTCAGGCCATTGGCGCCGGACTATCATCCCTAGGCAGCCTCTTCAGCGGCATCGCCTCAGACCTGAACTCTGAAAAATAACTAGGCCTATCTCTCACGGCGGTTATGGTTTACGCGGAGCTAGTTCTTGACATCGCGCGCTTAAGCGTGTAAACTGGCGCTATGCAGCAGAAAAGGCCGAACGAGAAATATAACAACGACCGCAGACCCCGCTACAGCGACCGTAAGCCCCGCCCCGCCGCCTCAGCTCCACGCGCCTTCAAGAGCGCCGAAGCTCCGGAGGGCAGCGAGAACTGGGTTCGCCCTTGGGTTCAGCTCAAATATTTCACGTATAATCCGGCTGTTTTCCCCCGTATGCTCGGCGCTGTGAGCCCGGACGCCGTGGCAGGTGGGCTCATTAATGTGTACGATAAAAACGGGGAGCTCTTCGGTGGCGGATTCTGGAATCCACAGAGCCGCACACCCCTGCGCATGCTTTACCACGGGCCGGAGGTACTCACGGAGGCCCGACTGGAGGAGTCACTGCGCCGCGCCGTCAACTGGCGCCGCAAGGACTGCAAACTGGATGACACCACATCCGCCTACCGCATCATCCATGGTGATTCGGATGGCCTCGGCGGCCTCATCGCGGACCGATATGCTGACGTGCTCAGCTTGGAGGTAACCACGCTCGGCGTCTGGCAACGCTTGGGCCGCTGGCTCCCCCTGCTCCACAAGCTCTGCGGCACCACACGCCACGTTATCTCGGTAGATGATTCCATCGCACGCATGGAGGGCATAGACCCCACCACCGCTCCCCCCAGCGAGCCCGTGCACCGCGTCCGTATCGTGGAGAATGATGTAAACTTTGAAGTGGACTTCGCACAGGGGCACAAAACCGGCTTCTTCTGCGACCAACGCGACAACCGCCTGAAGCTCTCCCGCCTAGTGGAGGGGAAGACCATGCTGGACCTCTGCTGCTACTCCGGCGGCTTCTCCATCCATGCCAAGCTTCATGGTAAAGCCAAGGAAGTCACCGCTGTAGACTTGGATGAAAAAGCCATCCTCATGGCTAAGCGCAATGCCAACATCAACGCCGCCGGCGGCCCGCTGCGCATCGACTTCGTGCACGCGGACGCCTTCGTGTACGCCCGCCAAATGGTGCGCAACGGTAAGCAGTTCGACGTCGTGCTACTGGACCCGCCCAAGTTCGTACTCGGACGCGATGAGGAAAAGGAAGAAGGCCTCAAGAAGTACAATGATTTGAACATGCTCGGCCTGCAGTGCGTGCGCCGTGGCGGCCTCTTCGTGACCTGCTCCTGCTCCGGCCTGCTCAGCCCCGGCGAGTTCGAGAAAACCGTTATCAAAGCAGCTCAGCGCCTCGGCCGACGCCTCCAGATTCTGGAAATGACCGGCCCCGGCTGGGATCACCCCTTCCTTTCCACTTACCCGGAAGGCCGTTATCTCAAAGTCCTCTGGGCCCGCGTCATGGAGTAATCTGATAATAAAATCAGCTTTATTACATTAAAATTTCAACCACCCAAAATCTCTACAACAATGATAGGAACACTAGCTCTTGGATTAATTCTTGCTCTGGTACTGGGCATGGTGGCCCAGCGCATCAAATTATCGCCGCTGGTGGGGTATCTGCTGGCGGGCATACTGGCAGCCCAGCCGTGGTGGGGGCTGACGGAGGACCCGCACGAAGTGATGCACGAGTTTGCACACATTGGTGAGGTGCTTCTACTTTTCGGTGTAGGCCTTCATTTTCATTTCAAAGATTTGCTGGCGGTGCGGAAAGTAGCCGTGCCGGGCTCGCTGATATGCATGGCGCTGTGGACGGGAAGCGGCGCCTTGGTGTACCACTGGCTCACTCCCGGTGCAGACTGGGTGGCAGCCCTGCTCTTCGGCATGTGCGTGTGCGTGAGCAGCACGGTGGTACTCACCCGAGTGCTGGAGGATAACCGCCTGCTGCACACCCCGAGCGGCCACACAGCTGTGGGCTGGCTGGTGATGGAGGATATCTTCACCATAGTTCTTCTGGTACTGCTGCCGGCAGTCTTCATCCAGCCTGAAGGCGGGGGCAAGGCCGTATTCTGCGCGGATGATTTAGGCTCTGCGCTGTGGGGGATGGTGTGGAAACTGGCGCTAATGGTGTTCTGCGTGGCCTTCGTGGGTAAGTACATCATCTCCCGAGTGCTCACCTTCATTGCCCGGAACAACTCGAACGAGCTTTTCACCCTCGCCGTGCTCACCATCGCGCTGGGCGTGGCTGTGCTCTCTGCTGAGGTGTTCAATGCCAGCATGGTATTCGGCGCCTTCCTCTCCGGCATGGTAGTGGGGCAGAGCAAGTTTGCCAGCCGAGCTGCAGCGGACGCCCTGCCCATGCGAGACGCCTTTGCGGTGCTCTTCTTCGTATCCGTCGGCATGGGCTTTGATTTCATGGGACTGCTGGAGCACTGGCAGCTGGCGCTGGGCACACTCGCGCTGACTCTTCTCTGGAAACCCATCAGCGCCTACGCTGTCATCCGCCTGCTGCGCCGCCCGGGAAGCCTGGGCGTAGTAGTAGGCACCTCGCTCTCCCAGATTGGTGAGTTCTCCTTCATTCTGGCCGCTCTTGTGGCCGGTGAACGCTTCGGGCTGCTGCCGGCAAGCGCGGTGAACATCATCACGGGCGTGGCCATCATTACCATCACCCTTAATGTGCTGCTCTTCCGCTATGTGCCCGCTCTCATTCACAAGATGGAGGAGCGCGGCATTGGCCAGCGGAAAACGGATTCCTCCACCGTGCCGCCCCCGTCCCCGCAGAAGGACCGAGTCATCGTGGTGGGCTATGGCCCCTGCGGCGAAATCATCACGCGTATTCTGCAGGAGCATGAAATCGAGGTGGTGGTGCTGGAGATGAACATCGATACCGTCACGCGCATGACCGCCCAAGGCTTCTACGCTATGCATGGTGATGCCCGCCGCCGCACCATCCTCCAGCTGGCCGGGGTGGAACAGGCACGCGCCATCATCGTTACTGCGGTCGGCGCTCCCGCTCGTGAAATCGCCGCAACGGCTCGTTCGCTGAATTCGGAAATCGAGGTACTGGCCCACACCACCTACCTGCAGCAGGCACGTGCCATGCGCAGTGACGGCGCCCAGACCATCGTCTCCGGTGAGGAAGAAGTCGCTCTCACCCTCAGCAGCCTCCTCCTCCGCTCTCTGGATGCCACGGAGGAACAGATTGCGCGTGCCCGCCGCGAATACCGCGAACAGCTCGCCCAAATTAAGAGGTAAATCATTTCATTCAGAGCAAAAAACAAGCCTCTCTCACTCGCACGGAGTCAGAGAGGCTTATCGTATAATAACCCGGTATGAATCAATCCCGGAACGGGAAGGTCCCCTTACGGATGCGGTCGATAGCCTCCAGCCAAGGAATACCATTCATATAAAGCTCGCGGACGACGAGGCCGGAGTTACCGCGGCAGACTAACTCAGCAGATGTCTGCACGCGCCCGGAAGGGAACGGGCCCTCAGAACCGGGGCATTCCCGCCAAGCGCGGAAAACATCCCCTTCACCTTCCGGCACGTAATAGCGGAAGAAAGCAGTACTGTTCGAGTCGCTCACGCGGAGCATAATTCTCACTGAGACTTCCGTCACATAGTCCTCATCACGCTGATGAACGGAGAAATTGGAGACCCGGGCAGTGACAGCCGTACGCACCTCACCCTCACGGGCGACGTCCTGAGCGGAGCCTCTATTGGCGAGTCGCACCAGCCGTGCCTCACTCTCGCCGCCGGGAACCCAGAAAGCAGCCATCGGGATGACCTTGTACTCATCATTAGCAGTAATCAGCACGGAATCCGGATTCGTAGCAGCACGGGCCGGGACAGGCTTAATCTGCTCCACAGGTACCCGGAGATGCTCCCCACTCTGCATGTTTACCGTAGCACATCCATCCCCATAAGTATGCGGTGGAAGATTATCCCAGTGCAACGCATCATTGAAAATCGGATCCGTGAGGGAATATGAAAAGCCGCAGAGAAAGGTAACATAATCACCACGGAACAAATCTCGCGGGTCAGAATCCATGCAGGGCACAATGATGGTGGGAGCAGCCTCCAGCTCTTGCGTGCGCGCATGGTAATTATAACCCAGCCAAGTAAGCTGGCCAAGTACCACGAGCAAAACGAGAATGATAGAAAGATGTTTTTTCATGACTGAGAAGAGATAGCTTCATTCTTAACGGACTTAACAAGCTTGCGGCGCTTTTTCTCAAGCAGCACCACCACAAGCAACATCAGCAGACCACCCACCACGAGAACAAGCCCTGAGAAGGTGTAGCTGCCCAGCACATCAGCCACCAGTGCCACCGCGGCAAACACCACCATGAGCGAGCCGATATTCACCCAGCTCACCCGGCCGCTGCGCACACCGCAGGACATCATGACGGATGCCATCCCGAAGTAAATGGCGATACCGACGGCATGACTCAGCCAGTCAGAAATACCACACAAGCCGACGAGTACAGCGTCCTCCCCCAAATCGCCGACAGCTACAGCGTCCTCGGCCAGCTCACCAAGGTAGCACGACAGCAGGCATGAGGGCAACAGCAGGCTGATAAGCAAGCTCATGCTGCACCATGAAAGCCAGCTGATACTGCGAGGCTTCAGCAACAGGAGCAGCACGGGGACCAGCCCCATCAGCACCCACTCTACCACACCCAGCGTGATATCTTCTCCGTCCAAGTACATCATACACTGCCCCACGCTCACCGCCACCACCAGCAGCAGTGGCGCCATCCAACCATAGCTGCGCCAGCGCTCAGAACACACGCGCCACTTCTCAGACAACCCCCACCAGAGTGCCAGCAGCAGAGGAAGAGTATAGATAATGTACTGAGGCTTCCAGCCTTTTATCCAATTCGCAAAGCTGAAAATACTGTCGTCCTCCACGCCCATGACCACAAGCAGCACGAAGGATACTACCATCACCAGCCAGATAATGAAGCGCTGCTTGCTCACAAAAGGAAGAAGTACTATACCGGAAAAGAAAAGCGTGCAACCTTCCACGAAGGGATTCTGCAGCTGGAAAATCTGCCCATACAAAGCAATGCAGCCCAGCCACATGCCGGCACCGCATAGGCCCCACATCTCCGCCAGCAAGGGCGAGGTCTTCCGCTTCAGGTACCAAAGCACCCAGAAGAATACCAGCAGCTCCATGGCCACCAGCATCTTGCCCAGCGGGCCGATTTCATCCCAGTTCGCGGAAACCAGCATCACGAGCCCGGCCACAATGAACACACCGGCAAGCGCAATGAGGCAGTACAGCAACCAGCGGCTCCAGCGGTTTTCATCCAAGCAAAAATGCTTCCTAATGGCCATGCCCTGCTCCGGCGAGATAAGGCCGGCAGCCAGCATGTTATCAACGTCTTTACTCTTCATGGTCTATGTTTAGATGCATTAAGTGGGCCTAGCGTTTAGGACGAGTTCGATAAATTATTCTACTGCGGCGAATAGAAGTCCAAGGATTAGCAAAAACGCCTCGGAGCTGTCGCTTGCGGTTCTCCTTATCCGCATCAGAGAGGCGCAGGTCAGCATCTATCATGGCGTAAGCCACTTCTGCCGCGGCGTACACTTCTTCAGGAGTTTCCACGCCGTGGATAAGAAGGCGGTACTTCAGCTCCAGCAGCTGGCGGCGGTTCTGTGGCACAGCCTGCGCCAGCGCGGCATCCACGATGACCAGCGCGGCGGCATCCGTAGGGGCGGCATCTGCCGCTGCCTTGCATTCCTGCAAACGGCGCTCGGCCTCAGCCGCTGCGCGAAGGCCGCTGATATCCTGCGTATCCAGAGCAGCTATTTCGTTACGCAGGGTCGGATTCAGCTCTTTCAGTTCCTCAGGGATGAGCTTCCAAGCCTCCAGCAAGGGGCGGAGTTTTTCCTCCCCTTGCAAGCTGTCGGCCTGCTGCAAGAGCTCGCTGGCACGCACACCCATTCCCAGAATACGCTGCACTTCAGCCATATCTCCTTCAAACCCGAAGAGGCCGCCGAGTGGACGCCCCTGAGCATCCAGCACCAGCACAGTGGGGAAACCTGTCACTCTGTACTTCTCGCAGAGCGCCCGGTTCTGAGCCATAAGCTCGGCCGGAAAGTCCGCCCGGTGTGGCACATCCACCTCCAGCAGCTCAAAATGCCGGGAGGCCCAGGACAGGAACTCCGGGCGGTGCAGTACTTGGCTGTGCAGGTTCATGCAATAGCCGCACCAGTCGGACCCGGTGAAATCAGCCATTACCACACACCCGCGCTCACCGGCACGGCGAAGAGCCTCTTCATAATTCGTGCCCCACTCTGCAGCAGCTACGGTTGACACCAGAGCTGCCACGGCAGGAAGAACACTGTACTTAAAGGAGAACATATAGGGTCAGCTTCAGTAATTCAGCTCACCGGACAGTACGCGACGCTCAAACTCTTTGATATCCACCACCTCGCCGGTACGCCGTGCATGCTCCACAGCAAAAGCTATCACATGGGAATGGGCGCTGGCCTGAATGGGCGTAGTCATGAGGCTCACGTCCTTCACCACGCGCATATCATCATACAGGTGGCTCACAAGCCCCCAGTCACCACCGCCATGGCCGGCATAACCGCCGGAGGCCTCCTGTACCTCCACCTTACGAATCTTCTTGCTGAAGTGCTCGGTAATCGTGATTTCACCGGGGCCATTTTCCTTATAGAAAGCGCCGGCACGCAGCTTGGCCTTTGTGCCATACAGCTCGAGATGGCGGCCTTCCTCAAAGGCGGTCATGGTGAATGTGCCGGTAATACCGCCGAGATAGCGCAGAATGGCCACGAGATGGTCCGGCTGATCATTATCGCCGCACTGGAAGACATCTCGCCCCCACTGTGAGGTGCGCAGCCACTCCGTAATCTGCTCAGGAGTGGCGTCCTCCGCACCGTCCATCACCATGCGCAGCCAGCGGCGGCAGGAGTCATCCGTAATGTACTTACGGGCGTCCCAAGGGTCCTCGCCGATGGGGCCGGTCCAATCCGTGCAACGCTCGGGGCGAGGCTCGCTGAGGCTCTCCTTGCGGAAGAAGGAGAGCTCACCGAAGGATGACACCTGCTCGCAGGGAGCATCCAGCAGCCAGTGGAGAATATCCATATCATGGCAGCACTTGGCAAGAATCATGGGGGTGGATTTCTCGCTGTTGCCCCAGTGGCCGCGCACAAAGGAGTGCCCAAAGTGCCAAGCGCCCACACCTTCATTCGCATTGAAGGTCATGATACGGCCAAGCTCACCGCTGCGGATGATATCGCGGATAGTGTTATAGAAGGGGGTATAGCGCAGCACATGGCAGATGGCCACGCGGCGGCCGAGTTTCTGAGCCAAGTCGCGCAGCTCCAGTGCCTCACGCAGAGTCTTGGCTATCGGCTTCTCCAGCAGAAGGTCATAGCCCAACTCCAGCGCACGTTTCGCCGGCTCAAAGTGGTAATCATCCTGCGTGCCGATAATGGCCACATCTGCCAGACGAGGACGGGAAAGCAGCTCGTCCGCATTCGCAAATATCTCTACCCCCGCACGCTCTTCTTCAGGCGCAAAATCCCGCACCTGCTCCGCACGGCAGCGCACAGGATCCGCCGCCGCGACAATGCGGAACCTTTCGGGGTATTCCATGGCCAACTTCATATACGTCCGGGTACGTGACCCGCAGCCGATTCCTGCAAGTGTGATTCTGCTCATATTGTCTGATATTGGAGCTTTTACTTGACGCACAGTCTACACCCTTGCCCATCGCACTGCAAGCTTTTTCACTTTTTTGCCACAATATGAAATATTTTTTCAATTTTTTGTGAACAATTTTCCGTCGTGTTACATCCTAATATGCAGAAAGCGATTCATAAATAACATCGCTTACATAAAGCAAGCAAAACAGGTATTAATCCTATATCTGTTTTTCTGACATCAAAAGCAATTACATTTTCAGGGGCGAAGCATTATTCGCCGCAAGAATCTCCGGATGGATAGCTGCTCATAATACTTCCGGTAAGACCAAACGCCCTGCCGGTGTGGTGGCAGGGCGTTTTATATTACTTCCGGCTAGCCAAAGCACCAAAAAACTGCTTAGATAGATGTTCGAGTAAGGTCGGCGACCTGGGAAGAACCAGTCAGTGTTACTGAGAGATCCCACTGGTGGGCAACGGTGACTTCACTTGCAAACCAAAAGAAAAGCGGCCTTTACGGGGCAATCGTAAAGACCGCAAACTTCAAAAACATGAAGAACTGTAACTAGCTGAGTTTATTTTAGCACATCCGCGATAACTGTCAATGCTTTATAAAGCTGGCAGATACCGAATCTCAGCGTCTTATCGGGCATGCGCCGCTCTCTTCCGCAGGGGTAATGGGAGCATGTGCCGGAGCCAAGCGGAACACTTCCACCGGAACATCCAGATGGAAACGGCAATCATAGGTGATACCGCGTGAAGAAACGAACCGCAACACCATAGCACCGCCACCTTCGGTTTCAAAGCGCGTGGCCTCCGGCTTCCAGTTATGAGCTCGGGAAAGCACGCGGTATGTGCCGGTATGGTGGTACATACCATCGCTCAGGCGGTATACGCAGAACTCGCGGATGATAGCCCCGCAACCGGGCTCTCGCAGCAGAACCACGATGGAGCCATCCTCATTCGTGAACCAATCCCCCGGCAGAGCGAACCCGCGTGCCAAGTGCATTTTCAGCAAGTTTCCCACCTGTGCAGCGGTCACTGCCCCGGAAAACTGCATAATCACAGGGTCAGGCGTGCGGCGGCACTCAGCCTCGGTCTCGCTCAGCACGCGCGAGGCCTCATTCTCATACCGCACAAAATCATACCCGGATGCCGCCAAAGCCGCGCCCAGAAGCAGAGAAATGGTGCCAAAAAACTTCATATCGAGAATTGAGCAAAGGAATTAATCGTTTCTTACGCGGGAACGCGGGGAAAGGACAATCGGCACACCTGCGGCCTTAATGCGGGAGCGGATGGTGTTACGCAGGTACTGAGCGTAGCTATCCGTCAGCAGGCGCTTATCATTCACGAAAAGCACATAGGTGGGCACGGGAATGGTGGTGTACTTCTCGTTCACGGCGGTGGTGGCATAGAAGAGCTTCAGGCGCTTCTTCAGCACGCGGTGCTGGCCGGGAGGATTCATCTCCATAGCGCGCTGCAGCAGGCGGTTCAGCTCACCGGTACCGGGCATATTCAGAGCCTCCTGACGCACGCGAGCGATGGATTTGAAGATACCCGGCATACCCTCGCCCAACTTGGCAGAGACAATGGCGATGGGGGCATAATCCAAGAAGAAGAGGTTCTCTTTAATGTGCTCCTTCACGGCCTCCTTACGGGCGGAGAGCGGAGCCTCAGCGCAATAGAGGTCGAACTTGTTCACCACGATGATACAGGGCTTGCTCTCCTTGGCGATGATGGAGCCGATGCGGCGGTCCTGCTGCGTGACACCGGCGGACATATCAATAACAAGCAGGCAAATATCCGAGCGGCGGATGGCCTTCTCACTGCGCATGGCGGAGAATACCTCCACCGAGGTATCACGCTTGGAGCGCGGGCGCATACCGGCGGTATCAATCAGCATGTACGGCTGATCATCGCGAGTGTAAGGAATATCAATGGCATCACGCGTGGTACCGGCTACGTCCGATACGATGGTGCGCTTGTCATTCAAAATGGCATTCACGAGGGAGGATTTACCGGCATTCGGGCGGCCCACAATAGCCACGCGAATGGGGGAATCCTTCGTCACTTCCTCGCGGTCCGGCTCTTCCTCCGGGGTGGCATCCGCCTCAGCAGCAGCCTTCACGGGGGTGGCGCCAAGAGTCTTCAGGTGGCGGTTCAGCTTATCAGCCAGCTGAGCAAACCCACGCCCATGGGCGGCGGAGGTGAACACATAATCACTGAAGCCGAGGCCGGCAAACTCACCGAGGTTCAGCTCCTGCTTCTCCGTGTCAGCCTTGTTCAGCACGAGCATCACGGGCACGTCCGCCTTGTGCAGGCGGGCAGCGATGGTCTTATCAATAGGCGTGAGGTGGTCACGGCAATCGCAAACGAACATGATGAGGTCCGCAGCGTTCAGCGCGATATCAGCCTCCTCCTGCACGCGGGCAGCGAAGCCGTCATCCAGCGTGGAGCCGATACCGCCAGTATCCACCACCAGTGCTTCATAATCCGTAATACGGCAAGGGGCACTGAGGCGGTCACGCGTGACACCGGGCTGATCGTGCACAATAGCGATTCTACGCGCCACCATGCGATTAAAGATGGCGGATTTACCGACGTTTGGTCGGCCGACGATGGCGATGGTAGGGGATGACATATGGATGCTGTAAAAGTGTTAACGATTCAGTAATTAGGAGCACGGAGCGGGGGTATGTATCAATCACGGTCCGGGCGGTCAGCCGTGGTGCGGATGACGCCCTCTGAGGTAGCCGTGGGGCGCTCATACGGGCGCAGGCCTATCGCACGAATTCCCCCTGAGGCACTCACGAGGTCCACGGGGCCGCCAGTGCGCTTCATAACCTGATAGTGGCGGCGGTTGCCTTGGTTATCCATGATGGAGTAGCAGAAGTACTCAGGCGTGGCCTGACAGAGCACGTGAACATTCTGGCGGCTATCCAGCACGATGCGGGGCTGCATGAAGTTCAGGAACTGGCCCATGTAGCAGGCACCAAGCACCACACGCGTATCAGCATTCGCGACCTGCCCGAAGAGGCAGTCCTTACCACCCACGCGCAGAAGACGCACGCTAAGGTTCAGGCGCTCACCACGTGACTGCACGACGAAGTTACGCACCGTACCACCATTTGCCAGCTGGAAAGAAGCGCGGTTGGAGCTGTAGGTTGTCTGCATATCAGGCATGCGCACAGTGGCCACCACCTTGTAGCTGCCATCACGGTTCAGGTTGTAATAAGGGCGCAGGTTAGCCGTCACTACACGGGATGAGCCCGGGGGCACCTCCAAGCGGGGGAAGTTCGGAATGGCACTGGGGCTGATGGGGTGAGCCTCCCCGCTGCGGATAACGGTGAAGTGCAACCAGCTGCGGCCGGGTATGTTATTAAAAGTAACGGAGCGGTCCGTGAAGTTCTCAATCTTCACCTGCAGGGAAACATTTTCACCTACAAGAAACTCCTTGCGCACGGGCTGTACGCGCACTTCCACCTGAGCAGCAGCTTGGCCGGCCAGCATCAGGCAGCATACGGTAAGAATAAGAGCAATGATGTTTTTCATGATATCAAGGGGACGAGGATTTAAAGTTATCAGTCTTCTTTACGAGAGTTGGAAAGTACGATACGGAAACCACGCTTCACGCTGCGGGTAGCGCGGTTGGTTTCAACGATGGGACGGCTCGCAGGGGATGCGGTAAGCACCACAGTGCCGGCCATATACAGCTTATTAGATGGGGTGATGGTGGTGGTCCATTCTTCCGGAAGGTCATCAGCATCCACATGCTCACGAACTGTCTCCAGCACGGCGGCTGAAGGAAGTGAAGCTTCCACATAGTTGGCATAAGCAAGGGCATCCCAGTACGAGATACCGCGCACAGGGGAGCGGGGGGTGAGCTTCTCACCATGCCATTCCTCGCCACTATCCACAGCGCGCAGCTGTTCCTGCCACTCAGCAGGAGTATGATTGGTGCAGTCATCCGGCACACCGGCATTAATGCGCTCACGGCGAGCCTCATTCAGCGCGTTGGGATCCTCGTAGCGGTTCAGGAAGCGCTGGTACTCGATGATAGTGATAGGACGAGCCAGCACACGCCGGGGCCCCTGCTCCGTCTGAGCATACACGAAGTTTCCTTCACGGGAAGGCAGCGCATCCCTCTCAAAATTCAGCCAAAGAGCGCCTGCCACACCCATGCAGATGACCAGAAAAGCAGCGACACCCAGCAGCATCAGACCACGGCGACGCTTCCGGCGCTCCTCCTTCTCCTTCACCTGGCGAATGACAGTCTGAGAGTTCAGGTTTTCCACAGCGGAGCGGGTGAGCACGGGAGCAGTCTGGCGCTGAATCTCCTCAGCAGTGGCGGCAATTGTTTTCCAGTCCAGATATTCCCCTTCAAAGCCCTCCCTTATCCACTGCACCAGCGTGGCCACTCTGCCCTGGCCTGCGACATTCCGGGGCATAATGGGAAGAAGGATATCCGCCAAGTTCTGCATGCAAGCCGCGCACTGCTCCGGCATGTACTCACCGGGCAGAACAGGGGAAAGGATACTCACCTTATTTTCCTTATCTACAAAGATGGTGTACGCCAAGGAAGGCTCCAACGCTATGTTCTGCTGCTGTGCGGAGAGGCACATAGCAGCCACAGCAGAAATAACGGCGCAAGCCTGATACGTGCTGAGGCTCTGACCTTCCTCTGCAAACTGAGCTAGATGTCGCCCACGAGGACGCTCATGCGCGATATACCAAACGTCCCCCGTCAAACGTGACTCCAGCACCTGACTAACTCCCGGCAGCGTTGCCATGCCGCGGGCTCTTGCGGTCTGCAGGAAATAATCCACTGCCTGCTGCGGGCTATCAGGGTGCAACACCTGCAGCACAACGCCTCGCTCCACATGGCTTTGGGTGGCCAAATAGTGGTTCGTGAGAGTATCACGCCCAAGCAGCTCCGTGAGCTTGTATACGCCCAGACGCGTCGGCAGGTTCTCTAAATCAGGTGCAGACATAACTTTGCGGTTCGGGTGTGAGATTATTCGGGATCAAGCTCATTAATGAACTCCTCAAAAGGAGTAGTGCCATTAGGAATGATTGGCAAGGAAGTAGCATCATCAGCCGCGGGAGTAGCCGTCTCCATGGGAGGCTGAGCCGTACCGTCAGCAGGCAGCGCGTAATCATCAGCCTCATACTGGGGCACAAGGCCGTCATCCGTGGTGTAGCCGGAATCAGGCAGCAGGTTTCCGCCAAAGCCACTCCGGCGCATACGCTCAGTGGCCGCGCGAGCATCCATCATCTGCTCATGCAGAATCAGCGCGGAGGGGCTACTAAGGCAATCCAACGGCTCACCGCGGTAGTACAGCTTAGCCGTGTAGCCATAGTAGCGGCGGGAGCCATAAACACCCTGCTCTTCCAAGGTGAGCGGAGGAAGCTCGTAAGTTACGATAAGATTCTCCTCACTGGAGGCGAAAGACTGCGTGGCATTCTCCCAGCGAACTTGGGGAGCGTATGCCTCCGAGAACTCAATCTTTCGGTTATTCACGAGCACAAAGAAGCGCACGCGGATGAGGATATCCTCCACCCGCACCTCTTCATCCGGCGCGAGCATGATGGGCAGGCGCATGGTGACGCTGTCACCGGTCTGCTCATCATAAGTGTGGCTAATGAGCGGCGGGCCAAAAGAAAGCTTGCCACGCATGGCGGAGGGCTGAGCCAGCCCGTATGTTAAACGGCGGGACGCGCGCTCAAAGTAACGCCCAGCGCGGTCTCGCTGGCTGAATACGCGGGTATAATAATCCCGCGCCTTATCCGGATTCAGCAGCTTGTCATAAGCCATACCGTAATAGTACAGCAGGGCCGGGTGCTCCGGTGAAATGGTTTTTGCCTGCTCCAAGCAGAGCACACACAAGCGCATATCACCCGCCACCATGGCACTCACGCCCTTGCGGATGAGGCGGTCCAGCTCCACGGCGTCTTCCTCACTGAGGGGTGCCCCCTCAGCATCCGTGGGCACGGCTGAGGGTTCAGCTGCCGCAGGCTGACTGCGGTTCTCGGAATCCGCGCTAATCTCTTCATCATCCAGAGAGACGCCGGTGACATCAAACACGATGGTATGAACATCTCGCGGCGGCAGGGGCGGGACACCTCCAGGCTCACCGGTGAACTCAGTCTCCTGCGGGGTCTTGTTGCTGTCAGGCGTGGCGCTGATATCTGTAGCGCCGCCAAGACGCTCCTGCATCTGCCGCCCGAAAGCCTCAGCCTCCACAGCGGCCATGTACAACTCAGCCGCATGCTCCGTGCGAGCTGCGGACATCTCTAGGCGCCGCACCACTCCCACACCAAGAACACACAGCTCCAGCGCTATGGCTAGAGAAAGGGTACACAGCACGAAGCGGCGGGAGCTCAGAGCTCTCGCCGTGCCGTGTACCAAGCGTGCCACACGCTTAGTTATCTGAGCTGGCAGGTTTTTCCACCTCATACTCGATGACTTCGCCCTTATACCGGGCCAGCACGGCTTTCATGAAGGTCTCCGCCGGCTCGCCTTTTTCCTTATTAAATCCACCGTAGGTCATACCGTCCGCCTTAATGCGACGGCCATTCACCTTAAAGTACGCGCAGCCCTTATAGCCAGGGCCCCACTGGCGGAGGTCCAGACTCTGAATATCCTCCACTTTGAAAGTCTGACCGGCAGCGGTAATCGTGTCACCCTCCAGAGAGAGCACACGGCCACGCGTGCGCAGGGCAAAGAAAAGCAGCACGCAGCCCATAAGAATGAAGAGGCCACCCACAATCCACTGCTCACGAATGGCGCCCAAATCATAGGGGTGCTCACCGGCTTCCATCGGGTACTGCATGCGCCCGGTGTAATTTTTCCAGCACTCATTCCAGCCGCGGTTCATAGCGGCAAAATCCAGCACCTCAGGGGGACAGGAGCGAGCAGCCTCACAGCCCACCGGCAGCGGATACCAAGAATCCTCAAGCTGCACCATAGGCTCACCATCATGCTCCACAGTAGCAATTAGAGGTTTATTTCTGAGCTCAGCCCATGATAATGCATTACTCTCAGACACACGCTGACCCAGCTCAGCAAAAGCCTTGTAGCTGAAGTACACCTCGTTCTTCACACGATAGCCCACGTGGCCATCATAGAAAAAGTATATGGCAAATCCGAAAATTGCTGCGATTACAATACCGAAACGCACAAAGGTATCGGCCGTGGGCTTACATACTATGGAAGACTGACTCATGTGCTTATAATTTATCACATCACCTGTTACTTGCATAGTCAAAAATAAGCGCAGAGGTGGAATATCGCGTCAGTATGAGCAGGCCTCAGGTCATGAATCCCGGCCATCAATAAGCCTTTACGCCACAGAATAAGTATTTTTGCTTGCATTCAGAACGATGTATGATATCCTCCCTCTCATGAACACTTGGAGAGCAAGGGCCGAGGCCGTATCTCAATCTATATGGATACGAAGCCTGAGCCTGTTAGTTATGCTGATGGCAGCACTTATGCTCAGCAGCTGCCGCGACGAGGAAAACAGCATGCCCACTTACACGGTGGCCATGGAAGCCACCTTCCCCCCGTACGAGTTTTATCAAGGCACGGAAATCGTCGGCATCGATGTGGATATCCTGCATGAAATCGGCCGCCGTAACAACGTGCAATTCAAGCTCGAGGACATGGCCTTTGATTCCATCATCACCGCCGTCCAGACCGGCAAGGTGGACCTCGTAGCCTCCGGCCTCACCGTGACGGAAGACCGCAAGCGCCAAGTGGATTTCACACGCAGCTACTCGGGCGCACGTCAGGTTATCATCGTACCGGAAGGCTCACCCATCAAGGGCCCGGAGGATTTGGCAAATGTGCGAGTGGGCGTACAGCACGGCTCCTCCGGTGACACCCACGTCACCGAGCACATCTGCAGCAACCCGGAACGCTTCACGAACGGTGCACTGGCCATCTCCGCCATGAGCGCCGGTAAGCTGGATGCCGTTGTGCTGGATAACGCACCTGCCGAAAACCACGTAGCCGGCAGCCGCGGGCTGATTATCCTGCCCAAACCGGTGGTGGAAGAAGAGTACGCCATGGCCCTCCGGAAAGGGAACACAGAGCTGCTGAACATGATTAACTCCTCACTGGATGCCATGGAGGCGGATGGCACTCTGGCCGCCATCATTGAAAAACGCATGTGCGAAAACACTCCTGAGATAAATCAGGAGGCGGATACCGCATTCGGGCGCCTGATGGATGATTTCCACGTGGACTTCGTGAAGAACGAGCGCTGGCGCTACTTGGCGGAAGGCCTGCTGGTGACAGTTGAGATTGCACTGGCAGCTGCTGCCATGGGCATCATGCTGGGCTTCCTGATTGCAGTAGTGCGCAGCACGGCTGACCTGACAGGCCGCCTGAAAGTGGCGGATATGTTCTGCCGCCTGTACCTGACGGTCGTGCGAGGCACTCCCGTGGTAGTACAGCTGCTCATCATCTACTTCGTCATCTTCGGTGCTGTGGATATCAGCAAGGTGCTGGTGGCCATCGTGGCTTTCGGCCTGAACTCCGCAGCCTACGTGGCAGAAATCATCCGCTCCGGCATCATGTCCGTTGACCGCGGGCAGATGGAGGCCGGCCGCAGCTTAGGCCTTGGTTATGGCACAACGATGCGCAGCGTCATCCTGCCGCAGGCCTTCAAAAATGTGCTGCCGGCACTGGGCAACGAATTCATCGTCTTGCTGAAGGAGACGAGTATCTGCGGTTACATCGCCCTGCAGGATTTGACAAAGGGTGGCGACATCATCCGCAGCCAAACCTATGATGCTTTCCTTCCCCTGCTCATGGTAGCCCTCATTTACCTTTCCATGGTTATCCTGCTCAGCCACCTGCTGAAGAAACTCGAACTGCGACTTAAGAAAAATGAAAGATAACAGTATACTGGAAGTACGGAATCTGGTGAAGAATTTCGGCAAGCTGCAGGTCATCAAAGATGTTTCCCTGCAGGTCCACAAGGGTGAAGTAGTATTCTTAGTAGGCCCCTCCGGTGCCGGCAAGAGCACCGTGATGCGCTGCATGAACTTCCTGGAAACGCCGGATGGCGGCAGCGTTCTCTTCCATGGCGAGGAGCCCGGCCGCACGGAGAAGGAGCTGAATGTCTACCGCAGCCGCGTGGGCATGGTATTCCAGCACTTCAACCTCTTCCCTCACCTGAATATTCTGGATAACATCACCCTCGCCCCGGTAAAATGCGGCCGTATGCAACCAGAAGAAGCCCGGAAGACTGCTCTGCAACTGCTGGAGCGAATAGGCCTGGCGGATAAAGCTCAGGCATACCCGGCCCAGCTTTCAGGCGGACAGAAGCAGCGCGTGGCCATCGTGCGCGCCCTCGCCATGAACCCCGAGGTACTGCTCTTTGATGAGCCCACCTCCGCTCTGGACCCCGAAATGGTGGGTGAAGTGCAAGGCCTCATGCGTGAACTGGCGGCGGACGGCATGACGATGATTGTCGTCTCGCATGATATTGCTTTCGCCTGTGAACTGGCGGACCGCATCATCTTCCTAGCGGATGGCTACGTGGTGGAGGATGATACCCCCGCCGAGCTGAAAAACTCTGAAAACGCACGCATACGTGAGTTCCTCGCCTTGCGCCACATGTAAAGCGCTTCCACGCTTTCTCACAGCTACCAAAAAGGCCGCAAACGCGGCCTTTTTCATTGCAATTAGCGGCGGAACATACCGCGCAAATCATTGAAGGATACTTCCGGAGGCGTGTCCAAATCATCCTCTGAAGAAGGAGTGGCCCAGCGGCGTGAGAACTGCATGAAGCCACCGTCCTCATTGCCCTCCGTAAAGAAGGGGCCGGACTCGGCGTCATCCATATCATCAGTATCCCCCGAGGCCTGCATGGCAGGCATGAGCTCAGGCTGGTGCATCACAGGCTGGCGATTAAAGGAAGGCACATAATCCACAGGTTCTTCCTGTTCCGCCTCAGCCACCTCTTGCGCTGGCTCCTCCTCATCATAAATCTCCTGCTCTGCCTCGGCAGGCTCAGTCAGTTCTTCCGCCTCGGCTTCCTCCGTGGCCTCTGGTTCCACCATTTCGGCGTCCTCTTCAGGCTCTGCTTCGGACTCCTCCTGAAGCTCATCGGGGGTCTCCTCAGGAGCTTCTTCTGCAACCTCTTCCTCCTGCTCGGGCTCAGCGGCAAGCGCCTCCTTGAACTCCTCCGCATCAATAGAGGCTATCAGAGTGACGCGCAGCTCATCTCCCAGATGAGGCTTCACCGTGGTACCGAAGAAAATGTTCACATCATCACTCGCAAGTCCCTTGCGAATGCGCTCCATGATAGTACGAATCTCAGTGATGGACATGGAATCACCACCGGCAATGTGTACAATAACAGTGCGGGCGTATGAAAGTGCTCCATGGTACGCCACCAGCGGTGACTCCAGCACTGATTGCGCAGCTGCCATGGCGCGGTCCGGCCCGTAACCGCTGCCAAGACCAAAGAGGCAGCGGGAATCATTATTCTCAAGCGCAGTAGCCAGCTCATCCAGCCCCAGATTAATAAAGCCCGGGGAGGAAGCCAGCATGGGCACAGAAGCCGTGGCACGTGCAAGGATGCGGTCCACCTCCTCAAAGACAGCGCGAGCGCCGGGACGATTACGGAAGAGCTCCTCCATGTAATCATTCTCAAAGCAGAAGACGATATCACTCAGGCGTGATACCTCCTCCAGCGCTTCTTCAGCTTGCTGGCGGCGGCGCTTACCCTCGAAACCAAACGGCATCACCAGCACAGACACCAAGAACAAGCCGGCCTCACGAGCCTTAGCAGCCAGTACAGGCGCTGCACCGGAACCGGTGCCACCACCCAAGCCAGCCACCAGCACCAGCAGACGCACATCCTTCAGCATGCGCTCAATATCGTCCCCACTTTCCTCAGCGGCCTGCGCGCCCACGGAGGGGTCACCACCGGATCCCAAGCCGTGGTTCAAACCACCGCCCAGCTGAACGAACTCCACATTACTCCCGCAGGAGCGGCCCACACGCTCATCCAGCGACATGGTGTAGAGGTGCACATTATTCGCGCTGGAGCCTGCAAAACACTGCAGGATATTGGCACCGGCACCGCCGATGCCCACGATGGCGATACCGTCTTCCTTCTGCGGTATTGTCTGGTAGGGAAGCATAGCTTTGTGAGAGTGTGAAAGGTGTATGAGAGCTGTGCGGCTGGGCTATCAGGCGCCGGCTTAGCGGCGGCGGAACATGCGCAGGATACGCTGCACCCACCCGGGAGATACGCCGCGCAGTGCCTCGTCATCATAACGCTGAGCAAAGCGGATAAGGCCAATAGCCGTGCAGTAGCGGGGATCAGCCAAGTATGAGTGGTTCTGTCCTTCCGGCTGTGGAGTGGGCTGGTGCACAGGCACGCCGTAAATGTGCTGGGCAAGCTGGTCCAGACCGCGCATGAGGCTGGTACCGCCGGAGAGGTACACGCTCATACCGTTGCGCTTCCACACATCCTCGGGAATGCGCTTACCGACTCGCACCAGAATATTTGCCAGGCGGTCACGGATAATACGGTTCAAATCACCGCGAGGGATGGAAACGTCATGCATACCCAAGTCACTCTTGTAATGAGCACGTGAGACGTCCTTAATATCACCGTACGCATTACCTTCCGTGCACTTGAGCACCTCGGCAGCCTTCTTGTTCACCGGCTGGTCCGTCAGCTTAATGATATCACTGTTAATCGTGTTACCACCGGCAGGGATACAGCCACTGGCCACCACATCACCCTCACAGTAACAGATGAAGTCCGACGTACCACCGCCGATATCAATGAGAAGCGCACCGGCTTCCTTCTGCTGGCGGTTCAGCACCATCTGAGCCGTGGCCAGCGGAGCAAACACCAAGTCCTCAATCTCCAGCGGTACCTGACGCACACAGAGCAGAGAGTTCTGCAGGCGGGTACGGATGCCGTGCATCACATGGCAGTTCACATCCAGCGTACGGCCGGTAAGCCCCACCGGGTGGCGGGAAGCCTCACGGTTATCAATGGAGAAGTTGCCCAGCTCGCGATTCACAGCGAAGCGATCCGCCGGAATCTCGGCCTTCTCGGCCTTCTCCTTAGCCAGCTGCACATGCACGTCCTCGATGATATCCTCATCATCAGGAAGGCGGTAGGACCCCTGACAATTCTCACCGATAATGTGCTCACCTGTAACGGAAAGGAACACATTCATGATATCCACCTCAGCGTGGTCCTGAGCAATCTGCCAAGCGTCACACACACACTGGCGAGCCATGCTCTGATCCACAATCTCACCTTTCTGCACACCGGCACTGGGTACCTCACCCACACCGATGATGGTTGCAGTGGCATCCGGGCGGATTTCACCCACCACCATGCACGTCTTAGATGTACCGATTTCAAGGCCTACGAGAATTTTTGACTGAGCCATACTGGAAAAAATTTCTGAGGTATAAAACTGAAGGGAGAAAATTGTCTGGAGCTATTTTATCAGATTCTAGCCTGAGCTGCGCGTGAAATGCGCGTCATATTAGCGATATTGCTCGCATGCATGAGGCTGCGGCATAATGGAAGGACGCAGGGTGACGCGCTCCTCCTCATATTCCTCGGAAGGCACGAACAAGAACCCGGGCTGGCGATTACGCACTGTAAAGCTCGTGGGACGGAACATCGGCAGCACCTGATTCGTACTGGGGTCATAGGCATTCTTACCTGTGTACGAACCCTTAATGATGTATTCCACGTTGTTATCCGTACCATACACAGCACCGGGCACGGGCGGCTCCATGCCACGGTCAGGCGTACGGCAAATGCGCTCATCCATCATCACCAGCTTGGCTTCACGCCAGCTCTGCCCCGGCTTACGCATATACCCCCAGAAGCGGGTATACGGTATCTCGTAACGGCGGCCGATGTAGTAGTCACCACGCTCCTCCTGTGCAATCTCAGCCTCGCGCTGCCTCAGGGCCTCGCAGTCAGACTTAAGGGAACTGCACTGACACAGCGTCAAGCATGCCATTGATCCAATGAATATTTTCCTGAACATGAACACTTTCTTTCTACCTTTTTCCGGGCTTAAGGTCAAGCTATTTTCGTGGCTTCCCCCCCCTGAAACGAGAGATGACTGAGGGGGCTTACATTTCATTATTCATCATCCTCATCATCACCATTCAGCAGAGCCTCAAACTGAGCCCTTTGCCGAGCACGACGGCGAGCCGCACTGATGGCATTCCAGATAATGATAAGCAGCAGCACACCCACACCACCCAGAATGTAATACATCACCTTATCCTCCACCTTAAGGCCGATGAGGGCCAGAACATTACTGGCGGGCTCCGCTTCCTCAGCGGGCGCGGTCACAGCAGTGGTGCTAGGCGCAGGACGGGAAGGCGCAGCACTCGCGGGAGCAGAGGCGGTTGTAGCGCCGGCCATGGCACCGGATGTGGTGCCGGTGGATTCAGGACGCGGTGTCGTGGGGCGCGGAGAGGAAGTAGGACGAACCGCTGCGCTGGCGGATTCTCCTAGACTTTCAGCAGGCCCATCCTCCATAGCAAGATCCTGCGCTCCTGCCACAGGGCGCGGTTGCATTTCACGGCGACGCTCCTCATCTGATTTCAGCGAAGAATACACACCGCTCATACTCGTGCTACCCAGCGCCGTACGCCCACTGGTGGATGAAAGATTACCCACGGCCATGCGGTCAGCTTTCGGCTTCGAGGCGAACCAGCAGAGGCGGTCACAGTTGTTCGCACGTGCAGAGTCAGCCTCCCAGAAGATGTAGCTACCATCCGTCAGCGCCATAAAGCGGCGGGCTTTCGGAAGCCCCACGCGCTGCACAGCCTCGCTGCGAGTATTCACCCAGCGCACGCCTTCACTGCGCCCGTCCACCAGATGCCGTGCATGCTCCATAGCCACGCTACGAGACACTGCAGGCTCATAATCAACAAACACGCAAATAACCTTCGAGCTTCGAATATCAAAATCTGCTATCAGCGTATAGCCGTCCGCCTTCCACGTGCGGCGTACGCTGTTATCCTCCAGAAGCCTATATTCATAATCCTTCGTGAAGTGGGTATCCGCATACTCGCGGCTAAATACCTCAGCCGGTATATCCGTGACCTCTAATGCAGCAGCACTGCCGGCCATAGCCAGCACACTCAGCGTCGCTCTGAATACATTCTTCATCTTCATATCTGCGTAATTATCACACCGGGCAGCTTCCCCGCCACATCTATTTAGCATATTTCTCTCCCTTTCTCAAGCAGAAATGCAACATACTCACATAAAAAGGACTTGACATCAGCTCGCCTCACCCTCATAATCACCCCGCACGCTTCCTTGCAAGGGAGAGATGGCTGAGTTGGTCTAAGGCACTCGACTCGAAATCGAGCGTGGCAGAGATGTCACCGTGGGTTCGAATCCCACTCTCTCCGTCCCCGGAAAACTCCGGTAAAACATTTACCTCCCCCGCATAAGTCTTGGACTTCTGCGGGGGGTGCGTCCATGCGCATCAGAGCCCCACGATAAATCGCAAGAAGTGTAATTACGACTTTTTTACAACTTAAAAAACAGGCTCATCACCATAACGAACAGCTACGCCCCCGCCTGAGCCCACCACGGAAAATAAAAAACATTTTCTTCAAAGAAATCCCCGGCCGCCGCTCGGTGAAGAGCTGCGGCTTTTTTCATATACATAAGTTGACACATTCCGAGAGCTCCTCCCATTTATCAGCTTTACACCAGCCCGGCAGCATGTTATACTCACAGCTGAAGATAGTCCGGCGTTTTTATATGCAAAAAACTTCAACAGATACCGCCGGAAAAGAGTCTCACACTATAACACGCAGTTTCGATTAGCACACAGTTTTCACCGCCCCTTTTTTATGTATCAGGATAATAACTCTGACATCGGCAACACGCAGTTGTACACACGCCCGAACAGGGAACCTGCCGAGCCATCAGCCCAGCCCGGTAGCATTCCCTCCACGGTGCCACCGCCCCCGGATGCGAACGAAGCAAAGGCGGATTTGAAGCCGAGTTCACCCAAAACCATTATCCCTCTTAGTGTACCTGCGGCGGAGATTGGCACCACCGTGCTGTTCACCCGCCGCGCCCCCGAGGAAGAAAAACCGGTGGACAATACACCATCCACGGTGCTAGTTAATCCCGCGGAAGGAAGCACAAAAAGAATCAGCATACAGCCCCTCGGTGAGAATGAGACATCCGCTCACAGCTCTACGGCCAAGCCTGCTTCCACCCCCATCTACCCTGATGAAGCTACCACAAGAGTTTTCCGCAAGCCCGCGGAAACACCTGCTGCTATCCCAGCCACTGTACCTACCAACTCTGCGGCCGTCCTCAGCGAGAACACTACTTTGATTTCTCGTAATCCCGGTACACATGCAGCCATACCAGTTACAGTGCCAATCAATGCCTGCGTAACCCCTACCGTCATTTCCCGTAATCCCAGCAAGCCTGCTGCTATACCTGTTACAGTACCGGTTAGCGCCTGCGCAAACACTACCGTCATTCGCCGTCATTCCGGCACACCTGCAGACGTACCTCCCACTGTGCCGGTCAACGACTGCGCAAACACTACCGTCATTCGCCGTCATTCCGATACACCTGCGGACGTACCCCCCACCGTGCCGGTCAATGCCTGCGCAAACACTACCGTCATCCGCCGTCATTCCGGTACACCTGCGGACGTACCTCTCACCGTGCCAATCCGCCCAATGGAAAGCACAAGCGCCCCGTCCGGACAATCCGATGCCCCTGAAATATCTTCAGGAACAAAAACAACACTTATTACTAAGAGGGCCGGAAACACAGTACCAATTCACATTGACTACGAGTCCAAGCCCCACACGCAATATGCAAACGGGCGTGCCCCGTCGGATACGATTACAGTAGTTGTCGATCCCATCCCCACAAGCCAAGCCCCACACACTGAAACCACGGCCAAACCCGCGGCCCGTGAGAGAAAAGGAGGATGCCTACTGCCGTGCCTGATGCTCGTGTTGCTTCTGGTAGCCGGCGTGGGGCTGTGGTATTATGGCCCCGTACTGTTAGCTCCCTGCATCAGCAAGGGGTATACCAACGGAGCACGCTTGCTGACAACCATTCCGGGGCTGAATCCTAATATCCCCGGTGAAAATGGTCAACCACCACTCACAATGGCCATACAAGCCGGAAACATGGAAGCCGTGCGAGTACTACTGGCAGCCCCGGGTATAGACATCAACCGCTGTGATATGCAAGGACATCCCCCCATCTATCATGCGGCAGCTCAGGGCAATACGGTGTGCCTGCACCACCTACTGGCTATGCCGGGCATTGCCGTTCCCGCCAATGCAGTAGACATCGCGGAGCAGAACAACCACAAGGAAGCAGCCGCCCTCCTGCGCTCCTGCAAGGATTACGCAGTGAATGCGCTGAGAGCTCAGGGCATCACGCCTGATACCTACTCCATAGCCCTTCTCTCTGCCGCGGCCTCCGGAGACGCCGCGCGCCTGCAGCTGCTGCTCACAGCCGGTGCCACTGCCGAAACGCTGGATGCTAACGGCCGCAGCGCCCTCTTTCTCGCGGTGGACAAAAACTACGTGGATTGTGTACGCCTCCTGCTTACAGCCCCTGGCACGGATGTCAACACACCGAATGTGAATAACATCACCCCTCTCTGGGTGTCTGCTATCTCCGGCCACACGGAATGCATGCGCCTGCTGCTCACAGTACCGGAAATTAATGTGAACCATGCGGACGAAGACGGTGAAACCGCCCTCTACTGGGCCGCTCAGCAGGGCCACAAGGACTGCGTTCGCATGCTGCTGGCCATGCCGGGCATCAATGTAAACTGCGCTGCCAGCAATGGCGCTACACCATTAAAACGCGCCACAGCAAATGGCCACCGTGAATGCGCCAATATGCTCCGTGCAGCCGGTGCACAATAATCCCCCACTCCTCTTGAAATATGGCTATAAAAAACAAATTCAGAAACTCCACCCTGAAGTTCCGCCTCCGGAACACAGTTAGTCGGCTGGCAGACCTGTTCCCCCGCTGCAAATACCTCCCTTGGATACTGGTCGGCACGGCAGCCGTCATCGGCATCAGCGGTGGGTACTACTACCAGTATACCCTTCTTCAAGAAGCCGAGCAGCAGGCTGCGGCACTCTCGCAACAGTTGGAAAACACCCGGAGCCAACTCGCAGCCACAGAGCTACACGCCACACAGGCCGCCACACAGGCCCGGGCCGCAGAACGGTACGCCGCCCAAGCCATTTCACGTGCTGAGACCGCTGAGATGATGGCTGAGCAAGCCGAATACTGCGCTGAAGCTTCCGCTCAGGAGCTGGCCGCAGCCCTTGCCGATCAGGAACAGCTCACAGCCCTCATCTACACCCTGCGGGAGAGAACTAGCACCATGCAAAGCAATGCGCGCGCGTACCAGCGCCGTGCTCAGGAGGCTAACGCCCGCGCCAATCAGGCTGAGCAGCGCCTGCAGCTTATCTCAGCCAGACTGAACGCACTGAATCAGGAAAAGCAGGCCGCCCAGCGCCAAGCTGAGGACGCCACCGCCGCCGCTGCCGAGGCCGAATCACGAGCAACGGCGGCCGAGCGCAAGCTCCTCGAGCTTCAGGGCCAGGAGGAAGTCACCGTCCCCGTCCCCTCCAGATAGCAAGTAATCCTTCCTACCTCTCTTCTTTCGCCCGGCCTTACACGCCGGGCGTTTTTTTCAATATAAAAAATCCAGAAAATAAGATTTTAAACTTGCAAACAGGCATAGGGTAGAGTAGCATGATTACAACCGTGAAAAACAGGTTTTAACATCATGAAAACAGAAGCCTTTATCTCACCTATACTCGCTCTCGCCCTCACGGGCGGAACAGTATATTCTTCAGCCTTGGACTTCTCTCAGGAAAGTCTCCCCGCGCTGGCCCCTCCGGCAAACCGTGCTGCCAGAAATGCCTCCGGAAATACTCAATCAGCTTCTCATCTTCCCTACCCCATCAGGCAGGCCCTCACCTCCGGTAATTATGTCCGCGTACAAGAACTCACTACCAACGAGCTGAAGCGCCGTACCATCACCCCGAATAATGCAGCTGTGCGGGAGATGACCATGCTGCTGGAACTCATCCGCACTACGGATGCTGAGGTCATGACGGAGTTCGCCTCCCGAAGCGAGTTTCACAAAGCTTTCCTCGCCCTTTTCGTGCAGGATCCCCAGTGGCTGGAGCTCTACTTAGGCTGCGGCCTCGTGCCGTACAAGACGGATGTGGGTTTGGATGTTCTCTTCCGCATCTGGCAGGATAGAAGGGCCCGTGTGGAAAACAAAGCTTTGGCCGTGGCTCTCGCCTCCGCTTGGGGCGGCGGTGAAACGGACCCCTCCCCCCGCGCTAAAACACAGGACCCGAACCGCTTCAACCCCGTCTGGCGTTACAACTTCTTTGTCACGAATGCCGCTCGCGGCGTACTTCACCCGAACTTCCCGAATCTCCGCCCTTGGGAGCTGCGCTTCGTCACCGGCAATCCTTGGCAGGACTGGGACGACCGCTCCTTTGAATGGGCGCTGGCCAACATTAACGTGCCTTGGGATAAATACGGCTCAGCCTGCTGGGCTGCCACCTACACCGACACCTCCAAGTTCGGCGATAGCGTTCAGGGCGGCATGTATAATTTACCGTTCTCCGCACTGAGCCAAGCTGAGACCTGCCAGATGAACGGCGGTGTGTGCGGCGCTATGTCTCACCTGGGCTGTGTAGCTGCACAGGCACACGGCATACCGGCTTACACAGTAGGCCTGCCCGGCCACTGCGCTTACGCCGTACGCACCAAGCGCGGCGAGTGGGTGGGCGGCTTCGGCGGCCCTGATGGCGGCATGCATAACCGCATTTTCGGCAATCAGGCACCCACCTCCTACATGCTGATGGAAGCCGTGTTTGCGGATGATGCGACCATTGATAAGGCCTACCGCTACAGCTTCTGCGCCCGTGCAATGGAAGCGATAGGTAACAAGAGAGGCGCCATCGAGATGTGGCAGAAGGCACTGGAAGCCTCTCCGCTGCACCCCTTCTTCCGCTCCGCTCTGCATAAGCTCATGCAGGAACAGGGACTCACCCCCACCGCCGCCTTCGAATACCTCAAGAAGACCCTCCCCCTGTATTCCGGCCATGGCTTCGCAGCCATTAACATGGCAGCAGACCTCGAAGAACAGGTGAAAGGCATGACGGATGCTCAGAAAATCGAGCTTTACGCACTCATGCACAGGATGATTGCCACCACGCCCTCCTCATGGGCCACCAAGACGGAGGACTTCATCACCCGTCAGGCTAATAACCTGAGCACATCCGCCGCCCGTGAGCGCTTCCTCGGTGAGGCACTGGCCATCCACATGAACGCAGCGGATTCCACCACCTTCGGCCAGCTGCTGGAATGGGCCATCAAGACATACGTGGAAGGAGGTCAGGCTGAAGTATTCAGCCGGGCCTTCACACATGCCGCCACCATAGCCGCAGGCTCCGCCCCGAGCGCTGAGGATAACAGCCCCGAGCGCCTGAAAAAGCTCACCGCTGCGTACAATAAGGCCATCATCGCTGTAGAACAGGCTCGCTCTGCTCCCGCCTTCCGCGCCATCACGGAAGCCATGGCAGCTGTGTGTGGCCCCTGCCCGGTAAACACCGCCCTGCGAAGCACCGTTCCCGGCAATCCCCTGCCCGCGGCCATGTTCCGCATATCCAGCACCAGCAACTGGGATAACCCCGGCTGGCACCTGAACATCACCACCCCCACCGGCGGCAAATGCCACACCGGCAAGGAGGCCGCGCCAAACATGATTGTGGAACTCACCGAGCGACGCTTCATCTCCGGCTGCATCATCCGCAAGACGGATGGCAACGAAGGCCGCATGAGACGCGCTACTGTCTACACCAGTGAGGACGGCGCCACTTGGATACCACGCGAAAGCACGGAGAACATGCCCAAGGAATGGGCTGTCACCTTCCCGGAAGGCACCCCCGCACGTTGGGTCAAAGTGGAGTTTGATAACAGCGCAGGCAATGACTACGCCCATATCTCTCACTTCGTGATTTATGGCAAATAATAACCCGTTTTTCTCACCATCATGAAACGCATTTTACTTTCTGCACTCCTGCTGTCAGCCACCCTGCTGCCAGCCACAGCTGCCACCCTGAACCTGCCGGATGTACCCGCAGCCCGTCAGCAGGCGGCCACTGCAAAGAAACCCATCATCATCATCTGGTACGGCTCTGACTGGCAGCCCGGCGTGGATGCATTCGTGAGCGATTGGCAGGCAGCTGCCACCCGCCACAGCGGCAGCTACGTGTTCGGCCAGTTCAACGACTGCCTCGGCCTAGAGGGCGACACGAGAAACAAGACGCTCCCCATCGAGCACTTCAATCTCCCGGCGGTCATCCTTCTCGCACCGGATGGCTCCTTCATGTCCGTGCTCAGCGGCGAGAATCTGCCGTCCTCAGCTGAAGATGCCGTAAAGAAGCTCGCCCCGCTGGCAGCTCGTGCCGCTGATTTTGCCGCACTGGCAGAAAAAGCACGCACCTCCACCGGCACGGCAGCCGCTCAGGCAGCTGCTCAGGCTCTGAGTATGCTCCCCATTTCTGACGCTATGCGCCAGAAAGAGCTTAAAAACATCATTAACCGACAGGATCCGCAGAACACCACCGGCTACCGCGCCCAGTTCTGCTTGGACCACCTCGGCATGTATGATGAAATCAACGCCATCCTCAAGGGTGGTCGCGAGGGTAAGCTCAGCGGCAAGGACCGCCGCTTTGATGAGGCTGAGGCATACGTGCGTGGCGTACTGAATAGCCCCCAGCTGAGTGCTGATGAGCGCCGCCAGCAGTGGCTCTCCGGCCTCGCCTACGTCATCCGCGAGCGGATTCTCTCCACCACCACCCCGGAAAATCGTAATGTGGAGCCGCTCCTGGCCGTATTCCGCGAAATCATCGCCATCAATCCGGAAAACCAGTACGGCAAGGGCGCTGCTGCCTTCCTGCACTACTGGGACCCCAGCACCTACAATACCATCACGAATGGCTATTACACCCGCGGTCATCAGACCCTCAACTTTGAGAAGGACTGGCACGTGGATGTGACGAGCTCCATTCAGGGCCCGGGCACCTACGTGTTCTCCTTGGTACCGGTAGAAAATGGCCGCATCATCTGCCGCAACTACCGCCTCGCCGTGAATGGCAAAGTGGTGGCCACTGCCGCCATACCGCCCACGCAGGACACCAAGAGCGTGGAGCTGCGGGTACCCACCATTCCTCAGGGTGCTACCGTGGAAGTGTGGCTTACCGCCAAATGCACGGATGGCTGGATGGAAGCCTCCGGTTTCATCCGCATGGAGAAAAAATAACGGCCATTAACCTTAAACGCGCGCAGGGGAATATCCCCTGCGCGTTTTTTTTGCTTGCAGCCACCCAATATAATAGGTAAACTGTACGTGCTTCCCATACCGGGAAAATGACTCACTTTAACATATGAAAGCAGGAACCATAGTAAAAACGGCACTGGTCCTACTGATTGCAGCAGGCGCCACCTATGCCATTAAACCCGACCTTTATGAAGGTCTGCTCGGCTCTCTGAGCAGCAGCAACAAGCCCGCAACCGCAAGGCGTGCCCCCATCGGCATCATCCGCGGTGCTGAGTGGGTGGACTGTGCAGCCGTGCGTGATAAAGTAGCTGCGGAAATCATGACTCGCGTGGGCAACATGTCTGACGCTGCAGTAGCAGAGTTCATCACTAAGCCTGAAAATCGCCTGCTGCTGGCCCAGTGGGTTGTGGCTGATGCTGAGCTGAGAAATCTGGAGGACGAAGCCAAAGCCGTCGAGAAGCGTAACGCTGACCTCGAGAAGCTCAAAAACGAGCTTGCCGCCATCCGCACCAACATACCTGAAGGAACCGAGCTCCCCGCTGCTATAGCCTATCAGGTAAATCAGCTCGAAACTAAGATTTCCCGATTGGAGACGGAAATCGCTGCCGATCACCTCTTCAGCCAGAGTGCTGCCGGCAAGGGCGGCGCAAAACTCATGGAACGCCTCGGTGATGACCCCGAGTGGCTCAGTGAGTTCGCCTTCAGTGGTGAGTGTGTACGCCCCGGTATGGCACTGGCCATCCTTAAGCTGATTTCCAAGGATAATCCGGACATGGTGCGTGATCCCATGGTACGCAGTATCGCCACCGCCACCGCACTGGAGTACGCCAAATCCTCATGGAACATGGCAGATGCCGTAGAACGCGCTAATTTCTACATCCAGTCATGGAAAGAAGGCCGCCTCAACACCGTGTTCGATACCCTGCCCATGTGGCAGCGCCGCATGGTGTGCGGCTGCAAGGGTGATAACCCGTTCGGCAGCATCTCCAGTCTCACCTGGGCCCAAGAAAATATGAGTCTGCCCGCAGACCGCTACAGCGGCTCCTGCTGGCGCTGCTCCTACCGCCTGAATAACATCTATGGTGATTCCATCCATGGCCCCCTGTACTACGCGCCCTTCGAAGGTGTTCTCGGAGACAACCGCGAAGCCATGACCTTCCACATCGGCGGTGTGTGCGGCAGCCTTTCCCACTTCGGTGCCTTTGCCGCTCTGGCCAACGGTGTACCGGCCATGACCATGGGTGAGCCAGGCCACTGCGCCTTCCTCGTGCTCGTGGGTGACAAGTGGACTCCCGCCTACTCCTTGAGCTGGGACCGCGGCCTGCACTGGCAGGTATTCCGCAGCGTGCACTCATACTCCTCCCTGCATTCCGCCACGGAGCTTTACTCCGAGGAACAGAAGGAGCAGACCGGTCTTTCCAACGCTTGGCGTGTGCTGGCCGGTATCAAAATGGACGCCGGTGACCTCACCGCTGCCATCAGCTGCTACGAGCGCTCCCTGCGCACTCAGCCGCGCAACTGGATGGCTTGGCGTGAATGGATGGAAGCCCTCACGGAAAGCGAGGCTTCCGCTGATTGCTGGGAACAGCTGAATACAGCCATCTGCACTCACCTCGTCCCCCTGTACCCGGAAATGGCCTACGAAATCATGCAGAAGGGCATGGTGGACGGCATGGCCAAAGCCATGGCTGATTCCCCCGAGCGCCTGCGCAAGGCCTTCCTGAGCTTCTGGCAAAGCATTGACACCATGGGCCCGGACCGCTGGCACATTGAACGCTTGGCGAACAAGCAGATTGAGGCCCTCGGCCTGAAGCCTGCTCAGCCTGAGCCCCTCTGCGCCTATTTCACGGAGGTACTCAGCACCCTCATCGGCAATTCCAAGTACGCTCCCGCCATCCTGAACTGGGGCAACACCCTCGGCGACCGCATGGATAACCGCGGCAAGGGCCTCCTCACTCAGGCCATGGTATCTGCCATCGGCAAGAACGACAATATGACCGCTGAGGAACGCATCGCCCTGCTCTCTCCGGCCGTACTTTCTGCTGAGAAAAATCGTGACCTCACCTCCTTCCAGTCCATCGGTCGCATGATTGAGGACATGGGCCACGTGAACACCGGTGTGAATATGCCCACCTTCGAGCCCTTCCCCGGCAAGCTTGCCTCTGAAGGTGGCCTCACATGGATGAGCTCCACCTCCCGCTGGGATAAGCCGCATGAGCACCCGGGCCTCCTCCAGCCTCATGGTGGAACCTTCCACACCGCTAAGGATAAGGATGCCTACGTCGCAGTACAGTTGCCCCGCCAGGTGAATGTGACCGGCGTTGTCCTCATCCTTACCCCCGGCAATATCCACCGCTGCAATAACATGGTCATTCAGGTATCCGAAAACGGTACTGATTGGACGGACGTGAAGGAAATCGGCAACTGCCGCGGCAGAGTCATGCGCGTGGATCTCGGTGATAAACTCCCGCTGGCCAAGTATGTGCGTATCCTGCGCAGAGGCGGCCCTGAGTTCTTCCACCTCAACGGTATCTACATTTACGGCAACCAGGCAGCCTGATCCCTAACCCCATTTTACATAACATGAAACTCACCAATCGTTTCTTCGCCCTCGCCCTGGCTCTGGCTCCGCTCACCGCAGGAGCTTACCAGACCGCCGAGACAGTAGAGCAGGCTGCTCCCCTCCTCACGGATGACGGCTATGCCATCGTCATGTACGCCACGGACTGGGACCGCACCAGCAAGAGCACAGCTGATACCATGCTGGCAGACCCCGGCGTTACCGCCGCTCTCGGCAACGCCGTCGTCATGACGCTCGGCGTGCCGAATGTCACCCCCAAAGAGGAGCATGATGCCAACAAGGCCCGCTTCGGAAATCTGGACCTCAGCTTCCCGAATGTATACCCGGCCATCATCCTGTATAGCAAGAGCGGCCAGCGCCTCACGGATATCTGCATTCGCCGCTCGGAGCGCAATAACCCCGCTGCCGTGGCCGCCAAAATCCGTGAAGCCATGAGTGCCGCTGCCCGTCAGCGCGAGCTGATGGCTCAGGCGGAAAGCGTACAGGGTGTAGAGCGCGCCCGCCTGCTCGGACAGGCAGCCGCTGTACCCGGCATCAACCGCCCGAATAACATCGCACGCCTCATTGAGCAGGCAGACCCGGATGATGCCTCCGGCATGCGCCGTATCGCAGGCCTGAACCTCTTTGATACCGCTATCCAGACAGCCGGCACCAAGGATTGGGAAGCCACTCTGGCGGAGATGAAAGAGCTGCTGGAAAACCCGCTGCTCACCACGGAGCAGAAGCAGCAGGTATGCTGCATCTGCATCGGCCTGCTGCACCGCCACGGCGGCGTCAATCACCAGCAAGAACTTCGCGCCATGATTAGCCGCCTCCGTGAGCTGGACCCGGATAGCCTCCTTGGCCAGTCCGCCACGGATGCTGAGCGCCTCTGGGTGACCGAGCTAAACCTCATTCAGGGTTGGAGCCCGAATGTTCTGCCGGAGGACGCTACCCCCGTTAAGGTGAATGGTTACATCCCCATCAGCGACGCCGGTAAGTACAAGGTGACCTTCACCTATACCAGAGGTAGTCATGCTCTAAGAGTTGTCGCCGTACAGCTCTTTGACGGTGACCGCCTCGTGACAGAAGACCGCCATGCCGGTTCCACCGGCCACCGCCATAGTAATAATAGCTACACTCTGGAGGTGCCCGCCACTGTAAGAAACCCACAGCTCCAAGTTATCTTTAACATGGGCGTCCATCGGGATTCCTACGGCAGAATTACCATCGAGAAGCTGTAATCTTCAGCCTCTCCATTAAAACTATACCATGTTTCACCGGCCCCCACACAATGCCGCCGCGCTTGTGTGGGGGCTTCTCACCATGGCTCTGCTGGCCGGCATTCTCCTGTACCGCTATGCGTACTGCAGCCGCCCACACGAACCCGTTCAACCCCTACCCTTCACCCACAGCAGCCACACAGCAGCAGAAAAAGCAAACATGGATTGCCGCGCCTGCCATGCCACTGCACACCACGCCGCCGGAGCCGGCCGCCCCACCTCCGGCACCTGCTTGGACTGCCACAGGCACATCCTCGCCTCAGATTCCCGCCTGCTCCCCCTGCACGCCGCGGCAAATCCTGACCACCCGGCCCATACCGGCGAGCCCCTACGCTGGGTACGCCGCGCCCCATTGCCGGATACCATCTCCTTCCACCACGACCAGCATACCGCCGCCGGCCACACCTGCAGCGAATGTCACCCGGACCCGGATAAGCAGCTTCCCCACACCATGCAAAGCTGCCTGAACTGCCACCGCTCCCGCCAGCTGCCCACCAGCTGCGACCGCTGCCACAAATAATTGTGACACTCTCTAACCTTTTTCTTGAACTTATAACGCCCTAAATGCATCATACATATCATACAGTATCACTATAAGATATCATGAAAGATTCAATAAATAAGGACAAAACTGTTAGCTGTGAGGAAAACACTATCATGGCCCCTACCGTAACACCTGAAGAAACTCAGCCCGAGGCCCCTGCCCCCGCTCCTAAAAAACGAAAGTGGGTCATGCCCACCATCATCAGCTCACTGGCCATTCTGACTGCCGGAGGCTACACCTATCACCAGTACCAGCTGGATCAGCAGGAGGCCTTCGCTATTCGCCTCGTGCAGGAGGCTGAACAGCGCGCTCGTGAAAATGCGCTTTTTCTCATGACCGCCGCGCGACAGGAAGCCGAAGCGCAAGTAAAAGCCGCTCGTGAGGAAGCCCAACGTCAGGTACAGGAGGCTGAGGAACGTGCCCGCGAGAATGCTCAGACCCTCGTGGCCGCCGCTCAGCAGGAGGCAGAAGCTCAGGTAAAAGCCGCTCGTGAAGATGCCCAACGTCAGGTACAGGAGGCTGAGGAACGCGCTCGCGAAAATGCTCAGTCCCTCGTGACCACTGCTCAGCAGGAGGCAGAAGCTCAGGTAAAAGCCGCTCGTGAAGATGCCCAACGTCAGGTACAGGAGGCTGAGGAACGCGCTCGCCAGAATGCACAAGGTCTCGTGACCGCCGCTCAGACTGAAGCCGAAAATCAGGTACAGGCCGCTCGTGAGGAAGCCCAGCGACAGGTGCAGGAGGCTGAGGAACGCGCTCGCAAGAATGCTCAGTCTCTCGTGACCACTGCTCAGCAGGAAGCAGAAGCCCAAGTAAAAGCCGCTCGTGAGGAAGCACAGCGACAAGCGCAGGTGGCTGAAGAGCGCGCTCGCGAAAATGCTCAGACCCTCGTAGCCGCCGCTCGTGAGGAAGCACAGCAACAAGCGCAGGTGGCTGAAGAGCGCGCTCGTGAGAATGCTCAGACCCTCGTGACCGCCGCTCAGACTGAAGCCGAAAATCAGGTAAAGGCCGCTCGTGAAGAAGCCCAACGTCAGGTACAGGAGGCTGAGGAACGCGCTCACCAGAATGCACAAGGTCTCGTGACCACCGCTCAGACTGAAGCCGAAAATCAGGTAAAGGCCGCTCGTGAGGAAGCCCAGCGACAGGTACAGGAGGCTGAGGAACGCGCTCACCAGAATGCACAAGGTCTCGTGACCACTGCTCAGCAGGAGGCCGAAGCTCAGGTAAAAGCCGCTCGTGAGGAAGCCCAACGTCAGGTACAGGAGGCTGAGGAACGTGCCCGCAAGAATGCTCAGGCCCTCGTAGATAACGCTCGGACAGAAGCCGAAAATCAGGTAAAGGCTGCTCGTGAAGATGCCCAACGTCAGGTACAGGAGGCTGAGGAACGCGCTAGCAAGAATGCTCAGGCCCTCGTGACCACTGCTCAGCAGGAGGCAGAAGCTCAGGTAAAAGCCGCTCGTGAAGATGCCCAACGTCAGGTACAGGAGGCTGAGGAACGCGCTAGCAAGAATGCTCAGGCCCTCGTGACCACTGCTCAGCAGGAGGCCGAAGCTCAGGTAAAAGCCGCTCGTGAAGATGCCCAACGTCAGGTACAGGAGGCTGAGGAACGCGCTAGCAAGAATGCTCAGTCCCTCGTAGATAACGCTCGTACAGAAGCCGAAAATCAGGTAAAGGCCGCTCGTGAAGATGCCGAACGTCAGGTACAGGAGGCTGAGGCCCGTGCTCGTGAGGAAAACAACCAGCAGCGGCAAGCTTTTATCACCCTTGCTGAACAAGGCATCCAGCCGAATCAGTTCAATGCCGCTCTGCACAATGCTGCTAGTCAGGGAAATCTTGAGACACTCCGCCTGCTGACAAGTGTTGGGGCAAATGTAAACCACCAAGATGAAGCAGGCTTTACCCCTCTCATTCGTGCAGCACAAAACGGACACACCGAATGCGTGAAACATCTGCTTACAGTGCCCGGGATTGATGTCAATAAAGAGAATCAATACAGCGTTACTCCCCTCCTCAGTGCTGCCCGCAATGGCCATACAGAATGTGTGCGCCTTCTGCTCGCCGCACCGGGGATTGATGTCAACAAGGCAGATCAATACGGCACCAGTCCCCTCATCTGGGCTGCTAGGAAAGGCCATGCGGAATGTGTGCGCCTTTTGCTCGCCGCACCGGGGATTGATGTCAACAAGGCAAATCAATACAGCGACACCCCCCTCATCTGGTCTGTCTGCAATGGCCATGCGGAATGTGTGCGCCTTCTGCTCGCCGCACCGGGGATTGATGTCAACAAGGCAGATCAATACGGCACCAGTCCCCTCATCTGTGCTGCCAGAAAAGGCCATGCGGAATGTGTGCGCCTTCTACTCGCCGCTCCTGAAATTGATAAGAGCAACTACTCTGAGCTTCATCTCGCCGTGGCTAGCGACAATGTAGACGAGGTAAAGCGCCTACTGGCAACAGAAGGCGTAGATGTCAACGCCGCAACAGCTGCAGGTGAAACAGCCCTTATCCAGGCCGCTCGTAATAATAACATTGAGATTATGCAGCATCTGCTGGCTACCCCGGGCATTAATATTAACAGCAAAGGTTTTCTGCAGCAAACAGCCCTTAGCCTTGCTATTCTCCATGGTAATAATGAAATGGTGAAACTTCTGTTGACCCATCAGGACCTGGATATTACCACGGGTAATCCTACCCGATTGGCTGCCGCAAATGGCCATACCGCATGCGCTGAACTCATCCGGGCAGAACTCAGCAAGCGGCTTGCCCCGCAGCGTGAGGCAGCCCAACAGCAGCTTCAGAATCGGTATTATATCTCATCCTACCAGTATACTTCATATCTTTACTCTGCTATCTCCAACGGGAATATTGAGCTGGCAAAACTCATTATCCGGGCCATGGAGCCTCAGCCCACGCTCGAGAACTCGCGATTCCTTCAAACCGCAGCAACGAACGGCCATACTAATTTCATCAAACTCCTGCTGGATGAAACCACTATTGATGTTAACAGCGGAAGTGACTATATGTATGCAGCACTTTATCAAGCTGCATCTAATGGCCACGCGGATTGCCTCAAACTCCTGCTGAGCGCCCCCGGTATCAACATCAATCTTCAGTGCGGTTACAGTAAGTATGCAGCCCTCCATATTGCTGCATCCAACGGCCACACTGAATGTGTACAGCTCTTAATCAATAGTGGGGCAAACGTAAATCTGAAGGATAATAACGGCAATACGCCTCTCCATGTGGCAGCAGAGAAAGGAAAAACCGAATGCGTTAAAGTCCTTCTGACAGCTCAAAATATTAATTTAAATCAGCCTAATAACTCGAGCCGCACTCCGCTCAATAATGCGGCTTACGCAGGCTACACCGAGATCGTGAAGCTGCTGCTCGCCACTCCTGGTGTCGATGTCAACAGCACGGATTCAAACGGCCGCACGCCGCTCAACAATGCGGCTTACGCTGGCCGCATCGAGGTTGTGAAGCTGCTACTGGCCGCTCCCGGCGTCAATATCAACCTTGCTGATAAATCAGGGCGTACGCCGCTGCAGAATGCCTCTTCATATTTTTACGATCCGAATAAGCAGACATGTGAACGTCTCATCCGCGAAGCAGGCGGTCAATAAACCCTACGCATCAAATCATCCAATATCTCCCGCAGTGGGCACCCTGCCCGCTGCGGGGCTTTTTATATCATCGCCTCCTTTGCCGCACTCAAAAGAAAAGCGCCCCGGTGCATGTAGCACGGGGCGCTCTTCTGTATATCTTTCGGTAAATCCGTGATGAAAGAAGCGGGCTTAGAAGTTCCAGCCCATATCCACACCCACGGTGAAGATGAAATGATCCACGGCACCGATGGGGAAATCGCGGTCAATCTTACCAGAGTTGCTGCCGGACCAGGAAACCTGCATCCACGGCACAAGCTGAGCACGGGCATCACGCCCCAGCGTTCCGCTGTGCGTGAAGAGGGGCAGAGCAGCGCGGAGGCGGTAGGCATCAATGCCATCAGCACCGGAGGCCCAGTAGGAGAAAGAAGGTGCCATACCGGCAGAAAGCTCCAGATCAGCCCCAAGCACAGCTCCGTTCAGCACATTAGTGAAGCGGTAACCGAGCTCGATGTCACCGTAAATACCATTCAGCCCCTTGAAGGCCCAGCCCCAAGTCATGCTGCCGAAGAAACCGCGCTGGTGGTCATTGAAGCTCAGCGTCAGGTTCAAATCCTGAGAAAGACGATGAGAGGCGCCATCATTATTCTTAGCCATGAAACCTTCAAAGCCACCGTAACGCAGGGAGTACCCCACCTCTACCGTGCAGTTCGGGAAAATTTCCTTGCCGATAGCATAGTTAAAGTTAGCCAAATCCGTATCACCCAGGTAATCCCCTGCACCCCAGATGATGCCATAGGAACCACTCAGGCGCTGATAGATACCGCGGTTAAACATATCACGGTTCGGCAGAATGTAGCTACCGGACACGCTGGAATAACCATAATTCGTCAGGTCATTCGTAAAGCCCATGCCGCGCACGTTATAATTGCTCGTGTAGGCATTCAGGCGCACATACCCGTTATTACCGCTGTTTACGGAAGGGGTCATAGGAGCGGCCGCGGGCATGCCATAAAAGCTATCATCCGGCATTCCTGCAGCCGGTGCGGTGACACCGGGCTCTTGCGCCCACGGCTGAGAAGGAGCGGGTGCCTCATACGATACAGACTCATACGTCACAGGACCGTCCGGTATCATGGGAGGCATCTCAATGGCAAGCACCGGCAGCGTGAGGCTCAGTGCTGTAAGTGTGCTTTTCATCATACGAGGATATCTTAACTTTCTTAAGGAAAATTGCAAGTCTAAAGACGCAAATAACACGGTAAGACATATATTTTTAAGGAAAAAGGCGTTGACGGGCGTATCAATAGCAGTTAAAATAAAGCCATGAAGACATATCGCATACTGGCAGCTATCTGCATGATGATGAGTCTCTGCTCAGGGGCAGAAACAGCCGCTCCGGCTCCGCCTCAGGCCAGCACCGTGGTGGATTTAATGAAAATGGAGCAGGATGCCCGCTGCGGCCAAGTGGTGGTGACCTGCCTCGTGAATGGCCAGCCCATGCGAATGATGCTTGATACCGGTGCCACGCACACCGTGCTGCATGAGGAAAGCGTGGCCCGCCTGCAGAATGTGAGGTGGATAGACACCAGTCGCATGCAGTTCCGCGGCAACTCCAGCCAGAAGCCCAAACTCATTCAGGCATCCCTGCGCGTGGGCCCCGGCCGTGCGCCACAGCACGTGGCGATGGTGGTGAACCTGGGAGCCGTTCGCAGTATGATGGCGGAACCGATAGACGGCATTGTGGGCATGGATATCCTGGGCTCTCTGCCGTTCACCTTCGATTTACGCGTCGGCAAGATGTACTGGGGCAGCCCGGAAGGGGCCACGCTCGTGCCGCTGCATGGCAGCCGTGATGATAACGGCCGCATGATGATACAGGTAAACTGCGAAGGACACAGCATGGAACTGCTGCTTGATACCGGAAGCAGCGTCACCCGCGTGTACCGGAATGACTGGAAACCCGGCACGGACCGCGAGGTGGAAGCTCAGCTGGGAGATGTAGACAGCGCCACACGCTCACGAGTCATGCGCGGCAAGGCAGCAGACCTCGAGCTTGCACCGGGCATCACCACCCCGCGGATATCTCCCCTCATCTGCCCAGATGACGACCGCTCTATGCTGGGTATGGACGCTCTGCAGAACCAGATTCTCGTGCACCTGCCCGGTAGAAATACATTCTTCGGCTCCTTCTTCCTCGTACGCTGATTCTGCCCCACCCCATGCGCATAGCCCTCACAGTACTGCTGCTCATCATCAGTAATATCGTCATGACCTACGCCTGGTACGGCTCACTCCGCCGGCCCGGTGAAGCCGTAGACCACGGCAACTGGTGGAAACTGATACTCTTCAGCTGGGGAGTGGCATTCTTTGAATACTGCTTCCTCGTGCCCGGAAACCACATAGGCCGCTCGGCGGGGCTGAGCTTGGCCCAGCTGAAAATCATGCAGGAAGTCATCACCCTCTCCGTGTTTGTGCCCTTCATGCTCTTTTTCATGGGAGAGCACTGGAAGTGGGATTACCTGTGGGCCTTCCTCTGCGTGCTCGGAGCCGTGTTCTTCGTAAACCGTGAAGCCCTTATGGCATCATGACGCCATATAGACTTGCTAATTTATTAACCAAACATATATAATACATGACACATATGAAACCCCTCGTACTTCTGGCAGCCGGAGCGCTGCTACTGAGCTCATGCAGCCTCTTCGAAAAGGGAGAATATACCCCCCTGTACCTCACTGAACCTTCCCCTCTGGATCCTCCGGGCACGGATGAAGCCCGCGCCGCCATGCGTGCCCAGCGCGTGAAGGAAGGTACTTTCAAAGCCGGGGATACTCCCGAGGTGCAGCAGGGCAGAGCCTACCTCCTCTACCGTAACCCTGATTACGATAACCAGACTTCCGGCCGCATGGTGGAAACAACCAAGGTTAAGGTCATCTCCTGCGAGGGTACGTATTACTTCGTAGAAACAGATGACGGCAAGCGTGGCTTCCTGCGTGAATCCGACATGGTAAACCCTGAAACTATTACCCTCATCGGCACCTCTGACCTCGTGCCGATGCCCGTGGGCGAAGGTCTTCTGCCCGGTGAAGACGGTGTGCTGCCCTTTGAGCAGGCTCCCCTCTCCCCGAACGCTGAAGGCGGACAGGTACGCACGGATAACCGCGGCCGCAACGTCGTCATCGTAGGTCGCAAGTCCAACTCTCAGGAGTTCGAGGCCCGCCGCCGCGCGCTGGAAAGCGGCCGCTCCATGGATGGCACGGAAACCGCCACACCCACCGCGGCTACTCCCTCCCCCGCCGCTCCCTCCCCTGTAACCGAGGAGGAGGACTGGGAAGAGCTGCCTGAACCCTCCGGCTCCGGCAACTAATAAATCAAGCTATACATAAGCCAGCCCCGCCCTGCTGCTAAACCGGTCATGAATTACGGAGCGCTCACAGAGCAGTTCCTGCTGTACCTGGCAGCCGAGCGTGGGCTGAGTGTCAACTACCGGGAAGGGGTGCGCCGCAGCCTTTCCCGGTTTGCACATTGGTGCACCGAGCGCTCACTGGAGCCGGCGGATATCACAGAGCCGCTGCTGGCGGAGTACCGCTTGGACCTGCACAACAGCGGCCTCATGCCCTCCAGCTGCCGCATTGCCATGGTGCACCTGCGCCGCTTCTTCCGCTACTTGTGCAGCAGCCAAATTATCCCCGTAAACCCCGCTGAGCTCGTGCAGGGTGGCCGCCCCGGCATGAAAGTGCCGGAAACTCTCGCAGCCTCCCAAGTGAACGCCTTACTGGAAAGTATAGACCCACAGGATATCCCCCTCGGCGCGAGAGACCGCGCCATGCTGGAAATGCTCTACAGCAGTGGCCTGCGCGTCAGCGAGCTCATCAGCCTGCGCCCCGAGCAGGTGGACTGGGATGAAATGTTCCTGCGTGTGCTGGGCAAGGGACAGAAGACCCGCTATGTACCCCTCGGCGGCATGGCTGCCACCGCTCTCCGGCATTACATGCAGCATGCCCGCAGCAAGCTGGTGCACGCCGGGCGGCGCGCCACCACACTCTTTCTTTCCGTGCGTGGTACTGCCCTCACCCGCGAGCGCATACGCCAGATTATTAAGAACCGCGCACGCGCCATCGGCCTGCCTGAGAACGTCTATCCTCACATCATGCGCCACTCCTTCGCCACGCACCTGCTGGAGAATGGGGCGGACCTGCGCGTCATTCAGGACATGCTAGGCCATGCTGACCTGGCCACCACACAAATTTACACCCACGTGGAGAAAAAGCGTCTCGTCTCCCTGCACCGCCACTTCCACCCCCGCGGCAAAATCACCGCCCCCCCGCCGGAACCGCCTCAAGAAAGCTGAGCATAATACCGGGCAAAGGCATCCACCCCCACTAACAGCAAAAAAAGCACCACGCCGGCGGGCAGTGACAATAGCTGCAGCTGCAACCAGCTGCACCACCACAGCCCCTGCTTCTGCTGCGGATTCATGCGGTATGTGTTTACACGAAAGGCATAAAGCCCCAGTGCGATGAGGACATTCCCGCCACAGGCTGCCAATATCCCCAAAAAATACGCAGCATGAGCACCACGCGTAGCAAACATGCCGGCAACCAACAGCATATAGCCACCACCTGCCATCACGGCGCCACCGTAGCGCAGCACAGCAGACGTCAGCCGCTCTCTGCGCGTCACCTCCGGTAATATCTGCATCCTCATGGCAGCATTATATGCCCGCGAATACCCTAAGTCAAGCGCCTAAAAAACTTCCCCGCGGCGCCATAAGGCACACGCGGGGACACTGTATAATGAAAAGCTAAGGAAAGAGCGTATCAGTCCTGCCCCTTTTCTTTACGGGAGATGCCTCCCAGGGAGAACAAGCCGTCCAGCAGGTCCAGCAGCCATGAAATCAGGCTGTAAACAAGCCAAATGGCAATAGGTGTTGCCACAGCGACGCAGAGAGTCATATCAGCCATCTCGCTCAGGGTATCAATTGCTCTCCCATACCTGAAGGAGCCATAGCCAAGCTCTTCCATCTCCGACTTCTTAATAGCAATCTGAATCTGGAAGATAATGTTCGAGATAGCAGCTATAATCATAATGGCCGGAGAAAGCAGGAACTGCACCGTGGCCCAGCAGCGCAGAATGAACTTCAGCAGGTTATTGAAATCACGGCCGGGATTGCTTTCCTGAGGCTTCACGGAAACGATGAGCTTATCAGCATTGAAACAGACGTACGCCGTTACCACACATACTCCCATCAGCCCTACACATGCAATGACTGCACCATATATCTCCACGTATACCATATATCCGGCTGTGATGAGGCATGCGAGGGCTGACAGCAAGGACAAATAACCCACAAGCCTCGGAGCAGCCATGGAGGAAAGCACCACACGCGGGCCCTTCAGTAGCGCAGCCAGCATGCTGCATACCAAATACACAACATACTGAACCAGAGCGCCACCTACCAAGGCAATGATGATTCCCACTATATCCATCTGGCCTATGGCGCACAGCACAAGTACTACCCAGCTGATAAATGCTGTTAAGGACGACACGAGGGTTATCTTCTCATGCAGAGCCTCTTCAGTATCGCCAAACCAACGCGGCAGCTTGAACATGCGAGCAAGGAAATTATCCACCCATTGGTTATAACTCAGGAACTTCATGACGCTACACATAGACAAAGCTGTGCGGGCGGAAGGCGCTCCATTCTGAGGTACGGGAGGTGCGGGCTGGGGTACCGGCTGAGGTGCCGGCTGAGTTACGGGCTGAGCAGAAGGCTCAGCGGCCACAGGTTCGATAACGGACTCCACCTTAACTTCATCTTCAATGGATTCGATAGCTACGGAAATAGATTTCGCGGAAACCGGCTCAGGAGCAGGTACGGGCTCGGCTGCTGCCAACTCATGATAACGCATCCACGCCGCATTTCCCTTCTTATACACATGAGACTGTGCGGTAATCGTGCCATTTGCCACCAGGGCGTCCAGTTCAGACCTTGTCATGGGGCCTACAGGTTGCCCTCCTTTCGAATAATAATATTTCATATGCGGTTTATAAGAAGATAAGAGTGAGAGAAGAATCTGTGCGGTCCTATTTCGCAGGACAGCAAAAACAAATCTTACACTCTGACACTATAGCAAAAATAACGGTGATGTCAATCATCCATGAACATTTATTCACCTATTCTCCTCCAATTACGCGGACAAATATCCTTGCTACGGTGTTTCAGATATGCTAGAATGACAGCCTGAGTTATGGCAGGGGATATATCAGAGCAGAAGAAGCGTAGCAAAGTAAGCGTATACCTGAAGCAGCATGAGCAAATGAGTGCATGGCTATTTTTCACCATCATGGCCACGCTGGTGATGTACTGCTCCGGCTACCGTGGAGTGGCGCTGCTACACACGCCGCTGCTGGGTATCATGCTTCTCTACATTCTGAAACTGGCTTCCCTGTACATACGCCGCAGTACGGCTTGGGCGGTGAGCTGTGCTTTTTTTGCGCTCACACCCTTTTGCTCAGCACACCCTGCAGAGCTGAGCATGTGCCTACAGTTCGTGGTGCTGTACCATGTGCTTGGCTGGGCGCGTGGCAAGCGAGCCGAGTTTCGCCCGCGCCATTTCTTCGTACTGGGCATGGCGGCAGGTGTAGCTCTGCTTTCACGCAGTGGAGCAGAAATCTTTTACATCCCGGTGGGGCTGCTGATGCTGTGGATTAACCGTCGGCACTTACTGATAGCTCTGGCTATGAGCATAGCGGGTGCCACTCTGCCCGCAGCAGCACTGGCAGCAGCCATGCTCAACGGAGTGGATCTCCCCCGCGCCGAGGAACAATACTCGCTAAGTCTACCCTTGCTTCTCGGAGTGCTACTGCTCTTCCCGGCTGCGGCTGTCACTATCTCGCGCAGCCACCCGGAGCGACGTAGCTTCACGATGATGATGCTGGGACTTGCCTTTGCCGGCGGTGCCATCCTATATGGCCTAGGGAAAATGGATTTGACCGCAGCCATCTGCTACTTCTGTTCTCTGGCTGTGCCGTCGCTGGTGGGAGTGGCACTGATGCTGCACCGCCGAATGAGTGGCTGGCGCGGACTCTACCTGCTGCGCGCCCTCTGCCTTCTCATTCCCTTTGTCACCCTCTGCGCCGTACTCATCATCCCCGTGTACCGCAGCGCCACCTCACAAGCTACTCCCCAGCCCCAGCCTGAGCAAAGCCGCTAATTTTTATCCCCCCGGGCTACTAAAAAGGAGCAGCCCCCTTCAGAGCTGCTCCCGGTAATTTTTTCTGTGGTTAGATATCCTCAGGGAAGAGCGATATACTTAGCTTTGGGCATATTGCAAAGCGGGCACTTCTCCGGAGCGGTCTCCACGGGGAAGGTATCACCGCAGAGCGGGCAGATGACATAGCCCTTCGGCAGGTCAAGCGGCTCGCCGCTCTCCAGCTGACGAATAGCCTCAGCATACATGGCAGCATGCACCTTCTCAGCCTCAAGAGCCCAGTTGAAGCTGCGCAGAGCATCCTTGGCACCCTCAGCCTCAGCCTGAGCCACCATGGGGGGATACATCTCAGTGTACTCGTAGGTCTCACCCTTCATAGCCTCCTTCAGGTTCTCCAGAGTGGTACCCACGTGCCAGCTCATATCATACTCGATGGGCTGCTCACCCATCTTCACCAGAGCCTTGGTGTGATTAGCAGCGTGAATTCTCTCCGTAGCAGATGTAGCCTCAAAAAGCTTAGCAATCTGCGGATAACCCTCCTGCAGCGCCTTGCTGGCAAAGGAGGCATACATGGCGCAGGCGGTGCTCTCGCCCACAATAGCCGTCTTCAGATTCTCAATGGTTGTAGCCATGCCCCCACTATACACCTACCCCCATTTCCCTGCAAGCACAAAATCTACCAGCTGATACAGAAAATCTATTTTGAAGAGTGTAAAAACAAATCCTTAGCAGATAACGGAGCTTGCATGAAAGATGCTTGCTTTTAGCCGCTGAACGTGCTAAATTCATAATGATCAAAGAAAGGTCGTGCCAATCGTCTCTCTCAATTCCGGTTACGCTCCGCGACCTCAGAATAATCTAAACCATCATTTGCATATGTTTGAACGCGATAATATATATAGTTTTGTGTACAGTCGCACAATAACCTCTAATAACGAAAAGTATTATGTGCTGAAATACAATAATTCAGAGACACTTCCCGAGTACGAGGATGCTGGCTGGTTCTTCGTGGTGAGTCCCTATCCTTTTCAAGAAACGTGGGGCTTGCCGGAACTGAAGGATCGCGTTATCCCGTGCATCGTTACAGGGTTCAAGAAAATAAAAGGCGGGAAGTATTCAGAATTTCCGCTACTGCGGCAGGATATTAATTCTATCCTCAAAAACTATTATCAGGAAGGTTATCGGTATGATGATTTCACTGTTATCAAAAAGGAGGAAGGAGACACAAAGCTGTACTATGCAAAGGATAGGTTCGGTTTTGAACACCGCTTGCCCACGTATGGAGTAGAATATCCACATAATCAACCCATCAGCCTTCGGGTGCTCGAAATTAAAAATCGAAATCTGCGATTTGAACCGCCTCATCTGGAGAGGCTTCCAAGGCATTTTACAATCGGGGAGGTCTATTCCTTCAAGGTGCTCATGAAGAAGCAGACCGCCGGTCATCGTAGATTCGTATGCGTTTCCGATAATATTATGGGTGCTGTTCACCGTTGCCCCATAGCTGATGATAGCAAAATTAATATCGGAGACAGCATCGACATGGTGGTTACAGGCTTCGCTGAGCAAGGATGGCTTCAGTTACAGATACCGCAGGATGCTACCAGCACCGAGGCAGAAAACATCGTGACAGAAACATTGGCGATTGAACAGACCTTACAGGATGAAGTGACTAATGCGCCCGTCTATAAGGAAAATATCCGCATTGCATATAAGAATTATATGGTTCGTCAGGGGTATAAAGAGTACACTCCGGCAGGAAATCCGAGTACTGTGTATAGTTATAGTAATGCCGTTGAAAATGTCAGACAGAGCGAGAATCTCGGTTGGAATGAACTTGTCGAGCAAATAGAAAATCTTGTAGCACTGTATGGTCCGGGCGGGAGCAAGGAAGAAGAAGGAAGAAAAAGTAGAAATACGGTTATTAAT
>JAZQGN010000003.1:0-65455 GCA_045540095.1 Akkermansia sp.
CCGGGATGGCATCCAGCGGGCTGATGAGGTATAACAGTGCGGCCCCCAAAAGCAGTACATTACGCGGGGTGAGCAGCTCTTTTGCTTTTCCATCTCGGAAAATCCGGTATGCCTGATCAGCTCGTTTGGCTGCGGGATTGGTTTTGCCCTTTCTTTGCAGCCAGTCGCTTACTGCTTTTTCAAACTTCTCCAAGCTTTGTGGGTCTTGCAGAATTTCCACCATTCGCTTGACCCACTTGGATTTTTAGAAATTAGCGGTGTTTTTGGTTTGATTTTCACTCATAGATGTTGGGCTATTGTGTGTTGTTGTGCCCCGTATTTATCGAGAAATTAGCAGCAATATTGCTCTTTTGCAATACAAAAATGCGAAAGAATCGTGAGGCAGGCTGAAAAACATTAATGGTTACTTGTTTTTCACAGAGAGGACACGTTTAATAACGGTAACGGCGTCGTGATGAATTACGCGAAGAATTGCGAGAGGGTGAACTGTAATGCCTGATGTTCGGTTGGTAATCTTCATATTCACAGGGTGTTTCCGGAGGAAGCGCATCTTCTGAACCGGCGATGTCGCAATACTCAGCACGCAGTTCGTATATCTTCTCCGTTACACGCTGAATGGTATTCATGATAACTTGATTCTGATTCAATAAGGAGCTGATGGCCTGATCTATACCGGAGTATCGTTGCGAGCCGGCAGGGAGCTGGTGGCATACTCTTACTCCGCGTCCATCAAAATCTGTTCTTGCCCAATGGCGGCAGGCTCCTGTGATACCTTGGTCATCACAGTTACTGGTGCTACAGTTTCGGCATAGCTCGTGTAGCCTGATTTTAACGAGATTAAAGGCAACTTTTCTATAGAGATTTTCTCTCCGCTGCCGCATATTCCGTAAGCGATTCCTGATGCTGTTAAGAGCGCGCCGTTGTTCTGGGGTGAGGGCGCTTTCTGAGGGTGCAGAGTGCGTGGGAGTATTTCGCTGACGGGGCGGGGTAGTGGGGCTGGTATTGTAGCCCTGTACCGGTGTGCTGCAGAAGAAAACAGCAGCAGTGATGATAATCATGCTTGCGCGGTGATGGTGGTGGGCTATGGCGTTCATATGTTGATGTGTCTAGTAGTGCTACGATATAAATGTAGCACAAAGATTATAAAAAGTAAATATGAAAATAATCTTTTTATTTAAAGTGTGCGTTTTTTAGTAAAGTAGGGGTAAAGTAGAGGAAGGTGGCTAGAGAATTTCGCGTTCAACTCCTTCCCAGTCTGTGCAGGAAAAAGCGCCGATTCCGGCATCCGTTTCGCAGAGCAGAACTCCCTTTTTTATTCCCCTGCGAGTGAGGATTATGTTACGCTCATCCGGTGAAAGTGTACCGGAAGTGGGGGATTCCACGATAATCGGCTCCATAGTGCCATCCTTACGGCATATCATGCAGCGGTGGGGGGCATGGTGTTCCGAGGTGATAGCAAGACAGCCTGCTGCATGAATATCTTCTGGCGTATTCCAGAAGAACCCGCCGCTTTCATCATGGTTCTGGATGTCCGGATAGCGGCATTTGCGACACCTATAACCCAGCACCGGCCCTCGCAGTTCCTCCACGACTCCGATGGGGGTATCCGTTAGCATCCCGTTCAGAGCGGTGGTTATCTTCACCTCTGTGCGGTGTATGGCCTGCCTGATTTGCTGGAGCTGGTGTCCGCCGCAGTGTGGACATGTGAAGGTGATTATCATGGTTGCGGTTTTCGTTTTGTGGGTTTATATATATAGCAAAATCTCTACTCTGTCAACCCAAAATTAGCAATTATGGAGAAATACGTTGAGTCGTAAAAATATCGGCTTGCAAAAGTATGGCAATAATGCTATATTCGTCAGCGTGGAAGCGCAGAATCAGGATGAGTTGAAGTTAAACGTGAAGTTGTGGCTTAAGGTCAACAATTACAGTTACGCTTGGCTTGCTGAGAAGTGTTTTGTGACGGAGGCCACGGTGCGCAACTGGATGGCCCGGAAGGTAATTCCTGCTGCGAAGGAGCATATCATTCGCGAGTTGATGAAGGATTTGCCGCTGGCTCTTCCTTCTAGGGTGCAGGTAAAGGAGGAGACTCTGGTGACACTGAGTCTTGATTCTGCTACTCGAAAGATTTTGGAGAAGAAGGCTTTTGCTCAGGGGAAAACGCTGGCAGAGTTTCTTGCGGATGAAGTTCCCCGCTTGGGGGAGTGAGCTGAGGCATATGACAGCGTAAGCGTGTATAGTTTTTGCGCTTGACATGGGGGCTATCAAACGTTTAGAATGGGGAGTGTATGATAGCTCTTCCTCCGCAGACTCGAATAGGAAATTATAAAATACTGAAAGCCATCGGTCAAGGTGGTTTTGGTGTGACTTATGTTGCGTGGGACTGTTCACTGGAGCGCACGGTGGTGCTGAAAGAATGTTTTCCTGCGCAGATATGCAGTCGCGCTGAAGATGGAAGTGTGAGGCCGGTGCATGCGGGGCAGGAGGAATTGTACCGGCAGGCGATGGTTGATATGCGGCGAGAGGCTTGTACTCTGGCGCAGTTGAACCATGAGCGCGTTGTGCGGGTGTATGAGGTGTTTGAGAGCCATGGAGGTTTGTTTTATGTGATGCCGTGGTTGGATGGTGGCACGCTGGAAGAGGTGATGGCTGAAGCAGCTGAGGAGGGGCGGCTCATAGAGCCGGAAAAGGCAAGGGCCTGGCTGCTGGATGTGCTGGACGGGCTGAGCTATTTACACTCGCAGAAATTCCTTCACCGTGACTTGAAACCGGCTAATATCATGTTTGATGCAAATGGTCGTCCGGTAATTATAGATTTCGGTGCAGCTGTATTTTGCGGGGCAGATGCGACAATTACCCAAGGGGCCTTTTCTCCGCAGTATGCTGCGCCTGAGCAGGTGTCCGGCAAGGGGGAACTAGGGGAACAACTGGATTTGTATGCGCTGGCCGCAACGTGGTATGAGCTCATCAGCGGGAAGGTGCCGGAGCCCTCGGTGAAGCGTATGTTTACTGATGACTTGGTGCCGCTGGGGGAGCTGCCGGGAATGAGCGATGTATCCAAAGAGCTGGTGGAATCTGTAATGACGAATCTGTCATTGCAGCCCTCAGAGCGCTGTGCGAGTGCTGCGGAATGGCGGGCTTGGCTGGATGAAGACAAAGCGCCTGTTGCTGTTCGGAGGAGGAAGCCACTGTTTGGCCTTCCGCGCAAGGCTGCGCTTCTTTTAGTCAGTTGTGCTGTTTTGTTGGCTGTGGGCTTGGTGGCGTTTTTGCTGCAGGATAATCAGCCTGCGTCTCCGGTTCTTGCCACAGCTGAACAGGAGGCAACAAGAGTGTCCGCCGAGGCCGGTGGAAGTGGGAATGATGCCTCTGTAAAGCTTGCTGATTTAGTGGAGGATTACATTCAGGAGCATGCGCTGGAGAGTAAGGTGGCTGAGTTGGAACGTTTGAATAGTGAGGCTAGAGCCTTGACAACGGAATATGAAGAGTCCGTACAGCGCTTTGTGAATCAGGCGACTGAGGCCTGTGCCAACATGAATCGCGAGGAGCGTAATTACTATGTGTGGGAGCGTAGGAGTGAATCAGAAGCGCTGATGTCACAGTATATAAAGAGATTTAATGAGTTAGCCTTAAAACAATCTCTTCTGTATTCGGAGATAACTGAGCTGATGAATGAGCCGGAGCAGCATGTGGCTGATCTTTCTACCACAGACGCCATGATGCTGCTGCAGCTGAAGCGTACTCTGTGTAATCGTTATGAAGACAAGCTCAGCCTAGTTCTCGACCCCTGTAATGAGGATGCTTTTAGCCAGTTGACTCGCCTGATTGACTAGTGTTTAGTCCTGAGGAATAGAGATGAAGAGTTCTGTTTGTGGAGGTTGCTGTGGTAGTGTTGGCTGTTGTTCCGGATTGTCAATAAGCAGATAGTAGGCCGCAGTAAACAAAAGGACGATGAGTATGAGCGCTATTATGCGGGTGAGTACTGAGCCCGACTGCGTAGCGGCTTGCTGAGATTCCTCCGGTTGGCTCTGTGTTTTCAGCGAGTTGCACAGGAGTTCAGAATCCTTTGCGTTTTGTTCTGTTTTTTGCATACTTAGTGAAGCCGTATTCTGTTAGTCTGAGGATACTGTTATCAAGAATGGAATGCTTGATAATTTAATCAGCGTGCGTTGATAATAGCAGAAATGTTGAGTGATAGTCAATCCTGAAGAATTGCTCGTCATTTTACTGTCGCAGAATAACCCTCAGAATGTACTCCGGGGACTGCTTTAGGCTTGACAGAATAGGGGCTAAAAGGATATGATGTGCGAGTATTCACCTAAACCTTATCATATAGAGTAGACCCCGAGCTTAAATCATGATTCCCGAGGACAAACGCCAAGAGCTGGAAGGTATTCGTAAAACGCTTCTCGAGCTTGCAGAAGAGTGCACTGCAAAGGACGGGTATGATGCTGTGAAGGAACAGATTGCACAGGCTTTACGTGCTATTGATCAGTTTGATTCTGGTATTGAAATTATTGTGTGCATGGGCATGCTGAAGGCCGGTAAGTCTACCTTGGTGAATCTGCTGACTCGCTCCTCAATGGCGTCCCCAACGGGGTACGGGCAGGATGTTACCCTGCGCCCGGCTCTGATTCGCATGGCTGAGCCCGGTGCGGCTCCGCACATTATCCTGTATGAGAAGGCAGCGGGGGCAGAAGATGCTGATTCGTCCGCGCTGCAGGCAGCCGTGCTGGATCATCTGCGTGGTATTGAGAAAGAAGGCAGTATGTCTGCTGTTTCTGTTCGCTCGTTGCCCTTGAATGAGTACAACCTGCGTGGCGTGCTCTGCTGCCGGGTGGGGGATTCTTCCCTGCTCACAGAAGAGCCGGTGATGGTTGTTGTGGAGACGGAGTATAATGAGAACTGCAGTCTGTTGCGCCACCGCAACCGCATGCTGCTGGATATGCCCGGCTGTGACTCCTCTACTGCTGAGGTGGCTAAAGGTGAGCGTTATCGCGAGATTGGCAAGGAGTGTGATATGGTGCTGCTGCTGCAGAGCTCTGTGGCTCCGCTGAATGCCAAGGCTGTGGAGGAACTGGAGGCTCTACTGGCCGGCCGTGCTCCTTCTACTTCCAGAATTATCCAGAACCGCATGGAATCTAAGGCCTGGCTGCGCCCGGAAGTGTTGGATGCTGAAACGATGGAACAGTCTTCCCGCGCTCTCACTGTGTTGCGCCAGCTTTCTGATAACCGAGAGATTCCGGTTTCCTCCGTGAACTTGGGCATGGCGTATGCCGGTATTTTTGAGAGTTCTGCTCGTCTGCGCGAGCATGTTGAGATGTCCGGTGGTGTATACCAGTCACCGTCAGAGCTGCTGGCCGGCTCCGGCTTTGAGGCTATGGAGGAATCATTGCACCGTGAGCTTTCTGATATCCGCTATCTGCACTGCTGTGATAATCTCCGCCAGACTCTTCGCTCTTTGGCCGCTGCTGTGCTTGTGACGCAGCGTAGTGAGAATAAGGGGCTTGCTGCTCTGAAGAGCAGGGTGGAGCGCTGGGATTCCTTCCGGAAGGTGGCTGAGGATGCGCTGCTCTGTCCGAATGTTCCGGCGGATGCGGAGTTCTCTATAGCCCCTACTCAGATGCCGGATTTCCCTGTAATCTGTGAGAATATTTACAGGGACCGCCGAGAGCTTTACAAGGGCCCGAAAGCTACAGGCCGAGATATTAATGAGTGCATGATGGACTGCAACAACGCCTGCCGTGATGCTCTGCGAGAGTTCCTTTTTAATGACCTTACTGACAGGCATGTGCAAATATCCGTGGGTGGGGAAATTTCTACTGTTTCCGCGTGGTGCAATCACGCTATCGGTCATTTGCTGAAGGCGTGTAAGCAGCGCCTGATGGAGCATGATGCTGAGCTTTGGGGGGAGTTTTCTGTGCCGGAACACCCGGATTTTCAGGAATGGCAGGAGGTGCACAACATGCCGCTGAGTGCGGAAAAGGCCGTGAAGGAAAATCGTTTCAATCCGTATATCTACGAGGAGCGCGTTCACCGCTGGTGGTGGAAAGATGCCGATAAGGAGTATGAGGTATTCTGGGGGAACGAGCTTTTTGTGGGGCAGGTAGTAGATCCTATGGTGAAGCATTACATGAGCGAAGCTGATGAGCAGCTGCAGGCTCAGCCCCCACTTGGGCATATGCAGAAGGTTATTACGGATGAGGTTCGTTCCACCACGGCAAACTTCTTTGCGGCTCTTTCCTCCAAGCGAGAGAAAACTCTGAGTGATATTGCTACTGTGCAGGAGCGCCTCACTGAACTATCTTCCGTGATTTTGAGAGTAAACGCGATGAACGCGGCTTACGAGAAGACTCATTAATATACGCGGGGCGGGGGCCGCATAATACGCACCGCTCTTCTGTATTTATAGCATTAACACCGAGGCTTACTCCTCGGTGTATGCATATATAGAAAAGGCACTTGGCCCATCGGCCTTTCTCTGATTACCGTTAGCGGATGGGCTTAGGCCTCAGCTGAAGGAGAGGATGCCGGTGTTGGCTGAATATTGTCACTTGAAGGAATGCTGATGATAGTGATAATCAGCATGATGACGATGATGATTACCTTGCACAGCACGCCCGTCAGCAGTCCAATCATGGCGCCGAAGCCGGATTTAGCTGAGTCTTTCGCATTCTTGCGAGCAAGCACCAGCTCCGCGATGAATGCCCCAAGAAAGGGCCCTGCTATGATGCCGATAGGAAACACGAAAAATGCCCCTACGAAGAGGCCCAGCATGCTGAACCAGAAGGCCTGCTTACTGCCGCCGAACTTCTTGGCTCCCATAGCTGTGGTGATATTGTCTACCAGCGTGCCGAAGATGGCGAGTAGAACGAGTATGAGCCATATCCACCATACCGGATACGGCTGTCCCGCGGCCAGAGCGTAGCACACGCTACCTCCCAGCGCCACGAAGCAGCCGGGGTAGGGGAGTACGGTTCCTAGGAACCCGGCCATGTAAAGAAGAGCTGCTGATATATAAAGGCCTATTACTGTATAATCATGGCCTGCAAACCACTGTGCTACATCCTGAAACATGGCTGAACTTATATTGATTACAGGCCCTTTGCTCTGAGTTCCGCGCGCTTGCGGGCGGTGGCGTCCAGCAGGCGCTTACGCATGCGGATGAAGTGGGGGGTGGCTTCCACCAGCTCATCCGGTTCGATGTATTCAATGGCGCGCTCCAGTGAGAACACGCGCGGGGGCGTGAGTTGAATGGAGTCGTTCTTGGTGGCGGAGCGGTGGTTGGTGAGATGCTTTTCTCGCGTGGGATTGACGGGAATGTCGATGGGCTTGGGGTTCTCGCCCACAATCATTCCTTCGTACACCTCATCACCGGGGGCAATGAAGAGGGAGCCGCGCTCCCCCATGGCCTGCAGCGCATAGGGGCGGGCGATGCCATTCTCCATGGAAATAAGTGTACTGCTCTGGCGGGTGACAATTTCGCCCGCGTAGGGGGCGTATTCCTTGAAGAGGTGGGAGAAGATGCCATGTCCACTGGTGAGGTTTACCAGCTCAAACTCGAAGCCGATAAGGCCGCGGGTTGGAATGGTGGCCTGAATGTAAGTGCGGCCGGTTCCCTTGGTCTCCATATTCTCGAGAATACCCTTGCGGTTGCCCAGAATACGCACGGCGCCATTCGCACACTCATCGGGCACTTCTATATAAACAGTCTCAAAGGGTTCGCAGCGTACACCGTCAATATCCTGTGTAATCACTTTGGGGCGGGATACCAGTACCTCATAATTTTCACGGCGCATTTGCTCCACGAGAATGGCAATTTGCATGGTACCGCGAGCGGATACCATGAACACGCCGGCCAATTCGGTGTCCTCCACCTTAATAGAGATATTGGTACGCATTTCGCGCATGAGGCGGTCACGGATGACGCGGCTTGTCACGTTCTTGCCATCACGGCCACCCAGAGGTCCATCATTGATACTGAACTCCATCTGCACGGTGGGCGGGTCAATCTGAACGAAGGGCATAGCCTCTGCCTCAGGATCAGCTACCAGTGTTTCACCGATGTCCACCCCTTCGAAGCCGGAGATGCCGATGATGTTACCGGCTTCGCCGATGGCGGAGTCTGTGGTCTGCAGGCCACTGTATTCGAAAAGTTTGGTTACTTTGCCCTGTACTTTGCTGCCGTCAGCACGCAGCAGATAGAGAGTGTCGCCCTTCTGCACGCGTCCGTCGGTAATGCGACCCACGGCTACTCGGCCTACGTAATCATCCCAGTCAATATTAGATATGAGCATCTTGAAGGGAGCGTCAGCATCAGCATCCTTCGGGGCGGGAATGTGATTGACAATCTGATAGAGCAGGGGGGTGCAGTCCACGGGCGGCTCATTTTCCGGGCTGTTCATGAAGTAGCCATCGCGGGCAGAGCCGTACACGAAGGGAGCTTCAAACTGCTCTTCCGTGGCGTCCAAATCCAGCAGTAGCTCCAGCACCTGGTCATGCACTTTCATGGGGTCCGCGTGTGGGCGGTCAATCTTGTTCACCACCACGATGGGCAGAAGCCCTTCTTCCAGAGCTTTGCGAAGTACAAAGCGCGTCTGCGCCTGAGGCCCTTCATATGCGTCCACCACCAGAATGACGCCGTCCACCATCTTCATCACTCGCTCTACCTCTGCGCCGAAGTCTGCGTGGCCGGGGGTGTCTACGATGTTGATGGTGTAACCATTCCAGTGAATGGAGGTGTTCTTTGCCTTAATAGTGATACCTTTTTCGCGTTCCAAATCCATGGAGTCCATGGCGCGTTCCTGTACTTCCTGATTTTCTCGGTAGGTGCCGCCGGCTTTCAGCAGCTGGTCTACGAGGGTGGTCTTGCCGTGGTCTACGTGGGCGATAATGGCCAAGTTGCGGAACTTCGTGGGGTCACTCATAACTTTTTCGGGGCTCGCACTTCGCGCGCCTTGCGCGCGCCATTCTAGCATATCGCTTGCGCCTCGTAAAGCCTTAATTGCGCGGCAGACGGAAAAATGCTTTTCAAAAGAGTGTAATTAATATTTAGGAAAAGTTAAAAAATAATTAATTTTGGCATTGACAAACTAAAAAATGTGTGTATACTGAGCCGCACATGAGATCTACCATCACAATTCTGACTGGCATCATGCTGTTATTCAGCGGGCTGGTTTCTGCAGATACCATCACGGATCTGCGTCCTGCCATTAATGATGCGGCCGCAAGACATGGAGTGGACCCCGTGTTAATGGAGGCGATAATGCGCCACGAATCTGCTAACGGCACCTCTTTCTCAGCTCGCCGCCGCAATAATCTGGCGGGTATCATGGGGCGCCGTGGACAGCGTCAGTATGGGAGCAAGGAAGATTGCGTGAATGATCTTGCTAGCATTCTGGCCAAGTACAGGCAGAGAGGTCGCGTAACAGTGGCACAGATTGCTCGCTCCTACTGCGCTAGCCACAGCTCGTGGACGCGCCACGTCAATGGCCTTATGGGGCAGATTCGTTCTGGCCGCTTCGGTGCTTTGGAGCAGGCCTCTTCCGAGGATTGATAAGTCCCGTTTTTCCCCACTATATCAGCTTATTCCCACTCCGCAGTTTAGATGCTGCGGGGTGGCTTTTTTTTGTACAAGTCCGAGGAGAAAAGAAAAAGCTGCTGTCTCACGACAGCAGCTTTTTTAATTGAGAGAGAGTAGGTTTATTTGGGGAATTGTTTCCGAAAAGGGGGATTAACCGAGTTTGAGCACGTCCACGATGGCGGAAGTTATCTCCTTCATGTCATCCAAGCAGAGCTCGCCCATGTGAGCGATACGGAAAGTCTTGTCCTTCAGGCCGCCGTAGCCGTTGCCCAGCTGCATGTTACGCTCAGCCAGAGCCTTGTTGAGCTCGGGGATAGAGATAAGCTCAGAGCAGCCCTTGGGATGAGCGTCGATAACGGTGAGGGTCTTGGAAAGATACTTGCGGTTCGGGTACACGCGGAAGTATTCGTCAGCCCAAGCGCGTGTGAACTCTGCGCACTGCTCGTGGCGGGCGAAGCGAGCGTCAATGCCTTCCTCGTTCACGATGTGCTGGAGCTGCTTGTCCAGCGCGTACATGAGGGAGAGGCAGGGAGTGGATGTGTACTGGTAGTTCTTCTTGTCAATGAAGTCCCAGAGGGTGCGAAGGTCGAAGTAGAGGCCACGGTTCTCCACCTCAGCAGTGCGGTCATAGGCCTTCTTGCTCATAGCGCAGATAGCCAGACCGGGGGGCAGGGCGAGAGCCTTCTGGGTGGAGGTGATGAGAACGTCAATGCCCAGCTTATCCGTTTCAATCTTAGAGCCGGCGGCGGAGGAAACGGCGTCCACAAGCCACACGACATCCGGGTACTTCTTCATCACCTCGGCGATTTCTTCCACGGGGTTCTGAATGCCGGAGGAAGTTTCGTTATGGGTCACTGTGATGACGTCATACTTACCGGTAGAGAGTGCAGCATCCACCATTTCGGGCGTGGTGGGTTCACCCATTTCGCTGGAGAACTTGTCAGCGGGGATGCCGTTGGTGACGGCCATCTTGTACCACTTGTCGCCAAAGGCGCCCACGGAGAACACAGCAGCACGCTTGGCTGTGCAGGAGCGGATGGCCCCTTCCATGAGGCCGGAGCCGGAAGAGGTGGAGAGCAGGATGCGGTTATCTGTGTAGAGAACCTTCTGCATGTTGTCCGATATGCGCTTCTGAATCTCGGAGGCTTTCTTGGAGCGGTGGCCAATCATCGGCAGGCTCATCTCCGAAAGAATGTCTTCCGACACTATGGTCGGACCCGGAATAAACAGTTTGATTGCCATAAAAAAGAAAATAAATAGTGGTGAACACTATGTTTTTAACACAGTATTTCGGTAAAAGCGAGAATAAAGTGACGCGTTGACAAAAATGAAGGTTGCTTTATGTCATAAAAAAGTGTAGCATAATGTTTATATGAAGTTTCTCAGCCATTTCATTGTTTTGCTGCTTGCTGTCTGTGCTCATTGTCCGGTGGAGGCGGATTCTGCGAATCCGCGAATTGTTAACCGAGTGGCTGCTACAGTGAATGGCAGGCCCATTACCTCCAGCGAGGTTCGCGCACGTTTGGCTCCCTATGTGCGGGAGCTCACGATGCTGTATCCCCGTCAGGGACCGCGTTTCAACGCTGAGCTCGTGCGTGCTAAGAAGGCTGTGCTGGAAGAGCTTATTGAGCGAGAGCTGGTGCTTTGCGAGTTTGAAAACGGTGGACTGATGATTCCTGATAGCGCTATTAACGAGGAAATTAATCGCCGTATCCTGAACCAGTTCAATGGTAATCGTGATGCCCTTCTGGAAAATCTGCGCCGTAGTGGTATGAGCTATGGTGAGTTCCGTGATTCTGTGCGCCGAGAACTGACTGTGTCCGCCATGCGCAGTTCTCGTTATGATCGTGGCATTCCTCCCACTCCGGATGAAATTCAGGCAGAGTATCGTGCTACCCGTTCGGATTATCGTGACATGACGCAGGACTCCATCTCCTACGATAAGATTTTTATTCCCATGCAGAACCCGGATGATCCTAACGCTACACCGGAGATGCAGTATGCTCTGAGTGAGCAGCTTGTGAAGGATATTGAAAGCGGTGCCATTACCTTTGAAGAAGCCGCCCGCCGCCACTCTCGTGATATTCATGCTGAGGATGGTGGCCGCTGGCCATTTGTGAAGCGTTGTGACCTTGCCGTGGAGTTCGCTAATATCGTGTTCTCTCTGCCGAAGGGCCGTGTGACCGGTCCCTTGGTGGATCCCCGCTTGGGATTCACCATCGTGCGAGTAGTGGAAAAGCGTTTGGCTCCTGCGCCTTCCCTGAACGCCCGTGGCGTCCGAGCACGTGTGGATGAGGCTGTGCGTCGCCGTAATAATGAGCGCCGCTACCGCGAGTGGGTGGAGCGCCTGCGTGGTAGAGCGATTATTCGCACTTATATCTAAATTGCCCTCCACTGGCTGAAACATTTGTACCCCCGGTTGCATGTTAAGCACCCGGGGGTATTTGTCATTGTGTGATTTTGCTTGAAAAAATGGGCGGAGTGCGTTACCCTGTCTGCGCGATGAATATCAAACTGTTTAAGGACCTCTGCGAGGCAACCGGCGCGTCCGGTTTTGAGTACGGCATTCGTGACCTTATCATTAAGGAAATGACGCCGCTGGCTGATTCCATCACCGTGGATAACATCGGTAACGTAACAGCCCTTATTAAGGGCAAGAGCAGTGATAAGAAGATTATGTGCGCTGCTCACATGGATGAAATCGGTTTTATTGTGCGCCATATTGATGATAATGGCTTCATTCGTATCCTGCCCCTCGGTGGTTTTGACCCCAAGACTCTCACCGCTCAGCGCGTGATTGTACATGGCACGAAGGACCTCCCCGGCTGTATGGGCGTGAAGCCCATCCATGTGATGAGCCCTGAGGAGCGTACTAAGATGCCCGCTGTTACGGATTATGTGGTGGACGTAGGTCTGCCCAAGGAAGAGGTGGAGAAGTACGTATCCCTCGGTGATTCCATCACTCGCGTGGGTGACCTTGTGGAGATGGGCGATTGCCTGAATGTGAAGAGCATCGATAACCGTGGCGGTTGCTTCCTGCTTATTGAGGCCATCCGTGCCATTCTTGATGCTGGTGAGAAGCCCTGCTATGACCTCTACGCCGTGTTCTCCGTGCAGGAGGAGGTGGGCCTTCGCGGCGCTCAGGTGGCCACTCTGGCTATCCAGCCTGACTTCTCCTTCGCTCTTGATGTGACCATCGCTTTCGATACTCCCGGTTCCGGCAGTCACGACAAGTGCACCGTGCTGGGCAAGGGCACAGCCATTAAGGTATATGATGGTACCCTCATCACCGACAACCGCATGGTGAAGTTCATGCAGGCTATCTGCGAGGAGAAGGAAATCCCCTACCAGCTGGAGCTGCTTGCCGCTGGTGGTACGGATGCCGGCGCCATGCAGAAGTTCTGCGCCGGTGGTTCCATTGCCGGTGCCGTTTCCATTCCTGTGCGTAACGTGCACCAGAGCATTGAAATGGCTCACAAGGTGGACATTCAGGCCAGTGTGGACCTGCTTGCCGCTTGCTTCTCCTCCCTCACTCGCTGGGATTGGAGCTGGGAGCGCAAGGTGCGCACTCTTGCCTAATAAGCATTTTTGCAACATGGGGGTCGGTAGAGGTCTGCCGAGCCCCATTTTTCTTTCTTCCTATGACTCCCGAGAAAATCATGAAGCACCCGGCCACCATAGCGGCGATTCTCTATGTACTGACGAATCTGGTGTATTGGAGCTGGTTGTCCGATTCCGGGATTATGCCGGTTATCGGCGAGATTTTTGCCTTGTTTTTTACCGGTGGGGTGAATGCTACCCTCATCGTGCTGTGCAGTTGTTGCCCTGAGTTCCGTACGTGGGGTGGCGGTACGCTGCTGACGCTGTTGGCGCTGGGGCTTTTTGCTTTTTTGCCGCTGTGTGTCGAGATTAATCGGGTGTTGCCGACGGATGCACAGGCCGGTTTGGCCATGGTATTCTGGGGCGGTGCTGCCACGGTTGCTTATGCTGCGCTGACCGGAGTGATTGTCATAATCGCCCGCTTGCTTTTCTGCAAGCGCTGATGGAGCGTTTTCCCTGACATTCAGATTGACTTTGCAGGGCTTATGTGCTAATATGCCGCGACTTTAAAACCTCAAACCGCTTATGACTTTTTACGAAGAACTCGAATGGCGTGGGCTTGTGAACCAGATTTCCAGCCCCGATCTGATTGAAAAGCTCAACAAAGGCGGGCTGACCTTCTACATCGGCACAGATCCGACGGCGGACAGCCTGCATCTGGGCCATTATTCCAGTTTCCTTATTACCAAGCGTCTGCGTCAGGCCGGCCACACTCCGATTCTGCTCGTAGGTCTGGCAACCGGTCTTATTGGTGACCCCCGCGGTACCGTGGAGCGTGAGCTGAAGCAGAAGGAAGAGGTGTTCCGTAACTATGAGGCACTGAAAGCCCAGGTGGAAAAGATTTTCGGTTTCGAAGTGGTGAACAACTACGACTGGATTAACCAGCTGAATGTCATTGACTTCTTCCGTGATTACGGCAAGTACATTAATGTGGGCTACATGCTCACGAAGGACCATGTACGCCGCCAGATGGAAAGCGGTATTTCCTATGCGGAGTTCTCTTACATGCTCATTCAGGCCATCGACTTTAAGTACCTGCATGAGAACCGTGGCGTGGACCTTCAGGTGGCCGGCAGTGACCAGTGGGGCAATATCACCACCGGCATCGAGCTTATCCGCAAGACCACCGGTGATGAAGTATACGCCCTTACCATGCCGCTGGTGACGGATTCTCAAGGTAACAAGTTTGGCAAGAGCGAGGGTAACGCCCTCTGGCTGGACAAGAATAAGACCTCCCCCTACCAGCTCTATCAGTTCCTTATCAATGCCGAGGACTCTCAGGTTATCACCTACCTGAAGCGCTTGACTTTCCTGACTCCGGAGCAGATTATGGAGATTGAGGCTGAGCACATGGCTCACCCCGAGCAGCGCCTCGCTCAGCAGGCTCTCGCCCGCGAGATTATCTCTGACCTGCACGGCATCGAGGAGTTTGAGAAGGCTGTGGATATTTCCAAAAAGCTTTTTGCCGGTGATTTTAAGAGCCTGAGTCTGGCTGATGTGAAGGCCGGTATGAGTAACGTGCCCCACGTGAAGCTTACCCCCGGTGCACTTGTGGATGTGCTTGTGAATAGCAAGGTCTGCGCTTCTAAGCGTGAGGCTCGCGAGTTCATCGGTAACGGTGCTATTTCCCTGAATGGTGAGGTGGTGAAGGACCCCGCCTTTGAGGTGACTCAGGAGCTGGCTATTGGTGGTGAATTGCTTGTCATCCGCCGTGGTAAGAAGAAGTTCTATCTCGGGGAGTTCTGATGAAAGCCTTCCGGCCGCTTGCTTCCTTTGTTTTGGCTCTGCTCTGTGTGGTTCCAGCATATGGGGCTGAGCCTCAGCTTGCCATGCCTCCTGCGCTGCTGGAGGCCATGACCGGTAATGAGCCGTATGCCTCGCTAGTGGAGTACGGCCTGCCGCTGCTGACCACGGCAGAGGAAGTAGCCGCGCTGCCGGAGGAGATGCGCCGCAGCCAAGCTGTGGCCACCAAGCGGGTGCTGATGGAGCAAATGATACAGGCTCGGGCAGACAGGCACCGTATCACCGCAGAAAATTATGCTCGTAGCGCTCAGCGAGCTCAGGAGCTGGGGGCTCCCGCAGTATTTGTACTGTATCAGAAGCTACTGGCTGAAGATGAGCTTTCAGCACGCGAATGTTACATTGTGCGCTCCGCTCTCAATAAGCTGTATGAAAACTACGGCATTAATTATCTCGCTCTGCGCTTCTTTGTGGAGGGGGCTGAATTGAGTACAGAGGCGGCTCTGGAAATTGCCGGGTGGATTCCTCTGGAGGGGCTGTTTAATCATATCCGTGAGGAGGATTTGACACTGCCTTTGCTGGAGAATCAGCTGCATGAGCTGGCTGCTGTGAATGCGGAGATGGTGAGAGTATTCTCCGGTATTCAATCCGCGGAGCAGGCGGAGGCCGCTTTGCCGGAGTTGCTGCCGCTTTTGGTTCGTTTTGAATCCACTGCAGGTTTGAGAAAGTTTGCTACTCCACAGCAGTTTCAGGTGTTGAACTTCCGCCATGGCGCCCTTATCAAGAGCATTGGCTCAGCCCTGCCTGCGGAGCGTATTCGCTTGCGCGAAGCTGATTATTATGGCAATGAACGCCTGAGGGTGCTGAATATGCTGCTCAACTGAGTTCCTCGGCTGAGGTATCTCTGGGCAGAGAGTCGCTTTTTGTTTGACATTTGTCGCTTCATGTGGTAGTAATCATACCATGTTTAAGCGTATTTTCTTAATGGTGGTCTGCCTGCTGGGAGCCCTTTATCCAGTGGCTTCCGTTGCGAATGCAGGTGATGCTTGCCAAGCTGAATCATGGACTTCGCCTCATCCCTTGTCTTTGGAAGAATCCGCTCGTGTGGCTCTGCTTCCGTTTCCTCAACAAGTTGAATGGCTTGATGGGGCTCTGAATGTGAGAGGGAAGGAGCCTTCGCTGCAAGGTGATGTGAATGATATGCTGCGTACGGCGCTGCACGATTATCAGGCTGGAAGAAGGCAAGGGAATGGTACTTTCCCCGTCACCTTTAGTCTTAATGCGGATGCTATGCCTGCGGATAAGGCTGCTGAAGGGTATCGCTTGGTTGTGGGGCGGAATGGTGTGACTATCACTGCTGTTACGGAGGCCGGTCTGCTGAATGGTTTCCAGACCCTGCGCCAGATGCTTCTTACTGGCGGTGACCGCCTTCCGTACTGTGAAATCACAGACTGGCCTGCCTTCCGCTATCGCGGTTATATGCAGGATTGCGGTCGTAACTTCCGCAGCGTGGAGCGCCTGAAGCATGAGCTCTCTCTGGCGGCTCAGCTGAAGGTGAACCTTTTCCACTGGCACCTCACCGATTATCCGGCTTGGCACATACAGTGCCGCTGCTATCCCGCTTTGAATGCGCCGCAGCACCGTACCCGTGATAAGAATGATACTTATACCTACGAGCAGATCCGTGAGGTTTTTGCTTATGCAGCGGCCCGTAATATCACCATCATTCCTGAGCTGGATATGCCTGGCCACAGCGCATACTTTGAGCGCGCATTCGGCTTCCGCATGAATACTCCTCAGGGCATGAAGATTGTTGGTGAGCTTCTGGATGAGTTCTGTAATGAAATCCCTGCAGATATCTGCCCGATTGTGCACTTCGGTGCTGATGAGGTGCGCATTCCTAATGCTGCGGAGTTCGTGGGTTTTGTGACTCAGAAGCTCCAGAGCCATGGCCGCACTCCTATGCAGTGGGCAAGTTCTCGTGATTTGCCGGTGGGTGAGCATTCTATTGAGCAGCGTTGGGGTGAAGGCGCGGACATGGTAGCCCGTTCCATCCGCCCGGAGCGTATTACCCGCCGCGCGTTTGACTCCACCATGGGGTATACAAACCTTCTGGATCCCGCACTGCTGGTGCGCCGTTACTTCTTTATGCGCCCGTGTGGTGTGGCCGCCGGTGATGAGCAGAAGCTTGGTACCATTATGTGCATCTGGCCCGATGGCCGTGTGGATAATAAGGAATACATTCCCGGTATGGCTAATATGTGGCCCGGTATGATGGCTATGGCTGAGCGTGCCTGGAAGGGCGGTGGGGCAGATGGTGATCACCTGCCGCTGGATATGCCCGCAGCTGACACGGTGCCGGGCCGCGCTTATGCCCACTTTGTGCGCCGTATGCAGGCTATCCGCCGCGTGCAGTTCTCCGGCGAGGCTTTCCCCATGTGGACTGAGTCCGGTGTGGCATGGACTGTGATAGGTCCGGTAAAGAGCTCTGAGGCTGCTTCTCGCCGTGATGCTGTGAGGGCCGGCCGATATGAAGGTCTGTCTACTCGTAAGGCTAACTGTGCGAACCTGTACTTCCGCACGAGACCGGATACCGGTTACCTTGGTATGTTCCCGCAAGCTCGCCCCGGCCAGACTGTCTGGGCTGTTACCACCATTCAGGCAGACCGTGCTGGCCGCCACAAGTTTATGGTGGGCTTTGATGCTCCCGCCCGTTCAAACCGTCGTTGGACCGGTATTCCTCGCAATGGTACGTGGTCTCAGACGGGGGCTCGTATCTGGCTGAATGGAAATGAAATTACTAATCCCCGTACATACCGCCTCGCAGGGCAGAACGCCCATCCCGGTAATGCTTGGAACTTTGAGAAGCCGCTGGATCCTGAAGAAATCTGGTGGGTACAGGAGCCTATTGAAATTGAGCTTAAGCGCGGGGAGAATACCTTCGTGATTGAGCTGCCCTATGTGGGAGAGCATCACTCTTGGGGCGTATCACTCATTCCCTTAGAGGACTAATTCAGGCCTGTTTCAATTTACAAGCCGCTGTTCCTGTGAAGGGGCTGCGGCTTTTTCAGGCATTAAAAAGCCGCCGTTCCTTCATCAAGAACCGCGGCTTGCTTCATTTACTTCTCGAAGTAGGGATTTTACATGAGTGTACGCTCCACACAGGCATACGCGCTGTGGTTGTGGATAGACTCGAAGTTTTCAGCCTCGATACGGTACCAAGAGAAGGCGTTATAGTGCTCTGTTGCAACGGCTACATTACGCACGAGATCTTCCACGAAAACCGGATTATCATAGGCCTTATCGGTCACGTATTTCTCATCCGGACGCTTGAGAAGGCTGTAAAGCTGGCAGCTGGCACAGTTCTCCACGAGGTCAATCAGGTCTTCAATCCAGACTGCGGAACCGGAGAATCGCACGGAGTAGGTCACAATGCCGCGCTGGTTGTGGGCCCCGCGTTCGCTCATAGCTTTGGAGCAGGGGCAGAGGGTGGTTACCGGCACCTTAATCGTGAGCGTAAAGGTGCCTGGCTGGTTGCGCTCTGCATCAATGACGAAGCGCACGTCATAATCCATCATGCCTTCCATGCCCGTGACTGGGGCTTTTTTCAGGCGGAAGAAGGGAAATTCAATCTCCACGCGTGCTCTTTGGGCGGGAAGCTTGCGCAGCAGGCGTGCAGGAAGGCGCACTGCAGAGTGCACATCCAAGTAGCGGCGGTGCTCATGCAGCGCCTCCACAAAGCGGCTCATATGTGTGCCTTTATACTGCTCAGGAAGGTCTACCATGAGAGCCAGAGTGGCCACAGTGGACTGTGTGCGCTCTTCTTTGTCACTCACGACGATAGGGTAGCGTACCCCACGCACACCCACGCGATCGATGGAAATCTGGCGGGTGTCCCGTTCGTTCTGAGTGTCTTTAAGCTCCTTCATGGTGCAGCCTCTGAGTAAAAAATAAAAGTAGAGGGAGCTTGAAGGCGCTTTCGCGGCTTACAAGCTCCCTTTAATCAACGACAATCTGCCGTCGAGAACTCCTCCATAGCGGAGATTAAAATCAGGGGAGCAGGTTCACGGCACGAGCACGACGAATCTCGCGCGTGATCTTGCGGTGCATCTTAGCGGACACACCTGTCACACGGCGGGGAAGAATCTTGCCGGTCTCAGAGGTGAACTTGGAAAGGAACTCGGGGTTGCACATATCAACAGCACCGGCGGGGATGTCAATGCGACGACGGGGCATTGTCTTGTTGCAGGTGCGGAAACGGATACGACGCTGAACGCTCTTGAATTCGGTAATCATAATGCTTAAATCTTACTGGTGGACGGCGGTTTAGCGCATCTCGCGGTGCAGAGTACGACGCTTCAGGAAGGGGTTGAACTTAACCTTCTCCAGACGACCGGGGGTACGCTGGCTCTTCTTGTTGCGGGTGGTAACGTAGCGAGAGGGGGTCTTACCCTCGGCCTTGGCCTCCGTGCATTCCAGGATGATGATATCTCTAGGCATATTCGGTGATTAATGTTGACTTGCGGGCGCCTATGATACACTATTCTTCGGATTCGTCAAGCGTAAAAACGTTTTCCGTGTCATTTTGCAGGCCGGAATAGCCCACATGGTCGGAATTTTTCGCTTTATAGGTAGCATACGAGCCATATTTCTTCTCGAATTCCTCCTGACATTTCACGGTAAGGCGGCAGAAGGGGCGAACCTGAAGGCGCTTCTTGGGAATGGGCTCCAAGGAGATTTCGCAGATGCCGTAGTGCCCGAGGCGGATACGCTCGAGAGCGGCGTCAATCTCAAAGAGCTGCTCGCGGTCCTTACCGAGCAGGCGGATTGTGAGGTCGCGCACCTCTGCCTCACTGCCGGCGTCTCCGATATGCTGACCGGAAGAGGAAGAGACATTGGAGGCACCGCTGCGCAGGTGGTCTCGCGTTACGTCCTGCATGTTCGGCAGAAGCTGGTCACGCAGCTCAAGGAGAGCTTGCTTCTGAGCTTCCAAGAATGCAGGCCACTCCGGGTCAGCCTTCAGCAGAGCGAGTGTCTCTTTCAGCTTGGCCTTGCGGGCTTTTTCTTCCGGTGTCAGTGTGTCCTTGCCGGATGTTTTAGCCGTTGATTTGCCCTTTTCAGCTTTTTTCTCAGCGCTAGCAGCCGCGGTTTTCGTTTTAGCGGTCTTGGTCTTATCTGAGGAAGACGTGGATTTCTTACTGGTTGCCATTGTCGTGACTGATTGTAATGAGAGTATCTTTCGGTGTGTGAACGATGACGCGCGGTTTGGCAGTACGCGCATGTTTGTCTGCTAATATCACAAACATGCACTCAATGCAAGAAAAATCTGCGCTTACTAGCCATCACACCACTATATTTATGACAGCACTACATCTAGCCGCTTAAAATGAAAAAAGGGCAGGCTTTTTTATTGCCTCAGTGCGCTGCCTGTGCTAGACTGGCAGAGTTATGCTAATGCGACGAATGACAGGCGTGCTTATGCCCGTATTTTCACTGCGCCGTGAAGGGGATGCCGGGATTGGGGATTTGATTGCACTGGAGGAGTGGATACGCTGGGCCGGTTCGCATGGAGTTGGTTTTTTACAGCTGCTACCCGTCAATGCCCTGAGTGAGGATGACGCGCCTTCGCCGTACTCTGCTATAAGTTCCGTGGCTCTGGAACCTCTGTATTTGAGCCTTGAGCGTGTGCCGGGTATAGAGAGTGAGCGCGCTGCCTATGATGATGGCTTGCCACCGCTGCAGATGCCGGGTGGGCCTCAGCTGGTGGATTATGCGCGCGTACGCAATTACAAGCGCTATTACCTGAACCGCGCCTTCAATCGTTTTGAGGAGGATGCAGAGTTTGCGGCACTGCGTGAGGAGTTTGCCGGTTGGGTGACGGAGCAGGGAGCTTGGCTGGAGGATTTTGCGGATTTCTGCGTGCTGAGCCTCACCTATGGTTCTACTGCGTGGTGGCTTTGGCCCGTGCAGGAGCCTGTTGCCGCACGGGCACTGCTGAATGCCTCAGCCTCAGCCATGCGTCAGAAGCGGTACCGTAAGTGGCTCCAGTGGCTTTGTGCCCGGGAGTGGGCGCTGGTGCGCCGCGTGGCGGATGAATGCGGTGTCTTGCTGATGGGAGACGTGCCTATCGGCGTCTCCGTGGCGAGTGCGGATGTCTATTTCGAGCGTCATCTCTTTGATATGAGCTGGAGCGGCGGTGCTCCTGCAGAGGGTAATTTTGCGGAGGACCCGTTCACAGCTAAGTGGGGGCAAAATTGGGGTATTCCCTTGTACCGCTGGGACGTGATGGAGCGTGATGGCTTTGCTTGGTGGAACCGCCGTGTGCGGAAACTTGCGGAGATTTTCGGCATGTACCGCATTGATCATGTGCTGGGCTTCTACCGAATTTATGCCTTCCCTTGGATGCCGGACCGTAACCCCGAGTTCCTGCCGCTCAGTGAGGATGAAGCCGCAGAACGCTGCGGAGGTCGCCGCCCGGGCTTCCGTCCTCGCCCGGACTGGACCCCCGAGGACCGCCGCGCCAATCTGATGCAGGGAGATTATCTGCTGCGGAAGCTTCTGCAGGCGGCCCCCGGCATGAAGGTGATAGGAGAGGACCTTGGCTGTGTGCCGGATTATGTGCGGCCTGACTTATCGCGCCTGCGCATCGCTGGCTTCAAGATTCCTCACTGGGAGATAGATTCTCAGCAAAAAATTGTGAAAGGTAGCACCTATAATCCCTGTTCATTTGCTACCTATGCTACTCACGATTTTCCGCCTATCTGCAATGATTGGAATGAGTGGTATGCCCATGTGCAGGCTGCTAAAGCCGCGGCTACGGATTCCTCCCTGCTGCCGGCCAAACGCCGCGAGCTGCTCCGTACCGGGCAAGATTGTGCACGCGTGCTTACTTGGCTGGGAGATTACGCCGGTCTCAGCCCGGAGCAAAGTATCGTTCCTTGGAGCGAGGACTGCAAGAATGCCCTTTTCCGGGCCCTTCTCGAGTGTCGCTCGGCTTATGCTGCGCTCATGTGGACCGAGCTCTTTGATGTTCCTGTGCGCCTGAACATTCCCGGTACTGAAGGCGGAGAAAACTGGCGCCCCCGTATGCCATTTACTGCTGCTGAGGCTGCTGATATGCCCCAAAGCCGCTGGCTGTATGAGCTTAGCTCCGCCGCAGGGCGTTTGTAGATTCGAGAACATGGCAATCAGAATGATTACACAAAGGAATTTTTCTTGCAAAAAAGCCTTTGTGCGTGTATTCTTAAACCCGTAACAACACTTATATATCATCATGCAGCTTAATACTGAAGTACTCGAAAAGAAGGGCCTGAAGCTTAATCCTGCTCCGGCCCCCGTGGGCTCCTATGTACAGTGCATCCGCACGGGTAATTACCTGCACCTTTCCGGCGGTATCTCCGTGAATGGTGATGTGGCCGTGTATGGCAAGCTGGGAGCTGATGTGAGCATTGAGGATGGCCAGAAGGCTGCACAGGCCGCCATTCTGAACCGCTTGGCCGTGATTCAGGCTGAGCTGGGTGGCTTTGAGAAGATGACTAAGATTGTGGCGGTGAATGGTTTCGTGAACTGCACTCCGGATTTCACGGATCAGGCCAAGGTGCTCAATGGTGCCTCCGATTTGCTGGTGGAGCTCTTTGGGCCGGAGGCTGCCCACAGCCGCTCTGCTGTGGGTGTGGTGAGCCTGCCCCTTGGCGTGGCGGTGGAAATCAACATGATTGTTGAAATCGCCTGATTCTGAAAATCATAATAGAGAGAGGGTCATGGCTACCATCGTTTTGGGTGTCTGTGGTTCCATCGCGGCGTATAAAGCGGCGGAGGTGGCATCTCGCTTGGTGAAACTCGGTCATGAGGTTCACTGTGTGTGCACACCCACGGCGCTGCAGTTTGTCACCCCGCTGACGCTCATGACACTCTCCCGCAATCCCGTCATTAGCTCCTTTGCTGATGAGACCGGCTCATGGGTGCCGGTGCATATCGAGCTGGCTCAGAAGGCTGATGTGCTGGCCATTGTGCCGGCCAGTGCGAACACCATGGCCTGCATGGCTCAGGGGCTCGCTCCGAATGCCCTCACCAGCCTCTATTTGGCAAATCGCGCACCCGTGCTTATTTTCCCTGCCATGAATGGCAACATGTGGAATCATCCCGCCACGCAGCATAATGCCTCCATCCTGCTGGGGCGTGAAGGCCACCGCATCATCGGGCCTGATGATGCCGGCATGCTGGCCTGTGGAGTAGAGGGACAGGGGCGCCTCGTGTCTGTCGATAGGATTGTGGACGAGATTCTCGCTGTGCTGTAATTTTTTCCTACAGCCGCTATTCTTTCATTCAAAAGGGCGCCGGAGCATTCCGCTCCGACGCCCTGCGTGTTACATACACGTCTACAGCACAGGAATTGTCTTTATCAGAAGGAGAACACGCCCTGCACGCCCATGAGAAGAGCGTCACTGTTCTCGGCATCGTAAGCGGGATTGGCGATGTACTGGATGTGGGGAACAATCTTGAAGTAGTCGTTCACCTGAAAGCTGTACATGGCCTCGGCTACGAATTCCCGATTGTTGGCGGTGGGCTCATCTGCAGAGCTTGTGCCCTTAAATACGCCCAATGCCACACCGAGGAAGTCATTCTCGCGGGAGGGGATGAGCTTAACGTTAGCACCGCAGGAGAAGTCGAAGGCATTGCCGAGTTCCTGCTTGGCACCGAAACCGGCGCGGGCATACACGGTGAGCTCGTCGCACACCGTGTATTCGATACTGGCAGCCAGACCGAAGTTTGTGCTGCTTGTGTCATCGCGCTCATCGATGTGGCGGATGAAGGGATTGATACGGATGATGGCGTTACCATCGAGAATCATACGGCCGTACTCACCCACGAGCAGGAAACTGCCATCGCCGGTAGAGAAGGGGTTATCGCCGTAGCCGGTAGCCTCGCGGCTGAAGGCGAGCATGCCATAGCTGGCACTGTCGATTTCAGCCTGAACTACGGCACCCAGATTGGCGTCCGGCAGGCCGAGGACGGAGGAGTTGATGAAGCCGTCGTTGGTGAAGCCGGCAAAAGAGTCATTGGCTATACCCACGGCATCGAAATAGTTGGTAAGGTTGACCAGACCGGCAATAACACAGGCGCGCTTACCGGCAAAGTAGTGCATGAGTGCCAGCTCGGGAATCACTGCGTCATGACCGCCATAGATGTCGGCATGGGGGCCGGTTGCGGAGCCAAAACCGTCGGTCAGCATGTATTCCGATTGAGCGGAGTCTCTGTCCAGCCCCCAGGAACCGGAGAGCTCAAAGCGAATCCAGGTGCCGCCGTTCACGCTGTCCTCAATGACTCGCTGATTGAGCTGAGCATGCAGGAGTGCCAGATTGGCATTGCTGTGCATGGCCTCGGCGGCGTTGTGGCTGTGCCAGTAACCGTATGCCATATCAACAGCCCACTGTGTACCGTACTTCTCATTTGCCGAGACCTTGTAGGCAGGGTCACCCTCAGCGGGGGTAAACATGTTGATGCCATCGAGGAGTTCGCCAGCAGCGGCAGCGTCCTGTGCGAAGGCGGAGGTTGTCATGAGGCCGGTGAGTGCGAGTGCGAGGAGGTGTTTGTTGTTCATGTTAGTGTGTTTGTTGTTGTTATTGTCGAAGTGATTTGGGCAAGGCGGTAGCTCGGGCAGGGTTGTGTGGAAACTCTGCGAAAAGAATGTTTGTTGTTTAACATCAATTAGTCGTGCTTACTGACTTCCTTCTTACGGGAGCTGCAGCCGCTGCATCCGCAACCACAGCGGCCACCATCACCGCAGGAGCCGCAACCACCCTGCGCTCGCTGTCTGAGCAGACTGCGGATGATTAGGAATGTAATAGCTGCCAGTACCAGAATGATGATGATGTCGGCCATGATGATGTGAGTATGGAGTTAGGGTTACTGATTATCTTTGCTGATGTGCGGGTTGGGGCGTACGGTCATGTAGAGTATGCCTATGCCGAGCAGGCAGGCCAGTACCTGAGCGGAACCGAAGATGTCCTCTGTCATCCACAATCCGAGCTGGAAGGTGAGGAATGCTACGATATAGGCCCATGCGCACATGAAACCGATGGCGAACCAGGTCCAGCGGGCGCTGTTCATCTCGCGGCGAATTGCTCCGCAGGCGGCAAAGCAGGGGGCACAGAGGATGTTGAAGAGCATGAAGGAGAGCGCACTCAGTGTGGTGAATGCACCGGCGGCTTTCACGTTGACGGCTACGCCGCTGGTCTCGTCATCTTCCTCCACTTCGGGGAAGAGGAAGGCTACGATGGCATTCAGGTGATCCAGCCAGCTCTTGTCGGTGGTAACCTCTTCTTCGGTGGCTGCGGTTTCCCCTTCTTCCTCCTCTCCGGCGGCTACGGGCATGGTGGTGCGTACATCGCTATCGCACTGCCACACGGCGAGGGTGAGGGCGGTGAGGGCATTCACCTTGCAGAGGTCACAGCTGCGGGGCAGTTCATCCTCGGCGGCGGCTTCTTCAGCAGGTGCTTCTTCCGTGCTCTCAGGAGCGGGGGATTCTGCTGCGGGGTAGAGCACGCCGAAGGTACCCACCACGTTTTCCTTGGCAATGAGACCGGTTACAGTGGCTACGGCGGGTTTCCAGTCACCCCAGCCGAGGGGGGTGAAGAGAGGGGCAAAGGTATTGCCTGTATCGGCGAGCATGCTGTGGTTGATAGGCTCACCCTCCAGACCCTCCTGCTCAGGCAGGTAAGTAAATCTCCAGTTGTAGTTAGAGAGCGTCCAGATGAGAGCAGAGGCCAGGAAAATCACGGTACCGGCTTTTTTGGCGAAGGCCTTGCAGCGCTCCATGGCACGCAGGTTGATGTTGGCTGCATGCGGCAGATGGTACGCGGGCAGCTCCATGACGAAGGGCGTGTAGCTACCGGCAAACATGTGGGTCTTGCGCAGCATGAGCCCACCCAGAATCACGGAACCGAAGCCCATGAAGTAGGCCACCGTCGCGATGGTGGCCGTCTGGCCAATCATGGCACCGATGAGAGCCAGAATAGGCAGCTTGGCACCACAAGGCACAAAGGTGGTGAGCATGACGGTCATGCGACGATCCTTCTCATTCTCAATGGTACGGGTGGCCATTACGCCGGGTACACCGCAACCCATACTGACCATGAGGGGAATGACGGACTTACCGGACAGGCCGATGGCACGGAAGAGGCGGTCGAGCATGAATGCCACTCGAGCCATGTACCCGCAGTCCTCCAGTAGGGCCATCAGGAAGAAGAGGACTGCCATTTGCGGCAGGAAGCCCAGTACTGCCCCCACACCGGCCACAATGCCATCTGTAATGATGCTCTGTAACTGCACGCTGCAGTTCAGTGTCGTACGGCCGAGCATGGCAATGCCGAAGGTCAGCAGGCTCATGACAATGAACCAAGTAATGAACTCGGTACGGCTGCCTCGCCCCGTCATTTTCATGGGGTTGCGGGCGAACTCGCGGGTTCGGCTGCCGTAGTCATTGGCCTTCCTCTGCCCGGGTTTCGTGAAGCAGAGAACCAGTAGCACGGCATTGGCTGCCAGCAGTAGCCACATGATTGCCGTGTGCAGCACGCTAGGCAGGTGCGGGCACACATATTCCAGCAGGAAAGGGGCAATCATGACGTACAGCCACGCGCCGTTCATGCCGATGTCGTGCAGGCGGCGCAGCATGGTGGGGAACACGAGCACCATGGCCAGCACAGCACTGAACATGGTGAGCGATTCTGCTCCGGCTGCCGTATCGCCTATGAACCCGGCAAGCCAGCCCCCCACTACGGGGCCGAAGAGCACATCGTTGGCCCAATCCGTACCCCAGGTGCCCACGGTGTTGATGGAAATGTAGTAAATGGCATACATGATGGCCACGAAGATAATCGGGCCGAAAATGCGATGGGTAAGAATGCGGTCAGCACGACGGGTAATGCTCTCCTTTACACTCTTGCGGGTGTAAATCTGCGGAACAAACTCGCAGATGGCATCATAACGACCGCCGGCAATGATGGAGGCTATGTCGTCCCCCAGCTCAGCCTCTACCGCCATGCGAATATCTTCAAGAGCGTGGCGCTCATTTTTGTCGAGCGGAGCCAGCAGTTCGCTGTCGCCCTCCAGCATCTTCACCGCTTCAAAGCGCGTGACCTGATGTTTGGCTGCAATCGCCGCCACGGCATTCTCCACAACAGGAACGTAGCTCAGGGGCTTGCCGGGAGCAGGGGGCTCGGCAAGCATCATCTGCAGTAACTCTGCCATGCCCACATGCGTGATGGCGCTCACCTTCACCACTGGGCAGCCCAGTTTCGCACTTAATGCCTCGGCGTCTATCTTCTCACCGCGCTCTTCAACCAAATCTATCATGTTCAGTGCTACTACTACGGGCAGCCCTGTTTCCAGAATCTGGCTTGTCAGGTACAGATTGCGCTCGGGGTTCGTGGCGTCCACCACGTTTACCACCATGTCCGGCTTCTCCTCCAGCAGGTAGTTACGGCTCACAACTTCCTCCGGTGAGTAGGGGGAAAGTGAGTAGATACCCGGTAAATCCTGAATCTCTACCTCTTCGTGTTCTTTTAGCTCGCCGCCTTTGCGGTCCACCGTTACGCCCGGCCAGTTCCCCACATATTGGTTTGAACCGGTCAGGTCATTAAACAACGACGTCTTGCCACAATTGGGATTTCCTACGAGTGCTATGCGTTTCTTCATGCTGTTTGTGTAAACTAACTCTTGAAGGATGAAAATTACTTCACAAGAATACAGGCTGCCTCTCGGCGGCGCAGGGAAAGCTCATATCCGCGCACGGTCACCTCCAGCGGGTCCCCCAGCGGCGCTACTTTGCTCATGGTTACCTCTGCTCCTTTCGTGAGGCCCATGTCCAGAATACGCTGTCTCAGCGCACCTTCACCGCCTACTTTCGTCACGCGAACCGATTTGCCGGTTTTGATATCCGCCAAGGTTAGTTCTGTTTTGTCTGTGTTCATACTGTTAGGAGAAACTAATTGATGTGCGGGCATAGTTTAGTTGAAACTAACTTTTAAGTCAAGCATTTTTTGTGTGTAATTTGAAAAAAAAGCAAAGGCTGCCGATGCTTGGAGCACCGGCAGCCTGAAGAAAGAGCGGAGCAAATTAGTCCTGCTTACGACGTCTACGAGCGGCGAGCGCTGCGAGAGCGAGGATACTGAGAGTTGCCGTGGTGGGCTCAGGCACAACGAAGTAGAGCATGTGGTGCGAGACGGGGTCCACGTTAATGCCCAGCGCAGCAAGCATTCTGTTAACTTCACTGGAGGAAACCCACTGCATGGTAATATCCTTACCGTTTTCGTCGAACATGAAGCGATTACCGTCAGCAATGTCGAAGTTACCGGCTTCATCTTCGAACATAAAGCGGCCGGTATCCTCCTCACCGCCGATCTGAATGGCGATAAACTCTGCTCCGGATTCAATGGCATACCAAATCAGAGCTTCCTGAAGCTGAATGGTAAGACCGGAGCCGTCCACATTTACGCCTTGGAACTGATCGACCTTGACATGGTAGAAGTCGATGCTCTGACCGGAGGAACTGGTGCCGACGTGGTAGTTCTTTCGGTTATTATCGAAAGTCATTTCCACGGTAGTGTTCACGCCGGTGAGTGTGGTGGCGGAGGCCAGGAGCGGTTTCACGCCGTTGTTCACATACTCATTGGCCTTATCATTGGCAGCCATGTAGAAGTTATAGCTGTCATTTATCTTGAAGTCCAAGGTTTCGACGGCCATGCCACTGCCGGAATTAAGCGTGGTACCCGTACCGAACACGATGGAATTCTGCTTAATGAGCACCTGTTCCTGCATGTTTGTAGAGCAGTTATCCTCAAGTTCCACAAGGCTGTTATGCAGGTGTGTATGGTGGATGGTCGCATCAGTGGGGGCTGTACCATTGATATTGTGCACGGTGATATGCACGTCATTAGCTTCTGTCATGCCGTCCACATCACACTGAGCCACGTTGTAAGCAGAACCACCGATGGATGCCGTGTGGTTGGTGTTGTCAACCTTGGTGTAAACATTGGTCATGGTACCGTAGTTACCCACCTCCTGCTTCACGACCCCGTCCATGGTGCGGGCCTCAACTGTGAGCAAGGCCGCCTCATGATCATAATCAACGTGGTCCTGTCTCAGTGTGCCGGTGCGGTCTTCCACACCATAGCTGCCAGTCAGGGAGGTCTTTTCAGCACCGCCCAGAATAAGAGCACCGCCGATACCGCCCACGCTCAAGTTGTTGACGTACTGGTCACCGTTCTTCACCATCTGCATGGCCGCCTCCTGGCCCTCCACTACAGCGTTCATGGTGTTAGCTGAGGAGTGGTTGCCCAGAATCTGCAGCACGGTATGATCGGTCACGGTAAGGCGGCCGGTCATCTGGTTATGATTTTGGAGGGCAATATATCCCATGAAGTCAGCTTTGCCCAGTTCTTCAGCCGTAGCGCCGGCGCTCATCTGGTCATTATTGAAGAGCAGGTTGAGGTTGTTACCGCTCATGTTACCAAGCAGCTGTATGATGCGGCTCTGGTTAAGGTGCTGAGAGTGGGCCAAGTGCTCACCATATTCGTTGCCATGGTTAGCGTCATCCTCTGCAGATGTGATGTAGGAATCCGGGTTGTAGACGTGAGCGTTGAACGTCACGGCGGAGCCGGTTTCTATTTCCACCTGCTTGGAGGTGTACCAGTCCTGATGAGCGGTGATGGTGGCGCCATCCTGCAGCTGAACCCAGGCAGCAGGGAAGGTGCCGTTGGATTCAATCTTGGTGCCGGCGCCGATATTGGCCCAAGCATCAACCTTTGTACCGGTAAGTGAGGCCGCTGAGTCTGCATTGTCCATGGCCAGAATACCATTGTTACCCACAGTCAGTGAGTATACGGTGTTCGGGTTAGAAACCTCACCTACCATGATACGCTGCCCTGCGCCCATCATCGTGGTCGTGTTGAGAGCACCGGCCTGCATGTCACTTACGAGAAGCACGTGGTCTATCTTGAAGGTGCCGCCATTTACGTCCAGCACGTTAATCCATGCGTTATAGACGCTCTGGGTGGTGTTGCCTTCCTTTTGAACGCTCAGGTTGCCGAAGTCACCGTTACCGTAGTGGTGGTTTTCCTGACCCACCTCAGGAGCATCAGCGTGGGCAAAACCGTAATCCGTGGTCTTCTGGAAGCTGCCATAGCCGAGTACGCCATCATAATCTCCGTCTTTGGAGCCTGTGAGAACGAGGGTAAGCGGGTTACGCTCGCTCATGTTCACCACGGAGGAGTTGATAGCACCGTCCTCCATGCGGGTTTCACTAGTGCCCATCAGGGTGTTGACATAGGCGTACTGCATGGTGTCAGTGGACTGCACTGTACCATCAGATGTCCTCTCGATGGGATCCAGTGCCAGCACGGTGCGCTCAGTGCCATTATTGACAGAGAGGTCGATATTGGCATGAGTCCAGTCCTTATTGGCTGCCACGGTGGTGGTGTTAGCCTTTGCGGTGGTCATGATTTCGAGCTGCACGCGGCCGCCAGCCAACTGGTCCACCAGATTGGGATCATAGCTGTATTCCTGCTTGCCCCAGAGGTTGCCATCCATACGAATGGTACCTGAGAAGCCGCCGGGGTCCAGCACCTTGTAGACGCCGTAGGTGTATTTGCCATTGATTGCTTCTTCCGGAGCTACTGACATAGCACGCAGAGTTACCACTGTGTTGCTTTCACCGGAGAGTTTCACCAGCACCAGCTTCATATCGTGAGCATTAGTGAGGTTAGCATTGATATCGGTATCGAAGGTCAGGGCGGAGCCATTCATGTAGTCCTTAATGAATACCGTGTTTTCAATGGTGGTGGTGGTCATGCCCTCACCGGTATAAGCCTCACCGTAACGCGGCCAGTAATCAGCTGTGCGGTCATCTGCAAAGTCGCCTTGCAGGGTGGCCGCATTGCTGATGGTGATGATGCCGCATTCATTACCTTCTTTCTTGCCGAAGTAGCCGTCACCATAGTAAGTCTCGTCATAGGTGCTGAGACCCAAGGCAAGGCGGTTCTGCATCACGATGCGGCCGCCTTCCAGCAGGGTGCCGCCGGTGAAGGTATTAGCCGTAGCAATAACGGCGGTACCCGTGCCATACTTCTCGAGGTTGGTTTCCCAGTTTGTACCGGGAGCATGTTCTTTCAGCTCTTCTGCCGTGGCATTACGGATGAGACCATCGCCGAAGAAGTAGTAATTGGTCCCATCACATACGCTTGCGGCATTGTTGCTCATGTCAAGGTAATCAGAGTTAATTACCAGAGAAAGCGGTGCCACCTCGTTGTTTATTTCAACCTTCTGATACTCCAGACCGAAGCGGTCGTTGATAGCGACCTCGCTGCCATTGCTGCTTACAGTCTGCCAGTTATAGGCCGCAAGCTCGGTGCCTTCATCGAAGTTGTCAATAATCATGCTCTCCTGCACTGTGCCGGGCATCAGCGGGTCACGACCAGCCATCGTGGGGGCATAGGTCTGACCGTCCAGTACGGCAAGCTCATCATCAATGTTTTCTACATCTCCGTGCAGAACGCCACCGGTTTGTACACGTACGGATTCATCAGATGTCAGCTTGCTGGCCTCGGTCCATTCATCAGGTGTGTAAAGGTTACCGAAGAAGACGATGTTACCATTGCGGAACACGGTGTTTTCTTTCCATCGGTAATCTTGGGACTTTTCTACGGTGTCGGAGTGCTCCCATACGAAATTGTTGCCGTTGAGGTCAACCATACCGGACCATGTATTACGCGGGTCACTGAGTACATTCATGACCAGATAGTCACGATTAGCACCTTCAAACTGAGCGTCATTGATGGTTGTGAGCGTGCCGAAGTAACCCTGACCCAGCGAGATAAGGCGCTTGGCAAAGGCTGTGGCGTCTCCATTACCCACCTGAATGGTGTCTGCTTCTGCCAGATAGTAGGTCTTACTGGCGAAGGGGGAGAGAGCAAAGTTTACGCCGCTGAAGTTGAGGTCGATATCGTTGGAGTCTTCAGTCAACTTCAGTGTGCCGTTCACGTTGAGCAGCACGTTTTCAGAGGGCGCATGAACATTCGTCAGCTCGATGTTCTTACTCCACAGGTCAGCATTTTCCACCACGAAGGAGAGGGTGGAGCCTTCTGCCATGTTGATATTGCCGTCCACTACGGCGGCAGTAGGCAGAATGCCGGCTGTCGGAGTGGGGGTGAAGATGCGGAGTGTCTTGCCGCTGCCCACCGTTATCTCTGAGGTCGTCTTGTTTAACTGATAGTTCAGAGAGTTAGTGCCGGTGCTGGTGTCTTCGGTGATATTATCCCAGTTTGTGACCTGAGACCAAGCAAACTCTTGGCCCGTCTGGGTATCCGTCTTACCTTGGTATACACCCAGTGCCAGTGTGCTACCACCGGTCAGATTCACATTTCCGCTGACGCTCAGGTTGTTGAAGCCGAGGGTTCCTTCCTTCACATCGACGTTAATAAGCTCTGCTGAGTGGATGAACTGGCCCGCGGCACCATCCTTAACCAAGCTGAGAGCCGTCTCACCCATCATGTGGTCAGAATAGCGGTCTCTGATGTAGGTGTTATCGGTGTTGGTGGGGGCTTCATCGAAACCATCACCGTACATCACGTGAGCGTCCTGAGCGCCGGCGTAGGACTGCCTGAAGCCCATGGCGCCTGAGAATACGTAGTTTTTGGAGGCGTCCTTTTCATGTTCACCCAGTGTCAGGGTTGAGGCGGCTTCCGCTACAGCGCGTACGTGCCACACTTCATCGTGCTGTGCGATGGTGCCGAAGCCGTATGTGCCGGCGCTGCCGCCTGTTTCTGTCTGGGTCATCCAGTGCTTCCACGCTGAACCGATGAAGTCTGCTTCCAGACCGCGCAAGCCTACGTCACTTCTCAGCACAAGAATATCATTATAGGTCTGTCGGGTTCCGCTGTCGTTAATGCCCAAGGCGGAGAGTTCGGCACCGGTTACGCTATGGCGAGTCATATCCAGTACAGCGTACTGCAGCTTGTTATCGCTGAGGTTCAGCTGAACAGTACCACCTGTGCGGTTTGCGGTTCTATTGGATTCCAGCGGGGAGGTATTAATGGTGTTTTCCATCACAACCGTACCGGAGAAGGTGCTTTCGCGGTTTCCGGAAGCGGTTGAGTCATTCATGATGAAGGCGCACACATAGCTCTGGTCCTGATAGCGTTCATTGTTGTTGTACCAGGAAGAAGAGTAGCCGATAAGGTGAAGCACATCATCTTCATTGCCCGTTCCCTGAAGCGCACCGCTCATGGTCAGCTGGCGCCAGTGGCGGGGTACGCTCAGCAGGTTGCTGTTTGAGCCGTGGAATGTGGAGTAGGCAAAGGATATGGAAAGATGGTTACCCGTGGCGTATGAGCCAAGAGCAGTCTGGTTGTTGTTGTATTCACCAAGGCCGGTGTCTACCATCACAATATCGTTGGTGATAGTGGGCTGGCGGAAGCCGGAGGCCATTTCATCACTGTAGTTACAGCAAACCAGAATCTCGGCGCCACGGCGGAACAAATCATACTGTAGGGAGTCGTTAACCGTTTGGGTGCGGTCGTCGGCATTGCTGTTAGTTCGGTTAGCGTAGACCGGCAGGTTCCACACCTGGTCTGAGTGCACTTTCAGAGTGCCATAGCCCAGGGCATTTACTTCACCCACGAAGATGCCGCCATCCTGCACATCAACGTCACCGGAGAAGGTATTGTAGGCACTGAGTACCAGCAGGGCATCACCCGTTTTTACAATGCTGGTCTGGCTAATCATGTTACCTTGGTTATCGTAGACGTCCGTCAGACCTTCCGTTGCGGAGCCGATGAACGCATAGCCGTACCACATCCGAGCCTCATTGTTTCGGGTGACAAAGCCCTTGTTTTCATTAGCTGTGACGAAGATGGTGCCCGGAGCAACGGATTGAACAATCGGCATGCCTTCATCATCGTAAATGGTATTTGTCTGCAGTATCACATTGCGGGCTTCCTGCACAACTTCGTTGCCGTGCATGTCCGTATCCGCGAAGATGGCGCCGCTACCGTTGACGAAGACACCGGCTCCCGCGCCGTTGGATTGCTCATGCCAGCCGGTACCTTCTGCAGAGTAGTCGGCTCTCCAAGTGTTACCGAGGGTGAGACCGGGTGCGCAGTCAGCAGAGGTGGCTGTGGTGCCACTCCAGATGAAGCCGCCGGCGCCTACCTGTCCTTCCTCTGCTACGTCAAACTTGATGCGGGCGCCGCCGGGGTCAGAAATGACGGTGCCGACGAGTCTGGGCTTGGAGGTGTTGGGATCAGTGATAACGAATCGACCACCTTCAATTTCAACGTACTTACCATTCTCACCGAACTGGGCGAAGGAAATGATATCACCAGCCTCCACCTCGTAAGGCAGCTTCAACTCGGTTACACCACCGAGGGTGAAGCCCATGTGGGTGAAGGAGAAGATGTCAGAATCTTTTGTCAGACCGCTCTCGGTGAGATCCATGGAGAGCGGCGTGCTCCATACGACATTGGCGCCGCGCTGGCCCAGCATGTCTACAGTGCCCTGATCGAGGTCCTTGAAAATATAACCACCCTTGATGTTGACGCCGGTACCGGTATCTGTAGCGGAGGTGCTAATGGAGATACCATTGGTAGCGGCCACACTGGCGTTGAGGAACCAGTCCATGCTGGAGTTGTCATCACCATGCAAGATTGTGGTGTTGGCGTACACATCATTATAAGTCACCAGCACACCTTCATTGCCCAGCTCGAGTGTCTTCGTTTCCAGCAAGCCCTCAGCGGTGGCGCGTCCACCTGTCACACTCATGGTATCGTTTACAATCAGCAGGCCACGGCTGGTGAAATCACCACCGGAAACGCGGAGTGTGGAAATCTGAGCGCCTTCGCTTACTCGCTTTACACCAGTGATTTCTGTGCCGGTGGTCAGGGATCCGCCTGTTATATCTACCCAGCCGGCATTGCTGGCATTGAAGCGTTCTGCGCGCACGTCACCACCGGTCATGTTCATGATGCCGGTTATGTCCATGTTCTTGGCGGTGATGGTACCGCCGTTAATCATTGCTACGTCCAGAGTGGCGTCTGCAGCGTTTATGGAGCCCGCGTCCATTACGGTAGCATAAGCCGTAAGCTCTCGTGCCTCGATTTCGCCGCCCTGCATCTGAAGAACTTCCAGAATAGCATGGCCACGGTTGGTGAATGTACCGCCGTACATTACGGCTGATTTAACGGATGCGTCACCGCTGTTCAGTGTACCACCATGAATGGAAAGGGAGTCGATAACGCCGGATTCCGTCATGATGCCTTCACCGGTAAGGTGCAGAGTGCCGGTTTCAATCGTGCCGCTATTAACGGTTAGATAGTCGGCCTGCAGGTCACGCTGGAACTCCAGAGTGCCGCCGCCCATCTCGACAGAATACAGGTTTTTAGCGTCCTGTGTGAATGTCTGGCCGTTATTGCCGATTTTCACGATGCTGAGCAGGCGCCCTTCTGTATCAGTGATTTTATTGAGCTGCTCGTCGTAGTAGTACGCGTAGCCGTCCACTTGGCCGCTGTAGATGTATTTGTAAAGTCCGCTTTCTTCGCCGAGCGTCAGGGTATAGTTCCCCTGAGTGGTGAGCATGGCATTCTCCGAGTTGCTGACAATGCCCTTGACGGCGGCATCACCTGTAAGCGCGATGATGGTGTTGGCAGAGCTTTCAGCCGTGCTGTCATCATTATAGATGCTGTCAATGGGGAAGGAGCCGATATCAACAACTGTGGCACGCCAGCGGTCATTGCCCATATTGAGCTGAACTTCGCCGCCTGCTGCATTGGTGACGCTCAGTCGGCCATCAAGTATGGCTTCCTGCTGGCCCACGAAATCGAATACCGTCGCGCCTTCCTGATTGTGAGCTACCAGCTGCAGCTCACCCTGGCCACCCACGGCACCGGTGAAGGTCACATAGGCATTCGTGTTCTCGGCATGCAGGAGCGCAGCGCCGGCACCACCGTCAGGGTTGAGCACCAGAGTGCCATTATAACCGGCGACCTTGTCCGAGTGCTCACCGCTTACGAGGTAAAGCTCGGATCCGCCGCGCAGGTAAATCTTATTGAGTTCTTCCGGGGCAATTTCCTTGCCCTCCCAGTTGTAGTTGCCAATGTAGGTTGCCTCGTTCAGGCCTGTGATGCCATCGGCATCACTCTTTATCCACATCCTATGACCGGCTGTTACTTCAGAGTAAACTTCCGTAATAATGAGCTGGAGAATATTGCTGGTCGGGTCGATGTGTATCTCGGCATCGTAAAGCAGGTTATGGCTACTGGATACCTTGGCATGGCCGACTGCAAGCCCGCTAAGCTGGCTGGAGGAGAGCTGTGCCAGGTTGATAATCTGGCCATTGGTCAGCACGGCATTGAAGCCGGAAAGCGTGAAGTTATCCTGAATGCCCAGGCTGATGCCTTCGCCGATGTTCAGGAATGGGCCGTTTTCGCCTCGCGCAAAGTCTTTGAGCTCGATTAGCTGAGGAGCTGTCCAAACGTATGGCTCTGCGCCTTCTTCAAACTCGCCTGCACGGAGAATGTGAGCCTGATCGCCACCCACGACACCCATCAGGTTGTTACCGGTGAGGGTGAGCGAATCTGTAATTGTTACATTGGCACCAATGTTCCAGATGCTGCTCGTGTTCAGGTTGGCACTGTCTATCTTGGTTGCTCCCTGAGTTGTGAGTTCCCCGGCCACGAGGTTCAGATGATCAGCTTCCAAGGCCTGAACGAAGGTGAGTTTACCACCTTCCATGTTGACATGGTGCAGGGAATTGCTGCCTTGGAAAATCTGGGTGTTAGCTCCTATTTTGGTGATGCTCAGGTTGTTGTTCACAGTGCTGTTCACTGTGACGATGCTGCCTTCATCATACTCACCGCCGGTATAGATGGTATCACCACCCAGAGTCCCGTTGAAAGTGAAGACATCGTTCGCGTTGTCGCTGCCGAGTGTCAGGTTGAACTGGCCGCTGGCCGTGACGCTGCTACCGTCAGCTCCACCTATCAGGCCCTTAATTTGGGCGTTACCCTCCAGCGCCAGTACCGTGGCGTGGGCTCGGCCTTCTTCTGTATCAGCATCATAGATGCTGTCCATCGAAGTGGGAGTCAGGTTTATCACCGTACCCTTCCAGCGGGAATCAACGGCGCCAGCGTCAGTTGCTCCATGGCCGATGCTGAGCTGAACGGCACCGCCGTTGGTGTTAACCAGATTGAGTTCTCCGCTGAACCATTCAGGCTTGGGCGTGCTGTTGGTGAAATTGAAGACGGTAGCGCCGGTGCTATTGTGAGCCACCAGTTGCAGGTTGCCTTCGCCGGTGACGTGTCCACGGAAATCCCAATAGCCTGCTGTGTTTTCTGTATGTATCCGAGTAGTACCTTCACCGGGAAGTACTGAGATGTTGCTGGTCAGAACACCCAAGCTGTTAGAGATGTCGCCGCTGCGTACAAACAACTCAGCGCTGCCGGTGAGCTGCAGTTGCACCATCTTGTAGCCTTTATCGAGATATTCTGTCTCATTAATCCAGCTCCCGCTGGCAATATCATAATCTGCGCCCAGCTTGCCAACCTGCGGAGCACCTGTTTCCGCGCTGCTGTACACCCACATCTTGTCACCGTTTCCGGCGTCGAAGGGCGTGCGGTTGATGGTAATCTGTACAAGGCCGTTGGTATCGCTCACGGTGGCTGCATACATGTTACCCATGCCATCGGTTATTTCCAGCTCGCGTTCTCCGGTGTAGCTAGCTCCGGTACCCAGTCCCGCATAGTTGAAGGTGTTAACCTCGGTGAGATCCAGGTTGTTGAATGTGATGCTGGCTCCCAGATTGAGCTTCAGGCCTGACACGGTGAAGATGGGAGTGTCGGAATCAACCAGATTGTAACCGTTAAAGGTAATGGTGTCCGGCATATTAATGGCCGCCGCTTTGCCGGAACCAATAAGGGTAATGCTTTCGGTGCCGGTGTTAGCTGTGAGAGTCAGATTGCTGACGCTATTAGCACCGCTAACGGTCCATGAGCTGCCTTCAAAGAGATTGAGGGTGAGAATGTCTGCCGTTTTTGTGTGGAGAGCACCGCCCTGCAGGGTAATTTGGGCATAATCGGAGGCGTCCAGATGCCCGCTCACACTCAGCGTACCTTGTATAATGGTGTCCGTGGTGCGGCCTTCAGAGCCCTGCAGGTCGAGGTTGCCGCGCACGGTCATCGAGGCTTGTTCCCCAATGTTTGCACTACCGGTGATGGCGGCGTTTTGGCTGATGCTGACAGTGCCTCCACGCTGCTGGAGGGCAAACAGCTGCAGTTCGCGAGCGATGGTTTCACCTGCATTCTGGGTGAGCGTGCCGGCATGGAGCAGGTTACTTACCTGTAGCTTGCCTGCATTGATGGTGATGGTGCCCAGCTGAGGATTATATGCCGTGTCCTGCGTGGCAGTTTGCAAATCGCCGATAACATTGAGCTTGCCACCATTCAGTGTGATGTGGCGCGTATTGAGACCGCTGCGGAACTCTAACAGGCCTTCATCTACTGTAGTGGACGCGCTGATTTCTGTGGCGCGGGTGAACGCCTGAGTATTGGTGCCGGTTTTGGTAAGGCTTGTGAGCCTGCTATGGCCACCATACACATAGGTGCTTCTGCTGTTGTTACCCAGCGTCAGCATGCCGGTGTCACCTTCCAAGTATGAGCTCTCGTTACCGCCTGCCAGACCGGCCAAATCCGTGGCTCCGATGAGCAGCAGTGTTTTACGGCTTGGGGTAGCGGTGCTGCTGCGATAAGTCACATCGCTGAAGTCTACCACCGTCGTGTTCCATGTGCGGGTGCGGGCGTTACCAAGGCTCAGCTTTACATCACCACCTTCGGATGTCATGTACAGGCGCCCTGTGAAGTTATTGCCGGTATCAAAGCTGAAGAGCGTTTCCGTGCGGCTGTCAGTATTTACGCCGTGAAGAAGCAAGCTGCCGGAACCGGTAAGCTCTGTGATTCGCAGAGATTGCAGGCGTTCGTCCGCAATATCTGACTCCGGGTTGGTCATGTCATCATAGGTGCTCAGAATGGCTCTGTCGCCGCCTTTCGTCGTGCTGACGATGTTGAGCTTGCCCATGAAGTCGTTACCGCGGTCTTCATTACGGCGGTCAAGAACGAACTCGGCTCCTTCGTAAAGGTTAATCTGCGGGGTGCCGTCCAGTAGGGTCTTATCCGTAGTGGCTGCGGTGGTAGAATCATTTACAGCAAAAATGCCGCCTTTGATGGTGATGCCTCCGCTTACCTCCAGCGGGTTATTGTTGCCTTGTTGAAACTCCTGACGGTTGGTGCCTACTTTTACTAGGCCGGCCAGATTGTTGAAGGTACCCTCAAAGCTGTACGTCTCATCACTGTAGTTACCTACGGTCAGAGTGTGACCGCCGCCGTTGATGGTGGACTTGCCCTGAGTGCCGTTATCCAAGGCACCTACGTGGCCATCGCTAGTTAAGGTCAGGTGAATCTCGCTAGCTGCAGTTGCTCCGTTACTGAACGCACTGTCGTATGCAACCTGTGTGAAATCAATGATGGAGTTGCTCAGGCCGCTACCTGCTACATTAAGATTCGCAATGCGGTTATCCGCGGAAAGGAAGATTCTTCCGTTATGCTTAGTGGCATCGCCTACGCTGAAGTTGGAAGTGTCGGCGCTGTGGCCACGAAGAAGTACATCTCCGGAGCCTTCCAGTGTGGCTATGTTTACGTTTGTGGTGGCGGTATCATAGGCTGCGATGACGGAGTAGGCATCTTCGCCCATGTCTTTCGCCAGTATGAGGCCGGCATAGGCAGTGCCACCCAGATACAGGGCAGTACCTTCATCCACCTGAATGACGCGCAGCTGACCGCTCACGACATCATCACCCTTATCCGTGGAGAGGCCGCTGGTGTAGGTGCCGGCCGGGAACTCATCCGTTGTCCAGAGGGAGACGCCGTTCTGAGTACGCCACTGAGCATTGTTAGCAGAGCCTTCGTTGCTCATTCTGTATGTATAACGAGAGGATGAGCCGCTGCGGGTTATCTGTGCGGCTCCGCTGGCGGTAAGACCGTCGCTTTCGATATATACGGCGGCAACTCCTTCCGTTATGAGATCGGCTCGCGTTTCAACTCCTGTCACGGTAAGGCGGAGGACGTTGTCCTCCGTGGTGGTAACGCCTAAGGTGTAGAGCTGGGTTTCCCCGGAGATGGTAATTGTGCTCTGTCCGGTATAGCTGGCGCCGCTGCCCAGTGTGGCGAAGTTGATGGTAGTACCGGTTGAAAGTTCACCGCTCAGCCCTTCCAGTGAAAGGGTGTTTCCGAAAGAGAAGGTGAGGTTTTCCAGATTCAGCCAAGCATTTGTTCCGCCGATGGTGCTGACGTCAAAGGTGGAGTTGGCCGTCCAAGTCACGTCGGCGTTGGCACCGCGGATGGTGCCGGTGCCATTGGTCAGTGCCAGTGTGTCAATGTTTTCGCTGCCGGTGATAATCCAAGTGGCGCCGCCATTAAGGGTGAGGGTGGAAACATTGGTGGTTCCGCTTGTGCTTAGCGTGGCGCCATTAGCGATGCTGAGGTTATCAGCTTCCAATGCGCCGCTTGTACCCAGCGTGCCTGCATTAACTGAGATCCTATCAGTCGTAATGTTTCCGGAGAAGTTCTGAGTATTGGTGCCGATTTTTTCCAGTGCGGCCAAATCACTCACCGTGCCACCGAAGCTGTAAGTCTCATTATTGTCACGACCCACGCTTAGTATGTGGTTATTGCCATTGACGGCAGCATTAGAGGAAGAGCCGTTGTCCAAGCCGCCCACTGTGGCGTTCTCATTCAGCACGAGGGTGGACTTGCTTGCAGAACCGGAACCGAAGGGCGTGGTGTAGGCCGTGGGTGTGAAGTCCACCACCGCATTCGCCAGAGACTGTCCGGAGGTGTTCAGATTAACCGCTACATTCTGAGCGGACATGAAAATCCGCCCGTCAAAGGCTGAGGCGTCTTCAAAGCTGAATGTCGTGGCGCGATTGTGGCCACGCAGCAGCACGTCGCCGCTGCCTTGCAGGTGTGCAATGTTGACTTCATCGTATGTCGAATCATAGGCGGCGATAACTGCGTGGTTGTTATCCGTGTTATCCGCTTCTATGTGGACGATGCCGTTATATGCACCATAATCATGCCCGATGTAGAGCGCGTTGCCCTCGTCCACCTGAATGATGCCAATCTTTCCGCTCACTACATCTGAGCCGCTGTCAGTGTAGGTGGCATTGGTGTTCATGCTTGCGGGGAACTCATCCGAAGCCCAGAAGGACACGGCGCTGCCTGCTGAACGCCACACGGCATTGTTAGCAGAGCCTCTGTTATTGTGGGTGTAGGTAGTTGACCAGCTTCCGGAGCGCGTGATAGACGCGGCACCGCTTGCGGTCAGACCGTCACTGCCGGCGAAGTGGATGGCGAGGATGCCGTTTGCTGTGACATCCGGCTCCACTGGGGGAGTGAAGGCCTCACCGAGGGTGAACTGCAGTACACCGCCATTGTTGCTGGCCGTAATGCCGTATGCATAGCTGCCGTGCTTAATGTAGAAATCATCGCTAATTTCAAAACCGGCGCCGCTGCCGATGGTGGCAAAATTGATGGTAGCACCGTTCTCCATCGTGCCGGAATAGCCAGAGAGTGTTAGGCTCTTGTCAAGATGGAGTGTGATGTTGGAAAGCGTGAAAAATGGTGCCGTGCCGGAGAGGCCGGTGACATCCAGCGTGGAGGGCGCGTCCCATACCACATTGCTGCTGTTGCCTGTAATGGTGGCGCCGCTGCCATAGGTCAGTTGCAGGGTTTCGGTGGAGGTGCTTCCGGTCACGCTCCAAGTTGCGCCGCCGCTCAGTTCCACGGAGGTGAAGCTTCCGCCGCCATGGGTTCCAAGTGTGCCGCCCTGAATGGAAAGGACTTCTGTGCCGATGGTGCTGGTGAAGATTTGGGTACTGTCGCCAAACTTGACGAGTTTTTCCAAATCATTTGTGGCACCACCATACGTATAGCTACCTGAGCTTGCACCCACGCTCAGGATATGGTCGTTACCCGCGATTTCGGCGTATTGAGCTGTTCCATTGCGCAGAGCTGCCACAGTGGAATCCCCATTCAGGTAAAGAACCTGTTTCTCCGGAGGTGATCCGGATGTATCCAGAAGGCTGGCGCTGTAATCGGCATTGCGTGTAAAGTCAAAGGTGGCGTCTTGCCATCCCTTACCGTTGGCGTTCACCTGTACCGTGCCGCCATTGGAGGTCATGAAGACCGTGCCGGCAAAGGTGTTGTTGGAAACGGAGAATGTGCTTGTGCCACTGGTGTTGTGGCCGCGCAGAAGAAGCTGGCCGCTGCCGGTAAGCGTGCCGATTTGCAAATTGCGGGCTCCGGTTCTGGAGGAGCCGATGGCTGCCATGGAGCTTCCGGCATTGGTAATGTTCACTGTGCCGTTGAAGTCGTTACCGGTGGTGGTGTAATCGTACAGGTAGAGAGAAGAACCACCCTGAATGTTGATGGTTGAAAGGGTCTTGTTATTGATGGCCGTGCCTCCGCTGTATCGGCCATTGCTTGCACTAGAAACGCTGATGTTGCCTTCTCTGCTGTATGATCTGGTGTCGTGCGTTTTTGTGTTGCTCGTCATACGAATCGCTGCATTCTGGCCGCTGACAATTGTCAGCGTGTTGTCTTCGTATGAAGCGGTAACGGGGGTGTCCGCTGCTCTGGAGGAGCCGGAGATGCCGGTGGAGTAGGCCGCGAAAGCTCCATCGCTGAATGGCTGGGTGGGGCTGAAGGGGCTGCCCGTGGTGTCGTCGCTTGTGCTGTTTTGGGACTCCGTCTCTGCAGATGTGCTGAGGGCTGAGAGGGTGGGAGCAGCCTCATCTGTAGCAGTATCTTTGCCGCTGGTTGCTGTTTCTACAAGGCCGGGGGTGGCATGGAGGCTGTAGTGCAATGCGCTCGGTTCTTCCGTGTAGCTAAGCAGTGCTACTTCAGGACTCTTTGTGCGTCGCGTGGCGCTTTCTGTCTGCTGCGGAGAGCTCGTCTGCTGCGTAGGTGTATACGTTACATGATCTCTCGAGTAGGAAATCTCGTAAGATTTTGAGCTGCTGGAGCTGGTTGAAAATGCACTGATGCTGACTGCTGCAGTTGCAATCAGCCATGTGAATAATCCGAGCGGAAGATGCGGTTTCATGATGGAGGTGAGTCACTAATGCTCTGTGGTAAATTACTGTCTTTACCGGTATTGTGACAGTAATCTGATACCACCGGCTACTAAACTCATATCTTATCAAAAAACTACGCTGCGTCAAGCGAGAATTGTGTCACGGAACTAAAATAAACGTATTAGTTCGTTTTTTTTGCTCGAATTTTGTAATTCGTTATAAATTATTGAATTGTGATTGGTTTTAGAATGCTGGCCTTAGGGCGGATATTGTATCAATGATGATACGGGGAATTCTGCTGTAGATGGGGTGTTCCGTGGCGTTGAAAATGAGCATGCCTTTGTCCTCTTTCAGGGGGACATAAGTAAGAGCTGTTCTGTAATCATCAGAATCGGCAATCCAAATGCCGCATATGGTGGTTGAGCCTGATTCGTCCGTAGTGCATCTGACGCCCCATACATTCAGCGAATGCATGGCCGGGCGTCCGGCGGGGGAGACGTAGGAAACGCCTATCCAGAAGGCCGCTCCAGCCCGAGCTCCGCTGATGAAGGCCTCTGCTGCCGTTTCGGCAGTTACTTGGTTGCCGCGCATCGCATGTAGTAGGCTGCCTTTTATCTCGGAGCCTGGCGGGAGCAGGGGGAGGAGGTAACCGCCGGTGTGTCCTTCCTGCAGGGCTGCGCAATCCGGGCGGCCGGGGGTATAGCTGCCGGTGAACCACCAGCGGAGGCCTTCATCCGGGTCGCTGCCGGCATTTGAAAAGCTAGCCACGAAGGTGGGCATGATGTCGGCCCCCTGTGGGGTGTTTGGCGGGAGTTTGTCTGCTATCTGCGCTTGCCACCAGTCGATGAGATTAGTGGCGGTAATGGCCCAGCAGAGCTCGTCGTCCCTGCCATCAAAGTTTTTGTTGTAATCCCGCCATCCTTGTTCGCGGGTGACTCCGGCGGCCCAGAGGTCTGTTTGTTCGGCGAAGGCGGAGCTGAGGAGTGCTGCGCCGGTGGCGGCGAGGTAAAGGAGGTGCTTGGGCATCAGTTTCTACGTGGTTGGCGTATGACTCTGTACATGGCGCGACCTAGGGACGCGCGGTGGGTAAGGGGGACGTCTGTATCATAGGCCCATATCATGACCCCGCCGAACCCTTCCTGTTTAATCCAACGGCATTTTTCCGTGATAAGGGTCGGACCGTTAAATGTGTGCACGGGGCCGTTGCTGCCATCCTGATTGCGGGAGATGTACTCGTTCTCATTTGGTCTTATGCGGGGGTGCCAGCCGAGTATTTGCGAGTAGCCGTACTGCTGGGTAAGCTTGCCTCTCTCATTGCTGTAAAAGGGCAGGCCTACCACAATACGGGGCCTGGGCATGTGGAATTTATTCAGGCAGACGTTGGCATCACCCTGAAAACGGCGCATAGAAGCATGGTTGTCAGGCGTGAGGTCATCGTATGACATGGTCATGAGGAAGTCCAGCTGGTCTGTTACCCAGTAGGTAGGCACTTTGTAGGTGACAGAAGCGGCGATGCTGATGGAGAGCGAAGAGCCGGCCAGCTCCTCGCGCAAATCCGCGATGAAGTAACCGAAGTTTCTCCATTGGTCTTCGGAGTCCGGGTATTCCCAGTCGATGTCGATGCCGTCGTAACCGCGGCTGATAGCCCAGTGCGCCATGTTGCGCGCGAGTCTGCGGCGGGTATTAGGATTGGCCACGGCTTCTGTCATCGGGCCATCCATGTGCCCGAAGCCGGCTATCAGGCGTGACCGCGCTTGGGCTTCCCTGTGCAGCCGTTTGATTTCTTTCAGCGCTTCATCTGCCACCTGAGAATCCGGCATGCCGCCACCGGCCCACTGGTATGTGACATCGCCTGCTGCTGATACGGAATAGGCAAAGTGAATAATTTCCGTGAAGAGGTTAAAGTGTGTGGGGGTGAGGTGTACGGCTCGCTCAGCATTACCCCAGCCTTTCACCCAGCGGGGGCGATAATAGGGCACCACATGATAGGGGAAGGGGAATACGCGGCCGATTCGGCGCTCTTCCAGCCCCACGGCGTTCACAATCTCAGGCTCGATGGTACCGGTGGTGGTTTGGATGGAGGTGCAGACGGCGTCAATTTTGCCATTGCGCCTAGCGTTGTTAGCGAGGTCGTAGCTCAGCCAGATGTAGAGCGGCTGATGGCTCAGCTCGTACTGGTGGCGGAAGGTGATGCTGCCGGTGCCGGAGAATCTTCCCTTGGCGTTTTCGTAGATGTACTTGTTGGTATTAAAGGTGTAGCCGTTCCAGTCTGCTCGTGAACTGAGGCGTACTTGTCGAATGTCGGAAGGGCGGCTGGTGCTTCCTGCTGTGAACGTGATGGCGGTGATTTTTTCTCCCGGTTCGCCTGTGATTTTTAGCTGTAACACAGCTTGACGCTGCAGGCCGGGGTAAAACAGGCCGTGTGTGTACCTCGCTTCAGCCGTGGCTGCAGAGGCCGTCATGCTCAGAGTGAGCAGTATAAGAAGGAATAGTACACGTGCCGGCGTCACCAACGTCTTCATTCTTTCATTATACGTGCCATACCTGATTTGACAAGAGTATTTTAACCGACCTGACGCATTTTTTGCTTTTACTCAGGGTGCATAATGTGTTAGTATGTCAAAATCAGGTATGGGAATAGTCAATGTGCTAAAATCGTCATTTATGGCTGGCGTGTGTGTGGGAATAGCCGGCTTCGGGTATTTGGCCACGCGTGATATGGTGGGAAGTGTACTGTTCGCCTTTGCTCTTTTGGGGGTAGTGCACTACAAGTTAAAGCTGTATACCGGAACAGCGGGCTTTTTTGCCCCGGGAGAGTGGAAGGAGCTTGTGCTGATTCTGATGGGAAATATCATCGGCTGTTTGTCGGTGGCTTTGCTGGCTCGGTTATCTGCTATGCCCTTGCAGGATGCCGCTCAGGGCGTGCTGGAGGCTCGGCTTGGGGTAGGGCCCCTGCGTGGTGGCCTGCTGGCGATTGGCTGCGGATTCATCATGACTACCGCCGTTACTTTTGCCCGCAAGGGGAGTTTCTTCCCGCTGCTTTTCGGTGTGCCGCTCTTCATTGTGTGCCAGTTCCCTCACTGTGTGGCGGATGCCTTCTATTACCTCTGTGTGCCTCTGGATTTCTGGTGGGCAAATCTTGGCAATATTCTGATTTTTTATATCAGTATCGTTGCCGGAAATTTTGTGGGTTGCAATTTTTACAGGTGGGTGATGGGCTCAAATCCTTGAGAAATGCAGCTAGGCGACACAGAATGAGCTTGAAAAACGTGGCGGAAATTGTTAACATCAGGCCGAGCGTATGAGTAGCGAAAATTTACCGATATACCAGCAGGAGAACCCGAGCAAGATTCAGCGGATGTTCGGGGACTACTATCTGGAGTACGCCTCGTACGTCATTCTGGAGCGCGCTGTGCCTCATATTATTGACGGCCTGAAGCCCGTGCAGCGCCGCATTCTGCACTCCATGGAGCGCATGGATGATGGCCGCTTCAACAAGGTGGCCAATATCGTGGGTGATACCATGAAGTACCACCCGCATGGTGACGCCTCTATCGGTAGTGCTCTGGTGACGCTCGGTCAGAAGGGGCTACTTATTGATACTCAGGGTAACTGGGGTAATATCCTTACCGGTGACAGTGCCGCCGCTGCCCGATATATTGAGGCCCGCCTTTCCGCTTTCGCTAAGGAGGTGGTGTACAGTCCTAAGGTGACGGACTGGAAGCTCAGCTATGATGGCCGAAACAAAGAGCCCGTTGCGCTGCCCATTAAGTTCCCGCTTCTGTTGGCTCAGGGTGCCCTCGGTATTGCCGTGGGTATGAACTGCCTTATCCTGCCTCATAACTTCAATGAAATCATTGAGGCGGCCATTCATTACCTACGTGGCGAGGAGTTCTCTCTGTACCCGGATTTTCCCACCGGCGGCTTGCTGGATGTAAGCGGTTACAATGATGGCACCGGTAACAGCCGCATACGCTCCCGCGCGCGCCTTGATACTTCTTCAAAGAAGGTTATCCGTATTACGGAAGTGCCCTTTGGTACGACGACGGATTCCCTTATCGAGAGCATCGAGAAGGCCATGGAGAAGGGCAAACTGAAGGTTGTCCGAATAGAGGATAACACGGCGGCTACGGCTGATATTCTCGTGCATCTCGCACCCGGCGCGGATGTGGAGAAGACCTGCAATGCGCTGTACGCTTTCACGGATTGCCAGAAGAGTATCTCCCCCAAGGCTGTGGTTATCATGGATCGCAAGCCCGTGTTCATGGGCGTGAGCGAAATCCTCAAGCATAATGTGGACTTTACTCGTGAGACTCTCCGGCAGGAGTTGGAGGTGCACCTCGGTGAGCTGCAGGAGGCTTGGATGCTGGCCAGCTTGGAGAAAATCTTCATCGAAAATCGTATCTATAAGGTGCTGGAAGAGAGCGATAGCTGGGAGCAGTCCATCCGCGAAATTGATGAACGCCTTGCTCCCTTCGTGGTGGATTTCCTGCGTCCTGTCACGCGTGATGATATCGTGCGACTCACCGAGATTCGCATTAAGAAAATCGCCAAGTACGAAATCCACGAGGCCGAGCACCATATCGCCGGGCTGGAGGCCGAGATTGAGCAGACGCGCAAGCACCTCGCTCAGCTCACCCGCTACACCATCCGCTGGTTTGAGAACCTGCGTAAGAAGTATGGCGATGCTTGGCCGCGCCGTACGGAGATTACCACCTTTGATTCTCTCACCCGTGCTGAGGCCGCAGTGGAGAATGAAACGCTGTATGTGGATGAGGACGGCTTTGCCGGCTATGGCGTGCGAAAGGGTGAGGCCGTGGAGAAGTGCTCTACGCTCAGCGATGTGCTTACGATTGACAGCCAGGGTGTCATGATGGTGCGCCGCATTCAGGAGAAGTTCTATGTGGGTAAGAAGCTTCTGCTCATCCGTGTGCTGCGCCCCGGTGATGACTGGGTGTTCAACCTCATATATCGCGATGGCAAGGACGGCGTGACCTATGCCAAGCGCTTCCACCTTGGTGGCTTTACGCGTGATAAGGAGTATCCTCTTACCCTCGGAACTCCGGGGAGCCGCATCTTCTTCTTCTCCGTGCATGCCAATGAGGAGGACAGCGCGGCGATGTCCGTGAATGTTTACCTCAAGAATCAGTTCAAGCGCCTCCGCCGGCCCATTCCCTTTGAGTTCGCTCGCCTTCGCGTGAAGAGCCGCACGGTGATGGGCAATATGGTGACCAAGAATCCCGTGGAGCGCATCGCCCGCATCATGCCTCCTGCAGCGGATGCTGAGAATCCCGCTCCACGGGAAGGTGCGGAGAATGCCCTGCCTACCTCCGTGGAGCCGCAGCTGCCGCCCACTCCGGCGCCGCCTCCGGAAGTCCCGGTTGAAGCTGTTTCTCCCGCCGCCCCTGAAGAGGTTACTCCGCCCGAGGACTTCACACAGATGGATTTGAACCTGCCTGAGGGGTGAACCGACTGAAAATAATCCCTTTTTAACAACCTGCCGACCATGATGATGAACCTGAAAAAAATAGCACTTATGGCCGTTGCGGCTGCTATGCCGCTTTCTTATGCTCAGCAGCAACTGCCCGCTGCAGGGGATGATAATCATCCCGCCGTTAATGAAACGACAGAACAGCGTGACCTGCGTATGGACTGGTGGCGTAAGGCCAAATTCGGTATGTTCATTCACTACGGGCTTTACTCCGGGCTCGGTGGCGAGTTCCGTGGAGTCCAAGGCGGTGCCGAGTGGATTCAGACGAACCTCGGGCTGGATACCGAGACCTACGCCGCTGAGGCTCTTCCTCTCTTCCAGCCGGCTCCCGGCTGCGCAGAGGCTTGGGCTGAGTTGGCAGAGCAGGCCGGTTGCCGCTATATGGTGCTTACCTCCAAGCATCACGAAGGCTTTGCCATGTTCGGCACGGATACCACAGATTATGACTCAGTGGACGCCGTGGGGCGTGATATCGTGAAGGAGTTTGCTGAGGCTGCTCGTAGCCGTGGTATGCGAGTGGGTCTGTACCACAGCGTGATTGACTGGCACCATCCGGCTTATGATAACACTATTTGTCCGGATCTCTGCTATCCTAAGAATCAGGCGGCTATGCTCGCTGAGCGCGCCATCCCCAGAGACCACGCCACCTATCAGAATTACCTGCATACTCAGGTACGCGAGCTCATGACGAATTACGGTACTATCGACATCCTCTGGTGGGATTACTCTCAGGGGGCTGCTGAGGGTGAGCGCGGTTGGCGTGCTCCTGCCCTCATCAATATGTGCCGTGAGCTGAACCCCGGCATTATCATGAATAACCGCCTGTATGCTTTCTCCGGCTTTGATGCCTCGCAGGATGGCCTGCAACTGGATGTGCGCTGTGGTGATTATACCACGCCTGAGAAACGTATACCCGCCGTTGGTTATCCCGGCACGGACTGGGAGGCCTGCATGACTGTGGGTGATAAGTGGGGGTACAACCGCTATGACCTTAACATTAAGACTCCCGCTATGGTCATTCGCCAGCTGGAGCAGTGTGCCGCTCGCGGTGGTAACCTGCTGCTGAACATCAATCCCCGTGGTGATGGCAGCGTACCCGAATATGTGAGCCGTGTGTTCCGTCGCGTCGGCGCATGGATGAAGGTGAACGGCGAAGCAATTTACGGCAGTTCCCCCATTGTGGACATGACTCTGCCTGAGGGCTGGATGTGCAGTATCGTGTACGAGGATCGTTATCTTTTCCCTCCGGAGATTGTCACTCAGAATGACGTGGAGCTGCTTATCCCCGCTCATCAGGTGGACACCGTAGAGCCCGAGGTGCTTGGGCAGCCCAACTGTAAGGTGACGGTGGAGCGTATCGAGCTGCCCGGTGAGGATGAGCCCCGCGCTTTCATGCGCTTCATCATTCCTGCCTCTGCTTGGCAGAATGCGGTGGAGGGGCTTCCCGTCATTAAGCTCATTAATGCGAACTGATTTTTAACTGCGGGGGCTTTCATGCAGGCAATGTCCACATTCTCTCTTCCGGCGCTGGTGGGTGGCCAGTATGTGTTCACGGCTGTTCTCAGTGAGACCGCTGATACCGTGCTCTATGCTGCCACCCAGAAGAATATGCGCCGTGAAGTTGTGGTGGAAACTCTTCGCCCCCATGCCATGACAAACCCGCTAAAGGAGCAGGCGTTCCTAGAGAAAGCCAGGGCTCAGGCCCGCATGAGCGGGGGGATTATCGCCTCCTCGCTGGAGCTGTTTTTTGCTGTTGGTACTTGGCATCTCGCCAAGGAGCGCGTGGAGGGGACTCCGCTGGACGAGATGGTGGCTAATGGTCATCTGCTGCCCGCTGCTGACATCTGTGAGCTGATGCAGGCGCTCTGCCACATCTGCATCAGTATGGATATGGAGGGAATCGAGGGCGAGCCCTTCCGCTTGCAGAATCTTTACTACACCGCTCCGGGATTCCGCCTGCGTAATCCCGCACTCGGTGGCGAGCGCTCTCGTACCTCCAGTCGCCGTGTGCTTACCTCAGCTGCTGCTGATTTGCTGGAGCTGGTAGACCTCTGTTCGCCATACGCCTCCGAGCTTTGCGATGTGCTTCATCGCATGCATTACCCGGCGAACTGGACTCCCCTCAGCCCCCTCCATTATGATGAGGAGCTGGTGCGCCTTCTCCTGAGTTACTTCCAATTGCACGGCCGCCCGTAAACGGCCGCTCGTAAACGGCCGCTTATCATTTCCGGGGACTGTCTTTTGCAGAGGGGCTGCTATCACTATCGGGCTGCCGTGGGCTTACGCTGTCATGGAGAGTTGCAGGATTGCAATTTTGCTTGCAATTCAGCGCGTTTTGGTGTACTCTGCCCGCGTTATGTGGACAGGACGTTTTTCACAGGCTACGGCCGACCTGGTGTTGCAGTACGGTGAATCCGTATCGTATGATTGGAAACTTTATCGCCATGATATTGCGGGCTCTGTCGCCCATGCGCGTGCGCAGCTGCGTGCCGGCATGCTGACGCAGGAGGAGTTTGACGCCATTGAGCAGGGGCTTAAGGACATTCTGGCTGATATTGAGGCCGGGAAGTTTGAGTGGTCCATCAAGCTGGAGGACGTGCACATGAATATCGAGAGTGAGCTCACTCGCCGCATCGGTGCTCCCGGTGCCAAGCTGCACACGGCACGCTCCCGTAATGACCAAGTGGCTACGGATACCCGCCTGTACTGCCGCGCGGAGATTGATACCACTCTGGAGCTGCTGCGCAACCTGCAGCGCGCACTCGTGGCTAAGGCTGAGGAGTACTCTGAAATTCGCATTCCCGGTTATACGCACCTGCAGCGTGCTCAGCCGGTTACCATTGGCCACCATCTGCTGGCTTATGTGGAGATGCTGGGGCGTGATGTGGCGCGCCTGAATGATTGCCGCCGCCGCGTGAATGTGAGCCCTCTGGGCTCAGGTGCTATTGCCGGTTCTACTATTAATCTGGACCGTGTGGGTATCGCGGAAGAGCTTGGCTTTGATAGCGTAACGGAGAACTCTATGGACGCCATCGCTGACCGTGATTACATCATGGAGACCCTCTTCTGTCTGTCCGTCATTGGTACCCACCTGAGCCGTCTGAGCGAGGATCTCGTGTTATGGAGCAGCTCAGAGTTCGGCTACTGCACCCTTTCGGATGCCCACACCACGGGCTCCAGTCTCATGCCCCAGAAGAAGAATCCGGATGTGTGCGAGCTTACCCGCGGTAAATCCGGCCGCTTGTATGGTAATCTTGTGAGCGTGATGGTGGCCGTGAAGGGGCTGCCGCTCACTTATAACCGTGACCTGCAGGAGGACAAGGAGCCGCTCTTTGATTCCTTCGCCACGGTGAGCTTGGCTCTGCGCGTGAACGCGGAGATGATTGCAGCCATGCGCATTAATCCTGAGCGCTGCGAGTCCGCCGTGAGCGACCCCCTGCTGCTGGCCACGGACTTGGCCGATTACCTCGTACGCCGCGGCGTTCCTTTCCGCAAAGCTCATGAACTGGTGGGCAGGGCAGTAGCCGTAGCCGTGAGCAGTGGTACTCCGCTCAACTGCCTCAGTCTGGAGCAATTCCGTGAGATTTCTCCCGAGTACGGTGATGATGTACACAGTGTGTTTAATCTGGACCGCGCGTTCTCGCTGCGCACCAACCCCGGCGCACCCAACCCGGCTAATACCGAGCGCCGCCTGCAGTACTGGAAGCAGCAGCTCGCCTGATTAAAAACAAAAATCAATATGCTTCCGGCCGCTTGGACAAAAGGTCTTTCCTGACTCTCATGTCCGGCGGCCGATGCTTTTTCTTACGCGGCAGAGTTAGGCCCGGTTGAATGTGGGGAAACTCGCGGCGTTTTTATTACGTCACGACCACATATTTTCCTTGCCTTTTGGCGCGTAAGAGAGTAACATACCCCCGACATGCCGTGCCGGCCTGTCTCCATACATATCAATTTTTAACACTTTTTCCTGCAATGGACTTTATTTCCCCCACAGTAGCTGCACTTTCGCCCTCTCTTACGCTGGCCGTGACAAACAAGGCTAAAGAGATGAAGGCCAATGGTGAGCAGGTATACGGCCTCGCCGGCGGTGAGCCCGATAAAGATACCCCGGAGAACATCAAGCAGGCTGCCATCAAGGCTCTGGAAGATGGCGCTACCAAGTACACCCCTTCCGTCGGTCTGCCCCAGCTGCGCCAGGCTATCTGCGACAAGCTGAAGCGTGATAATAACCTCGAGTACAGCATTGATCAGATTTGTGTCTGCTCCGGTGCTAAGCCCGCTGTGTACGCTGCCCTGCGTGCCACCGTGAGCGAGGGTGATGAAGTTATCATTCCCTCCCCGTACTGGGTGAGCTACCCCTCCATGGTGCAGCTCTGCGGTGCTACTCCGGTATTCGTGGAGACCAAGGCTGAGAACGGTTGGAAGATTACTGCTGAGGAGTTCGCTAATGCCATGACTCCCCGCACCAAGATGATTATCCTCACCACCCCGCACAACCCGACCGGTGCCGTTTACACCGAGGAGGAGCTCCGCGCTATCGGTGAAGTGGCTGTGGACGAGGACATCCTCATCATCGCTGATGAAATCTATGAGCACCTCATCTACGATGATCAGAAGCACGTTTCCATGGCTTCCCTCAGCCCTGAGCTGTATGACCTGACCATCACCATTAATGGCTTCTCCAAGGGTTATGCCATGACCGGCTGGCGCCTTGGTTACACCGCCGCTCCCGCCGGCATCGCCAAGTACATCAAGATGATTCAGGACCACTGCGCTTCCAACGCCACCACCTTCTGCCAGTACGGCGCCATCGAGGCTCTTACCGGTGATCAGTCCTTCATCTCTGACCTGCGTGAGGAGTACGATTTCCGTCGCCAGTACGTCTACAGCCGCCTCTCCTCCATGCCCAAGATTAAGGTTGTGGAGCCCAAGGGCGCCTTCTACTTCTTCATTGATACCTCTGAGCTCGGTATGGGCTCTCTGGAGCTCTGCGAGAAGCTTCTGGAGCGCTACAAGGTGGCCGCTATCCCCGGCATCGCTTTCGGTAACGACAATGCCATCCGCATCTCCTATTGCACCTCTCTGGACGTGCTGAAGGAGGGGCTGGATCGCCTCGAAGCCTTCTTCAAGAAGGCCTAAGTCGCCCCGCTTTATTGATTTCTTTCCCACCGCTGCCTGCAACTCCTGCACGCAGCGGTGATTTTTTGTCATGCACACGTGGAAAATCTCCTTTCGTCTTGACTTTTATCTCTTCCTCTGATTAAATCTCTGCACATCACTTCCAACACGCCGGCTTGGCGGAATGGTAGACGCGCTCGACTCAAAATCGAGTTCCAAAAGAGTGTGGGTTCGAGTCCCACAGCCGGTACTTCACTAAAACGCGCACCTTTTACAAAAAGGTGCGCGTCTTAGCATTTTAGCTTCCCTTGTTTGCCCTTGAAGATGTTTTTTGTTATTTGGTGATATGTGTTGTATGTAGTTATTAATGTGTTAAAAAGTTAGGCGAAATTGAAGGCTGATAACCTTGTCATTGCCGAGTCCGCCTCCGGCGAGAGCACTCCTACCTTAGTGGTGGATAATGGTACTGTGAGCGGCTCAATCACGGTAGAGAATGGCACGGTGAAGGGCAGTGGTACCCTTGGTGCTCTTACCATGAATGGTGGTGAACTGGTGGTAGGTAACTCCCCCCAGCGTACAGGTTTGCGAAGGCGATGTTGTGCTGAACGATGTGGAGGTTACCTTCTCTTTGGCTGATTTTGATAAAGCCGCCTCTGCGGAAAACTATGGCTGGGAGTCCGGTGCTTATTCTGTCATCGATATGGATGGTTATAACCTGACAATTGGAGAAAATGTGACCTTCACCTTTGAGATTGGTGGGGAAGCTCTGTCTCAGCTAATGTCTCCTTCCAGTGAGCCCATTAACTTCAGTCTGGAGCTTTTCCGCAATATTGACACTCTGACACTTAACGACGAGTCAATAGAAGAGTTGATTGCTAGCTCAGAGTTCATCATTACCTCCGATGAGGATGGTTTGCTGGATGACCGCTATGCCGCATACGCCGGTCAGAACATCACGGAGTATGTAACGTCTGATATCTCCACCACAGAAGATGGCAAGGTGGTATTGAATGTGACGATGACCACTGTCCCTGAGCCCACCACGGCCACTCTTTCTCTGCTGGCACTGGCGGCTCTGGTTGCACGCCGCCGCCGTCGCTAAAGCGACTTTGGCGTGGCAAGCGCCGCCGCCGTCGCTAATGTGACACTTTGGCGTGGCAAGTGCCGCCGCCGCAAGTAATACTTGCTAACATATAATCATGGGCCGTAGCTCCGCAAGGAATAGCCGCGGTCTTTTTTATATTTATGGTATACCTTGGAGGATTTGCCTTGGAATAGTCAGTTGCAGCAAGCTCGTGCTTGACAAGAATTATATTCTTTGTACAATCAGCCTCAGTGCCATTTATCGTAACCTAATGAACATAAAATCACTTTATACAGCAGAGCAGATTCAGGAGGCCGTGCAGAAGGTAGCGCGGCAGGTGGAAGGCTTCTTCGGTAGTGAGGAGCCCGTGGTGGCTCTGTGTTTGCTTAATGGTGCTATCTGGTACGCGGCAGATTTGCTGCGCTGCTTGCCTGTGAATTTTGAATTGCAGACGATTCGCCTTTCCAGCTACGAGGGGATGGATAGCACGGGTAAGCTGAAGTGGCATGATGCGCTGCCGGATTGCACCGGAAAGCAGGTGCTCATCATTGATGATGTGCTGGACACCGGGCTGACGCTGAAATCGGTACGCGATGCTTTGCTGGAAGGCGGCGCGGCGAAGGTGGCCTCTACTGTGGCTATTGATAAGAAAGGGCGCCGTACGGTGCCGTATGAAGCTGATTTTTGCGCGCTGCACTGCGAGGATTGCTTCCTTGTGGGCTACGGGCTGGATTTCAATGGAAAATACCGCAATTTGCCTTACATCGGTTATATCGAGTAAGCTGGCGTTGTTTTTCGTAAGGTGCCACTTAAGCTCGGTGTCGCAAGATGCTGGGCTTTTTTTGTTGTCTGTTGCCCCTGTGCGTAGGGGAAGGGGGATATAAAACAGGAAGCTCAACTCCCGGAGGAGTTGAGCTTCTGCCTATGAAAAGTATAACTTGTGGCTGAGAACCGATTAGCGGATGGTCTTCACGGTCACGGCCTCCTTACCCACGCGCTCGCGGAGGTAGTTAAGCTTGGCGCGACGCACCTTACCGCGGTTCACAACCTCAATCTTGGCAATCTTGGGAGTGTGTACGGGGAAGGAACGCTCAACACCCTCGCCGTAGGAAATCTTACGAACGGTGAAAGCTTCGTTCACGCCGGCACCACGCTTGCCGATCACAATGCCCTGGAAAATCTGCACGCGTTCCTTACCGCCTTCGATCACGCGGCAGTGAACCTTTACAGTGTCACCTACGTTGAAGGGAGTTACGTCGTCCTTCAGCTGTTCTTTTTCGATGGTATCGAGAATGTTCATCCTTGTCTCCTTTGTGCTAATAAATGTTTCAGGAGCCTTTCGGCTCTGGCGGTTGCGGGAGTATACACTATTTTTATGTTCTTGGCAACCCAAATTTGTGCATATGGCGCATTTTTTTTTATTTCTCTGATAAATGAGGCTTTACAGGGGCGAAATGAGGAGGTCTGCGAGGCGTTCGCGCTCTTCGGTGGTGTAGGGAGCGGGAGCGCTGAGGTCTGCCGAGCGGCGTGCGCTCACACTTTGGAGCACGGCGCAGACTCCCTGCGGCCCGCTGATGGTGAAGCGCCAGTGCAGTGTGGAGTTCCCGATGCTCTGCAGCTCGGCCTGCACGGTGTAGGCCTCCCAGAAGCGCAGGGGGGCGCGGTAGTCCGCCTCCACATGCACCCGGGGGTAAGCATGGCCATCCGGCCTGAAGCCGCGTGCAGCGAGCGCGGCCACTTCTGCCTCCTCCATGTAGCGGAAGTAGTTCGCGAAGTGTACGATTCCTGCGGCGTCCGTGGAGTGAAATTGTACGCGGCCTTGGTGGATATAGGGGGGCATATGGGGCTGGGGGTTAATAGTAATCACGCTCGAAAAGGCGGCCGAAACGGCGGCGCTGGTCATCCGCGATGGCGTTCCAGCCGGCATCCTGAGCCTCAGCGATGTTGATGATGCTGCCATCCGCATTCGTACGGATGTAAAGCACGGCGGTTCTCCGGCCATCCGAAATGGTGAGGAAGGGGGTGCGGCTCTCGAAGATGTTGTGCGAGGATGCTATGGACCTGTCATTTTCATCGCGAAGCTGGGCCCGGTAGGCGGCGGGGGCTTTGTCCAGTCCGAGCCATTCTTCCGCCTGCTCGCGGGTGAGGGCGGTAAAAGCATCATTATCCGCCACGTACTTCATGACTCGCCAAGCGGCGTGTACAGCGCGTGGCGTGGCGCGGCGAGTGCCGTCCGCCTGCTTGCTGTATTGGTACATGGTGGCGAGGTCGCGGCGGAGAGCCTGCACTTCATCCGGTTGGGGGAAGAGGAAGAACCAGAGGATGATGGCGATGATGAGGGCTGCCCACCCGGCGGTGCACCAGTTGCTCATTAGGCGCAGCCTGCGCAGGATGGCGCGGAACCCGCTCAGGCGCTCCTCGTCTGCATCTCCGAAAAGGAAATGAGGATTCGCTTTTTTGGGGTTGGCGAGGATTTCCTTCACGGTGAGCGCTGTGGAGGGATTCAGTACGTCTGCCTCCACGCTGTTGATGTCATCCGGATTCTCCACCGGCTCCGGCGGGTACAGGAAGCGCAGCACCACGAGTCGGGAGAACATGGTGATGCCCAGCACGCAGAACATGAAGGTCATACCCTCAGCAAGCTTGCCATCTTCATATTCAAAGGTAGGGTGCACCAGCTCCGGACTCAGGGCCGTGAGCACCGGCCAAGCTATCAGCGCGCCGCCCATCACTGTCAGCAGCGCGGTGAACCATACCAAATTACGGCGAGGCCCCGCCACGCTCACCAGTTCCATGAAGAGGAAGGGCGCCAGCCACATCCACGGCTTAAAATCATACGCATGCAGCTCAGTCACGTACTCCAGTGCCGGATCCGGCGGCAGAATGCTGTCCGGGTATGAAAGGGTATATAAAAGCGCCGCCGCCCCGAAGGTGCAGAGTATCATTCGCAGCGCGATGGAGAGAAACCTGAGCATGCCCTCATTCTACGGCACGACGCCCCGCGCTGTCAAGATTGCGTTCTGTCACAAATGTGTTACAATGCGGCGTCTTAGTGAGTCCTGATAAGCGTCGCCAAGTTTATGAGTCGCGAGAAGGTGACTGTCCTGTTCTTTTAGCCTTCACCCAGCAGCAGGTGGAGGTGGCGCAGCTCGCCGCTACCTTTCGTGGTGGCGATGTGCAGCAGGCGTTCCTCCACATCCGGGGGCGGGGGCATGCAGATGTGGGGCAGGTCCGCCGTGAGCAGCTCCAGAGCGCAGGCGTTGTGCAGGGCCAGCGTGGTTTCAATGAAGCACATGCGTGTGGGCTCTTCCAGAATGAAGTTCAGCGGTTTCTTAGCGTTAAGAACGCGGTGTGGCGGGATTTTTGTGCCGAATTCATCATCGATGCCCATGTTGGCCAGCAGAACGGGGGCTGCGATGACGGCGGGGGCGTTCAGGCGGTTGTGCAGGGCATTGATGCGACCTGTGGCGGTGACAACACACCAAGAACTCAGCACCGCTTCATTCAGTTCAGCGGTATCATTCACATTCACGAAGGTGGCGTCCAAGGGGAGCTCGCTCTCTTTGCTCTCCACATCCGCCACGGTGATGAGCATGCCGCGCTTGCGTGCATAATGCACAAGGCCCCGGCCCACCTTGCCATAACCTACCACCAGCAGGCGGCGGCCCTCATGGTCGGTGTGTCCCAACTGCTCCAGCGCGCGGAAGAAACTTTCGCCGGTACCTAGGGTGGTTTCCACGCGTTTGATGCGCCCGGCATCCGCCACGATGACAGGGCGGCGGGTACGCTCATAGGCAGGCACCCCGGAGCGGGTGAGCTCAGCATAGCCCAGAGAGGGAGTGCGGCGGGTGCATTGGCCGGCACAGTCCAGAATGATATCAAAGTCGTCCTGTCCTTTCTCGGCGGTACGGATGCCAAAATCCGCCAGCATGTTCAGCACAGTGGTATCTGCCGGCATATTGGTACGCTCTGGGACGAAGAGTTCCGCACCACCTGCGAGCAGGGCCATGAACTTACCCAGCGTGTTGCGGTAGATGGGGGTGGCATCCAGCACCCGCAGCCCCTCAAGCGGGCGGGTGGCTGCCCATTCCTCAGCTTGGTGCAGCAGGGTGGGCCATTCTTCCGGCGGATAACAAGTCAGCAGATACTCTTTGAGGCGTTGTGCGTTTGCATTCATCCTGTGCTTGATTTTATCCCTGCGCGGGTAAATTGCAAGCATTTAGTGTAGAAATATAGGGGTGAAAACTCAAAAAGCGGCATGTGGCGTCAGATTCTTGTTGCATGCGGGCGTGGGCTGTGTTAAATATGTGGTTGCAATGGAAAAAACACTCTTCCAGAAAATAGCTGATAAAGAGATACCCTCTGCCATGGTGTACGAGGATGAGCTTTGCGTGGCGTTCCGGGATATCACCCCGGTGGCTCCGGTGCATGTGCTGCTGGTGCCGCGTAAGCCCATTCCGAGCATCGAGGCCGCCACGGCTGAGGATGCTGCTCTGCTGGGGCACCTCATGCTGAAGGTGGGTGAAATTGCCCGCGCTGAGGGGCTGGCCGAGGGCGGCTTCCGCACCGTGATGAACACCGGGGCAGACGCCGGCCAGACGGTGCCGCACCTCCACGTCCACATCATTGGCGGGCGCTCCCTCCAGTGGCCTCCGGGCTAGTGGCTGTGCCGGAGGGGATTCCCTCTGCAATTTGTCTGAGACAAATTGTCATTGCATGAAGTCTTTTATCCGTCAATACGAGTGGGTTAATTCTCACACGCTTGAGCTTGAGTTCCCCACGAACCGCCTCCGGCTCTATTTCCTAGAGCCCGGGGTGGTGCGCTGTCGCTATGTGTCTCACCCGGTGTTTGAGAATATCCCGAGCTATGGCATCGCTCCGGAGTATGCGCCTGCCTGTGTGCAGCCGGAGGAGGTGGAGCGTGCGGATTGCTATGAGCTGAGCACGCCGAGCCTCATTGTGCGAGTGCGTAAGATGGACGGCGGGCTGGAGTTCTTGGAGCGCGCCACGGGGCGTATGCTTTGCGCGGACGCGGAAGGAATGGGGCACCGCCTGCAGGAGCAGACGGGGGACGAGCTGGTGTGGGTACTGAAGTACATGCCCGAAAAGGCCCATTTCTTTGCCTTGGGGGACAAGCCTTGTGCGCTGAACCTGCGTGGGCGGCGCTTTGAAATGTGGGGCTCGGATCACTACAAGTTCAAGCCGGACAGTGACCCGCTTTACAAGAGCATTCCCTTTTTCCTCTGTCTGAATCAGGGCGCTCAGTACGGTATCTTCTTTGATAACACCATGCGCTCCTACTTTGACTTCGGTAAAGAGCGCGAGGATAGGCTGCTTTTCGGGGCTGATGGCGGCGTGATGGATTACTATTTCATCGCCGGGTCTGATGCTCTGGAAACGGTGCAGACGTATACCCGCATGACAGGCTTGCCGCCCATGCCGCCGCTCTGGGCGCTGGGTTATCACCAGAGTAAGTGGAGTTATTACCCCGAATCGGTGGTGACGGGGTTGGCGGATGAACTGCGTGCCCGCCGCATACCCTGTGATTCTATTCACTTGGACATCCACCACATGAAGGGGTATCAGGCCTTAACTTGGGACCGCAACTACTTCCCCAATCCTCAGGGGATGATTGAAGGGCTGGAAGCAAAAGGCTTTAAGGTGGTCACCATCATTGATCCCGGCATTAAGGTGAACCCGGACAACTATGTGTGGCGCAGTGGGTTTGAAAAGAACGTTTTCTGCCGCCGCCATGACGGCGCGTTGCTTTCCGGCGAAGTGTGGCCGGGCACCTGTACCTTCCCGGATTTCACCTCTCCCGTGACTCGCGAGTGGTGGGCCAACCTTTTCCGCCGCCAGATTGCGGAATACGGCGTTCGCGGTATATGGACGGATATGAATGAGCCGGCCATTTTCCCGGACCGCACCTTCCCGCCGGATACCCGCCATAATTACGACGGCTTCTACTGCTCACACCTGAAGGCTCATAACATCTATGGCCAGTGCATGGCTCGAGCCACGCGTCAGGGTATGGAGAAGTTCGCGCCGGAACGGCGTCCCTTTGTGCTATCGCGCGCGGGCTTTGCGGGGCTGCAGCGCTGGGCTGCCACGTGGACGGGTGATAATGATGCGGATTGGGAGAACCTGAAGATGGCAAACCTGATGGTGCAGCGCCTTTCCGCTAGTGGTGTTTCCTTCTGCGGTGCGGATACCGGCGGTTTCCTCGGGCACCCCACGCCGGAGCTCTTCTGCCGTTGGATGCAGATGGCTGCCTTCCACGTCTTCTTCCGCAATCATAACAACGGGGAGTACGGCGGGCAGGAGCCTTGGTGCTTCGGCCCCGTGGTGGAGGAACTGGTGCGCCGCGCTATCGAGAACCGTTACCGCCTGCTGCCTTACATTTATACTCAGTTCTATAAGTACAGTCGCACCGGATTGCCCATTATCCGTTCGCTGGCTCTCATGTACCCGGAAAACCCGGATACGTACTGGCGTAGTAGTGAGTTTTTCTTGGGTGAAGCCCTGTATGTGGTGCCTGTACATCATCCGGGAGAGACCGGGCGATTCATGTACCTACCGCCGGGCCGCTGGTATTCATACTGGACGGATGAAGAGGCTGCGGATAACTCCACGGAGCTGTGGGTGTCCACCCCGCTGGCGTACATCCCTGTGTTCGTGAAGGGCGGCTGTGTGGTGCCGCGCTGGCCGGTGCAGCAGTATGTGGGTGAGTTGGAGAGCCCCGCTGTGACGCTGGATTTGTGGTGGGCGCCGGAGGTGAATCAATCCAGCGAACTGTATGAGGATGAAGGAGATGGATACGGCTACCGCCGTGGACGCTATATGCTGCATCGCTTTGAATACCGGGCACAGCTGCGCTCCTTTACCTTGTCCCATCTCGTGAACTTGCACGCAGAGCAGCAGCACCGCACCTTTGAGTTCGCCCTGCATGCGTTGCCGCTTACGGCCTCTCCCTTGCTGGTGGTGGATGGTGTTGAGCTGCCGGGGGAACTTGATGAGCAGCATGTTTTCCGGGCGTCTTTGCCGCTGAACTTCTCTGAGCTTTCCATCCAATTCTGATAACGCATTATGAAGCGAGATACGCTGGATAAGATTGTGAACCGCCTGGAGCATCTGGATACGGAGGAGCTCCGCCACCTCTTTATGCGCTTGGCCTCTGAAAAGGGACTGCTTCAGGATGTGTTTGATGCGCTGCGTGATGGTTTGATTCTCTTTGACTCTGAGGGCGCCCCTCGCTTTGCTAATAAGGCAGCCTGTGCGATTTACGGGCGCAGTATTAAAGAGTTGCTGCATGTTCCTTTTGAGCGCTTGGTTGGTGGTACCTGCACATGGCAGGAGGTGTGCGGCAGTGGAATCGCCATCTCGCGTGACCTGCACGTGAATTACCCTGAGGAGCGCCATTACAACTTCCTCATGAGCCCCGTGGCTGATGGCTCGGAATATCTGCTGCTTATCCGCGATGATACGGAGCGCCTCGCCGCTGGTGAGGAAGATGCCGAGGCTGAGCAATTTAATCTCGTGACCTACATGGCCAGCGCCGTGGCTCATGAAATTGGAAACCCGCTGAACTCATTGGGGCTGAATCTTCAGCTCATGCAGCGCAAGCTCGCTAAGCTGGATGCTGATGCGCAAGAGAAGCTTTCGCCTTTGCTGGAGAGTGCTCTGGGGGAGACCCGCCGATTGGATACACTGCTGCGCCAGTTCCTGCAGTCCGTGCGCCCGGGGCGTATTCAGCGCGAGGCAGTGCAGCTGAATGAGCTTATTGCCCGTGTGCTGGAGGTGCTGGAGCCCGAGATGGCGCCGCGCGGTATTGGTATTCAGCAGTCACTCAGCAAGGATTTGCCTGAACTGAGCGCGGATGGCGGCCAGCTTTTCCAAGTGCTTTACAATCTCATCAGAAACGCCTTCCAATCCATCTCCGGGGATGGTGGTATTTATATTCAGACAGATTATAATGATACGGATGTGCGTGTCCTTATCGGTGATAATGGCAGCGGTATCTCACATGAAGTAATGGGCACCATGTACGAGCCCTTCCGTACTACTCGTAAGAAAGGCCATGGTTTGGGGCTGCTTATCGTGCGCCACATCGTGAAAGAACATGGCGGTACCCTCTCCCTTGCTTCCCGTGAAGGAATTGGTACCACGGTTTCTATCACGCTGCCGCGTGCGGACCGAGTGGTGCGCCTGCTGCCTTCCTGATTCGGTCTGTGGGTGTTAATTGTGTTGATGTTACTTGTTGAGTAATAGATGCTTTTGTTCTTCTTTGCTGTAGCGTAAATAAGGGTTGCATTTGCTATTTGTTTGTGATATAAGGTGCCGGAGTTTTATGGATAAAACGAAGCAAGCTGCATTTTTCTCAGGTATTCTGCTCATCGTACTGTTTGCCTGCACGGCCACGCATGTGGCAGGATTTGAGTGGGTGAAGGTACTGAGGTTGAGTCCTCTGATTGTGGGTATTATTCTGGGTATGGTGTATGCGAATACCCTTAGGAAGCAAGTACCGGCAGAGTGGAACCCTGGTATAGCGTTCTGTACTCGGCAGGTGTTGCGCACGGGTATCGTGTTGTATGGCTTTCAGATTACGGTGAGTGACGTGCTGGCCGTGGGCATGCCCGCCATTGTGGTGGACGTGGTGGTGGTAAGTTTCACCCTTATTCTGGGGGTGGTGTTGGGACGTTTGCTGAAGATGGATTCTCAAACCGCTCTGCTCACCTCCGTGGGCAGCTCGATATGTGGTGCCGCCGCCGTGCTTGGGGCAGAACCAGTGGTGAAGGGGGAGCCGTACAAGACCGCCGTAGCTGTTTCTACCGTCGTAATTTTTGGTACTATTGCAATGTTCCTGTATCCTGCGCTGTACAGGGCGGGCGTGTTTGATATGGATGCCGGGCAGATGGGTATCTATACGGGCGGCACCCTTCATGAAGTGGCTCATGTGTACGGCGCCGGTGAGGCTATGGACGCCGCTGGGCTTTTTGCGGAATCCATTAAGTGCCCGGCCGTTATCGTGAAGATGATGCGTGTGATTTTGCTGGCTCCTGTGCTGATGGTGCTCGCTTTCATCCTGTCTCGCAAAAATACGGCTTCGGGAGAGAGGGGCAAAATCAGCATGCCCATTTTTCCTTTCCTTTTTTTGGCAGCCATCGGCGTGAACTCGCTGGGGATTCTGCCGGTATGGGCGGTTGATTCCATTCGCTCTCTTTCCACCTTCATGCTCACGATGGCCATGACCGCGCTGGGTGTGGAAACGAGTTTTGACAAGTTCTGTAAGGCTGGGCCAAAGCCATTCCTGTTGGCTTTGCTGCTGTTCTGCTGGCTGATTTTCGGAGGCTACTGGCTGGTGAAGATCGTGACACAATTTATTCATTAATGATTCTATGCTGACTCTGCGTAACTTTCTCATTTCTCTGGCAGCCATTGGCCTGCTGTGCGTTATCTTCATTCCGGATTGGTTTGAGGATCCGGTTGAACTTGCCATTGGTGAGTGGAAGGGCGTACCCAACAGGATGCACGCAGAGGTGAATGATACCCGCGTGCGCTGGGAAATGAGCGGTAACGCCGGGAGATTGAGTTACACTTGGGTTCAGACGGAGACGGAGCCGTACCGCGTGCAATTCCGGCGCGGGGAGGAGGTGTTTGAAGCCGATATTATTTTTGATGGCCCTGATGAGGTGGTAGTCATGCCGCATATATTTGACCAGCTGCCGCTGATAGCTCGTGAGCACATCGCCCGCTCGAACAAGGCGGCCAATCGTCCCGAAAATGAAATCCGCTACGTTTTCCGCCGCGTGAAAAATTAACACGCGTTTTCCCGTATTGCCTCAAAAAAAAACAGTCACCGAAAAGTGGATGCCTCAAAATTGCGGTCACCGAAACTTTAGCCGATAATTGCCCCAAAAACAAGGCAAATCTACCATTTTTCTGGGCAAAAAAGCCAGCGAGCGTAGCGAGTCGGCTTTTTTGCCCAGAAAAATTCGCCGGATGGGGGGATAGTCTTCATAAAATGCTCTCGGGTTTCATGAGATGGAAGAGCTTTTTTAGAGATTTTTGGATATTTTCCTGCAATTCGATGGGATCGAGAGATTCCCTCAGGGCTATAAGGTTTCTTTTCCTTGCACCGTCTTTCATTTGTTCCATAACTCTTTCATATGGGGTTCGGGCTTTGTCGTATTTCTTCTTCGTTTTGCCGGTGACCGGATTCCGTTGCTTTGATACTAACCTTGTGCTGGCTATGAAAAAATTAGTGAGCTGATTATGATAGCGATATACCTGGTTGAGCAAGAATACGCATTGCTCATTGTCTATTCTTTCGTAGCCTATTAATTCTCTGACTTTGAGACGATTGCGTTCTTCTGCACGAGCGTTATCATTCTTTTTGTAAGGTCGAGAACGAGTCAGTTTACACCTCTTGTACCTCTCTTTGAGCATCCTTTGTAAATGGTAGTTGATAAACTCTGACCCATTGTCTGTGTTGATGCTACGAACCATGAACGGCATCTCGCGTAGCTGATATAGAAAGGCCGTGCATGTGGCATCCTGACCTTTTATTCCATATTGCGCGGTTAAGTGTCCATAAGGTCAAATCATCCGTAACCGTTAATGTCCAAACAAAATTGCCGCGGATACTATCCCCGCAATGAGCTACTGTAT
>JAZQGN010000004.1:0-67804 GCA_045540095.1 Akkermansia sp.
GAAAAAAACTACGCATAGGTGTAAAAAGTCTCCGAAGGTGCCCAACTCCCTAGCAGAAAGGGGTGTGGGGAAGGGCGGCAATGAGCCCTTCCCCACGTAGCGTGGCATAAAATTTCACCTTTTTCATTTTCATAATTGACTGACGGGGTTCTGTTTCGTTTTTATTCCGCATCCCGAGGTTCCGCCTCTTGCGAGGCTCCACCATCGGGCTACCTTATGGCGCCCCTGAACGGGGCTCATAGATTAGGCGGGCATACGCCCGCGGAAATGCTGAGCTTATACCGCCGCTCACGCCTCATGCCCCCATGCGGCGTTTTCATTTATCATCACTCTGCCTTAAACAAATTGACGCATATAAAGCAAAAGCCCGCGAGCGCAGCGAGCCTAGCCCAGAGCCCCGGATGGGGCGGAATAGAATAGCCCGGAGGTGCAGCCCCGCAGGGGCGGAACCCCGGGGAAAAGATGAAAAAATATATGAGAACCCCGGCAGGGGTGGTATAAAGCGTGGACTAAGTATTTTATCGTTTACGGATTTGTGTTGCGGATTTCCTGCGTGAGCTTCATGGCGCAAAAATCCGGGCCGCACATGGAGCAGAAGTGGGCCTTTTTAGCCCCGGCGTGCGGCAAGGTGAGGTCATGATACGCGCGGGCCTTCTGCGGGTCCAGCGACAGGTTGAATTGATCCTCCCAGCGGAACTCAAAACGCGCTTTTGCTAGGGCATTATCGCGCAGCTGAGCGCCGGGGTGACCCTTAGCCAAATCCGCAGCGTGAGCGGCCAGTTTGTAGGTAACCACGCCTTCGCGCACGTCCTCGCGGTCCGGCAGGCCGAGGTGTTCCTTGCGGGTAACATAGCACAGCATGGCGCATCCACGCTGGGCGATGAGAGCGCCTCCTAAGGCACCGGTGATGTGGTCATAGCCCGGTGCAATATCCGTAGCCAAGGGCCCCAGCGTATAGAAGGGGGCTTCATGGCACCATTCCAGCTGCTTTCGCATGTTTTCCGGCACGAGGTGCAGGGGCACGTGGCCCGGGCCTTCATTCATCACCTGCACGCCTTTTGCCCAAGCGGCGCGGGTCAGCTCGCCCTGAACTTCCAGCTCTGCCAGCTGCGCAAAGTCATTAGCATCCGCTATGCTGCCGGGGCGCAGGCCATCACCGATAGAGATAGCCACATCATAGGTGGCAAGAATATCACATATCTCATCCCAATGGCAGTACAGGAAGTTCTCCTGCTTGTGAATGAGCATCCATTTGGCGATGATGGAGCCGCCGCGTGATACGATACCCGTGGCACGGCGTGCGGTGTGCGCCACAAAGCGCTGCAGCAAGGCGGCATGAATCGTCACATAATCCACACCCTGCCGAGCCTGCTCAATGAGCGTATCCCGGAAAATCGGCCAGCTGAGGAACTCCACCTTGCCACCGCATTTTTCCAAGCTCTGGTAAATGGGAACCGTGCCGATGGGCACGGGGCTGTTCCTCAGAATCCACTCGCGGGTCTTGTGGATATCCTTACCCGTGGAAAGATCCATGACGGTATCCGCTCCCCAGTGAATAGCCCAGCGCAGCTTCTCCACCTCCTCCGCGATGCCGGAAGTGATGGCGGAGTTACCGATGTTCGCATTAATCTTGCAGAGGAAATTACGGCCGATGGCCATGGGCTCCACCTCCGGGTGATTGATGTTCACCGGAATCAGGGCTCGACCGGAGGCGATTTCATCTCGCACGAACTCCGGGGTGAAGTAGGCGGGCATGTGGCCGCCACGGTGAGATTCAGCCGGGTGCTGATAGTTGATGTCGGCGCGACGTACGAGAGATTCCGGGGAGAAGCCGGCCTGCGCCTCCAGCTCGCTGGGGCGGGGCATGCCGGTTCCCAGCTCATCTAAGAACTGCCGGGCGGAAGCCGGGCGAGTCTTGGCGTTCGGGAAGCGGTCGTAGACGGCTTTATAAGCCATCTCACGCCCCAGATTCTCACGGATGGCCACATACTCCATCTCCGGGGTGATGATGCCGCGCAGGGCGTACTCACGCTGGGTGGGCGGGTGTGCCAAGTTGGCCGCCTGAAGCTTGCCTTCCTCATCCTGCTGCACGTCACCACGGGCGAGGATCCACTCTTCTCTGAGGCGGGGCAAGCCCTGTTCCTCGTTACCGTGGAAGTCATCGTCACCCCAAGGGCCGGAGCAGTCATACAGGCGCACCGGGGCATTCTGCTCTACCGTGCCATCCGGAAACAGGGAGTCCGACAGCGCCACCTCTCGCATGCCCACTTGGATATGCGGATGGATTTGTCCCGGTACATAAATACGGCGGGAGCCCGGATACCTCAACTCGTTCGCCTCCATAATCAATTGCCGGAAATAGCTTGGCCCATCAGTTCTGCGGCCTTTTTGCCGCTCATGAGCATACCGCCGAATATCGGCCCCATGCGGAAGCTGCCGCTCACGCCGTTAGCTGCCATGCCGGAAACGAAAAGGCCGGGGTATATCTCCTTGGTGTTATCAATAGTGGAGCGTTCACCCTCAGCGGCGTCCATGCTCATTTCACCCACTACTCCGCCGGTAGGCGTGTTCAGGCGCACGCCGTTCTTGCGCGCGACGGTCTTGGCAATCTCGCAATCATGGCCGGTGCCGTCCAGCACGGTTTTGGAGATAATCGTCAGCGGGTCCACATGCAGGCCTTCGCGCAGAACCGGTGTCCAGTTGACCACGACGCCGCCCACGCGGCCTTGCTTGTATACGACATCTTCCACTGAATAGCAGTTGAAAATGGTGGCGCCGGCCTGCGTGGCCTTGTATAGCAGGCCAGCCGTGGCATGCACGGAATCAATAATATACGTACCCTCACGGTATGGCTTGTAGCTCAGCTCCAGCTCGCGCACGATGTCCATGGCCTCTTCCTGAACTACGATGTCATTGAACATCATCGCTCCGCCCCACATGCCACCGCCGGGGGAGAGCTTGCGATCAAACAAAGCAACCTTATGCCCGGCTTTTGCCAGATAATAGGCCGCTACGATGCCGGAGGGACCACCGCCGACAATCGCAGCATCCAGTACCAGGTTACTTTGCAACTTGTTGAAATACGACTCAATAATTCCGCTAGATACCAGAGTTTCCATGATACTTAGAGCATAATGATGCCTACTCTTTTTCGCAAGCTATAACTTCGTCATGCTAATAGAAACAGCGCGTTTTTAGCTTGAGTAGGCCCCGGCTTTATGGCATGCTAACACGCATGAAAAAGCTGCTGGCAAACTGCCGACTTTATGGCATTGTGGATATGGGGTATACCGAGCCGGAACAAGTTGAGGCCCGCACCCGTGCCTTGATTGAGGGTGGTGTACAAATCATTCAGCTGAGGGCCAAGGGGGTGGAATTATCCCTTGTCAAACAATGGGCCATCGCTATGCAGGCTATTTGCCGGGAGCACAAGGTCATCTTCGTGCTGAATGATTACCCTGAAATGGCAGCGGAAATTAAGGCGGATGCCGTGCATGTGGGGCAGGATGGCGGCAGCTTGGCTGATGTGAGAAAGATAGTAGGCCCCGGGGTTATCGTGGGGCGTTCTACTCATAGCCCGGAGCAAGCCTTGCAAGCCCTGCAGGAAGGGGCGGATTACATCGGCTTCGGCCCTCTGTACCCCACCGGCACCAAGCCCGGGCGCAAGTCCATAGGCCTTCAGGATGTAGCTGAAGTGCAAGATGCGGTGGGGGATATGCCCATGTTCTGTATAGGCGGTATCAATGCCGCTACCCTGCCGGAAGTGCTGGAAGCCGGCGCGCGGCGGGTGGTAATCGTTTCCTGGCTACTTTTGCAGGAAAATATCGCAGAGGCTGCTCGCAGGGTGATAGCGCAGATAGAGGGCTATCCCAAGGGACAGCCCTAAGGTAACTTACTTGCAGGCCGCCATTGGGCGAGCCGTTCACTTTAATCATGCATTTGCAGAGCTTCTTGAATCTCTGCGAGGTTTGGCGTGTTGGCGGGCAAGGTGGCGGGTTGGCCGCTCCTGTCGGTCAGGCTGCGGTCTGCCCCATGGGAGATGAGCCAGCGCACCAGCTCCACATTACCCTCGCAGGCGGCGCGGTACACGGCGGTGGAGCCGTCCGGCGGCATGCCTTCATCCTCACGAGCCAACATCATGTGCGGCAGCTGGGCCAGTACGTATCCGTCCCGCCGGAAGGTGTGCTGGCGGTACATGTAGCTTTGTCTCAGCTCGCGCAGTATCCATCCGGCGAACATGTCTTCGCTCACTTTGGCATTCTGAACACGGGTGAGAAGAATGGCGGGTGTTTCCGTGAGGTCCATCCCCAAGGCGGAAGGGCCGTTGCCGGCTTTCGTGCTGCGGTAGATGAGGCGGGCGGATTCCTCAGCGTAGGTGTAATTTGTGGGGATGCTGTAATCCGGCGAGGTCATCAGTCTACCGCTGAACTCGGTTTCCAGCCATCTGGCAGCTTTGCGTGCGGCCTTGAGGCTTACTGACGAGTCGCTGTAGGGGCGGTCTCTCCATGTGCGTGCCTCTTGCAGAATGGCTCGAATTTGCCTGGCATTTCTGCCGCCGATGCAGGCATCTATACTGGCCCCTCTGTCCGTCCGTGCCTCCAAATCCGCCCCATGCTCCACCAGCCATTGCACCAAGCGGGTATGGCTGAGCCCGCATGCGTAATGCAGGGCGGTATTGCCCTTGTAATCCGGGTTGGTGAAGGAGACGTTACGCGTCATCATGATGAGGGGCAGCAGGGTACTCAGGCGCTGCTGATAGAGCCTATCCGTCGCATTGCTATACCGGGCGTTTTCAATCTCGCGGAGGATTGCTGACAGGCCATCGTCCCATATAGGGGGATCATGGAAAATGATTTCTTCCGGGAGCTTCACTTGGGCGGCGGAGTTAGCATCATCTTCCAGGGTGAAGGCGGTGTTCCGGAAGTGGCGCGTATTTCCGGCCTGGTGCCAAGTGATTGTAGCTGTGCCGGAGCTGTGGTCGGTGTAGGTTAGTTCCACTAGCACCTGAAAATCATCGCACTCCACTTTGATATAGCCCTTGTTGTTTGCGGGGTTCGGGGAATAACTCACGTTCACATCATTACTCAGGCGGCCGATGGTGCTGGTGGTGGTGCTGAACGAGTGGCTTGCGGGGAAATCAATGATAAAGTCCGTGATGTTTTCCAGCTGGTACCAAGGCCGGGAGGCCGGTTGATACATTCCCGAGCGCGCCACCTGCGCGTTTTCCATGTGGATGTACACGGTCTTTTCTGCAATATCCGCCGGGCCGAGTGCCCAGAGATTTGCCGTGCTCAGCAGTGCGATGATGGCTAGGGACTTTTTCATTTGCGTTCGTAATGTGTGTAAAAGGTGGGCAGGGGAAAATCTGCGGAAGGTACGGCGTTATTCTAACTCTTTTCCAGAGGTTCGGCAAGTATAAAGTGCCGATAGTCGACATAGAACATACGTGTCCTAAAGATTTGGGACACGTTGATTTACGAATTATAATTTACGATTTACGAATTAAAAGTAAGCGGCTTACGCCGGATATTGGATAACTGAACGCTTACTGCCGATGGTCAGGTTCGTGATACCGTTGCGCAGAAATGAAAGCGAAATAGCAAAACTCCCGCGGGCGCATGCCCGCCTAATCCCTGAGCCCCGGTGAGGGGCTCAGGGATAGGCTCGCTGCGCTCGCGGGTATTTTTCAATTAACGTCAATTTAGAGCGCAGAGAGCCGGTAAAGAAAAGGCCTGAGGACTCGCTGTGTGCAGCCTCAGGCCTGATGGTTTTTGTTAAATGTGTTTGGTGATTTTAGCCGGAAGTTATCTTCCCGTGGCGGTTATGAAGCCGGGGCCGGTGGCGGAATCCGGCTGGGCATCGATGGGGACGCCGGTGGTATCATAAATGATATAGCGCTTGCCATCCCAGGAGACGGCCATCACGGTGGTGGCACCTGCAGGCAGGATGACATCCGTGGAGGCGTTGTCCTTCTGGTTCAGGCCTCGCAGGCAGATGCGCACCAGTTTATCACCGTTGTACACCTCGAAGGCCACGGCATTTGCCCACTTATCCGCCGGTACGGTGAACCCGGGTGCGGGCCTGTTCTTCATCACGGGGGTGAAGTCCGGGGTGGGGATGATGGCGAGCCGGTCACGGTAGATGCCCACATTATTCACGTTGATGTAGAAGATGACGGGGGAATCCGGCTTGGGATACTGAGTGGCGATGCGGAGGGAATCCGCGCACATATCCTCGGTGATGGTGACCCAGCGTGAGCTGTAATCGTTCACATAGCGGTTCATCACGGCCAGCATGCCGGTGTGCAGGAAGAAGTCCGAGAAGTCAAGCTTAGCAGAGTTGCAGCAGCGGTTCAGGTAGCCCATGCGCAGCTGGCCTTGCGTCCATTCGCTTTCATCCGTGTCTCGCACATCCTTGAAGATACGCGGGTAGAAAAGCGCATCTCCACGAGCTACTGTGTTATACAGGTACATCTGCCACATGGGGCAGAGAATGACGAAGCAATCACCGCAGCGCTCGCCGGGAACGCGGTTGCGGCCATCATCCGGGCCGCGCTGGTACTGCCAGAGTTCGCCGTTCACGATGGCGCTGTTCACATAGCTGTCAAAGCGAGCACCGCGTACCAAATAGCCTTCCAGCGTGGGGCATACCTCATGCTCCAGGCGCACCTCATTGGGGTTGAAAACCATGTTTACCAGCTGCGAGAAGAGGTTCACCGTGGTTTCCGTGGTGCCGGTCCACATCATGCCCGGGCGGGTCTGGTTGACGTGACCGAACTCATGGGAGGTGCCCCAAGCGCCGTTGCGGCGCACGACGTCCACATCCACCAGTCCGGGAGTTTCGGATACCACATAGGAACCACCGAATCCGTCCGCGTGCATGTAGGTGCGCGTGTTCCAGTTCGTTCTGCCCATGATATGGTTGCCGGGGTGGATGCCTTCCCATTCCCAGCCGAGGAACTGCTGTTCGAGCGTCATCTGCTCATCATACAGGTCAACGAGCTCCATGCCCTTATCCGGGCAGCGCTCGCGCAGGGCCTTGGTGTCCAGCACCCACTGGGTACGCTCACCCATGATATCCAGCCATTCACTCTTGGCATGTGCTAGTAGTCTACGCCACGTGGCGTTATCGTCATGGTGTGTGAACAGGCCATTGATGCGGCCACCCTCAATGTGCAGGCGAATGGGAGGAGCGGTATCCGGCTCGGAATCTCGGTAGTTCACATAGGCGTGGCCGAAGAAGGGCACGCTGAAGCTATTATCGCCGGGCTTGACGTGGAAGCGGATTTGACCGCCCGGAAAGCGGAAGTCTTGGAGTATCAGCTCCACCTGCGTGCGCGGATTGCCTTCCATGCGCACTTTGATGGTGTCCCCCGCCTCAAAGGCGATGCCGGTGGGATTCTCAAAGCCGGAATAATTGGCAATTTTCAGCCTGCGCGAGAGGTCTTCGATGGGCCTGTATGCGCGGTATTCGCGGTGGCGGTAAGCCTGCTCCATCTGCGCGGGGTTACTGTTCAGCTGAGAAAAATCCGTGTACACGGGCACAGCGTGGAGGGCCAGTACGTTCGGGGCCGTATTGCCGGTAGGTGTCTCAGCCGCGGAGGCGGTGAACGCAGCGCCTAAGCCGCAGAGCATAAGAGAAAGTATGGTGCTTTTTTTCATGTGATGAAAAGGGGGTGTGTCTATCAGAATAAGTGGCGTACGGAGGGCGCGGCCACATCTTTAGCCGTCTGGCCGTCCTTGCCGCGGGCGTTCACATCAGCCCCGGCTCGCAGCAGCTGCTGTACGATATGCACCTTGCCGGTGGCCGCTGCATGGATGAGGGGCGGTGTGCCGTAGTCGCATGTGTTTAAGTCCATGCCGGCATCGATGAACAGCTGAATAATAGTTGTCCAGCCGCGGTCAATGGCCAGGTTCAGGGGAAGGCCATTGTGGGCGCCATCCGGGCTGTAATTGATGCTCTTGTATGCGGGAAGAAGGGCCTTCACGCATTCCACGCGGTTGCTCCACACGGCATCATGCAGCGGCATGGCTCTGTTAGCGGCTGGCTGCATGGGGTTTGCACCGGCCTCCAGCAGAGCTGTGACAACGGCCGGCTGATTGTAGTCCACTGCTATGTGTAACACGCTGCGGCGGTTTGCTGAAATGTAGTTCACATCCGCTCCGGCTGCAATGAGGGTTTTCACGAGTTCTACGTCTCCCTGAATGCATGCCAACATCAGCAGGGACATGGTATTGCTCTCGTCAAGGACGTTCGGGTTGAACTTCCTCTGCGGATTATTCAGTACCGTGCGCAGGGGACGCAAATTGCCGCTTGCAACGGCGCGACAGATTTCAATTTCTAAGCGCCTCTGGGCCATGGCATCACGCAGGACTTGGATGGTATCCGGTGCGGTGACCTGTTGAATGGCTGTTTCTCCCGCAGCATTTTTCACTAAGGGGTCGGCCCCGGCCTGCAGTAGAAGCGCGAGGCACTCCGTGGCATTTTGACGGGCGGCCAGATGCAGGGGGCTATTGCCCAGCTCATCAATCTGATTCACATTGGCCCCTTCTCTAATACGGGCTGCTAATACCTCGGCATTCCCGGCTTCGGCGGCTTCAGGGATGGAGTACACTCCATTGCTGCGGTAGATGAGGCTTGGCAGCGCGGGGGAGGTGCTTGGTTGCGGTGTATTCTCTACTGCTGCCAGTGCCGGTACAACGCCCAGCAGAACGGCAGAGAGATGATGTGTAAGATGGGGGTTCATGTTTTCTTGAATGAAGGTTCCAACCCGTGTTATACCATGTATGTAGATTGAAGAAAAGAAAAAAGTAGTTATTTTTTCCAAAAAAGCGGGCTCATGTGCTCTTTCTTTCCCGCATATGCCTAGCGGCGAGGGGGTGGGGCCTAGTCAGTTACGGCCTGAAATTACGAGATTGTCGTGCATAAAGATTGCGCTAATCTAATATGCTTTTTCCTGTATGATATGCATGTAATGGATGTATGTATATGCATATTTTGGAATGATGGATTCATGGCGAGTACATGGGATATATCTCACTGTTGTGGTGCTGTCCTAATGAAATTATACAGGAAAAGTGATGAAAAATCGCTAATCGCAAATAAATAGTCATAATTATAGGATTTTTTTTGTTATTTTGTAAATTTGTCTTGCAAAATATTAGTTTTGGTGCTAACGTCCTGCCCGCTTATTCCTGATATTGCTTAAGACATATCACAAATAAGCTTTACTCATTCCTTATCACATGAAAATATCATTAGTAACTACCTGTTTTGCTGTAGCCACTCTTTTCGGTTTCAGTACGGCATTTGCTCAGGATGTAGATGGGCAGGCCTCGGGGGATATCGTCAGTATACCTGAGTATCAGCTGGGGCTTCCTGATGGAGATTACAGGCTGACGCCTAATATGTTAACAGAGCGCCTTCATTTTCCACGTAGGTATTCACTGATGGAGATTACAGGCTGACGCCTAATATGTTAACAAGCGGTCAGGGGACCAGCCAAGATTACGCCAACATCATTGAGAACCTGCAGGCTGCGCTGGACGCTGATGAGAATAGCTTGGACTTGATGCACTGGTATGTGGCTCCGCTGCGTGAAAATGAAAAAGTGCATTACTGCACGCCTAACAGCTTCCGCTGTGACTATGATGGTCATCCAGGACAGGGTGGTGAGAAGCATCGTGTTGCCGCGGCCATGGTTGTATGGCTTCCTCAGGATGCTAGGCACATCAACGTTTCCTTCACGTCTCAGAGTGCAGGCTTGAGTCTTGCTGTCTATACTTATGATTATCTGACGGGGACCGTTGTTGATCATTATTCTGAAAACAATATTTTCAGTAATCCGCATGCTCCGGGTGAAGTCGCAACCTTTTCTCAGCAGATTACCTCTGCTTTCACCGGTAATTATCTCATCCTGATGTTCAATACGTCTGAGAAGGAGAAAACTTGGCTGGACATCAATGGGTTTGGTGTATCATATGCTCCGATGAATCTTTCGGATGAATTTGACATTAACCCCTTTAATGATGATGTGGGTATTAACATCGTGAATTATAGCATTCCTGAGCCCGCAACAGCTACGCTGGGGCTGCTTGCTCTGGCCGGTTTGGCTTCACGCCGCCGTCGCCGCTGAGAGAGCCCGCTCCTGAAATGAAGTTTCACCGCCGCCCTGAAAATGGGCGGCGTTTTTTTTGCTGTGGCATCATGGATAGCATACGTATGACGTATGAAAAAAAGATTTGCCCCAGAATCGAAAATAGTGTAATCTGATTCTGTGCCGCTCTGGCTGATGGCACCATCGGCTTCCGTCGCAGTGATAGCATGGAGTTCTCGTTCAACTGCAGGCTTCCCGTGGGGGAAAGGGTAACCCTTCAGCTTATGGGAAAGCCCGGCAGCACGCACTTGCTCATCAATGGAGAACCTTGCGGACAGTGCACTCTTACCCGCTTCCATCGTAACCCCGAGGGTATTATTAATACTTTCGTGCTGCCTCTGGAGGAGCTGGGCTCTTCCTTTAACGGCATCATTTATCGCCTTCAGGTGGAGCATTCTGCGCCTGCTGGCCCGACTCCGGATCCCAACCGCAAGTAATCCGCTCGTTAAAATCTCCGCATTTTTCAAAGCTGCGCAGCCCCCAAGCTGCGCAGCTTTTTTATGTAAAAGCTCGGAATGAGCGCCACTACATGCGGAGAGGAAAATAGTTTTGTATCCAATACCCACCGCGTATAATTAAGATGTATTCCGAACAAAGAACACTGCATATAATATTTCTACTATCATTCGAGCTATTAAAATACGCATGTGTTATATAGGCTGTGAGAAGTATTAATTTATTATGATAATATCATTAAAATATTAGAAGAGACTATGAGGAAACAAAAATGTATATTTTTATTTCTTCTGATAATATGTACAGTAATTGTATATATTATTACAATAAGTGATGGTGACATTATAGCAGCCCTAGCGAGTGCCGGCGCTAATGCCGGAAATGCTTTTGATAAGCTAAGGTTGACGAGTGGGTGACGGCTGTGCTATGATGGTGGCATGAAAGAGTTTGCCGGGAAAGTGGCCATTGTGACGGGCGGCGCACAGGGTATTGGGCGCTGCATAGTGGAGCTGTTTGAAGCTGCCGGAGCGAAAGTATGTGTGTTCGATTTGCAGGAAAATCCGTATTTTGTGGGAGATTTGTCAAAGGAGGATGATTTACGGGTTTTCTGTGATAAAGTGGTGGCAGAGTATGGTCAGGTAGATTACCTGATAAACAATGCTGCTCCTTTGTTTAAGGGGCTGCCGGATTGTACCTGGCAGGAGTTTAACTACGCGCTTCAGGTGGGTGTGGCTGCGCCTTATATGCTCACTCGCCTTTTGATGGAGCACTTTGCGCCGGGGGCAGCTATTGTGAACTTGTCCTCCAGCCGAGATCGCATGAGTATGCCGGGCACGGAGTGTTACACGGCGGCTAAGGGAGGTATCGCTGCGCTGACTCACGCTCTCGCTGTTTCCCTCTCAGGCAGGGCGCGTGTGAACTCTATTTCCCCGGGGTGGATAGAGACGCAGGGGGCAGAATATGCCGGAGTGGATGTGGCCCAGCATCCTTGCGGACGTGTGGGGCGCCCTGAAGACATCGCGCACATGGTGCTCTATCTTTGCTCTGAGAAAGCCGGATTCATCACCGGTGAAAATATTTGTATAGATGGGGGCATGACTCGCCTGATGATTTACCACGCCGAGCATGGGTGGAAGTATTCAGTGGATAATTGACTTGAATAGAATCCCCGGCCGAGGAGTGCCCGGGCCGGGGACGGGGTCGTTGGGAGACGGGGCTGATTGAACCTTCTGAGCGCTTATGTGTTGCACTCTAGTTTGGTTTTCGACCCCCACTCATGAGGAAAATTGTCAGATTTCGAAGTCTTTCTTTTTGAAGAGCGGCAGGACGATGAGGACTGTGGCGTAACCGCAGAAAACAAGCAGAGAGAGGGTCATCAGGTTCAGCACAGGAAGACGGCTTTCCGGCGACTCTCCGCTTGTCTCACTGCCGGAAACGGGAGGAAGCTGTAGCGGTGTGACTGCTATCTGTGTGGTGACGCCTGTGGCGTCCACAGGCGGAATAGTTGTGTTTTCATTGGCAGCGGCAGAGTGTATGGTGAGCGCTGCGCTAAGTGTGACGATAAGTTTTGTAAAAGTTTTCATGATGCGATATAATGGTTCGAATGTTAAAAATATGGAAAACTTGGATAATGCTCTGTTTCCGTATTCGGTATAACTGTTTTTCTGAAAGGGTAGACGTGACGCGATGGCGTTTTGTTCAAAGAAAAACAATAAAAAATATTTTTTCCTTCGACTGAGGAAATAAGGTGGGTACAGCTCTGCCTCAATGGGTGGAATGAGGCTGCAGATTTACAGATGTTCGTAATCCTGAATTAGCTCCACAAAAGCACGAAGGACGTTCTGGCGAGTCCAAGGGCCGACACCTTTCAGGCGGGAAGCTGCTTCAATGGTGGTGGGTTTTACCGTGGCCATGGCGCGCATGGTTTCGGTGTTCAGCACGCGGAATACGGGCATGCGGTACTCTGCGGCCAAGTCTCGGCGAAGCTCAGAGAGGTGCTCGTACAGGGCCTTGTCCAAGCGTCCAAGCTGCATGGCTTCCAGCACGCGCTCAGAGCGTTTCTTCAGAGTAACTGTACGCACCGGTTTAGAGGCTGCGCTGCTCCATATGCGAGTGGTGAGGCGAGCCTGGGCTTGTTCCTTCATCACTTCCTCGCCCTTGGCGGTTATGGTGATGAGAGGGAGCTCGCCGCCGGTGGTGGTGATGAGTCCTCCTTCCTGCATGGCGCGGAAGAGGGCGCGGAGTTTGGCGTCCGTCATGCCGGAGAGGAGCCCGTAGGTGCTCAGGCGGGTGAGCTGTGGCGGCAGTCCTGCACGCTGGGAACCGCGCAGCATATCCGTTATCTTGGCGCGTCCGAAAATGGCTTGCCAGCTGCCATCCGGCTGTCGGCGGCTGGCTCGTGCCACGCCGGCTAGCGCCTTGCGCACGATGACTAAATCCTCCCCGGTGATGTCTTCTACATCCGTAGGTTCTTCAGCATTGCACACGTCACAGTGTCCGCAATCACTCGCGGTGGGGTCGCCGAAGTATTCCAGTATCCATCTCTGGCGGCAGCCTGCGGAGTAGGCATAGCGGGTGACGGCTTCGATTTTCTGGTGATCCCTGCGGGCCTTTTCTTCGATGGACTGGGTATCAATGGGAAGCGTGGCGAAGCCGGCGCCGGGATTCGTGACGCGAGTGAGCTTTGTGCTGCTGCCGGCTACATCCGAGCGGGTGATGGCGCCAGCGTGGATGAGAGCTGAGAGGGAGGTTCCCACAGCCATGGGGTTTACCTCTTTTCCGAGCTCTTCAGCCATGTTATCCACCGTCATTTGGAGCTCACCGGTATCCGGATTGCAGCGGGCTCGCAGAAGATTGTACACGCTGCGGATGGTTTGAATGGAGGGGTTGCTGCCCTCAAAGAAGAACTCTTGCGTCTTGAGATCCGCATGATTGAAAAGAAGCTCGCAGGCGGAAAGTTCGCCATCTCGTCCTGCGCGGCCTGCCTCCTGGTAATAGGCTTCGATACTGCCGGGAATCTCAAAATGAAGGACAAAGCGTACATCTGCTCGGTCTATGCCCATGCCGAAGGCATTCGTGGCTACCACTACATCTGCGCGGCCGGAGATGAAGGCATTCTGCGAGAACTCGCGCTCGTCATCCGTCATACCCGCGTGATAGGCCACAGCATTGGAGCCACAGCCACTGATTTCCTCGAATACGGTCATCACGTTCTTGCGAGTAGAGCAGTAAATGATGCCTTTTTTCCATTCGGTGATGACTTTCCGGATGCGCTCAAACTTGGCTTGCCGGTTTTCGCAGTGAGTGATGGCGAAGTTGAGATTATCACGTGCGAAGCCGCTGATGATGACAGCCGGATCATTCAGCTGCAGGGTGTTCAGGATGTCCTCCCGCACGTGGCGTGTGGCTGTGGCAGTGAGCGCCATCGTCTGCGGGCAACCCAGCTCTTGTCGCACTCGCCCGAGGCGAAGGTAATCCGGACGGAAATCATGCCCCCATTGGCTCAGACAGTGCGCTTCGTCTATCGCCAGAAGACTGACATGAAGGCTGCGAAGAAGGTTCATGAAGCCTTCCTGTCCAAAGCGTTCCGGTGCTACGTAGATGAGCTTCAGCTCGCCGGAACGGAGGGCTCCCATCACTTGGCGGTATTCCTCCGCACCCAGTGAGGAGTTTACCGCCGCTGCCGGAATGCCGCGTGCCTGTAGGGAATCCACCTGATCTTTCATGAGCGCAATGAGGGGGCTCACCACCACTGTAAGCCCATCTCGGCAGAGTGCCGGCAGCTGGTAACACAGGGATTTGCCGCCGCCTGTTGGCATGATGGCTAGCGCATCCCGACCCGCCATAATGGCTTCCACCACGGCGTCCTGACCGGCTCTGAGACTATCAAAGCCGAAGTAGTGTTTGAGTGTTTCTAGTACGCTCATTTCTGATGAGGGGGCTTGCATGAGGCGCTGGCCTTCCCTGAAACAAGACCCCTAGTGTTGATAGTAGGTCTTACGATTGGCCTCTGACTGCGCGCGCGAATTATATCACTTCTTACGTCCGGGTTCAATACAGAAACGTATTTTTCATCGTTTCTGTACCGAAAAGCTTCGTGTTACTATACTATATTTATTTCTAGTAAAAATCTGAAAATATACATAGATATATATCATAAAACATAATAGAATATAAACAAATATAACATATATATAAGACGATAATTAAAATATTCTTCTAGTGTAAGAATCTACGCCAAAGTGACATGAGCCAAAAATAAGAATGCCTAGTGTAATAGTAGGACCAAACTTTGTCACTTTTCGAGCTCGATTATTTTAGTCTGTGGTAAGATAATGCGAAAAAGGAGGATTTAACACCTACTGCAATATTAGGAATATGGCTAGCTTTTGTAAAATTTTTCCATGACTTGTACTGCTGTGATGAAATCTCACATGCGGCAAAAAGTCGCATTTTTTGGCAAAAAAGGCGATTTTTCGTTCAAAAAATCTGCTCTTTGGTGAGAAGGGCAGGGGAGATTTTCAAAATTTCCGGTTATGAAATCAGACTCACTTCCTTTCCGAACCGGGAAAAGTTTCATGGGAGGATGATTTTTGGCTCCCGGATTCTGTTTTATTGAGGTGAAAATAACAGAAAAAATGGCCTCGGTCTTCTGAAAAAAAATCAGCATTCGTCTTGGGTGATTTTGAAAATTAGCGCCAAATCCGACTTGTATCTTGAGCTTTTTCTTAAAATGAGTCTCCTCAAAATCATAAAGATTATTTATGAAATACAGGGTGGAGATAACCCTATTTCCACTCTTGAAAAAGGAGTGCTTAAGCCTAAAAAGGGACTATTCCCCGATAGTAAAAAGGGTAATACAAAACCGAAAATGCTTGGAAATGGGCATTTTGGCTGTATTGAATAATCTTACTAGTTATTCTGGATTGCGTAGAAAATGCTTATTTTTAGCTCAAAAAGACCGAAAATAGGCTTAGAAATAGCCTGAAAAGATAAAAGTAACTTTATCAACAGTCAAAAAGTAGCCTAAAGTGGCATTTTTTGAGTGAAAATGGGGCTATGGTGGCAGAGGGGCGGAAGCATGGGGCGACAGAAGGGTGAATGGGGGCAGATACAGCTTGACAAAAAAGGGAAATGGTAGTAGGGTATGTGCCGTGCAAGAGAGTGAACAGGTGCAGATGCAGCTTCCATTCACGGAAAGTGAAGTGGCTGCACTGCAGGAGGCCCGTGAGGTGGCCATTCAGGCAGCCGCCGCCGAGCGAGAAGGCCGGCGCAGTCGCACGGTGAAACAGGGGCGCCGCTCTCGTGTACAGGAAGAGCCTTGCCGGATGGGCGATGGTTTGCGCTTGATTAGTGGGGTGGAAAAAGTCTGCAAATTAGTACCGCTCGAGGTGCAGAAAAAGCCTCTGGATTATGATGAACTTCCACTTGACGAAGAGCGTGATGTGAGTGAGCGTTTGGAGTTTGAAGGGATGTATTTCCGCAAAACTCGCTATCACCACCCGCGCTTTCTGCGGAAAGAGGCGGACGAGAATGCATATTTTGTGACCTGCCGTTTGCCGGGGTGCATACTAGGAAATTCTGCACTCGGTGACTCCTTGCTGGTGTATGCTATTTGCAATAAGTTTTGCGAGCGTCTGCCGATGTATCGTCAGCTGAAATTTTTCAGTGATCACGGGTTGATTGGCGTGAGCGAGGAAATGCTCAATGGTTGGATGCGAAAGGTGGCCGAAGTGCTTACTCCGCTGTATGAGTTTTTTTACCGCGAGCTTCAGGAGCAGAACTCCCTCCAAATTTATGAAGCGCCCACAAGTGACATTCGTGACAAGCGCCCCATCGGTCACATGAGTGCCACGCGTGATGCCGAGACCGGACGCGTGCATTATCGCTGGCGCGAGGAGCTTTCCGTTGCAGTGCCGGAAAAGGGAGTGGTTCTGAGCTCACCCCCGCTGGTGCGTGATAGTCTTTTCATCTCTGCTCCGGGTGAAGGGGAGATGTCCGCATTATTTTATACTTTCATGGAAGAGTGCGAGCGCTGTGGCGTGGTGTTCGGCGAATGGTTGCTGACCACACTTCAGGCACTGCCCGGGTATCGCGGAAGTTTAGCTGGTCTGCTGCCGGAGATGCCTCCTTTAGAAATGGAAGAGCCTGCCACTGCCGAAGCAGGGCAGGCTGATGAAGTCAATAGCCCGGAGTGAGGCGGTAAATCAGTTCCGCTCTGCAGCGATGCCGGCCACATGCGTCAGCACCCGGGCTGCAACTTGGGCACGCACGTCCTCGCGGTCCATCCCTGATAGATGGAGAGTCTCGGTGTGGAGACGGCGGGTGGCACCCCGGCGTATAATGGCTAGACAGACTGTACCAACCGGCGGCTCTCCTTCGGCGGCGGTTGGGCCGGCATTTCCGGAGACGGCCACCGCGATGTCCGCCCCGGCTTTTCGCATGGCACCTTCAGCCATGGCGGCAGCGACGGCCTCGCTGACGACCCCGTGTTCCTCGATGACGCTGCCGGGTACTCCGAGTTCACGTTCCTTGGCTTCGTTGCAATAAGTAATCCAGCCGTAACGGAAAACAGCAGAGGCTCCGGGAACTGAGGTGATAGCCGTGGCGATGAGTCCTCCGGTGCAGCTTTCAGCCGTGGCGATGGTTAGCCCGGAGGCTTCCAGATTTTTGACGGCTGAGTAGGCGATGAGTTTGAGAGTGGCGTTCATGGTGTTACTCCGGGAGCTGAACTGCAACAGTGGCAAAAGCGGCCATGCCTTCCCGGCGACCGATGGCGCCAAGTTTTTCATTCGTCGTGGCCTTCACGCCCACGCGGCGTGGGGCCACCCCGAGGATGGGGGCGAGCGTCTCTTTCATTTGTGCCGCGAAGGGCATAATTTTCGGAGCCTCTGCGATGAGGGCACAATCCGCATTCACCACGCGTCCTCCTTGGGCATGCAGTAGTTCCACGGCTTTTTCCACGATTCGCAGTGAGCAGATGTTCAGGCAGCTGTCATCATTCGGTGGGAACCAGTAGCCGATGTCCGGCTCACCGATGGCGCCGAGTATAGCATCCGCCAGCGCATGGCAGAGCACGTCCGCGTCACTATGGCCGGCAAGCCCTTTAGTTTCATGTACTTTCACACCGCCGAGCCACAGTGTACGAGGCTCTTCCGAAAAGCGGTGAATGTCGTATCCCAGACCGACGAGAGTTACCATATGATTGTATTCTGTTTTGTTAATTTTAGAAATGGAGTGGGTTCATTAATGCGCTTCCAGCCAGTTGGGCGCGTGGTTGGCTTCTACTTCCAGCGGGACTCCGTGCGGGAGAGGAAGCGCAGACTGCATGGTGGAGATGATTTCCGGGATGAGGTCATGCTCATCACGGTGGAGGTCAAAGAGGAGTTCGTCATGAATCTGCATGATGAGTCGGGTGCGGCGGCCTTTCAGTAGTTCATGCACACGGACCATGGCAATTTTTATCATGTCCGCCGCGCTGCCCTGAATGGGGGTATTGATGGCGGTTCGCTCAGCTGCGGCGCGGAGGTTGAAGTTGCTGCTGGTGAGGTCCGGTAAGCGACGGCGGCGGCCACAGAGCGTTTCCGCATAACCCTTAGAGCGAGCGTCTTCCACGAGTTTGTCCATGCTGGTTTTCACACCGGGGAATTGGGTGAAGTAGCTCTCGATGAGCGCGGCTGCTTCTCCGCGGGGACAGTCCAAACGCTGGGAGAGTCCGAAGGCTGAGATGCCATAGATGATGCCGAAGTTCACCGTCTTTGCTGCACGGCGCATGTCGGATGTAACTTCTTCTCGCGGAATGCCATAGATTCTGGCTGCGGTTTCTGCGTGAATGTCTCTCCCTTCCGTGAACGCGGCAATCATGGAGGAATCCGCAGAGAGGGCGGCCATAAGTCTGAGCTCCACCTGCGAGTAGTCCGCGGAGAGGATGCTGTAGTCTTCAGCGCGGGCCACAAAGGCGCGGCGGATGAGTTTGCCTGCCTCGGAGCGGACGGGGATATTCTGCAGATTCGGGTTCTGTGATGCCAGTCGCCCTGTGGCTGTAACCATCTGCTGGAGAGAGGAATGAATGCGTGCATCAACCGGAGATATATAGCGGGGGAGCGCGTCCAGATAGGTGCCTTTCAGCTTGCTGAGCTCGCGGTATTCCAGAATGTCCTGCACGAGGGGGAAGGCGGGCGCAAGTTTGCGGAGGGTCTCTTCATCCGTCACATATTGGCCGGTTTTGGTTTTCTTGGGCTTGGCCAGCAGCTTGAGTTCGCCAAAGAGCAGGTCACCGAGCTGACGCGGAGAGTTCAGATTGATGGGGCGCCCCACGACTTCATCTATGCGGGAGGAAATGGCGGTAATCTGCTCTCCCAGCTCGGAGGAGGCTGCGAGTAGCTGGTCCGGCTCTACTTTCATGCCTTCCATTTCAATGGATGCTAGTACCGGAACCAGCGGGAACTCGATGTCTCGCATCAGGGCTGTCTGACCGGCGCTTTCTAGCTGCATGGCCAGCAAATCTGCCAGTTGCAGGGTGATATCTGCATCCTCCGCAGCGTATTCTGCCATTTGCTCCACGGGCACGGCTGCGGTGTCATAGTCTTTCCCGGCGATATCCGTCAGACGCACGGTCTTGTAACTCAGCAGGGCTTCGGCCATGTCGTCCATGTTATGGCGGAGCTCGGGGTATAGGGCAGCGTGTGCCAGCATGGCGTCAAAGAAGGGGCCATTTACTTTCGCTCCTGCACGGGTCAACACTTGGATGTCAAACTTAGCATTCAACCCCACTTTCTCGGCTTCGCTCGCAAAAACGGGCAGGAATACCTCTGGGCAACGGCCATCTTCCACAGGTACATAGTAAGCCTCGGAAGGCTTGATGCAGAAGGATATGCCGAGCATTCTATCCTGCAGCGGGTCTAGCCCCGTGGTCTCAGTATCAAAGGCCCATCGAGGGGCGGCGAGTAGCTGGGTGGCGAGGGCTGTCTGTTCCTCCGGGGTGCGTACCAAGTGGTATTGGTGGGGGATGGAGTTGATGTCTTTCAGCTCAGGCGCGGCTGCGAAGAGGTCCATCTGCAGCGGCGTATCAGTTGATGGTGCTGCGGCCTGAGCGGCTGCGGCAAAGAGGTCATCCGGAGCTGCGTAACCGATGCGCTTGTCCAGCCCACGGAACTCGAGCTGCGCGAAGATGGATTTCAGCGCAGGTATGTCATAGCCCACTCGCGCGCAATCCTTTATGCTGATAGGCAGGGGGGCATCTCGGTGGATGGTAGCAAGCTCGTACGAGAGACGGGCATTTTCCGCATTTTCCTCTATTTTCTGGCGGAGTTTGCCCTTGATTTCGTTAGTGTGCTCGAGCATGTTCTTCACGCTTCCGAACTGAGTGATGAGCTTACGTGCTGTGACTCCGCCTACGCCGGGTACACCGGGAATGTTATCACTGCTATCACCCATGAGTGCCAGAATATCAATAATCTGTGAGGGTGTGGATATGCCCCATTCCTCTAGGAAGGCGGCCTCATCTATCACCTCAAAATCGGAACCTTTCTTACCGGGTTTATGGAAGGAACAGGTGGGAGAGAGCAGCTGCCCGAGGTCCTTATCCAACGAAACCATGTAGGCGTGCATGTCTCCGCGTTCATCCGCCAAGCGTGTGAAGGTGCCGATGAGGTCATCCGCCTCGTAGCCGGGCACACGTACCACCGGGATGCGCATGGCATTCAGAATCTCGATAATCCACGGAATGGAATCCCTGAGTTCCTGCGGCATGGCCTGACGATTTGCCTTATATTCCGGATAGCGCTCATGGCGGAAGGTGGGGCCGGAGGGGTCCAGACAGGCGACGATGTGGGTGGGTGACTCTTTCTCGATAAGCGAAAGCACGGTATTAGTGAAGCCGAACATGGCTGAGGTATTTAGCCCTGCAGACGTGCGCATTGGTGCATTGATGAATGCATAAAAAGCGCGGTACATCAGCGCCATGCCATCGAGTATATATAAAGTCTCCATCGCCGATTATATTATCATAGCAGCCCTTGGCCTGTCAAATGCCTTTCATGAGCGCTTGCCTTTTTCCGGGCCCGGTCATTTCTCGTGTCTTTATGGTGAAGCGGTTGTTATTGTAACGGGGCTGAGTTTCTTTTATGAGGTTTCATGGAAATCACTAGAAATCTCGACGCTGCTATCGGTAGATTTGAAACAGGCTAGCAGTGTGTTCTTTTCCTCACCATAAGCTTGACATGTGAGGGGCTTTTTGCTAAAAACTAAGCGAAATGAAACCCAGATACGTTCTTCTGATAGCCATTGCAGTGGGATTGGGGGGCGGTTACTTAGCCGCGCCGGGCTTGCTGCCGGCGCTCACGAAAGCCATTTATGGTGATAGCGTGGCAAAGACGCCTACCCAGACCACTCAAACTCAACCGTCGACTGGAACTCCCACGGATACTCCCGCCGGGGATGACGGCCAGCCTAGCGAAACACCGTCTGCCACGGCCGGTGGCGGTGAGGACTTTGACTGGGAAGGAGAACCGGATGATGGCATGGACCGTTTTGAGGATGATGAAATAGATCCGGACGCCTTCGTCGATGGGGAGGAAGAAGTTCTGCCGGAGGACACGGATATGGAAGGCGAGAACACAGAGCCCGAGCGTATTGCCCGCTATCGCCGCCGCGGCACCGGACAGGGGGAGGATGATGGCTCGACCGCCGTGCGTGAGCCTGCTCATCAGGGCCGCCTTAGCCCGGCTGTGTGGAGCCAGCCCAAGGTTCTGAAGCGCCGTCTGGCCGGTCGTCTTCGTAGCAGGCTCAGGGGCGTGGACCAAGAGTGCGTGGAGGAGTTCCTGAAAGATCCGGAGGTACGCCTTATGTTGGCGCAGTGGGAGCTGCTGCACCGCAGTGATTTGAATGCTCTTTCTAATTTGATGAAAGACCGTAATGCTCGCAATTCTCTGGCCCCCTTGCTGAATGATTTGCAGTGGATAACGGGGTTCGTGTATGATGGTGAGTTGCAGAATGCTGAGGTGGCACTTTCCATGTTGGCACACTTCCGTCAGGTGGATCCCAAGATGGACGAAGAAGTGCTGTTGGATGGTGGTGATCGCCCCTCTGTGGCCGGATTGAAGCGCCGTGTGGCCGGTGCTGTGGCCTTGCAGTTCACTCGTAACAACTGGTACGGCGAGGAACGTGAGCTTACCCGTGAGGAAATGCAGCAGTTTAAGGATTTGGGGTATTCCATGCCCAGTCTTCCCGCTGATAATAACCGCCGTAACCGTGGCCGTACGGATCCCTACCGCGCTGCTCGTGAGCGTTATCTCTTCTTCGCAGAGAGTATTGACCAGGAACGCTTGAATAGCTATTTTGCTGAGCTTCCCACATGGCTGCTTCAGTACTGCTGTGGTTGGAAGGGCGATAGCCCCTTCGGTACCGCTTCCACCATGCGCTGGCTGCGTGATAATTGTGCCGCTCCCTCTAGCGCGTACACCGGTATGGCATACCAGGTGCCCTATCTTCCCACGAATGTGTATGGTGACTCTATCTTCACTCAGTGGTATTATCAGCCTTTTGACGCCATTTATCCTGGCAACTTCGCTAAGGAAACGCGAGATGTAGGTGCCGTGTGCGGTGGCCTTTCCCACTTCGGTACTTCCGCGGCCTGCGCCAACGGTGTGCCGGCTATCACCATGGGTGAGCCCGGTCACTGTGCCTATGCTGTTTACTTTGATGGCAAGTGGCATGGGGCTAACTCTCTCTCGGAGGATCGCCATCCGCACTGGAACACATGGGGTGAGACCACATGGAGTGCTCTGCAGATGCAGACCGCTATGTACCAGCAGGGCGCCATCACGCGCGACGCCCAGATGGTCTGCACCATGGCTACGGTGCTCTCCGAACACCGCAACCCTGTGAATGCTCTGAAGCTTTACGAGATGGCTGTGCAGATGCAGCCGCTCTACCGCCCGGTATGGGGGCTTTATATGGATACTGCGTCCCGTTCTCTCGGCCGCCGCCCCCGCAGGTGGCTTGGTGTGAATGAGTTCGTGTGTGCTTCTATCACCCCCGAGCACCCTGAAATGTGTGCCAAGTTCTTGCGCGAGCGCATTTACCCCTCCATGCTGGCCTCGCTGCGTTCTCCCAAGCAGAAGCTTGCAGCATTCGAGGCGTTCTTTAAGAACCTGAATATTAATGAGAAGGCTCAGTGGGATTTCCACTTGCTGCTGGATATGCAGTATGAATCACTCGGTCGCTCTCGCGTCCATAAGGAGCAGTACATGCGTATCCTTGTGGAGAATGTGGTGCAGCATCCTCAGTTCTGCCAGATGATTGCATGGGCCGTGAGCAAGGCTCATGGTGAAGGTAAGCCCTTTGCACGCAAGGTGATGGAAATGATTACAGAGGCCGTTGCCGCGCATCCTGAGTCCAAGGATTTGATTTCCTGTGGTGTCATTCGCGGTGCTGAGGAGATTCAGGACATCGAGCTCATGAATGAATGGAGTGCGGATTATCTGAAGCCGCAAATCCAGATGCCTCAGTTTGAGCCTGTGGGTGGTAATCTGGTATCCGCCGGTGGTCTCGTTATGCTCAGCAAGTATAATGATGACCAGAGCAACATCATTAATCACGCTGCGGCTCTCACCGAGAATGGCGGCCACATTTACTCCGCTTTCGGTAAGCACCAGACGGTGACCGTCATGCTGCCCAAGAGAACGCGTATCGGCGGTATCGTGATTGTTCCCACGAATGGCTGCAGCTCTTACCGCACATGGAAGATTGAGATATCAAATGATGGTAATAACTGGCAGACACTTACGGAGCTGCCGGATGGCTCCAATGAAGCCTGTATCCGCATCAGCATTAAGCGCAGTCATCCCACTGCTCGGTTCATCCGTATCGATTCCGGTGAGGACCAGCTCGTAGGTATTAACTTCAAAGCAATTCTCGTATATGACAACAAGAGGACTCGGTAAAACAATCGTGGCGGCCATGCTGCTGTTAACCTCATTTGCTCCGGCTGCTCAGCGCGCAGAAACCTTTGCGGAGGCTTTGCAGAAGGCCGGTGATGATGGGGTGGTGGCATACTGCTATGGCCCGGACTGGAACCGCCGCAGCGTACTGCTGCTGAATACGTTCTGGAAGACTCCTGAGGCTGAGGCCGCTGTAGGTGACGCTGTGATGGTGGCTGTTCCTTTCTATGAGAGGAATGATGCTCGTGGCGCAAGTGATGCCGCTCGCATTCGCGGCGATATGCCTGCGCCGGCCTTCAGCGTGTGCCCCACTGTGATGTTCTTTGACAAAAATGGTCGTAAGTACGCGGAGTTCCAAGGCGCTGACTATCTGGGCTCGGATGATGCTTGCACGGACGGTGTAAACAATATGCGCATTCGTGTGGAGGCATTCCGGCGCCAGCGCGAGCTGCTGGCTCAGGCTGAGTCCCAGGTGGGTGAAGCTAAGGCCCGCTTGCTCCTTGAGGTGGGTGAATTGCCCATCGCTTTGCCTGAAGGCTATCTGCAGCAGCTGGAGCTGGCGGATCCCACGGATAAGCTCGGTGGACTTCGCCGCCATAGGTTTGACCCTTTGAAGTTCATGTATGAACAGCTGGATACGCCGGATGGCTTCCTGAAGCCGGATTTTGTGGCTGATTTGCCCCAAATGAAGCGCGATGTCATGGCTATCGTGGAAGATGAGGCATACTCACCCCGTGATCGCCAGGCGGTGTTTAACCTGCTCATTGGCCAGTCTCGGCGCGATAATATCCAAGCGAACCAGCTTAAGGGGTACATTCGCCGTGTGATTCGAATCGATGAGAATACGGATTATGGCCGCCTTTCTCCCACGCTGATGAATCTTTGGGGTAATAACCGTCCCAGTCTGAGCTCTGACGAGCGCCGTGCTCAGCGTGAAGCCCGCCGTGACCGTGACCGTCGCCGCCGCGATCGTGAGCGTGATCAGCGCCGGGCGAACGATATGATTGAGATTGATTAATCTCAATCATTCGCATCAGGAATCATCATCTTCTTTACCTCTTCTGTCGCGCCAGCGGTAGAAGAGGTAAAGCATTTTTCGGGAGAGCGCATATCCGCCACCCAGCCAAGTAAGGCAGATAAGTGTTCGCTTCGGGTCTCTCAGAAGCGTGGATTTCCAGCCCAGCATTTCATAAAGGCTGCAGCCGGTTATGATTGTGACAAAAACGTATGCCAGATATATCAGCAGCAGGGCAAGCATGAGTGTGCACCATTTGTGGCGCACTTCTTCATCCTTAAACAACGTGAACAGAACAGCGGCAAACAGGAGCAGAAGGCTGATGACGAAGTGCTCTGCGTATGCATTATCGCACAGCCAGCTTGTGTCAGCAAGAATCGGTATCATCATAGGGCGTGTGGGTAGTTTCAGTGTGATTCCAGCCCGGCAGGATGTGCATCCAGAAGGGGTAATGTATGCTCCGGCTCTCAGCCGCCATGCGCTCCGCAGTCATCCGGAAAGGGTAAATCTGAACGGGTACAAACTCTGCTCCGGCTGAGAACGCTTCCTGTACCAGCGTGTAGAGTTCTTCTATCAGGCCGTCAGTCATGGCAAAACAGCCTACGGACGTGCTGCCCCCGTGTACCATGATAAACGAGCCTGTGCGGCCCAGCCTCCTATCATAGCTGTTCGGGTAGCCGATGTTAAAGGCTAGATGAAAGCGGCTACAGGGATTCATGGCGGCCGGGTACACGCGGTAGAAACCTTCCGGTGCCTGATGGTCACCCTCGCGTGTTTTCGGGCCGATTGTGCCGCTCATGGCGGCAATTGGGTATATTTTCAGAAGTTTCCATTGCTGTGGCTCCTCCTGCACGTAGAGTTCCAGTATGCGTTCTTCTTTGATAATGCGAAGGAATACCGATTTCCCAAAGTGCGCTTCCAGTTCGGCGGGGCAGTGTTGCCTCGCCATAGTTACACGTCGCTCCGGTGGTAGGATGGCAGGCTCCTCCTCCATGGGGATGGAAATTATGCTTTGCTGCGCTTCATGCAGGCCTCAAAAACGGCCATCATTAGCGCATATATGAGCAGGAAGCATGCGGGCAGGGCAGAGGTGAGCCACGGTGCCATTCGGAAGGTGTCTGCCAGCTTTTCCGGCTGGGGCTTGCCCATGCTCAGCCAAGTATCCACGCCGAGGCAGAGAAGCCATGAGAGCAGCAGCCAGAGGGCATAGCAGCCAATGGCAGTCAGGAAGACGCGCACCTGATCTTTGGCGCAGAAGCAACTCAGCAGCCACAGCACGGGTACCAGCCAGTATATGACCGGGAACTTTGCTGTGATATCCGCATAACCTGCTGCTTTTACAAGTGCAAAAAGCTTGGGCGTGATAGCCATTTCCAGACCGCCGGCTATCATCATCAGCTCTGTGAGCAGAAGGAAGCTCATGATGCTGAAAATAACATTCCAAACGCCTCCCAGCCACTTCATTGCGAAAAACTGTAGTGCAATGATAACAATCCACGCATATCCTGTGGGCGGACTGGTGAGTATATTGTGAAAATTCTTCCAGAGTTCGTCTGCTGTCAGCCCGGAAGCGGCATCACAACAGGCCGTGGCAAGCATGACCAGAAGAATGAGCAGCAGAATCTGAAAAACCGTCTTTACAATCGCCATAACTACTGCATTCTAATCCATCTCCCCCCCGAGAGTCAAGGGCAATGTTTGCAAAAGTGTGGCCTGATGCTGCGTGGGCGCAATAAAGTGTTGCTAAATCATGCATGACGGGGTATACTCAGGGGCGTATGAGCGAAGAGCCTGAGGATTACAATGCATTTGGAAAGTGGGATGCCGTGGGGGCTGCGGCAATGCTTGGTATCGTGCCGGCAGTGTATCATTTCATTTTCAATAATCATGACATCCCGGGCACTATTTCTTGGTCGTCAATATCGCTTGTTGCGGCTGCAGGTGTATACCTGCTTAGCTTTGTGATGGATGGCAAGGCTGTGGGGCGAATCGTAAACCTTGTCGGCATGGTGCTGACCGTCATTTATATCATCATCGGCTACTTCCTTTGGCAGGGTGCAGTGGAGCGTATTTTCCCGACGGCTGCTCCCGTACAGGAAGGTGCTGTACACGCAGAGGCTGCTACTACGAGCCAACCTCAATAATATTGATTTCCGGCGGGCAGAAGAAGCGCATGTCCCATATGCTGCCCACGCCCCGAGAAACATATACGCGCCTTTCTCCCTCAAAGGTGTAGAGGCCGGCAGGCATGGAGGAGCGGAAGCTGACGTACCTATCTGTAAAGGGGATTCCCAGCTGGCCGCCGTGGGTGTGTCCGGAGAGCATGAGGTCCCAGTCATACTGGCGAAGCAGCCAGCGGCTTTCGGGATCATGAGAGAGCAGAAGCACGGCCGTGGGCTCTTCCCCGGCTGGCTTCATGCAGAGCTGCGGGGCTTCATCTCCTTCATTCCAATCCCCCAGCCCGATAATCCTGATTTTTCCTCGGTTGGGAGTTTCAAAATCCACGGCCTGATTACGCAGCAGAGTAACGCCGGCGGTGTTTAGCACGCGTTCTACTTGTTCCTGTTTCTCGTAATCATGATTTCCGAGAATCGCGTATGTGGGGGCAATGGCTGCTAGCTCGCGGAAGCCGCTCACTACCCAGCGTGTGCGGCGGAATCGCTCATTTGCTGTCACTAAGTCACCGCAAAAGACGATGAGGTCCGGCTTTTGCCTGCGGAGCTCTTCCACTACTTGGGTTAACAGCTCCGGATTATTATGCAGGTCCGATATAAGAGCAATCCGCAGAGGCCCTGAGCCGGGCAGGGCCTCTGCTGGTAAGGTGATAGTGTTACACTCTGGATGCGCCGCCTCCCAGCCGCCTATGACCTCAGCTCCGCATATGCAGAGCAGAGCTGCTAAAGCCAGCGTTACATAGCGGTATTTATTCCGTATAACGTGGTCTGTGCCGCGGCGGATGAGGTGGGGATTCCTCATGGAGTGCTGTGGGGATTACTGTTTCGCGTTGAAAAGAGCGAGCTCGGGATCCAAGAAGACGCCGTCCTTACGGATGAGCTTGCCATCAAAGTAAATTTCGCCGCCACCGTATTCCGGGCGCTGAATGCAGACCAAATCCCAGTGAATGGCTGATTCATTGCCATTCGGGGCCTCGTCGTAGCACTGGCCGGGAGTCAGGTGGAAGGAACCGGCAATCTTCTCGTCAAAGAGAATATCACGCATGGGCTTGAGCACGTGCGGGTTCACACCAAGCGCGAACTCGCCGATGTAGCGGGCGCCTTCATCCGTGTCCAGTATCTTGTTCAGGGCCTCATCATTGCCATTGCAGTGGGCTTCCACAATCTTGCCGTTTTCGAAGCGGAAGCTCACGCCGTCAAAGGGTATGCCGTGGTAAATGGTGGGGGCGTTGTAAGTGATGGTACCGTTGATGCTGTCACGCACGGGAGCGGTGTATACCTCGCCATCCGGTATATTGCAGTCGCCGGCGCAGAGAATGGCCGGTATGCCTTTGATGCTGAAGCGTAAATCCGTGCCGGGGCCAACGATGCGTACCTCATCCGTGGCTTCCATCATGGCCTTGAGCTTCAGCATGCCTTCCTTCATGGCCGCGTAGTCAGCCAAGCAGCAGCGGAAGTAGAAGTCTTCGAAGTCTTCCGTGCTCATACCGGCTGCCTGAGCCATGCTGGGGGTGGGCCATGCCAGCACTGTCCATTTGCGCTGATTTACGGTGAGGTCACTGGCAGGCTTCATGTGCTTGCTGACGATTTTCATGCACTCAGCGGGCACGTCTGCGGACTCGAAGCTGTTGTAATCAGCATAGAATACAATGTTTACGGCCATGTCCTGAGCGCGCTGCAGGCGGTAACGGCCTTCCAGCTCGTATTGCTCCTCAGTGGCGGCCATCTGGAGCTCGCGGTTGATGGCGGCATGGCTAATATCCACATGAGGGATACCTCCTGCACGACGCACGGCGCGGATAAGCTCTACGACCATGGCATCCGGGATGTCCAGCATGCGCAGGTTGACGTGCTCACCGGGCTGTACTCGTACAGCGTAACCTACTACCTGCTCAGCGAGTTTCTGATAACGGGGATCTTTCATAATATCAGTCCATTACGGGGTTCAGAATAGCCAGCTCGGGATCTGTGAAGATGCCGTCCTTGCGGATGAGCTCGCCATCAAAGTAAATTTCACCGCCGCCGTAGTCCGCACGCTGGATGCATACCATATCCCAGTGTACCTGAGAACGGTTTCCGTTGTCGCAGTTTTCGTAGGCCTGACCGGGGGTGAAGTGGAAGGAACCACCGATTTTCTCGTCGAAGAGAATGTCACGCATGGGCTTCAGAATGAAGGGGTTCACACCGAGGGCGAACTCGCCGATGAAGCGTGCACCTTCGTCGGAATCCAGAATCTTGTTCAGGGCCTCGTCATTGCCATTGCAGTGGGCTTCCACAATCTTGCCGTCCTTGAAGGTGAGGCGGATGCCGTCAAAGGGAATACCTTGGAAGAGAGTGGGGGCAGTGTAGTGAATGGTGCCGTTCACGCTGTCCTTAATGGGGGCGGTGAATACCTCGCCATCCGGTATGTTCATCTCACCGGCGCAGGGAATAGCGGGCATTCCCTTAATGCTGAAGCGCAGGTCTGTACCCGGTCCCACGATGTGCACCTCATCGGTCTTCATCATGCGCTCGGCCAGCTTGTCCATGGCTGCTTTCAGGGCGTCATAGTCAGCCAAGCAGCAGCGGAAGTAGAAGTCCTCAAAGGATTCCGTGCTCATGCCGGCTCCCTGTGCCATGGAAGGGGTGGGCCAGCGCAGCACGCACCACTTGGTCTTGCAAATGCGGTGGTTATGTACGGGGCGCATGTGCTTCATGGCCAGCTTCATGGCCTCTGCAGGTACGGAGGAGTTCTCGAAGCTGTTGCTACCGCCACGGATGGCGATGTAGGCGTCCATTTTCTGCATTTCTGCCAGCTCGAGGCCGGCGATGCACTCGTACTGGTCATCCGTGGCACCGGCGAGCATTTCGCGGGTTACGCGGCTGTGGCGCAGATTGATGTGCGGGTGGCCACCGGCGGCACGCACGGCGCGGATGAGTTCGATGGCGATTTCATCCGGCGCATCGATAATCTCCAGCAGCACGTGCTCACCGGGTTGCACACGGCAGGAGTGGGATATGAGGCTCTGGGCGAGCTGAGTCGTTCTCGGATCTGTCATGATCGTTTCTCGTGGTGTGGGTTAAATGATGTATTAAATTTTGGTGGTGAGTAGTTTCATGGCTTCGCAGAGGTCTTCCTTTGTTACCTCGTTGGAGAGCACCGGTTCTCCGAGGGCTTTTAGCAGCACGAATCGGATAGTGCCGCCGCTGAACTTCTTATCACTTGCCGTGAATTTCAGTGCGCGTTCCACGCTTACATGCTCCGGCAGTGTCAGCGGAAGCTCCAGTGCAGCTAGGGTGTCCAGTATCTCTTTCTCATCTGTTGCACTCAGGCCGCAGTATTTACGGGAGAGCCACAGCGCTCCGCGCAGCCCTAAGCTCACTACTTCGCCGTGCAGCAGCTCGCCATACGGTACGCTGGCTTCAACGCCGTGGCCGAGGGTGTGGCCGAGGTTCAGGAAAGCACGCACTCCCTGCGTTTCCTTCTCATCTTCTTCCACGATACGGGCTTTAATGGCGATATTTTCTGCGATGATATTAGGAAGGCTGTCGATGGTGTTCAGGGTGAAGCCGAGGTCTATCTCATCCGCCAGTCGGCGCAGCGTTTGCAGCATACGGGGCTTACGGATAGCGGCGTGTTTCACCATCTCAGCCATACCTTCTCGCAGCACGCGGGGGGGCAGCGAGAGCAGGGTGGTGGGATCCGCTATCACCATGGACGGCTGGTGGAACGCACCGATGAGATTTTTGCCGCCCGCGATATCCACGGCGGTTTTTCCGCCCACGGAGCTGTCCACCTGAGCCATCACGGTGGTGGGAATCTGGATGAAGGGAATGCCGCGGTAGTAAATGGAGGCGATGAAGCCAGCCATGTCACCCACCACGCCACCGCCCAGTGCCACCACGAAGCTGCTGCGGTCATGGCCTTCTTCCACCATTTCATTCACAATCTGTTCCACTGTGGTGAGGTTCTTGCTCTGCTCCCCGGCCTCGAAGACATGCAGTGAGGTGCTGAACCCTGAATCCGTGAGGCTCTGGATGACTTTTTCGCCGTAAAGTGGGTATACATTGCTGTCCGTAATGACTGCGGCTTTTCCGGTCATACGCAGGCGACCGGTGAGGTACCCCACGGCGTCCAGTGAGTTGTTTTCCACGTGCACGTTGTAGGAGCGCGCACCGAGTGACAGGGTGACTGTAGGCATGGGCGGCATTATACGCGCGCGCAGCGCAACCTGCAAGGCTTTATTGTGTACGTTGATCGGAAATCACGCTTGACGTGAGGCAGGGCCGTTTGCTAGAATATGGCCATGCATAACATGCTGGAAAAGTTTCTTTTGAAGGGAGGTTGGGTGCTTCTCTTTTTTATTGGTAGTTTTGTTTGGGCATGGTTGAGATATACGAAACGTACCAAGAAGATGGTGGAGGCCATTGAGGCGGGGAATGTGGAGCAACTCCGCGAGGAGGTGAAAAGGCTGCGCTCGGAGCTGCAGGAAGATGACTTTGAGATGCTGACGCCTTTTCTGGAGCTGGCCGTTATTCAGAATCAGCCTGAGTGCATGAAGGTGCTGCTGGAGCTGGGGGATGCCGCTCGCCTGCAGCTGCGTACCAAGGAAGAGGAGGAGGCTGATTTGCTGAGTCTTGCCGTGGAGTACTCCTCTCCTGAGATGCTGCGCTTGTTGCTCTCTGCCGGTATGAGGCCTGAGGTGGAAGATGGATCGCCGCCGTGGATGCGATGCTGCCTGAAGGGGGATGTGGCAAGTGCTCGGGTGCTGGCGGAGTTTGGCGCGGATGTGATGACGCCGGAGCAGATGGAGGAAAACTCCGGCCTGTCTGCTCTTCATGCTGTAGTATATGGCTGGTACTATAATCCTACGGCCTCTGCGGCAATGGCGCGTTATCTGCTTGAGGAACACGGGGATGATGTGAATGCCTGTTCTCCTGCCGGTAATACTCCCTTGGACCTCGCTTGTGATGAGACTCACGTGGGTTATGAAGGCAATGACGAGCTGCAGCGCATCCTGAAGGCTGCCGGCGGTCTTCGTGGTCGTAGCTTGCGTGTGCCGCAGCCCGCTTATGCCGGTCGCGTCTTTGTGGCGGGGGCATTGCCGGAGTATACTCATTTATGCTCAGAACTTCCTGCCGGAGTGCGAGTGACTCCACATGAGGGGGCCTGGAAGACGGGTACGCTGGCGGATGAACTGGCATCCACAGCGCTTGGGGAGGATATTGTGGCCGGTATTCTGACTCACACGGCCTATATTGAAGTTTCAGTGCAGGGGGAAATGTGGGAGGATCCGATTGCTGTGGCCGAGCGCGCCTGCAGTGTGTTGCAGCACCTTTCTGGGCTGGACGGCGTGGTGGGGCTGCAATTCCAGCATTTTTACGGACGCCGCTTCAATGAGGATGATGAGGGCTTCAATCCCCTGAACCTCGTGGAGCTTTGTCCCGGCAGAACGGAGGGTGGTACCTGTGTCATCGGAACAAATGGTATGACCGACTACGGCTTGCAGGAGTTTGAAGTCGTGGTGCCGGCTGAAGTGGTGGCGGGGAGAAATCTTTCTCCGTTTGAACCGCTGTACATGCTTCTGAAACAGGCTGTGAACGGCACGACTGCGCTGGAGGTTAACCATACCCTCACCCTTTGCGGGCTTTTCTCCACTCTTGATTGGGGGGAGCATGTGAGCTCGCGTAATACAGGCTTCCGCGTGTTTCTCAGCGCAGAGGAAACGCCGGAATCGTACCTCCGTGTTATGGATGAGCCTGAGGCGTAAGTTTGTGCTGGACAGGGCGTGAGCCCTCTGCTATAAGTGGGGGTGATATGAAAGACTTCGTGAATCCGTTAGTCCTGCTGATAGTGGTGGCTCTGCTGTCCTTCCGCGTGTGTGGTGTGGGAGAGCCGGACGCCTTGCAGATGTGGCTGCTGGTGCTGTGTGCTACGGCTTTTATTGTGGACAGCGCGCTGGCGGTGGCTCGAGGAATGACTCGACGTCCGGCTCTCATGAGTGTGGTGTGGAGCGTGGTGTTCCTCATAGTGGGCTGCACAGGCTGGTTAATGGGGGATGCTGATTCTTCTGCCTCTGAGGAGGATTATCAGGCGTATCGTTCTCTCTATGAAGCATACCGGCAGGGAGGAAATCCGTATGAGGCCAATGCTGAAGGTGATTCCCTGTTGGCAATGGCCGCATACTTGGGCAAGAAGCGCGTGGTGGAAGAGCTGTTGTCACGCGGAAATATCCCCGCCGGGCAGATGGAGGTGGCGGCTTGCCGTGCCGCTGAGGCGGGGCGTGTAGACGTGCTGGAGCTGCTGCTGAAAGGCGGTGTGCAGGCGAACTCGAAAGCCGCTGATACCACGTTGCTCTGTGCAGCTGTTCAGAACGGCCAGCGAGCTACTGTGGAGCTTTTATTGCAGGCCGGGGCGGATGCTAATCTGGCGGATGCTGAGGGAACTCCTCCCTTGGTGCACGCTGTGCTGGCTGAGTCCATTCCGGTGGTGCGCCTTCTCCTGAAAGCCGGGGCTGATTCCAGCCGTACGGATGCTGCCGGGCGCGACCCTCTCAGTTACAGCCGCTCTCCTTCTATGGATTCTGTCCTGACCACGCCTCCTTCAGAGTGACGCGTTGCTCCGGTACGTTTTTCTTATTAACAAAATTGGCGAGCTTTATAGGAGCTCGCCAATTTTATTTTTTATCTGTAGGTGTTGCAGCGGTTAAGCCAGCCAGCAAGCCAGCGTTGCTCTTCGCGAGCTGCGGGCGAGTTTGCCACGCGGCGGCGCATCACCTCTGAGGCTGCGCGGGAGAACTCAGCCGTCGCGGCACGCCCCTGAGGATATCCGCGCATTTCTTCCAGCACTTGCAGCAGGCCCCATCCTTCCCCCTGATAGCGCTCTGTGGGTTTCAGGCCTTCGCCTTTGAAGTTGACGTAATCTACGAGGCAGTACAGCCCTTGAGTGGTGGCTGCAAGTGCCTGATAACGCGCTTGAACAGCTTGCGGGTTGCGGCTGGCTTGCATCATGCGGGGCAGGGCTGCGCGTGAACGCAGGATGATGAACTCCGTCTGCAGCTGCACATGGCCCGCAAGCCAGCGGCGCATGGCATCAGCTCGGCCGCTCCGGTCCGCCTGAAAAGCCGCTTTATTCGGCCAAGGTGCAGGCCCGTGGAAGTAGGCCGGTACCTGCACGCCTCGGGAGGCTGCGTAGCGCACAAAGGTTGGGAAGCTTTCATCAAAGGGGCCGCTATATCCGGCCGGGTACCAGATGAAGTGCCCTATGCCCAGTGAAGGGAAGTCTTCGCCGGCGTTCCAGCTTACGAGCCCGGGCACGCTGCCTGCACATTCATTCTGCCATATGCGCCGGCCTAACCAGTTGAGATCTATGCCGTTAAAGTTTGCCGCTGCGGCGGCACGTGGGGCGCGCGCTGAGCGGTTGCCGGGGTGGTGAGGCTGGGCGCAGGCCGTTAGTAGCAAGGGAAGACAAAGCAGAATGTAACTCTTCATACCACTTATTCTATCGCGGAGTGCCTGTTGCTGTAAAGCGTGAATTGTGCCTTATTTTGACGTACTGAAAACTTTTTTTGACTTTATGCTTGACATTGATGCGTTACTGTGGTAACTTGGCGTCCCACCTTGCCGCCGTGCACAATCAGAATATCACATGCCGCGGCTCGGGGAACAACCAATCTCATTCATTTTACTATGGTAGCAATCCGTCTCAACCGTCAGGGGTCTAAGGACCGTCCTTACTACAAAATCGTTGTCGTTGACAGCCGCGCTCGCCGTGATGGCGACTTCATTGAACAGGTGGGTACCTACAACCCCATGGCCGAGGGTGAGAATTACACCCTTGATATGGAGAAGGTTGAAAAGTGGATTTCCAACGGCGCCCAGCCCAGTGAGACTGTGGCTTCCATGATCAAGAAGGCTCGCGCTGCTAAGGCCTGAGCCCACCACTGACCAAAGATTTTCTTGGTTGTTTCTAATTGAGTCTGCTGTACTTTAGGGTGCAGCAGGCTTAGTTTTTTTTCTTTGTTCAGAGCTAGGGGGCGTGGTATGTTCTTCTCCGAGGAGTTACAGCGGCGCCGCTGTTCGTGTGCCGACAGTAGTGAGGCTGTATATCAGGGTGGCATCATCCAGTTCGCTGGCACGTACTAACACCAGCCCTTGTTGTTGGAGCTGGGTGAGCAGATGCCGGGTTTGGCTGAAGTTTAGCTTCAACTGTGAGCTAAGTGCTCGCAGAGAGCTGTGACCACCTGCTGCCAATAATTGCTTTAAAATCAGCTGCTCGTATATGGATAAGGCGGTGTTTTCTGTTGAGGTCGCCTGGAATCGGCCTGACTGGGAATAAGGATGCGGGTTTCTCATGCTCTTTTTATAACCCACTGTATTCTAGTTGTCAAAATGTTAAAAAATTAACATTTTTTAACATTCGAACGGGGTGGAAAAGGCTTGACAAATGAAGTATGCTTCATAAAATAGGGCTATACGTTATGAGCAATGAGAAACACATCACCCGTTACGGGCAGGAGAAAGGACAGGGCTATACCTTTAAAGGGTGGCGCTTGTGTATCACCAGAGATGGTAATCGGTTTGTGCGTTATTTTTCTGATTTGAAGAGTGGAGGTCCCGAACAAGGCTTAGCTCAGGCTGTAGAAATGCGTGATGCCATTCTTCGCGAATTGACTGCCGCGAATGCGGACCGGAATGAGATTTTCAACCGCTATCGTCGAATGGGGAACGAGTGTTGAAATGGTAGAAAATGCTTTAAAAAGTTTGACAATTTTTCTTGACTTTTCGGCTCAGGTGATTATACTTATCGCTGTAATATGAAGCTAGCTTCATATTGTTTGAGTATATGGAAACGATGCAAAGAAGACAGGCTATATCATTCCTGATGAAGCTGATAGCGGATCGGGTATCGACGCTGTTTTCTCTGCATGCCGACATGCCGGTGACGGCGGCTCAAAGCCGTGTACTGATGTATCTGGAGGTGAAGGGCGGAGGCCCTATGTCACAGCGTGAACTGGAGGAGTATCTTAACGTATCGCATACCACAGCGAAAGGCCTACTGCAGCGGTTGGAAGAGAAGGGGTATGTGCGTACCGCGTTTGATAGTAAGGATGGGAGAGTGAAGAATGCATATCTCACGGATAAAGCTCGCCAGTGCCGTGATGAACTCTCCAGCCACATTAATACCCTGACTGAGCTGATGATGGCAGGGTTAGCCCCCGAAGAAGAAGAGCAGCTTTTCGAGCTGCTGAGGCGAGTGTTCAGGAATATCAAGTAATTTTTAGATTAGGTTAGTAATGAAAGCAAAACATATAGTGACAATGGCGCTTAGCGCGGTGGTGGTAACCGGTTTGACCGGTTGTGGAGAGAGTGAGGATGGTAAGCCTGGCTTTCTGACACGCGTATATAATGATTTTATTGGAGGTGAGCAGGAAGAGGCTCGCCAGCCCATGCCACCTTTGCAGGTGTCCGTGATGAAGCTGCGCCGCCAGAACGTGCCCGTGTATGCCACATGGTTCGGTCAGTTGCGTGGTACGGAGCAGGCGGATATTCGTCCTGAGGTGAGCGGACGCATCGTGGAGCAGGTGTATATAGACGGCTCTCCTTGCGAGAAGGACGATGTGCTTTTCCGTATTGATGATGTGACATATCAGGCCGCCGTGAACATGGCCATGGCCAACCTTGAGGCTGCCCGCGCCACCGTGCTGCAGGCCGAAGCTGCTGATGCTCAGGCTCAGCAGGATTTGGATCGTAATGCCGCGCTTGTGCGTAACGGTTCCGTATCCGAAAAAGTTTTCCAGGACGCCGAGCTGGCTAAGCGCCGCACGGGGGCTGCTCTGGCGGCTGCTAATGCTCAGGTGCGTCAGGCTGAAGCTGCGCTGGACAATGCCCGCATTAACCTGAATCGTTGCACCATTCGTGCTCCTTTCGCCGGTTACGCTTCCGCCGCTACTGTGAGTGTGGGTGACCACGTGAGCCCCGGTGCCGTGGTGCTGACTCACATGAGCGCCATTACTCCCATCCGCGTGGACTTTGTTGTGACCGGCAAGCACGTGCTGGATATTGTGACTCAGACCGGCTTCCGCGATGGGCAGGATATGGATGCACCCTTCACAGAGTTTGACGTGATTCTGGAGGATGGTACACTGTACCCGCACCGGGGTGTGGTGCGCACCATGGATAGTCAGGTGAACACCTCCACCGGTACAGTGAATTTTATCGGCACAATTCCGAACGATGAGCTGCGCCTGCGCTCCGGTGCTTCCGTGCAGATTCGTGCAAAGGTGGCCGAGATTGAGAATGCCCTTCTGGTGCCTCGCGCTTCTCTGCTTTCTTCCATGAACCACCGCTTCATTTATGTGGTGGGGCCTGATAATCAGCCTTATGGTATTGACGTTATTGTTGGGCAGGAAATTGAGGTTGAAGTTCCCACGGCTGATGGTGGCACCGGCATGATGCCCATGGTTGCGGTGACGGCCCGCCCCATAACGAATGAGGCCGGCGAGACGCTGGATATGGCCGCCATTCTGAAGAATATCGGCTATGATAACCCGCTGGATGCACCTGTTATCGTAGAGGGTGGGCAGATGGCCCAGATTTATGCGAATGCTAATCTCGGCATGAAGCGCGCCGGTATGACAGCCGGATTCGCGCAGATTGCACCGAATCCCGCCACGTATAGCTACACGGAACCCCGCACAACGACGCCTTCCGTCACTGCTAAGTCTGAGTAAGCTTCCGCCCTGTTTCTCTGAAAAAACTGTAAGGTTTATATATGAGTGCCTATTTCATTAAACACCCGGTTATAGCTACGGTTATCGCCGTGCTTACGACTGTGCTGGGTGTGGTCTGCATGATGAATCTTCCCATCGAGCAGTACCCGGAGATTACCCCTCGCACCATTAATCTCACCGCGGTGTATCCGGGCGCAGATGCTCAGGCCGTGGCAGATTCGGTTGGTACGCCCATTGAGCGCCAGATGAATGGCGTGAATCACATGGATTACATGACATCCGTTTCCTCGAATAACGGTGTTTATAACCTCCAGATTGTGTTCGAGCCCGGCTCTGATACGGACTTGGACCAAGTGCTTACCAACATGCGCTACGGTCAGGCTCAGTCTCAGGTGCCCACGGAAGTGCTGAACTCAGGCATCACTATTCGCCAGCAGCCCGGTTTGCCGTTGATGCTCTATTCACTTACCTCCCCGGATGGCTCCTATGATTCCGTGGACCTCGCTAACTACGCTCAGGTTAAGCTTTTGGATGAGATTAAGCGCGTACCCGGCGTGGGTGAGGTGACGGTGTATGGTGCCGGCCGTTATGCTATCCGCATCTGGCTGAACACGGTGAAGATGTCTCACTTCGGTATTTCTGTTAACGAGGTGCAGGGCGCTATCCGCCAGCAGAACGTCACGAACCCCGGCGGTAAGGTGGGCGCTGACCCTGTGCCCGATGGTCAGGAATGCACCATCACTATCCGCACGGAGGGCCGCCTCTCCACCCCCGAGCAATTTGAGCAGATTATTGTGCGCCAGCGCGGTGATGAAGTGGTGTACCTGAAGGATATCGCCACCATTGAGCTCGGCTCGGCGGACTATTCCGTCACCGGCCGTTTGAATCGTCGCCCGGCTGCCAGTGTGGTGATTTTCCAGTCCCCCGGCTCGAATGCTATTGAGACGGTGGACCGCGTGAGTGCCCTATTGGCGAGTAAGGCCCTTCCTCCGGGCATCGAGGGCAACGTATCGCTGGATACGACCACCTCTGTGCGTTACTCCATTGAGGAGATTAAGCAGACCTTCATTGAGGCTATCGTGCTGGTGGCTCTGGTGGTGTTCCTTTTCCTGCAGAGCTGGCGCGCTACGGCCATTCCGCTCATCGCAGTGCCGGTGTCCCTTATTTCCACCTTCTGTGTGTTCCCCTTGCTGGGCTTCACGCTGAACACTATCTCCTTGCTGGGTATGGTGCTTGCTATCGGTCTGGTGGTGGATGACGCCATCGTGGTGGTGGAAGCTGTGCAGCACCACATTGAGAAGGGGTTGAACCCCCGCATGGCCTCCTTTGCTGCCATGCAGGAAGTGAGTGGCCCGGTAATCGCCATTGCTTTGGTGCTGGCTGCCGTGTTCCTTCCCTCACTGATGCTGGAAGGTATTACCGGTACGCTCTTTAAGCAGTTTGCCATCACCATTGCTATCTCGATGCTCATATCGGCATTCAATGCTCTTACTCTCTCTCCCGCACTCTGCGCACTTATGCTCAAGAGCAAGGAGGAGAATAATACAATGCCCAAGAATGTGCTGCGCCGCATTGTGTTCAAACTCAATCACGGCATTGCTAAGCCCTTCTTCCGTTTGTTCAACAAGTGCTATGATTGCACGGCCAGTGTTTACACCCGCATCTGCGGTGGTCTGGCCCGCAAGCTTATCATCTCCATGCCTTTGCTGCTGCTCTTCTGGGTAGCTATTAAGCCTGTGAGTGATGAAGTGCCCGGCGCCTTCCTTCCGGATGAAGACCAGGGCTTCCTGCTGGCAGCACTTGTCATGAAGCCTGAGACATCCCTGCAGCGTGCCATGGTTCAGGCTCAGCGCTTTGAGGATGCCCTTGGCGGTCCCGCTGATAATCCTGATCCCGCTATTAAGAACCTCACCGCTGTGGTCGGCATCAATATCCTGAACATGGTGCAGACTCCCGGTGCCGCCATTGCCTTCGTACAGCTGAAGGATTGGAGTGAGCGCGAGGAAAGCGCTGAGGAGGTGCAGAAGCGCCTGAGTGCCCGCTGTGCACAGGCCGGTCTTGATGGCATCAGCATGGTGCTCATTCCCCCGGCAATTCCCGGCGTAGGTACGGCAAATGGTGTTACCATGGTGCTGACGGACTTGGAAGGCCAGGGCGTGGAGTTCCTGTACCAGCAGGTGCAGAAATTTAATCAGGCCGCTGCGGCCCGCAAAGAGGTGGCTCTGTGTCGTGATATGATGATGGCGGATGTTCCCCAGCGCCACATCTCGCTGGATCGCGCCAAGTGCCAGAAGTTCGGCGTCAATATTAGTGATGCTTACGGTGTGCTGGCCTCCTACTATGGTTCATCCTTCGTGAACTTCTTTAATGCCTTCGGCCAGCAGTGGCAGGTGTTTATGCAGGCTCGCGGTGAGGACCGCGTCAGTCTGGACCAGATGAAGGGCTTCTTCGTGATTAACAATCGCGGCGAGCGTGTGCCGCTGGATGCTATCGTGAGTATTTCCGAAATCGCTGATACTGAGTTCGTGATGCACCACAACGGTTATAACGCGGCTAAGCTCAATGTCATGCCTCGTCCCGGTGTATCCACCCAGCAGCTCATGGTTGCCATGGAGGAAGTTTTCGAGGAAACGATGGATAAGACCAAGGTGGGCATGGACTATCAGGATATGTCCTTCCAGGAAAACAAGGTGCGTAACAGTACCGGCCTTGGCACTATTTTCCTCATGTCCGGCTTCTTTGCCTTCCTTATTCTCGTGGCTCTGTATGAGAAGTGGACGCTGCCCATCTCTGTGTTCATGACGGTGCCCATCGCCGTGCTTGGTGCCTACATGGGCCTCTATGTCTGGGAGCTTGACCTTACGCTGTATGCTCAGGTGGGCCTCATCATGCTGGTGGGTCTTGCCGCTAAGAATGCCATTCTTATCGTGGAGTTTGCTAATCTTGAAATGGAGCGTGGCAAGAGCCTGATGGAGTCTACTCTCACGGCTGCACGCCTGCGCCTGCGTCCCATTATCATGACTTCCTTTGCCTTCATTCTGGGCTGCGTACCGCTCCTGCTTTCCAGTGGTTCCGGTGCCTTGGCCCGAAACGCCATCGGCGTGGTGGTGGTGGCTGGTATGACGGTGGCCACTCTTGTGGGTGTGTTCCTCATTCCCTGTTCCTATGTCTTCATCATGCGACTCTTCCGCATTACCTTCAAGAAGAAGACTCTTGCTGAGGATCCGGATGAGGAAGGCGCCCGCCGCTACCTCGTGGAGCATGAAAATGATGTAATCTAAACTTTCTAAACTTCTTTTCTTAACTCTTAATCCCCCATAATAAAATATGAGAAAAAGCGCATTAATGACCCTTGCCGGTGCTGTGGTGCTCACTACGGCCTGTACACTCGGCCCGAGCTGGGAAAAACCGCAGATGGAAGTACCTGCCGTATTCCGCGGAGCCGGTGTAGGTGATGGTAATATGGCGGACCTGCCTTGGCAGGCTGTCATGAAAGACCGCAACCTTCAGGCCCTGCTGGCGGATGTTTTCAATAATAACCGTGATCTCGTTTCCCTTCAGCATAATGTGGAAGTTGCTCGCCAGTATGTCACCGTAGCTCGTGCGCCCATCTTCCCTTGGTTTGGGTACAGTGCTTCTACCTCCAAGGGTATGAACTCTGCCGGCGGTGCCAACATCACGAATACCGGCAGTGTTACCACGAACCCTGGCTCTGCAGCGCTGAGCGCTAGCTGGGAGATTGATATTTGGGGTAAGACTCGCCGTGAGGTGGAAGGCGCAGAGGCCTCCGCTCAGGAAGCCCAAGAGCAGCTTAATAACCTCCGCATTTCCCTGATGCGCCAAGTGGCTACTGGTTATCTCCAGCTTATCATGCTGGATGAGCAGTTGCGTATTACTCGCAATAGCGTGGAGTCCTACAGCGATACGCTGAAGCTCTTCAACGACCAGCTGCAGGAAGGTGTGGTAGACCGCTTGCAGGTGGCTAGCGCTCAGGCCGCTCTCGCCTCTGCTCAGGCTGAGGCTCCTGCTTTGGAAATGCAGATTGCTGCGCTGGAGAACTCGCTTTCCGTGCTGGCCGGTCGTATGCCCGGCCGTATTGCCCGCTGTGGCTCTCTGCGCTCCTATATGAATGCCTCCCGTGTGGCTCCCGGCATCCCGGCAGATGTCCTTTCCCGCCGACCGGATATCCGCGCCAAGGAGCAGGCCATGCGCGCCGCAAATGCTGATGTAGGCGTGGCAATCGCCAGCTACTTCCCCTCCATTAGCCTTACCGGTGCCGCCGGTTATGCCTCCTCTGATTTGCGCCATTCCGTCTTCGGCCGCAGGCACGGCTGGGGAATCGGTGCTAACCTTACCGGTCCTCTCTTCCAGGCCGGCCGTCTCAGTGCCACGGAAAATGCCCGCCGTGAGGCTTTCCTTGCCGCTAAGGCTGAATATGAGCAGACGGTGCTGAGTGCCATGGCTGAGGTGGCCACCACTCTGGTGCAGCGTGAGAAGCTTCGTGAAGCCATTGCTCGTCAGGAGGCCGCTGTGGCCGCTTATGAGCAGAGCGTGAACCTCGCTAAGGATCGTTATTCAGCGGGTTATTCCGCCTACTTCGAGGTGCTGGATAACCAGCTGCGCCTCTTCCCGGCTCAGAAGCAGCTGGCTTCTTACCGTTATCAGTATGCCGCCTGCATTCCCACTCTGTACACGCAGCTGGGTGGTGGCTGGCAGAATTAAGCGCTTTTCTACCACCTGAAAATAAAGCAGAGCTCCCTCTTTCGGAGCTCTGCTTTTTTATGACGATTCTGCGCCCTTTCCTGAGCCTTTAGATGAGGCTTGCTATCCCTTATGCCCTTCTGGCTGGTAAGGGGACAGAACAGGCATAGAGCACGTGGAATACAGGGGAGGGGAGTAGCTTCTTGTGTGCTTCTGAGAGACGGCGGAATACCCGCCGCCTTGTTCTTGCGAGGATGATTAAGCCGCATATAAAAAACGCGCAGAGAAGTCTCTCTGCGCGTTTTTGATGAATGGTGTAAGGGGGGCTTTACAGCTCGGGAGTCACAATGACGTAGTTCGGGGCTGTAGCGTTACCACGGCGGCTCTCAGGGAAGGGAGAGTAGCTATCAGTGAATACGCTGCGGGATTCGTCCTCGGCATTCTCGGTCAGCTTGTCCTTCAGGTCAACGGTAGAACCGTCGATGCGTACCATGAAGGCGTGAGCGTAGAAAAGGTCGCGGTTGAAGTAAAGCTTGTCACCGGGGATGGGGTTAGCGGTGGAGGGCACGCAGGAAAAAGCGAGCGGTACGCCGCTGGGGGTATCAGCCACGGAGCGGAGACCGGGAGCGTCCTCAGCATTGCTGCTTTCCTTGCGGAGCACGTAGGCGAAAGCATTTTCGCCACGGGCAAGGCACTGGCCATTAGCGATACGGCCATCGGGCTCACGGGTGCCGGCGTGCTTGGCGAAGAAGGTCGTCTCGGAGGAGCTGCTGCCGTAGAAGAGCTGGCGCAGGTAGGCGTTGGACTTAGCACCGGTGAGTTCACCGAAGTCCAAATCTGCGTGCTCTGTGCGGAGGTTCTCAGCGGTAGCATCACAGGGATACTGGCCGTTCTCCTGACGGAAGGTGAAGAGCATCTTCTGCAGCTGGCCCAGGTTGGAGCTAGCCTGCTGGCGGTCACCGTCGTTCATGTGTTCCATGATGGGGCCATAACCCACCGCTGCCAGAGAGGCAAGAATGGCGATAACCACCATAAGCTCAATCAGGGTGAACCCTTTTTTCTGTCTGTTAAGTTGAATTTTCATGCTATATGCGTTGTGTTGACTTCTTATGTATACCATGAACACCACGCCGTTGCAAGCGGTAAATGCATTTTTTTCTTAAAAAACAGGTTTTTACCGTAATAGAATGGGGGACTTTTTTACCTGATATAAAAAAGAATCCGCGCGGAGCAGGAGTGCTTCCGCGCGGAATGTATGATGTTAAAAATAATGCTTTAGTTCCGGCCAAGGTAGGCCTTGACGCCTTCTTCATACAGCTCAGGCTCCAGAAGGAAGGAATCATGCCCCTTAGCGGATTTGATGCACCTGTACTCAGCCTGCACGCCGTTCTTCACGAGGCGGCGGTGGAATAAGGAAATTTCGCGTGCGCTAAAGCAGCAGTCCGTATCAATGGAGAAGAGGATAAAGGGGATGCCGTATTCCGCGTAGCGGCGGAAGCATTCATCCGTGCTGCGCCCGGTGATGGCCTCCAAATCAAAGGAGGTCCACATGTTAATGATACGGATGTACGCATTCGCATCAAAACGCTTGGCAAACTTGGTGCCTTGGTGCAGCATGTAGCTTTCCGTACTGCGGGCGGGGGTATACCAAGTGAGCAGTCCTTTGCGGTCCGGGGAGCAGCCTTTGCGGGCGCGCTTGGCCAGCCCTCGCTGGTAGATGAAGTGCTTGTGGCAGATAATGCGTGCAAGAGCCACGCCGCGAAGGGGAGGGTCATTCAGCGGGTAACGCCCTTCGCGGTACTTCTCATCCATTTCAATGGCGCAGAACTGCTCGAAACTACTCAGCTGGTGCGCGATAGTAGGCTTGTAGTTCGCTCCGATGATGATAATGCTCTTGATGCGCTCCGGGTACAGGTTCGCAAAAGCCAGCGAGAGCATGCCGCCCACGCTCGGCCCCACCAGTACGAAGCGGTCTATCCCCAAGTGGTCAAACAGTTTAATCTGTGCACGGGCCTGATCATTCGCATTCACCATGGGGAAGCGGCTGCCCCACGGCTCGCCGTCTGGCGCGATGCTGGCAGGGCCGCTGGAGCCATAGCAGCTGCCGAGGAAATTGATACAGACGATGAAGTACTTGTCCGTATCCAGCGGCTTACCCGGGCCCAGCATGCGGTCCCACCACCCTTCGTAGTACTCCGGCTGCCAGAAGCTGCCGGCCTCCGGTACATCATCGTTGTACCCGTGGGCGTGGTGGCTGCCGGTGAGAGCGTGGAAGAGGAGGATGGCATTATTCTTATCCGGTGACAGCGTGCCATAAGTCTCGTAGGCCAGCTGCATATCCGGCAGGGTTTCACCACTATCAAAGGTGAACTCGCCGATGGGGAAGATTTCTGTGCGGACGGTGTTTTCCATGGTGCTGCTGAGGCGGGGCAAGGGGGAAAAAGAAAAAAGGACCGGGGTTCATTAACACACCGGTCTCCTTTTTCTGCGTGCGGTTATACCCGCGCGGGTTTACTTAACACCCTTCTTGCTCAGGCGCGTGCCGGCAGTCGTGCCCTGACGAGCCTTGAACTTCGGGTTGCTCTTGCAGATGACGTAGAGCGTGCCCTTACGCTTCACGATCTGGCAATCAGCGTGACGGCGCTTCATGGAGGCGAGTGAGGAAAGAACTTTCATGATCTCTGGTTTGGTTGTGTGTTATTAAGATTTTCGGTCGCGAAGCATTTGCGTCGGGACGCGCATTATACTCCTTTGTGACCGTTTGTAAAGACAAATTTCACTTTTCCTTGCATTTTTTTCGTCTTACCCTCTGCTTCCGCTTGCTTTACTGCCTATAAGCTGGCTTCTATGCCCGCTTGGTTCTCTCATTCCGTGTGGGCATATAACTGCGCCCCAGCGCGAGGAATACCCCGCTGCCGAAAAAAAAACTAATTTTTAGCATATTTGCGCTTGACCTGCCAACTTCGTTTTGTTAATATCCTATCAGTCAGGAGGGGGATACTCGTTCGCTTCGGTTTTCTTTCCTTTCGTGTCAAACATTACTAACTGTTAATATACAATGAAAAAGACTCTGTCAATTCTTGCAGTGGCTGCGCTCTCTTTGAGTGCTGCTACGAGCTATGCGGACGTAACCTTGAGGCCGCATGTTGAGTATATAGAATCGCCTGTTTTCTCCGAGGTGATTGCCCCCGGCGCAACTCTTATCAACTCGGAAACCGGCAAGGTTGTAGTGTACAACATCAATGACAAACCGCAGGTCGAGCCTCCTTTCGATATTACGAAGGGTATGATTGTTTGGGGCATAAATCTGGATAATAAGTACAGTGAACATATTACGCTGGAGGACGTTTCTAAAACGGCGGATGATCCCGCAGTAAGGATTAAGGAGGGTGACACACTTTACCTTGATTTCACATATACTATGAATCTGGGCGGCCCGACCGAGGCCGAATACATGGTTCTTATGTTCCATCCTCAAACACAAGCTGGTAATGATTTTGCCGAGTGGTATAATACGAATGGGATTTCCATTGTCGGTAAATTTACCAATGGAAACTACACTGCCTACGCCATTGATGACACTTGCGACCTGTTGGGTTCCGGAACTTCTTCTACCTATGGTGGCTTGGTGTTCTTCAATGAGAGCGTAGCTGAGGCCGTGAGTTTAGCTGAGGTTGACCCGGATACTATTACTCCGGATCCTGAGCCTTCTCCTTCCGTTCCCGAGCCCACCACGGCTACACTGAGTCTGTTGGCCTTGGCTGGTCTGGCTGCACGCCGCCGTCGCAAGTAAGAAGCTCTTTTTTACAGTTGACACAAACGCCGCTGCTTCGTGGTACGAGCAGCGGCGTTCTTCATTTTTGAAGGTCTGTTTATTGCCGTGGACGCTCTTGCAGCGTTTTCTCCGTATAGGTGAGCACCTGGGCTGTGCCTTCATTTGGGCAGGAGATAAGGGATAAGGTGATAGCCTGATTCGGGAGGTTGAAGGCGGCGTTGATGAGCTCTCTGTAGCCGAGCATTTGCCCGGCATAGTGCTCCATAAGCCATTCTTCAAAAACGCTGTAGCCATCGCGGGGGCCGGAGCGGTTGGTTTTGAAGTCAATGATGTGGGCGGCCACCACTTGGCCGGCGTCATCATGCGTGAGCACGAGGCGGTCAATAACGGCGGATACCCATTCGTTGTTGTCGTTAATGGCTTCTACGGATTGTTCATTGTACGCCACTTGTCCCGGTTGGCGGGTGAAGAGTGCCGCGACATCTGCCTGCAGCAAGGCCCTGTGCACCACAGCCTGTGCATTGCTTTGCGGGGTGGAGAAGGGTGAGGCCTCTCCGGTGAGCCATTCCACTTGTTCCCACGCTTCGTGAACAGCTGTGCCGAAGTCTGCTCCTCCACCGGCGGGAGAGGTGGAGGAGGAGGTGCGAGAAGGCTTATCCTCTGCTGACCTCGGCTTTTTATCCTCCGCGCTTGCCAGTGCGGAGGGATTCACGCGCTGGCGCCGGGGGATACCGACACCCAGCTCCGGCGGGGCGGCAGCTTCCGGGGAGGAAACGGTTTTATTCTCCATGGATTCGTACCACTGCGCGTCACCCATGAGGGGGAATGTTTGCTCTTCGGTAAGGGTGCCAAGCGAGAGCTGCTCCTCGGGCTTCATCAGGGCGCAGGCCTGGCGAAGAAGGCCGCCCACGGAACGTGCCGGGGCTTTCCAGTCCGGTGTAATGGCGCCTGTTTTCTTATCTTTCTTCAGTTCTAGCAGCCGTGCACCGTGGCAGATGATGTAATTGGCGTATTTGGCGCGAGTGATGGCCACATACAGCAGGTTGTAGGCCTCCTTGCGTTGTTGGTGTTGCCATTGGGTGGCCAAATCTGTGAAGGTGCTGCCGTAATGCCCCCAATCATCTTTACCACCGGGGGGAAGGAGGAAGGATTGATTGTCTTCGGAAATGAAGTATTTGATGTCAGACACGGAATCCGTAGACTTCACGCCGATATAGGGCAGGATGACAGCATCAAACTCCAGACCCTTACTCTTGTGCATGGTCATAATCTGAACGGCTCCGGCTGCCCCTGCTGACTGAACACTAAGGTTTTTCATGTGCAGCACCCAATCCGCCAGTGAACCGCCGCTTGTGTCAAATGAGAGCGCTTCATTCTCCCAGCAACGGATAATGGCTTGGTTACTATCCGCATCCTCATCCGGTAAGGTGGTCAGCAGCTTGTGCACCACTCCGAGGAAGCCGATATTTTGCAGCTCTTGCAACCATTCGGCATGGGAAATTGCCGTATCCCACCCGATATGTTCCCCGAGGAATGAGGCCCTTGCCACGCTGAGCGCTGCTTCATCACCGGGGTGTAACAGCCATTTGAAGAAATAAAGCAGCATCTCGCCCATGGGGCAGGCTACGGCGGCCAGACTGTCCTTAACCAGTACAGTGGGGAGAAGGGGCAACGCATCGCGAAGATGGTTCTGTACTTCATCGGCTTCGCCGTTTGAACGTACCAGAATGGCAATGCTCATGCCGTTTTTGGGGGATTCCTCATTAACGGTGAGCTTTTTCAGTACGTCCACGATTTTATCAAAAATCCGCGTTTTCATGCTGGCGTCCTCCTCCTCATTTTTATCAGGCGGGGGAACGAAGCACATTTCCACATAGCCCGGTATATTTTTTGCCGAGCTGTGCTTGGTGAAATCTGCGGAGAACGTAACCGGGGCCGTCTCAATGCAGCCATCCGCCGCTATTTCAGGGCATTCCACTTTTTCCAACGCTGTGAAAAGTTGGTTCGTGAAATCCATGATGACGGGCGAGGAACGGAAACTGCGCTGCAAGGGGGAGGGTTGCAGTGGTGTTTTCCAAGGCTCCTCACTGGCGAGGCGCTCAAAAACATCCGTCTTGCCGGTACGGAAACCATAGATGCTCTGTTTTGTATCTCCCACGATGAACATGCTCTCTCTGGCTACGGCGTGCCGGCGGCCATGCGTGATTTTGTCTTTCAACTCCGGCGGCATGGCTGCCGTCCAGCGTTCTTCCGAGAAGTCGAAGGTGTTGCCGCCTGCCTCTTCCGCGATGGGTTGGAGCAGCGGTGTGAGCGTGCTGAACTGAGATTCGGACGTGTCTTGGAACTCATCCAGCATCCAGTGCGCCAGCTTGCCTCCCATGCGGTAAGCAATGTGGTGGCGCAGCAGGTGTTCATCCGCCTCATCTCGGAGCATGAGCTCCTGTGCCATGCGTGAAATATCATTGAAGGTAAGGCGCCCTTCCGCTTTCATGCGGGTGTCATAGATTTTCGCATACCCTGCAATGAGTGTTTGCAGATTAGCGCTGCGATCGGCGGCGTTGCGAAGGTTGAAGGGGACTGCGAGCTCTAGCAGGGTGTTTGCCAGCCGCGCGATGCGGCTGAGGGGATCCTGACTGTTGGAGCTTTCCGGTACATTCTTCATGACTGCCTTGGACTCACGTTTGAGCTCCAAGGCACCATTTGCCAGCGCCTTGAATTGTTTGAACGCATTTGCGTTCAGTAGCTCGCTTCCGTAACTCTGAAGTAACTCATTGAGTTCCGCCGCTGCATTGCGGTATGTTTCCATTTCTTCATCCGTAGCTAGGCGGAAGTTTTTACCGCCCCGGAAGGAGTCGATGTTACCCCATTGAGTGTGAGGTAGTTCCCGGTAGAGGTGCAAGAATGCTTTTACGTCTGCTTCAATCCGGGATTGTGTGGTATTCCCCACGCCTCCCGTGATATGGCTGAACATGGCTAGGAAGTCTGCGCGGGAGCCTTCATCCTTATTTTTGCTATCCAGATAACGCAGGACGTCTTGGGTGCGGATGTTAGCTTCTTCCGTTGGATCTACCGGAGTGACATTGTTCATCCCCAGCTCCAAGCTGTTGGTTGATACCAAGGTGGAGAAGAAGCTGTCAATCGTTGAAAGCTGGAGTTTGCTGAGTACGGTGACCATATCCTTCAGCAAATCCGCAAAGGTGGCAGCTGTTGCAGGCTTAAGCTGATAATAAGCCTGCAACTCTTCGCTGCCATTGTAAAGCTCTTCCGGGTATTGGCGGGATTCCGCCGCCAGCCGCACGATGGCCTCTGTGACCGGCAGCAGGGGAATGGGGTTGGAGGCCGGTACTACATCCCATGGGCCGTATTCTGTGGGAACCACGGAAAGGCCGCTCAGGACGTCCCACACACGGACGGCAAGTTCATTGCGGCCTGTTTTTTTATCACGCTTGTCATCAGCACCTTCCGCTAGAGCATGCAGAATACGATTGCGGAACTCGCCGGCAGCTTTGCGGGTGAAGGTGAGCGCAATGATTTCTTCCGGCTTGGCACCGAGAAGCAACAAGGTGATATAACGAGAGGCCAGTTGGTATGTTTTGCCCGTACCGGCAGAAGCGGCGATACGATTGCTCGTAACGTGAAACTCCGCCGCGGTGGAAGAAGTGCTTTGTTTTTCCTGATTCATCATTGGAACAAGTCGGGCTTGGGATTATTTTTGGAGCGCGGGCAGATTAAATAATTGGCGTGGGTCACTTTGCAGCGTGAGTGCACCGAAGCGTGCCGTGTTTGTGCCCGGTTTGACGATGGCTGAGTATGGCTTGTTCTTGTACTCCAGGGATTCTGCTGAGAAGAGGCACTTGCCGGCCCGAATCATGCCGATGGCGGCTTTGACCGTTTTCATGGCCGAGCTGAACAGTTCTTCTGCTTCCGGCACTTCTTTTATTCGATTTGATATCGTTATGACTTCTCCCTTTTCTACAAGTGGGAATGGCTTTAGTTTCTCTGTCTTGCTTTGGAGATTGTAATACAGCAAATCCGGTACCACTGCGGACATGTCTTCCCCGGCCGGGATGCCTAATTTCTCACGGTCTTCTGCAGAGGGGTGGCGAAGTCCATAGGCGTAGAGCGGAAGCTGTACATCGTTCCAACGGTACATTTTCTTACCGAATGATACGGTGCCGAACTCATAGCCTTGCACATTCATGAACTTACAGAAGAGGGAATCCTCCGCGTCTTCCAGCTCATCCAAGTGAATCTTGTGCGGCTTCTTTTCTGAGGTGGACGTTTTGTAGTCAATGATACGCCAGCGTCCATCTCGGTTGCGGTCGATTCGGTCCGCATTCATGGAGAAGCGGGCGATTTCATGATTAGGCAGCTCCATCGTGGGGGTGAAGGTGTATTCTCTTGCGACATTGTACCAGCCGTCGGCTAGGTCTTTTATGTGCTGATCAACAAATGCTTTCAGTGTGCGGTGAATGGCTTGCAGCTGCACTTCCATGGCGAGAGCTTGCTTGTTTCTTGTGGTGGTGCTGTTGTACACGGCTTGCCATTCTGCCTCGGCTATCGTTCTACCGGCGGCCAGCATATGTTCTATACCGGCGGTAGCATCTTCCGCGGCGGCCGGGCACGCCCGGTGCAGGGTCTCTTCATCCGGGAACTGTTCCACCAGCTTATCCAGCACGGCATGCATGACGGTGCCGTATTCATTGCTTTCCAGCTCTCCCTTGTTTTCCTTATAGCAGTTTCCTAAGTCGATGTAGAACAGGTTCTTAATCCAGAAACTGAGCGGACACTGCAGGAACGTGGAAAGCGATGACGGCGAGTAGCTCTTCTGGTAGAGATTCCCCTCATTATCTTTATGCCGCTCGGTGAAGGGATTCTTCCTGCCGGGGGCAATCATGCTGATGTCTTCCAGTTCACCCTGTGTTACCACCTTTTTACAGCCTTCTGCTCGCCGGAGGGGGCAGGGGGCTGCTGTGGGTAATAGCCTAGGGGTTTTGCTCTCGGCAAACAGGGCGCGGGCTCTCTTGGGCAGAGAATCGCCACAACGCATGAGCAGGGAGGAGGGCGCCAGCACGGAACCATCTTTCTTTTGGCGGGCTAGGACGAAGTCCACCCGTTCGTCTTCTCGCTGTCTGCTGGCCAGAAGGGCTGTCAGCAAGTAGCTGTCACGCGCTATGCGGAACTTTTCATGGCGGATTCCCAGCTCCTCACAAAGAGACTCCGGCAGGAAATCATCCTCCTGCACAGGCTCAGGGATGCACCCATCATGCATGGCGGTCAGGATAACGCGTTTCCCACGGGTGTAGGGGAGCTCTTTCCAGCCCAGTAGGTCTCCTACGGTGCGGGTGCGCTCCGCAAAGACGGGCGAGATGAGCCCATCTTCCACTCTGCGGCGGAGCAGTTCGATGGTGTAGCGCTGGGAAGGCAAATAAGCGTGTAAATCTGCGCAGGTTTTCAGCTGGCCGGCAAGGGAAGAGGCTAAAAGCTTGCCGCAGCCTGAGGTGAGGCGTTTTTCCAGTTTCTTTGCCAGCTCACTGAGGGCCGGGGAGATGGTATGCTCGTTCTCCAAGTCATTAAGAAGCTCGGAGACAGCTTCCGCGAAGTCGTAATAGGCTGAGCTCTGGTTCGCTTTGAGCCTCGTAATGGATTTGTACCCATCATCCACGCGAGGGAATTCCTTCAGCATTTGCAGCAAGGCTTTCTCACTGCCGGGAAGCAGTAACATGCGGAGGCTTTCTATGTGTTTCTGCAAGCCGAGAAGCTCAGCCGGGTTTTTGGCCAAGGCCTGCTGAAGAGCCGTGTTGCTGAGCAGGGCCATGAAGGCGTCCAGCCCTTGGGTGCCATTGTTGGCCAGCTCGCCGGTTTCATCGTTCCAAGTAGGTAGCTGTACGCGTGCCTCGCAGGCATCCGCCAGCTGTGCCGCTAAACGCCCGGTGTCAGTATTTTGTGCATTACGGCCTTCCGGGATATTGAGCTTCCACCCCGCCGCGGCAAAGGTGTTCAGGATAGCCGGGGCAAATTCATCATCACATACGGATAGAACGACGTTTCGTGAATCACAGCCTGCTGCCAAGCGGAGAGCTTCCGCTGCCAGCATCTCATCATCATCTACCAAGTGAATGGTGGAGGCTCTGTTATCAATGTCTTCCTGCGTTTCTCCGGTATAAACAAAGGCTCGCGGAATGTCAATTTCCCGGTTGAACCAAGCGGCTTCTTGCGGCCGCCCGATAGCATCAAAATTCTGCTTTTCGTTTTCGGGGGCATGAATCCACACCTCGACCCTGCCGCCTTCTGTACCGTGCAGGTTATTGAGGTATCGCTCTAACTGGGGAGAAAGTTCCGGAATGCAAGCGAGAATGACTGTGCTCCTTTGTCCTTGCCATGTGGGATTGGCAACTTGCCCGGCACGGTATTGTTCCGCCGGTATCTTATGAGGGAAAAGCTGGGTGATGACTTTATCTACATGGGCAAACAGCTGGCCCAGCGTGCGCCACCGCAGCTGTTCATTTTTCATGACTTGGCGCTTAGCGGTCAGATTACGTCTCTCCGTTTCAGCATCTTCCGGGAGAGCGTTGAGCTTGTTGGTAATGATTTGCTCTCGCTTTGCCAGTTGCCCAGTTACTGTATCATAGGTAACTTCCTCTTTTTCAAGGCGTGCTCTCAGCGATATGAGCTTGTGTGCTACGGCTACTGCCCAGCGCTCACATTGGGCTTCAGGGCGGCGTGGGATGAGGGGGGCGTATTGATTGAGGGTATCCGCGTTTGCGGTGTTGAGAATGTGCAGCCACGCCGCCAGCGTTTCTGTTTCCGTGGCGGCCTTTTCTTCCGCGGTAGGTATCAGGTGCCCCGCCAGAGTAATCTTGGGCATGAGAATGGGCCTGCCGGTATCCCTTAGGGCGAGCTCAGCCATATATTCACGCAGGCGGCGGCCGCTTTCGCTCGTTGGCACAACTAAGGTGGCTCGGCGATATTGGGCGGCTGTTTGCTTATCCTCTGAGTTTAAGAGGCTGTATAGTTTCTCTGCAACCAGCTCAATGGCCGGCCGATGCCAGCCAAGAAAAGTTCTTAAATCGGGCGTTCTCATGTATGCCTATCTTATACCACACCCCGCAAACTTTTGCAAGTGGCAGCATATATAAATTAAGCGGCCCCCGTTTTCTACCATCCTCCTTCCGCCCGGTTTATCAGCCCTAACTCGCTAAATAGACCAGCGCTCTGCGAATACAGGGGGGAACGCGTTATTTCAGCGCATTGCGAAGCATTTGCTGAACCTCTGAGCTCATGGGGTAGGGGTATGTCAACATGGCCCGCCATACATCAACTTGCACGGGCGTAAGCTCCGGAACCTCCCATTGCAGGAGTGGGGGTGACGGTGCGGTGCTTGGTGTCGTCGCAGGTTCGGTTCCGTATAAGCGCTTTACCAAGAAGCGGCGCGTGTAAAAGCCCACCACGACGCTGAGCAATACACCGCCCAGAGCTGGTAGTAATCCTGAGCCTAGTCCTAAGGCTGCGAAGGCTGTGCCGACCGCCATAGCAGCCCCGGCTGAGCCGCCGCCCACCAGCAGGCTACGCCCAAGCTCCTTGGGGGAGCGACAGTGCTTCCATGCCATGGCCAGCGCGACGGCAGCGGCGCACATGCCGATGGGGTTAGCGGTAAGAATACCTGACAGCCCGCTGGCCGCGCTCAGCTCAGCCAGTTGCTGCATATCTGCCTGTTTGCAGCCAATCACCACGGCCACCACGGAGAGCACACCGCTGAAAAGCTCCAGCCCATTAATTTGCAGCAAATCACCCAGCCAGCGTTTTGATATGTGCAGGTGCTCGTTCAGCCAGCTGCTCATGCCACTGAACTGATCCGGGCGCAGTGACACTACCGGTAGACCTGATACAGAGAATAAATCTTTTCCCAGATGCTGCGCCGTGCCCATCACCTCTTGCCACAAGCTATCATCGGGCAGGACTTTGGCCGCTGCCTCAAACGCGCCGAAAATATCATGCTGCCCATCCACCAAATGGTGCAACTGAGAGCCACCGGTGTGCGTGCTGAGGTACAGGCTATCGATGGCCTTGTCGTACACCGTTGTATTGGGCGTGTTGATATACTCCGCCAGCTGCTGTGCTAAGCTGTGGCCACTGCCGCTGCCCAGAGCTGCATCCGCCAGTAGCCCTCCGTTGAAAAGTGCTCCTTCCGGCACTCTTGTTTGAGTTTCGCCCAAGGTTGTTACTTGTTTGTGAGTTTATCTATCTTGCTTATTAGGTATGCCATAGAGGTGTGGAGGATGGCCTTTGCTCCTGCTTTGATTATCGCACTCATTGTGGGTGAGGGGGGAGCTTCCTCCTCATAACGGAGCTCATCACTCAGTGAAAATTCAGGGTTCCCCGGCGTTTTTAGTATCTCGTCAAGTGATTCGTGGAGTCCCGCCCAGTCCATGTCGAAATCCTCCTCGGCCGTCAGATAATGCCGGGTAATGGCCGGCCAATCTCGCCTCTCTTTGTTGGCGACATTTTGGTGGAAGGCTGTTTCAAAGGCACGCGCTTCTTGATTAGAAATGCCGCTGATACAGATGTTCAAATAAATGGGGCGTTTGACATAATCCCATTTGTCGGGTACGTACAGATTGCGGGCCACGGCACAATATGAGCCATCCGCACAGAGAATGCGGCATACCGCCGCTTTGCTCTGGGCATTGGACAATGAGCGGTAGGCCTGCATGCCTTCGGGTCCGGGGCTGGCTTGGGTATATGCCCCGTTATCGCCTGCGCATTTCCAGTTAAAATCCCGATATATTCCCGCGGATTGTATATAAATTTTTCGAGTTGTCATCCTGATTCTCCTTCTATTAATTGAGTGTCAGCTTTCTTTTTTTCTGTGCAATGCCTGATGGTCATTGCCTCGGAGTTTGCGCTCATCGGCTGCCGGTAATTGAGGTAGCTGTTGTGGGGCGCCTGAAGGGGCAACAGTAGCTTTATTACTGTGCAACGCCTGTTGGTCTTTGCACTCGAGTTTTCGCCCATCTGCAGTTTGTAAAAGAGTAGCCAAGGAAGGCTGGTCTTTGCCGTAGCCGGGGATAAGCGCCCATACCAATAATAACATGAGCACTGCACCGATGGACATGGCCGTGATTCCTCGTGCGAGTCCGGTGGCCTTGTGGGTAGAGCCCGCTGTTTGACTTCCGCTCACTTTCAATTGCGGTGCTGCCTCGTTTTCTTTCTGCTGGGCAAAGAGAACAACGCCGGCTGCTGATAATTTGTGAGAGCGAAGGTGTTCTTCCGCATCGTTTACCGACGCGAACGTCATTTCCTCAGCCGTGGTATTGTCGGCCACGGGGGCTGCTGCTGCTTGCTCAACTGCCGTTTGTAGTGCCGGCCAATCCATGGTGAAGTCATCTTCACTAACACTGTAATGCTCTGTTATTAAAGGCCAGTAATGCCGTCCATCTTGCGGTATATCGCGAAGATACGAGCATGCCAAAGCGCGGAGTTGTTGTTCGCTAAGACCTTCGATACAGAGATTCAGGTATATGGGCCTATTGATCTTATCTTTCCTATCTCGGACATACAAGGAGCGGATAATCAGTCTGTAGCTCCCGTCAGGCATGGTCGCCGCCACCATTGCCAATTTGATGGCGAAGGGGCTCAAACTGCGGTATTGCTCGATGGCCGCGTCGCATGGCTGTTCGCTGCGGCCGGGGGCTACTTTCCAGTTGAAGTCCCGATATATTCCCGCTGATTGTATGTAAATTTTCATTTGAGGTTAAGATTCTAATTCCCAGTATTGGAGATTACCCTCCCCAGCGTCTTTGCGCAATTTGTCACAGATAGTTTCCATAGCCTCCTGCGCGTTGTCCAGTTGTGTCATGCCCAGCATATTAGTTATTTTAACGCCGGCTTTAGCATTGCGTTTTTTTAATTTCTCGAGTACACTGTCGCAGGCATGTTGCAAGGCTCGAAGCAGAGGCGTATGGCAATTTTCCGGCTTATAGGGGCCGTCGATTTTAAACTCTTCAGTCCAGTACCCTCTTTCGTCTTTGGTGAAACGGTCAAAACTCACCCCTCCCAGAGTATGTACATAAGTCAACTCCACGGGGATTCCTATTTTCAGCATGACTGAAATCAAACCTTTATACGCTTCACAGTTTCGAAGCTCCTCTTTCAATTTCTCGTGTTGATCTCTGTATTTTTCGCAGCGAGAGAGAACGAATATAACCTTATGACCTCTATCTTTTAACTGGTGAAGAATACTATTGTTCTGATACCAAGATGAAATTTTAACGGGAGCATTGAAGGTGGCAAATTGCTTATTGTCCCCCTCCATCAGAGAAGGGGCATCGACGCAGATTAAGCTGACTTGTGAGTCTTTTAACAAATTTTCCACCTCACCTCTCCTATCCGGTACAATATCTGTGTACCAAAATCCTGGTAAATCTGCAATCTTAACGGGAAAAAGAAAACGCTTTTTATCCTGAGGATTGCGAGATGCTTCGCTTAACTCAAACTCAAAATAATATATATCGTCCGTTTTCTCAATGCCGTTTACGCCGGTAAAGTCTCCGGTCTTTTGTAGACATGCCGTCATGTTGTGACATAAAACTGTCAACGCCTGACCGGTATATCCAATCGGAGAAAAATAACCGGAAAGCCCCATAGCGTTAATCTGATGTAACATTGAGGCCATTAAAGACGTTTTGCCAACGCCCTCATTCCCTACCAGCATGAACTGAATGTTCCTATTACAGCTGTAATACGTGATGCCCGTCTTGGGGTCTACACCTTTCTTGCTAAACGAAATATCCATGACTTTAGGCGTTATCAAAGATTCTCTTTAATTCTTCATAATTGACACATCGATTTTCAATCGGCCCTACAATTATTGGCGGCATGAAAAGTTTTTTGAGTATACTTATAACACCTACGACCAGCGCACCTATAAGGGGCAAAATATTACTCAAAATAGTATTTATCGCATCAATGGTTTGATTGATAACCTGTGCTGAAACTCTTCGGTTCTCGCGGCAAGCGCGGGAGAAGTGCTCGCAATTGTTGGTCAGAAGGTTATATGTTCCCCAGTATCTGCCCTTTACGCCTTCTGTGCAGAATACCCACACCGCACGATTGCGGGTATAGAGGCGTCCTGCCAGCTCTATCTGCTCTTCCAAGCCGGCAGCGGGGCCTCCGGGAGCGGAATTGGGGGTGGTTTCGAGGAATTTCCCGAAACCGTTAGTGCGAATTCGCCCTTCTGAAAAGTGAATGACTCTGGCTCGCTCTATCAGGATTCCATGGTGCTCTACTTCCGGCAGAGCAATAGGCTTCTTGCTAGCGGGTAAGTGCGACAGCAAATAACTGCTGGTTTCTAGAGTAACTGTTGCTTCGCCTTGCTGCTTCTTCTCGGCAATGGCACTATCCAGAGCAGCTTGGGCTTGTTCAATAATGAACTTGGTGTCCACAATAAGCGGGGTCCACCAATGCTGCCCGGACGAAATATCATACTGCGCAAATATATCCACGATGCTCAGACCGGTAATACATTCATCCACAAAATCGTCACCCGCCTTGCTGCGAAGCACTTCGATGTCGGTATACAACCGTTCTTTTGCACGGTTCAACGTGGCTGACAAATCCTTATTCTTCTGTTCGCCATACAGATAAAACTGCATTTGCAGGAAATCTATGTCGAATGCTGTTATCTGGAAATAAGGATTATCCCAATCATCTGATAAGGGGTTTTGCAGGATGATGACATCATCTTCTTCTGCTCGGATACCGAAACGAATATCCGTCGGTAAGCCGCCATTGCTCAGCTCACTCGGATCTTTAAGCGCTACCACAGCTGTGCCCGGGGCAAGTTCTTTTACCTCTTGCAGAGTGAGCTTTTTAGCGCAGCCCTCTTCAAAGTCTTTTAAAAAGTCTCCTAACATATGGATTAATTGTTTAATTCGTTTTCGATACGGTTATCAAGCGTTCTTGTATGTTGCAGCAGGCTTTCAGCTTCGCTGTAGAGTGCCGAAATACGCTTGGTTCTGGCATCCGTCTGTTCTTTGCTTTCGATTGCGGTTCGGTGAGCGCGTTTCAGACTTTCTTTTTTGCCGTTCAGCATTTCGTACAAGTGATTTACGAAAGCATCACGCACATCCCACATTTGTTGCAGGGGACCGCGGCGTGAAGTGTCTTGCTCCCAGCAACGGTAGAAAATATTTTCGCACATAACTCTGTGCATGCCATTGATTATTGTTCCCCAGCACGCATTTACGGCTTTTTCGGCGCGTTCCCACACGGTGGCCGTGCCCGGTATGAATTTTAACACCATGGCCACCAAATTGCCCTGCCGGATAATCTCCATGATATCACCGCCCCATCCGGGAATAGGCGCGTTCTCCATATATGTCTGCTGGTACATATGCGGGACGAGGCTCTTGATGGTGGGCATATGATATTCAACGCAAATTTCATTATATTTATTTAAGGCTAAGTCGTATGCCGTTGTTTGGTATATATCATGGGCTATGACTTTGCAAAGCTGATGCAGGATACCTCTCAGAATATCGGTTAAGGCCTGATTGTACTCTAACATAACCTCGTTTGAAGCCGGAGCCCACGGGTTTTTGAAGTCACCAATAGCGTCCCATGGACCGACAAATTTCTGAGCAGTTAGCGAGATAATTTCATTCCGCCTTTCATCCAAGGCATTGATGAGCTTCTCACTGTAACGAGCTTTCAAATCTTCATCCGTTTTGCGGAACTGCTTGTCAACTTCATCACGAGCCCGTTCAATTTCTTTCTCGAAATCCTCTGTCTTGCGGTGCAGGTCTGTGAGGTATTCTTCACTGCAGTTTTGCTGGTTGTGGAGAGCTTCTTGTTCTTTTTTCATGCTGTCAAGAGCAGCCTCGAGAGCCATCTTCACGCGGGCGGAACCATTGCGGCGCAACAGGCTCTCCTTTTTGCGTGTAAGTACCTCTCGCCGGGCAGCCTTGACAAAAGTCGGTATACCGCTGAGCTCTTCGAGCTCAGGGTATTTGATGCTCTTTTCTCCAAAAGCCTCTTCCGTATAATCCCTGAGTGTTTTTCCTCTTGAAAGTTGATTTTCTTTGGTGAAAGTACTCAGGTAATCTTCCAATATGTTTGTAAGCAGTTGTTTGCGGTTTTCTTCCGTAGTCGGGGCTCCTATTTCTTCCAAAGCCCTGTCAATAGCGGCCTCGGATGATGAGTGCAATGCGCCATTGTCCAGAGCACACAGCTCGGATGTTCTCAGGGCAAGACCGGCGTGGAAATTGAAAAAGGCGGGTACTTTATAGCCCTCTGTTTCCAGTTTAGGAATGGAGGCCTCTTGGCACTTCTTCCACTGGAACGGAGCCATGCGGAGATTGGCACCGAACAGGAGCTTGCTTTCTGCGCCAGCTTCCGCGCAAGTGTTCACATTCACACAATCATCAATCGATATCTCCTTGCTGCCATTGAAAAGGTATAGCACGATATCTGATTCCTTCATGCATTGCGCTGCAATGTCGGAATCCCATTTGCTGGCGGAAAGTCCCGGTGAATCAATCAGGCAGCAGCCCAGCTGGCGCAGGTAGGGTGAATCGATATGGTACTCAATGGAGTGAATGAAAATAAAGGCAACGTCTTCTTTCGTGAAGCCACCATGCCAGCCGTTTTCGCGGGTTTGTTTCCAGCGCTGTTCCCAGCCGCCGGGATAAGAAGCGAGGCTGACCACATCCTTTAGCGAGTTGTAGCAAGTCTGGCTCTCCTGCTGCGAAATATGCTTCAGGAAATAGGGCGCAAACCAAGCAATCAACAAGGCCATGCGGGCTTGCTCTATCTCAGTGCCGGGAGCTTTCGACGCAAAAGCGTTAAGCTTTTCAATGGCGAGGGCTGCTAGTTTTTTGCGGGCGTTCTCATTTTGCAGGTCTATATCATCTGAAGTGATGTAGTTGCGGAGGGGATCTTGCGCTTGGCGCTTAAGGCGAGCCTCAACATAGTGCGGTACAAGCCAGCTTCCCAGAGAGGCCAGCAGCTCGTCCGCCGTACGCCATTTTACAATGGCGTATTCCTGTTCTCCGCTTTGTACGGGAATGGCTGCAACTCGCACACCGCTGGTTCGGATGCCGCCTCCACCGGCTCCGACGGGGGAGAGCTCACGCCCGCCACAAAGGTAGCAGAACATCGTGGATTTGCCCGTTTGGAATCCACCGGTCAATACGAGATTGAAGCGATCATTCCTCAGTTTCTCAGCGAGGCCGTCCAATTGTCCCGGCTGGCATTCGGCAATTTCCTCAGAGCTTCTGTTCAGTAACTCCTGCGCTTTATCCAGAAGCTGCGCTGTTTCTTCACGCAGGGCAACGTATCTTTCCTGCGCTTCGGAAGTGTAATTCATGGCATTGCTCATACCTTACATTTCTTCTATCCAGTTCTGAACCGTGCCAATTGTGGCTTGTATGCGGGCTTTTTCGGTAGCGCTGAGCTGTTGCTTGCTGACAGTCTCTATTTCTTCGGAGAGCTCAAACTGAGAGTTGTTCGTAAGCTCATATTGCAGGGATTCTAGACATTCGCGGAAATTGTTATCCTGCTGTATCAGCATGTTTGATTTCAATGTTTCCAGCGCTGTTTTCACCGTGCCGGAAACTTTCTTACGAAGCAAATCGGCAGCTACGGATGCGGGCAAGAACTTCTTAAGCCAATCAAGCTTGCCGGCCAAGATGCGCAGCGGAATATCTGCAAACCAGGGCAGGGGAGACGTGGTTATGACAAGGACGAAATCCAGTGTGGTTACAAGCCAACTGGGGATTTTGGACAAGATACCCATATCCAGTTCAATCTCTCCGCTAGTGGTGTCGAGCTTGAGGCGATTTTGTAAATCCTGTTGGTATTTGCGGCTGATGTGCCTCACATCTGTTTGGTAATCGAGAGTCAAGGACTCTATCTTCAGCGCAATCTCAGCCGGTATAGAGGTTTTCATGCTATCTACGACCACCCAGAGGGCACCGGCATCCTGCGTGTTATCGAGTCGCTTTTCGCAATCGTACTGAATATCCTGTATGGCTTTTGTTATAGACTGTTTGTATACCAACTGTGCCTTGCGCACGTCTGTAAGAATATCTTCCACGACCTCCATATAGAGGCGCTTTTTGCGGCGCAGTTCTTCCTTCATGGCTGAGAGCTGCTCTTCGCTCTTGCTTGAAGTCTCTATACGGAGTTCAAGAGCTGAGAGTATGGTCTCCAGAATAGGCTTTAACTCGCGTGCTACACGAGCCATCTTTCCTCGGTATACCTCGTTGCTGATAAAGCTTTCTAAGGTGCTCTTAAGGCCGTCATTCAGCCCCGGGGCAGCTCCTGCTTCCGTAGCAGTTGCAGCTGGAGCTTCCGCTGCCGCTGTACCAAATGAGCGGCGACGCATACCATGCGACACCGGAGCCTGAGGCGCTACCGGTGCGATAGTGATGCCGCGCTCTGTCCGGGCGTTGATGTGGAATACGGAGCAGCGGGCTATTATGCCATGATTGCTCAAATCTGCCTCAATGTCACGCCGTATGGCCTCCACCTGAGCGGGGGTCTGGCTTGTTGCTGCCGTGAGGACGACGTGCAGGGGGAACTGCTGGACGCGGTTGCCGCAAAGGTCACGGATGGTTTCTCGCTGTGACATGCTCAGCTGAGCTGCCCGGCACACATAGATGATGCCATCAGCGTCTCGCGCCTCTTTTTGGGTGCCCTCTATCACGCGGATATTGGTCGTGTTCAACCCCGGAGTATCTACCAAGGTAATACCGGGGGGCAGAATCCCGGGCATGCTAACATCGATGTGGCTGTACTTATCAGCCAGCTCTGCACGCTCTGCGCCTTCCGGGGCCGTGATATACTGAGCCAAGGTGGCGGCGTCCACATCCGGCAGCTCAATGGCGGGCTGCGCAGAGTTCGGGGCGTATGCGCGCATGCACAGGGCTCCATCTGTCAGGCGGGTGGGGACGGCTGTTGCTTCTCGGTAATCTATCGGCAACAAATCCTTTTTGAGGAATACCTTGTTAATCAGTGTCGATTTGCCGCTCTTGAAATCACCCATGACCACGATTTTCAGGCCATGGCGTGCCATGCTTTTCTGTAAGTTTTCCAGCTTTCTGCTCTGTTTCGGTGCAAACTTATCCGCGATGGCGATTGTTTGTTCTATAACTTCGGAAATGTTCAACATGTGAAAAAGGGTTTAGTTTTTGGTTCTTTTAGTCTCTGTAGGCGCGTTCCAACTCTTTAATCAGCTCATGGTATGCTGCACTGTCAGCTGAGCGGCGTTCCAGCTCGGCATAAGGCTCACGCAGGATAATGTGCTTGTAGTGGCCAAGGCCCCACTTCCAGCCGGCCCGGCAGGCACTCTGAGAGGCGAGGGTCTGGCTGGCTTGTTCGATATAGTCTTCCACCAATTCTGCGAGCTGCCCTTCATTGCTGCGAACGAGGGTTTCCAGCACTGAGCTGGCGCAGTAAGCCAAGCGGAACAAGAACTCGCTGCTGGCGGCGGCGGATGAGCCTTCACCGGGATATTCGGAGGTGGCATATTGCTGCAACCAAGCTAGGTCACCGGCAGCCTCCGGTGAGGGGGATTTTTCCAATATTGCGCAGCTTCGTTCCACAAGCTTGGGTCTGCGATCTGCCTTCCAATGGTGCGGGTTGAGCAAGTTGAGGCAGGGTCTGAGTTCATGGCGAAGGATATAGGCCATTTGCAGTGAGAGGTTAGAGAACTCCTGCAGCTGCTCAGCGATAAAACGAATCGGCTCTTCTTTTACAGCGGAAGCGGCCTTTGCCATTTTTTTCTGCAAAATGGCGAGCTGCTCGCTCTCAGGCTGTTGTGGTGAGCCGCAGAATTCATCCGCGATATCCTCACCGAAGGCCCCGCGCAGCACGTCCAGCACTTCTCTCTGAACCAGCGGACTAATATTGGTCACCACGTTCACCAGTTTTTTGACGATTTCGCTGAACTGGCTACTCAGCTTAGGCATGATTTGCCCCACGGCGCTTCGCGGTTGGCTAAGCTCCTCATCGCAACGGACTTCAGAGGCCTCTCTCTCCAACCATTCGTTTAGCTGTTCGAACTCATAATTCAGAACCTCTATGACCTTGTTGCGCATTTCACACAACTGGTTGTTTTCAGCGATGTGTTTCGTCTTTTCTCCGAACTTTGTCTTAAGGCGCCCCATGAAGTAATCCGTCGAGCGACCGATATTGTCAGTATCCTCGAACCATTTATCAAAAAGCGTATGCAGCTTTTCGTGCAGAACTTTCTCCAAGGGCGGTGCTTGGTCTCTCAGGGTAGGCAGCAGTTGGAGGGTGACCATGGAGATGATTTCTTCCCAACGGTTTTTCTGCCTCTCCATAAAAGATTTATCCTGAACGGGCAATTCTGCCAGCAGGCGGTTGTATACCTCTTCCATGAAGTTGTTGCGAGCAGATTCATCATCTCGCACGTCGTACGGGCCTTTTACTCTGCCGGAATCAAAGGTGCCATCCATCAATACCTCGTCCTTGTGGGTCTGGGCATGCTCTCCTGTGGGGTCCGCGCCTTTGTCCCAGTTAATCAGGAACAGGGAGCGCTCGCGCCAGGGGGCATCCTTGTCCAGCTTCTTGAGGTTGGCCAGCAGTTCGGCTAGGCCGGTTACACTGGGCTTGTTCCCCGGGCGACTGGCTATGACGAGCAAGTCTGTATCCGACTCGATGGAGTTCAGTGCTCTTCGCTGAGCCTGCGGGTTCGGATCATCCACGCCGGGCGTATCACACAGGCGCAGGGAACCAAGTGTATTTGAGTAGTTCTTATACACTGAAATCTTTCGGATGAGAGGCTGCATGTCGCTCACATCTGCGTTATTCTTCGTCTTGTGGCTGGCGAAGCGTGTCAGATTAGCGATGCAGCGGTCCTCTTCCTCGGTGCCGAGTTTTGAGGAATGAAGCGCCAATGCCGCCTGAATGGACTTGAGCTGCAGGAGCGTGCCGCTGCCATTGGCCTCGTTGCAGTAGCGGGCACGCTGGAATGCGTCTATATCAGTATTTTGCGGCAGGGGATACTGGACGAAGGCTTCAACAGACCCCGGCATGGGAGCCCACTGTCTGGCGCGCCCCTCAGCCCACAGGTTTTCGCCGCACTTCTGCATGTCGCCCAGCATGTTGCAGATATTCTCCAGCAGCTGTTCTCTGGAGTAATACTCGATAACAAAACGCTCTGAGGCTGCATTATCTACACAGATAATCTCACAGGCGACAGAGGTGCAACGCTGCGCGGCTGTCGGCAGTTCTTCGATACCGGTAAACTTCTTCAAAAAGGTGGTCTTGCCGGACTTCTCCAAGCCGGCAATTGATACCGTTATCAAGCCATTGCTGAAGCGTGTGTATTTATTAGTGAGGTCTTTTGTGAGCGCCTCCACCTTTTGTAGCAGCACTGCGGCCACCTCCGGTTTCGGCTGAATCAGGTATGAGCTCATAACTTTCTGCAAGGCCGCTTGCAAAGCCTGAGCTGAATTGAGCATCTGTTTCAATGGCTCAGCCTGCTGTTTACGATGGCTGACAATTTTATCGTATAACGGTGAGTGTGACATATCTGTTTATGTTGAAAAATGTACTAGAAGGAAGTGGGTAGTGATGTGGTTTAAGCCTGTATATGCAGAACTTCTCTTACGGAGTCGCGCAAGGCACGCTCGGCCTTATCAGAAATCTTATACGGGTTATCACCTTTACAGAAGAAGTAAACAGCAAGCCCCGCGCAGACTACGGTCCAACTCATTATCGAGGGCTTGCCTTTACCTATTAACCAGGCTACCATCATAGCTGTGATTGTTGGGCCTAACTCTATGGTGGTCCCTATTACTTTCAGTATGGCGTTTACCCCAGCAGCACGACCATATTCGGTATGAACATGCTTGAGGATTCTGGTCTTCGTGTGCAGGTCTACCGCGCTGATTGCCAAGCTTAAATCACAGGCTAGTCCTAATTCGTGGGGAACTTCATTCAGCCCTGTTATGTCGCACCATTCTGCCTTGAGTTTCTTGCCGAGTGTAGCAAAATCTTCATAACTGAGGAATTGCTCGCTTTGGGATTTTCTCCGCAATACACTTTCCTTTTCTTTCGAGATGAAGTCATTTATCTTGTCTTCAATATTGGCTTTATGGTTCGACGTTGACATATGAGGTAAACTTTGGAGAGACTTTTTCTGAGATATGCCTTTTATTTACAGCGCAACTGGCGCGCGCTCACCGGGCCGATAGTCATGGGACAATCGGACAGGGAAGGTATATTGCTTGCACCTGTGCATGTGCGGTGGAGAAGTTCGCGAATCATCCACCAACAGTCTAAAATGCCCTAGGGGGGCTGTCAAGTTAAAAGTGGAGTAAATCTGAGAATTTGAGAATGGCAAAATTAAATGCGACAAAGTATTAGGTGTAGTTGTTGATCTTACTTTGAAAAAGCATTTTCCCCCTGTTCTTAGTTTTTGAACCAACTGCCGATAAGGCGCGTTCTAATCCAATCGCCGGCTGCGTTTGCAGCGTGCTGAAGCTTATCTGTTATTTCTTTTACTTGGAAGTGTGAGTTTAACTTTTTCAGCTCTTCACACAAGCAGTCCCTGTTCAGAGCCATTTGTAGTACGACTTCATCGGCTGTTTCATCTTTGTACGTACCTGTCCAATCAATATCAGCTGCTGATTCACGAATTAACTTGAAATCGCTGAAATGCTTATCATCAACGATTGTGTACACGCACGTGATTTTTCCATTTTTGTGGGAAAGTAAAGCCTGATTGTAGCGTATAGGCTGCCAATCCCAGCCCGAGTCTAATTTACATGACTTCAGTATATTTTGAATGTGGTTGAACTTGCTTATATCCATCAGGCGTTTTACTATATTTGACAAGGTAGTAACCGCATAGTTTTTTATATCTTCATATCCTTGGGTTGACGCAAGATTCTCTTTTATGGGGGCCTTATCTTTGGGGATTTCTGACCACCAGCCAATATCGCTACCCACTCTTCCGCCCAGCGATTGGTGCAAATGCGCGTATATGTTCTGCGCATTTGTTATGTCGCTGATCATTTTTACCTGACATTGGAAAAAGTGTTCTCTTTGTTTGTCGTTGCCCATGTGTATACTCGCATGATAGTGAGTACCTTTCTTTGTTATGCAAATTGATGGGCCTGCTGCCAATTCGGCATCGCAGCTAGGATTGACCTTTTTGAATTGCTTTAGAATTTCTTCCAGTAGGTCAGTGTATTCCTTATCAGAGTTTTCGCAGTTGAGCGCCTGAAGTTTAATCTTATTTTCAACTTGTTCGTCCAGTTTGTTTAAATTATCAACAATTTTCTGAATGTCTTGTTGTGCAGCTGCATCATTCGGATATATTTCACAACGTATGGTATGAGCGATAGCCAGAAGCTCCTGTGAGAGATTCAGGGTTTTTTCCCCTTGTAGAGAGGCAGGCTGCCCGCAATTCTGGGCTATGGTGCTCAGGTGCTCGCTGATGGTAACCATACTTTTTTCTGACAGATGTATGGCTACATAGGAGAAGGTGAACTTTAGATGGTTTGCTTCCTCTGCGGTAATTTTTCCGTCCTCTACAATTTTGGACAGCTCTTTAAAAAAGTCCAGACAAACGTTGAGCTTTTGCTCATATACTTTAGCATTTTTCTCACGCTGTTCATCTGAGTTAGATTGGCAATGCAACAGCAACCCCGTAACACAAGCGGTAATGATTACGCTGATAGCTGCCGCAGATAAATCATGACATTGATCCGGCAAGTTCACCCTTGCAATGTGTAATATATGCGGCGTGCAGAATAGAAGAATAAGGAAAAAGCCGCAAACGATGATAAAATAAGCAGTAGGTGATTTTTTCATTTGCTATTCTGTTATAAAAAATTTTCGACTTGATACTTTACACCCTAACGAAACCATATATATCACATGGTTCTTTTCATGGCAATCTTTTTTTGAGGGCTCAGGGCTAACCCATACGTGTCCCAAAGATTTGGGACACGTATGCCTTCTAAGTCCCTCTGTCTCATTCTTCCACTTCGCTTGTGAAAAACGAAACTCTTTGGTATTGATCCAATCTATCTTGCCGTGGTAATACCCGGCAAAGCGCAGCAGCCGCTTCCAGAACGAACGGTCTCTTTTCAGGTGAGCCAGAGTATCAGCCATTGGTATTGTCCTCCTTGTCTTTGGTTACAATGCCGATAACACCGGCAATGGCGATGCCGGCTGCGATAATCTGCTCTGCAAGCTCTGCGGAAATGCTGGCTCCGCAAGCAGTCACAAGGCCGATAAGGCCAAGCCACGAAGAGCGCTCCTTCAGTCGATTGAAAATGTACTTGAACATACCCTTGCGGGCGTGTCAAAAATTGACCAGACAATGGACGAAGTGAAAATAAGCGTTGTTCTTATTTTCACTTAGGACGCGAAACGAAAATAAGAAAAATCCTAATTTTCGTTTCGTCGTATGTAGGAAGGGCTATTCATCAAGCATACTCTGGTACGCCGAATAGGTATAGAGTCTGTTGCGTTCACCCTGCGTATTTTGCCGGATGATACCATGTTCCTCTAATTTATCCAAAACTCTGTAAATGGTAGATGGGGCGATACCTACTTGCTTTGCCAGAATAAGGGGGCGAGTCACAATGTGCCGCTGCATCATGCTGAGTACTTTCTCAGCATTCTTACGCATGCGACCAAAAGTGGCAATGATAGCCTTGTCTTGTTCTACTCTGCGCTGTAATTCAGCAAGAACCCTGACAGCATCGCTTGCAGTATATTGCACAGCCTCCAAGAAAAACTCAATCCAAGCCTCCCAATTTCCATCCTGTCTGATACCATTCAACAGCCTGTAATATTCCTGACGGTGTTGCTTAAAATACAAGCTAAG
>JAZQGN010000005.1:0-81769 GCA_045540095.1 Akkermansia sp.
CAAAAGGCCAACAAACTTTTTGCTTCGCCGCATAGTCTCACCTAGTAAGGCGTACAAGGAGAACCTCATGCGCTATTGATGAACATCATATACTCCACTTTATCCCCGAATTGCCTCAAAAATGCGGTCACCAAACTGTGCAGATACAACTTGACATGTTCTGAGAAGGCTGGTAACATGTACTATCATGAGAGTAGTGGAAGCCAGAATTGAAATTCCTATGGGGAGCCGTAATAAGTACGAGGTTGATGCGAAGACCGGGCGCATTAAGCTTGACCGCGTGCTGTATTCCTCCGTTTATTATCCAGCTGAGTATGGTTTTGTGGAACGTACTCTGTATCTGGATGGTGACCCGCTGGATATTCTGGTGTTCACATCATCACCGACATTCCCCGGTTGTTATGTGGATTGCCGTATCATCGGCGGAATGGATATGATTGATTGTGGCGAACCGGATGTGAAGATTCTGGCCGTGAATGTGGGAGACCCCCGCTATGATCATATTAACACGCTGGAGGACCTGCCTCCTCACTATCTGCAGGAAATTCAGAACTTCTTCCGCACGTACAAAACCCTGCAGAATAAGGTGACGGAAGTGGGGGAATTCTTTGGCGTGGAGAAGGCGGTAAGTATTCTGGATGAGTCCTTCTCGCGTTATGTGGAGAGCCTGAGGCCTTAAAGGCCGGGCTTGGGCTTATAAACGCGGGGAACACGCGCCGAGATGGAGCAGATGATATTGCTCGGGATGGTCTTGGCGCGGGCGGTGAGCTCTTCCCACGGCACGTTTGGCCCGAGGATTTCGGCTACATCACCGGGCTGTACGTTATCCACGTGGGTGACGTCCACCATAATCTGATCCATGGTGATACGGCCGAGCACAGGGCAGTAGTGGCCATTCAGGTAGACACGTGAGCCGGTGTTGGAAAGGTAATGCAGGTAGCCATCCCCGAAGCCAATGCCGATGGTGGCCACCTTCGTGGCGCCGTTGGTAATGTAGGTGTGATCGTAGGAGACACCATGATTACCGGGCAGGGTGCGCAGCAGGGTTACGCGGCTGTAAAGCGTGAGCGTGTTGCGCAGCTCCTTGTTGTAAGGTGAAGGCATGGGGGAGAAGCCGTAGAGAATACGGCCGAGGCGCACCATGTTGGTGCTGGGTGCCTTGTAGTTGAAAACGGCGGCACTGCTGCAGAGATGGCGGTAGGGCAGCTCTAAGTGCTGCTGAAGGTCTTGCACAGCGGCCTCGTAGGTGCGGATTTGGCGGTGCGTGAAGGTAATATCCTGAGAGGCTGCTGAGAGGTGGGAGTACACGCCCTCGATATTCAGGTATTCGTACTGGCTAAGCTTCTCACCAAGCCCGGGAATTTCATGCGGGAGCACGCCGGCGCGGCCCATGCCGGTATCCACATTGATGTGAAGGTTAACCTTCTTATTGTACAAGCGGCCAAGGGAGTTGAAGTGCTCCGCTTCTTCCACACTGGAGAGAGCGGCGCGCCAGCTGTGCTGTACAATGGCTTCTCGCTCAGTCGGGAAGCAGGGGCCCAGAATGAAGGGCCGTACCTTGCAGCCGGCAGCTTGCACCCGGGCTGCTTCAGAGGGGGTGGCGACGCCAAAGAAGGTGATGTCTTCATTATCCAGCGCTTTTACGACACCTTCGATGCCGTGTCCGTATGCCTCTGCTTTCACGATGGGCATGCGGCTGTGCTCCGGCATCACGCGGCGCACGACTTGCAGGTTGTGCTTCATGGCATCGGTATCTACCTCGGCCCATGCGCGGTAAGTGGTGGTGGCGTCTATGGCGTCCATGGCGTTCATTTTATACTGCTGGGATTGAGAATGCAAGCCTAATCGCTTAATTTTACGTTGTGGGCGTGAGCCGAATGCAGACGGACTGCTGCGGGCGGCTCCAGTGAATGGGGATTCCCTTGCTCATAAGCTCCGCTCCACTGAGCTCTGTGCCACCCAGCGGACAGAGCGGGCGGGGGGAATCCGGCAGCAGTTCTTCGATACGGTAGCGCTTTCCGGCACTCAGTCCGCGCACGGGAATGCGGGTGTGCTGGTTCGTGAAAGTGCGCTCAGTTGTATATGCCAGTAGCAGAGCTTGGCGCCCATCCGTGTACAGCAAGGCGCAATCCGGCCCTTCGTAGGGGCTTACAAGGCGGTATAACTCGCCTAGCTGGACGATTGGGCGCAGCTCTTTGGCGAGGGCGAGCCGCTCGCTCAGTTCCTGCGCTTCCTCTGCGGAGAGCGTGCGGGGATCCAGCTCGAAGCCGAGGCGGCCTGCGAGTGCGACGTCGAAACGGAACTTGAGCGAGGTGCGACGCCCGGTGTAGAGGTTCGGGCTGGCGGTGACATGGGCACCCACGGCATTGGCGGGGAAGAAGTGGTTGGCGCTCCACTGCATGCAGAGGCGGTCATGGGCATCCGTATTATCACTCAGCCAGAATTCTTCATGGAATTGAGCCGCCCCGAGGTCCATACGCCCGCCACCGGCTGAGCAGCACTGGAAGATGACCTGCGGGTGGCGCTGCCTGAGTTCGCGCATGATGCGGTAATAGGCGCAGATGTAGTCAAAGTAGATGTTCGGGTGCGGGGCATCTGTCATCATGCGGTTGCAATCCCACTTCACATAGGAGATTCCGGGATTGGTGCTCAGGAGGTCGCTGACGGTGTTCAGCACAAAGTCCTGTACATCCACTCGGGCAAGGTTCAGCACGAGCTGGCGGCGCTGCTCAGTAGGGGTGAGCCCGGGCAACTGCAATGCCCATTCCGGGTGGGCGCGGAAGAGCTCGCTATCGGGGCAGACCATTTCCGGTTCCACCCAGATGCCGAACTTAAGCCCTTGGGCAGAGGCGTAATCGGTGAGTGGCTGAAGGCCTTGCGGCAGTTTTTCGGTATCCGGCTGCCAGTCACCGAGGGAGGTGGTGTCATCCTTGCGGCGCCCGAACCAGCCATCATCTAGCACGAACATTTCTATCCCGAGCTCAGACGTGCGCTGCATCATGGCCCGCAATGTAGGTTCTTCCACATCGAAGTGTACACCTTCCCAGCTGTTTAGGAGGCAGGGGCGCTGCTCTAAGCCGCGCGGGATGATGCAGCGGCGCAGGTAACGGTGCAGGCGGCGAGTGGCGTCTCCCTTGCCCTGAAGGCTGTTCAGCATGAGAGCGCGTGGGAGTGCAAGTGTTTGCCCGGCAGCGAGGGTGTAGGGGGCTCGGGCAAAGTCATGCCCAAGCCCCAGAAGCCCTTGCCCCTGTGCATTGTGGGTGAAGGAAATATCGTAATTGCCACTCCATTCCAGTGCGGCCAACAGGCTATGGCCGAATTCTTCATGCGCGGGAGTATCCGTGGCAATAATGATGCCCGGGGTGCCTTCCTGACTTGTTTTAATGCCGGTGCAGGAGCTGACGCTGAGTGTGTTGCCGCGTTTGACTTCCTGCTGCTGCATGACATGTTCACCGGCCCAGACGCCGCGGAAGGTGGTGGCGTGGTAGCTGTGGCCCTGCATGAGAGCGGTGGCGGAATGAGCCCGGAGAATCTGCAGCTGGGAGGACGTACTGTTCTTCAGGGTGACTTGCTGGGTGAATACACCTTCCTCATGTAGCTGCAGGCTAAGTGTGAGAATGATGCCGGGGTGGCGAGGGTCTTCCAGCGTGAGCACAAGCTCACCATTCTGGCTGCATGAATCTTTCAGCTGCGGGTTAAAGCCCATGCTGCCATCCGCAAAGAGCAGTTGCAGAGCGTATTCTCCGGAAAGGTGCAGGCGGGGATAAGCTGTTCGGGATTGGTAATCCGTGAGGTATTCACTGTGAATACAGCCGGTTTCGCCGTGAAGAACGGTGGCGCAACCATCGGTCCATTCGATGCCGCCGTAAGGGTATTCAATTCGGTGGGGAGAACTTATGGCATCCATGCGGTTTCAGAATTTCGGGGGATGGGTGGGCAGATGCGGCGCTCTAAGCTTTCTCCTTTTTCTTCGCTCAGCGGCTGCTGCGTGTGTATGATGTGCTGTAAATGCAGGAGGAGCTTCCGGTCTGCCTCTGTGGGTCGGCGGCGGTAGATGTCGAATCCGTTGTACCCCAGTGGGTTGTAAGCGAATACGGTAGCGATGTTGCTGAAGCGAACAAACAGCCGCGGGTGCAACACGAGCTTAACTCCGGTGTATCCCTTGGGCCAGAAATCCTCGGTGCCGAGGTCGTCGGTCGATTGCCACCAGTCTTGAAGTGCTTTCTCGTTCTCCGGTGTTGCCGGCCAGCTCCATACCTCACGGGAGTCGACTATGCAGTGGGTCTTGTCCTGCCATTGCAGCTCTGGGCGAGAGCGACTGATGATGTGGTGGAACTTGCAGGAACTCAGCGTGACGCAGAGCAGCAGAAGTAGGGGCGTTTTATTCATATTTGCGGGCTTCGCGTCGTGCCATGCGCAGGCGCTCGCGCTCTTCGTGAGCTTGGCGGCCCAGGCGGCTGTCTTTGTTAAGGTCGCGCGCTGCTTCTAGGGCTGCGATGGCCTCTAGCAGTTTGGCTTCCGTGGCCGGAGTGTGTGCGCCTTGGTAGCCTTGGGTGTATTGCAGCATGAGCAGGGGGTAGAGGCAGCGCAGGCCGATAAACTGCTTGTGCTCTTCGTTGCTCAACTCATGTTCAAGCAAATTCCGGCTTTCAGCAATGAGTTCTGCTACTTGTTCGCCCGTCAATTCTGAATGAGCGCATGCTGCGCAGAGAAGATAGAGGGCCGCGGCATGGCTGCGTGTGTCTCTTTCAATCTCTCGATTTTCCGCCGTAGATAGTTCATGGGCTTTTTGAACGTCTTCGGCGCTTAAGTTGTGCAGAGGTAAGGCTGCGTAAGGTCCTTGCTCATCTGCTATAACCAAGCTGGGCAGGTGTGTGACGCCTGCTTCCATGGCCTGGGCTTGTACTTCAGCTTCTTCCCGGCTTTTACATTCAGCCGAGATTTCTACGTATCGGCATTCTGTTTCAGGCGTCTCTGTCGGCAGGATTTGCTGTACAGTACTGCGGAGGAGGGGCGTGTCGTTACCTGCTAGCAGGTAGACGGTATAAGTTTCAGCAGCCGCTGGCGAAAGAATTGCCGCGGCTGCTGATATGATACTGATAAAGAGTGCAGAACCGTTGCTCATGAGGGTCAGGCTCGGCTGATGGTAATACGTTTGAAGCGTGAGTCCGATTCTTCGGACGTGGTGAGAATGCCCGGCATTTTGGCCAGTTCATTGTGTACCAGTCGGCGCTGGTAGGCATTCAACTTCTCCATCTGCAAGGGACGGCCTGTCTGCAGTACGCGTTCGGCACGGGAGCGAGCACGGCGAAGAAGTTTGGCTTCAGTGCGTTCACGGTAACGGTCACAGTCCACGCGGATGCGCGGGGCTGTTTCCCACTCTGCCTGAAGGAGTCTGTTAATGAGGTACTGAAAATCATCCAGTTTATCCCCCTCATCACCGATGATGAAGCGTGCATCAGGGCTGGATATCATGAGGGTCACACCATTCTCTTCATCAGCCGTAGCCTCTGTGGAGATGCTGTAAGTGTACCCCAGCGGTGTCAGGATGGAATTTGCCACCCTGACAGCTGCTTCTTCTGCTTTATCTCTGATGTCCATGGCTGCTTAATCGCGGGCTGCCCCGAGGAAACGCAGCAGGTAAAGGAAGAGGTTCAGGAAGTCCAAGTACAGAGACACGGCACCCATGATGGCGCCCTTGCTGCGATCTACGCTGTCTGTGAGGTAGGCGCCTTCAGCAAGAATGCGCTGGGTATCATAGGCTGTGAAAAGGCAGAATACAATCACGCCGACAGCGGAGATGACGAGATCTGCTGTGCTGTTGCCGAAGAAGAAATTGGCCACGCCTGCAATGATGAGGCCGATAAGCATCATCATGAGCGTACGGCCCATGCCGCTGAGATTGCGCTTGGTAAAGGCCCCGTACAGTGCCATGCCGCCGAACATGCCGGAGGTGCATGCAAAGGTGAGCCCCAAAGACTGAGTGGTGTACAGGCTGAGGATAGGGCCAAGAGCCAGACCTTCCATGGCGGAGAATGCGAGGAAAAGAATGCTCAGTGCACCGGTGGTAAGAGTATTGCGGCAGAAGCACATGATGAGGATGAGCGCCAGTGTGCCGAGTAGAAGCCAAATCTGGTTTTCAGCGCACCACGAGAGCGTCTCAAAGGTGGATGTGGCATAGATTGCGGTGCCTGCGGTCAGCAGCATGGATACGGCCATCCATGCGTAAACTTTGTTAAGATAAGCCTTTGCCATGGCAGCTATTTGCTGCTGCATTTGGGCTAATTCGGGGTGTTGGTAATATTCCTGATTCATGGCGTTATGATATCATTTTAGCGAGGGATGTCAAGAGCAAACTGAGGTGGGCTCGGCTGTCTTCGGGATTCACGTATTTTGCGGATTGCTAGGCTATGAGTATCAGCGGGAAGAACGCTGAAAACAGGTGCTGCCGTTTCCGGGTGCAGTAGGTGGAGTTCGCAGGCGCACCAAGCTACGGCCATGCGGGCATAAAATGCGTGACTGCGTACCTGCGGTAACAGAGTGGCGACGTCAGCGGCCCAGGCCTCTTCTCTGACATAATGATTCAGCAGCATGACTACGCCGAAACGCGCTTCATATTCGTGCTCTGAGAGAATATAGGGCCGCAGAAAATCCAGCGTCTCTTCCCGGCGCTCTCTCACAAATTTCCAAGTGCTGCAGCAGGAATCACAGATGCTCCAGTTGCGAATGCCCGGGATGAAGTCTGCCACTGCTCGGAGGCGCTCTTCAAAGGTCGCATATGGGGCATAGCCAGGTAGCATGCCGCGTAGCATGACGAGCTCCATGCAGGTGGCATCGGCCAGAGCACGGAACAGCGACTGCCAGTCTTCACGTGCGGCCTGCCGAGCAAGCTTTCGCAGCGCTGGAAGGCGTACGCCGAGTAAATCATCTTCTCCCGGTATGAGGGAGGCTGCAAAACGGCGGTATTTTTCCTCTGCTTGTAGATTCAGCGCTGAGGTGAGGTCTGCGAGGGTCATTGTTTGTCCTCAGGTGCCAGCAGCTGTCTTACTTCCTCTGTTGCGGCGTAGTTATAGGCCGTGTTGCCGTCAGCGTCTAGCATGGATGGGTCTGCACCATGTTCCAGCAGGAGGCGGATGCTGTTTACACTGCCTTGCATAGCAGCCGCCATGAGGGCTGTGGTGCCGTCTTTCATGGCTGCATTAGGGTTGGCGCCGTGCTCCAGCAGCATCTGAGAGATGATTTCCGGCTCCGGGCAGCGCGCTATGGTATAAATGAGCGGGGTGACGCCATTAACATCCGCCAGATTCGGATCCGCTTTCATGGCTAGCATCACCTGAACGGCGTCTATTGAGTTCTGGGAGCAGGCGAGCATGAGTACGGAGTCTCCCTGACTGGCCCGGTAATTGATATTTGCGCCGTGAGAGAGTAGCAAATCCAGCATGTGGATGTTATTTGTTGCGGCTGCAACGGAAAGTGCTGTGATGCCCGGAGGCTGAGCCATGTTCACATCCGCTCCGCGGTTGAGAACGAGTTGTACCATTTCCAGCTTGCTGGAGTAGGCTGCCAGTACAAGCAGGGGGGTGCCGTCGGCAAAGCGTGTGTTAGGAGAAATGCCATTGGTGAGCAGTTCGTCCAGCTCAGCGGGAGTGCCTGATTTCAGGATTTGCTCAATGTCTGACCGGGTGATGGCTTTCTGCTGAGGGGCTTCGGCTTGTGCGGGGGCGGGAGCCGGAGTCTGCGCCACTGCTGTGGTGGCTGCGAGAATGGTCAGGGTGGAGATGAATCTCTTCATGGCGGGGCTACTGTGTCACAGTTGGTTCTAATTGTCAAGCCGTAAATGGGCGCGTTATCCTTGGGCACCCAGCGTGAGTGCGAGAAGGAAAAGAATGAGATGCAGGGAGGAGAGCCCCAGCAGCACGTTCATCTTCTTGTTCGCCGGGGTACGGGTTAGCTTCAACATGATGACTCCGCCTACGATAATGGCTGCCAGCCAGCAGAGGTTCCAACCGACGTCCGGCAGGAAGAACGCCGTTTGTTTCAGCGTGGCGTAGGGGGCAACGAGGAAGGCCATGGCCAGTCCACGGGCACGTTTCTCGCCGAGGCGTACGGCGAGCGTGCGCTTGCCGGTGGTGGCGTCTTCCTTGCGGTCGCGGATGTTATTCACCTCGATGAGCAGGCAGGATAGTAGACCACACTGGATGCCGAGAATGAAGGCCCCCGCGTAGATGCTCAGGTATGCTTCCTGCCATCCAATCTGTACGAATACGGTGCCGCATACGGCTACTAGACCGAAGAAAAGAAGAACGAAAAGCTCTCCCAAGCCTTTGTATGCCAAAGGCCAGGGGCCTCCTGTATAGCAATAGGCACACAGCATGCTCGGGATGCCGATGGCGATGATAACCCAGCCTTGCGCCGCGATGAGCGGCAGAGAGAAGGCCGCTGCCGCAGCCAAGAAGATGCAGCCCCATATTTTGACGGCGCGTGAGCTCATATCGCCACTAGCTGTGATGCGGCGCGGGCCTTGGCGATGAGCGGTATCTGCCTTCTTGTCACTATCCAGCGAGTCATTGAAGAAATTGCAGGCTATCTGGATGCACATGGCACTCAGCACCGTGAAAATGGCCAGATTCCAGTCCAGCTGAACGCCGGGAACGCCCGCCATCTGGAACTTATGTACAATCATGCAGCCGGCCCATACGGCCACGATGCCGGCCGGAAGAGTTTTGGGGCGTGCTGCGAGGAATATGGATTTGAGCTTATTCATTTTTTGCGGGGAAATTTACGGCGGCCTCCGGCAGCCTGTCTGAAGGGATTGAAGAGGGAATCCAGCCCACTGTTTTTGATGAGGAGCGTTTGCTCCATGAGGCGCCCGAGCTTACCTTTGGGCCAGCCCCGCTGCCAGAACCAGTCCAAATACTCTGTGGGCAAGTCCATGAGAGGGCAGCCGTCCGGCGGATAATTATCCGGGCCGTACATGCCATAGGGCATGTGCATGGCTGCTATCTCTGCCAGTAGGGCGCGCAGGTCATCCGCAGTGGGTATGGGGATGTTCTCCATCAGCGTTTGACGCTCCAGTTGAGCTGCTCTCCGGCATACATGGGTACTACCTGCTGGCCATAACTGCGGTAGCATGCAGGCACCTGCATGGGGACATCGTGCAGGGTGACTTTCTTCTGCACAGGAGTGAGGCCGTATAGGCGGCAAGCGTTGTCGCTCACAAAGGCTTGAAGCTTATCAGCTGCGCCATGCTCCGCAAAGAGCGCGGCAAGGCGGGGCAGAGCAAGCGGTGCCGTGAATACGCCGGCCGCGCAACCGCAAGATTCTTTTTTGCAGCGGGGATGCGGCGCAGAATCACTGCCGAACATAAGGCGGGGGTGTGCGCTCAGGGCTGCTTGCAGCAGTGCATCACGGTCGCCGGGGCGCTTGGCGATGGGCTTGCAGAAGAGGTGGGGCTGAAGGGCGCCACCGGCAACATCATCCAAGGTGATGATGAGGTGCTGCAGGGTGACGGTGGCGCAGAGGTTTTCAAACTCATCCAGCAACTGTAAGGCTGCGGCCGTGGTAATGTGCTCCATGCAGATGCGGAGCTTGGGATAGCGTGTGGCGAGGTTGCGGTACACGGCAAGGAACTCGGCCTCACGGTCCATCACGAAGCCATGGCTTTCGCCATGAACGAGCAGGGGAATGCCCATTTCTTCCATGAGTCGGAGTGTGCTGTCAGCTTCAGCGAGATTGGCCACGCCGCCTTCACTGTTGGTGGTGATGCCGGCGGGGTAAAGTTTGAAGCCGAAGAAACCGGGAGTGTTTTTCGCTAGTGTGAGCTGCTGCTCAGTCTGTGGCGTGAAGAAGAGAGTCATGTACCGGGTGAAGGGGGTATCCTCCATAGCGGCCGCGATTCGTTCGCTGTAGGCCACCATGGCACCGGGATGTGTCACGGGCGGTACGAGGTTAGGCATGATGACGGCACCTGCAAAATCGGACGAGAGCGGGGCGACGAGTTTCATCATGTCTCCATCTCGCAGGTGCAGGTGCATATCCAGCGGTGCGTTCAGCGTAATCTCCATGCGCCTATTCTATCAGATTTCAAGCGCTCGGGCAAGCTTTACTATTGACAAAGCGCGCACGTGGGAGTAGAGTGAACTTGCTATGATACAAGAACACGTACTTCCGACATACGGGCGCGCCCCCATCACGGTGGCGAAGGGTGAAGGTTCCTACCTGTTTGATACGGAAGGGCGACGATATGTAGATTTCTGCGCCGGTATCGCTACTTGTAGCCTTGGGCACTGCCACCCGGCAGTGGTGCAGGCTCTTTGCGCTCAGGCCGGGCTGCTCATGCACTGCTCTAATCTGTACAATATCCCTCAGCAGGAGGAGCTCGCGGCTCTCATCGTGGATAAGATGATTGGCATTCCCGGCCGTGTCTTCTTCTGCAACAGTGGTGCTGAGGGTAATGACGGTATCATTAAGGTGGCTCGCCGTTTCGGTCATCGCCACCCCGCAAAGGATGGTTCACCCCGTTATGAGGTGATTACTTTCAATAAGAGCTTCCATGGCCGTACTCTTGGTTCTATGGCTGCCACCGGGCAGGCTAAGATTCAGGTGGAGTTTGACCCCCTGCTGGTGGGCTTCCGCTATGTGGATTTCAATGATTTGGAGGGGCTGAAGGCTGCTATTGGCAAGGAGACCTGCGGTATTCTGTTTGAGGCTATCCAGGGCGAAGGTGGTGTGAATCCCGCTACAGCCGAGTTTATGCGCGGTGCAGCTGCTCTGTGCAAGGAGCATGATTTGCTGCTGATGCTCGATGAGGTGCAGTGTGGCTTTGGCCGCTGTGGTGCTCCGATGGGCTGGCAGGCCATCTGTCCCGAGCTGCAGCCGGATCTCGTTTCCTGTGCCAAGGGCATTGGCGGTGGTTTCCCCATGGGCTGTTTCTGGGTGAGCAATCGTGCTATTGATGAGCAGGGAACGGAGCTTTCCTCCATCATGGGCCCGGGCTCACATGGTTCCACTTTCGGTGGTACGCCTATCGCCTGCGCTACTTCCTTAGCTGTGGTCAGCGAAATTATTAAGCAGAATCTTTCCGCCCGTGCTAAATCTCTCGGTGAGCAAATTAAGGCTACGGTGGAGGGGTGGAATCTTCCCTGTGTGGAGACGGTGCGTGGCTATGGTCTGCTGCGTGGCATTGGCCTGAAGGCCGGTAGCTTCAGTGTGCCGGAGGGGTCTACTCCTGCTGCCTATGTGAACAGCCTTTGTCTGGAGGCTGGTCTGCTGGCCTGCCCGGCAGGGCCCGATACGCTGCGTCTGATTCCTGCGCTGAACGTGCCGGAGGATGTGCTGGCAGAGGGCTTGGGCATTCTGAAGACTGTGCTTGAAGGCCTCAGCTGATAATTTGAGAAGATTATCTTGAAGAGAAACCGCTGCTTTCATTGTGAAAGCAGCGGTTTATTCTTACAATTTGATATTCAGGCAGGAAATCAGCCCATCAGTTCATCTACTGTGATGCCTGCGGTGCAAGGTGTAGGCTGATCACATTTGCTGAGGTGGCATGGATGGCAGGGCGTGTGATTGCTTACGAGGCGATGCCCCTCACCGAAGCTCAGCGGGTAGCGCTCGGCAAGTCTGCTAGCCATGATGACAGTGCAGCGGCAGCCGGTCTGCGCTGCTATGGTGGGTATGACGCCATCCACCACATACAGAACTGAGGCGCTTCCCAGCTTGCTGAGCAGTTCATCCGCGGCACAGATGCTCAGTTCACACTTAAGCTCTGCTGCCATTTTCTCTGCTTTATCCTTATCCGTAGGCAGTGCCAGCAGTGTGGCCTTGCCAAGTCTGCGCACCAACTCGGCCCAGTTTTCCTGCGGCCAGCTATTAGCTTCGCCAAGTGAGGAGAAGGGGGCTATGAAGTTGCCGGGAGTTCCCTCGCTATTGCTGTTCAGGGCATAATCTTCGGGGCAGCTTGTCAGCCTGTGGGCTATTTCCAGACCGTTCAGATAATCCTCCAGTCTGCTGCGCTTGCCGGTAGAGCAGGTCACGCTGTAGCGGGAATTAAAGCGGTACGAGCGCCTCAGCTTGTTTTCTTCAAAGCCGGAAACATGAAGCGGCGTGAAGGGTGCAAGTGCTTTAAGTACCTTTTTATTCTCACTGTACATGAAGAGAATATCGTACGGCCCGTATTTGTAATTTTCTTCACTGTACAGCTGAGCGGTAATGCTTTCTTTGCTGTCAACTGTGATAACACTGAATACCTGCTCGCTAAAGCTCTTCCAGTATGCAGCCTGTTCCTCAGGGCAGAGCACGGTAAGCTGTGCATCTATACGGCTGCGTTTCAGTATGCGTAGCACGGGCAGCAGCATGGCCGCTTCCGCAAAGTTTTCCGGCATGCAGACCAGAATGCGGAAGGGTATCGTGACGTGTTTCTTTATTAGCTCATTGTTAAACACGCCCTCCGGCGCGAATACTGCGGTGCACTTCCAGCGGTGGTGCATCCAGAAGCCATCAATGATATTTTCTTTCTGGCAGCGCTCCAGCGCATGGTTCACCTCCATGGTGATTTCATCTATCTCTTCACAGCCTTCCGGCAGGTCAATGGGGCGGTCCATGATGGCCTGCCACTTGCCCAGCGAAATGTTCTTTGTGTAGACGGAAAACAGGCGTCCTTTGCCTTTGCAGCGCTTGTAGATGAGGGCAGGCAGCGGGGTGACACCCGTTACCTTACCGAAGTAGGGCATGAAGAGGCCTTCCTGGGTGAACTGGTCACTCAGCACGCCCAGTAGACCGCCTGTGCGAGCCAGCTTGAAGACGGCACGTAAACCGTCCTCCTTACTGAACATTTCACAACCGAAGGCTGTACGTGTATTATAGACGATTTTCTCCAGAATGGGGTTGCTCAGGCGGCGGTACATACAGCCATAGTGCTCCACTTTGGGGAAGAGCGGGCGAGTGCGGGAAAGAATTTCCCAGTTGCCGGCATGAGGCACAGCGCAGATGGCGGTCTTACCATCCATTCCGCTCACCTCGAAGAAGTCTCGGCCAACCACAGAGATGGATTTCTGCATTTCGCGGTCGGTCATGATGCCCGTTTTAAGAGCACAGGCGAGGTTCATGGTAGTGCGCACGATGTTGCGGCGTACCATGGAGGAGAGCTTATCCGGGCGCAAATCCGGTGCTACGACAATGCGCATGTTGCGCAATACAATGCGCCGCCTGGAGGGGGACGCCATCCAGACGACGTAACCGAGGAAGCGCCCGAAGAGTGCAACTGCTTTTATGGGGGTGATGCGTAGTACACCACACAGCAGGCGGTAACCCAGAGCACCCAGTCTCTGTTTCAGACTTGCTTTCTGTTCGCTTTCACCCTCTTTCATGGTGATAGGTATTAGTTGAAGGTGTAAGATCTCTTAATGTAGAAAGGCTTGCGGGTGTAGGGGTCCCACACTTTGGAGCCTACGGGGATGCCTGCGTAATCCAGCTGATAATGTGGAGCGTAGGGGGAGACTACGATATCGCTAAACTCGGAGGTAAGGCCGTAGGGCAGGCCGTCTTCAGCATGCTCAATACGACCGGAAATGTGAGAGGACGGAGGAAGCATGTCGGCATCTACCGTAAGCCAGTTCTGGGAGGCAGGGCTGCCGTTGTTATCCTTAATGACCATGGGGGGGCGAGTGCCGGGGTACTCAGCGCGGGTGAAGGTCTGGATGACGGGCTGCCATATGCAGGAGCTGAGCATACTGAGGCCGAGGGTGGCACAGAGGATGGTGATGGTGTGTTTTTTCATAATTCGTTAGTGTTAATAAATGGTTGGAAAGGATTAGTTTTTAATGGGATGTGTAAGGGATAAGAGTGATGCGGCCTTCTCTTTCGCTGGCATTTCTTTCGAAAATGGGGCAATACCCGTGCTTCTCAAAAGACTCCACTATTTCGGGATAGCAATCCAGAAGCGTATTCAGGGCCGGGCCCATGACTTGTATGTGCTTCTGGGGGACACCCACGCTGCCGATGCTGCCGCCTCGGGGCATGTTGCCCAGTAGAGGCGCACCACCGCAGAAATCCACATTCAGTACCGGTCTGCCGTGCTGAACACTTCGTTTGAAGGTGAGGTGAACAGCCGTAGTCTGGTGCATGTTGGCACCGACGATGCGGTCTATAATCAACTCCGCATATCCATTGTGTACTCGAATAGCCACACCCTTCACATTAGCGAAAATGGAGAATATGCCGGTCTGTCGCATGCGGCATGTGTCACGAAGGTAGCGGTTCAGCTCTCCTTCCGTAAAGCTGACCGGTGCACCGTTAGCGCTGGTGATAAGGGCGGTGAGGTTCTTTGCTGGGATTTTGTCATTGTAGCCGGCGATGTCATCCAGTGACTGTGGTTGCCACATACAGACTACAAAGTAGAGCAGTGCTGCCACAAACCCCAGAAAGAGCACAATCGCCAAGGTGGACCAGAAATTGAAGTGCTGCCACAGCTCTTGCAGCAGATTTTCTTTCTGAGGATAGTCGTCATCATCCTCTTCCGCGCCAGCATACAGAGTACCGCGTGTTATATCATTAGCCGGGGGATTCTTGTGGAACAGAAAACCCCAGATGGAGCCCGCGTCCGGTCTCCTAACTCTGCGTTTGCGTTTCCTGTTCTGAGATGTGCCCATATAGCTCGCGCACCATTATAACTTATTATCTGATGAAGAAAAGCAAAAAAAGCCCGGTACGGGCTTTTTTGCGCGACATAACGGGGGGTCGTATTCTTTATAATCCCAGAGCCCAGCGGAGGTATTTTTCACTTTCCGCCCAGATGCGCCGTTTTTCACAGCCGAGAACAACCACAATGACCGCTTGGCCATTTACCGAGCCGCAGGAGATGAGACAGCGTTTTGCTGCATTGGTATAACCTGTTTTCATACCCTGTACCCAGCTGTGAGACAGCAGTTTGTTGGTATTGTTAAATGTTACGGGCTGGCCGTTCGGTCGTGTGAGGATGACCTGTGTATCATTGATGAAATCACGAATCACCGGGTGGGTGTATGCATAGCAGGCAGCTAGTGCCATATCATAGGCTGTGGAGTACTGGGGGCCTGGCAGACCACTCGGATTCACAAAGTGGGAGTTGTACATACGCATGCGGCGGGCTCTTGCATTCATGCGTTGCACGAAACGCTCCACGCTGCCAGCGCTGTCTCGGGCCAGTGCCTGTGCCAAATCATTACAGCTGGCCGTCAGCATGGCGTGCATGATGGCTCCTCGGGTGTAGCTTTCTCCCACTTGCAGGCGGGAACGTATGGGGGTGACACTTAACTTATCCTGACGGGTGATGGTCATCATGCGATCCAGTTCCCCTACATCACAGGCACACAATGCTGTAATGATTTTCTGGGTACTTGCTACTTGACGACGCTCGTGCATGTTATGCCCGTAGAGGACGTTGCCGGTGCGGGGGTCGATAACGCAAACAGCTGCACAGTTCGGTGTCGGAGCCGGAGTTGAAGGTGCAGAAAGTGGGCGCGGCGGAACAAGGGAATTTCTGCGGCTGCCGTACACTTGGCTCGCCGCTGTGGGAATGGGGGCCTGTGTATGCATGGTCGGTATGTACGAACGGTGCGTTTCATACCGGTTCCCACTCATGTATCCGGTGGTTTGTCTGCAACTGCTGGTGAGTGTTGCTATGCAGGAGATGGCTATAACGGCAAAAATGCGCATGCGCGCATGCTAGCACATGGGTAATTATTTAGCAAGTCTTAATTAAGGCATTTTTAGGTAATGCCTGTGGAAGAAGTGGATGTGGAGAAGCTTGGGGCTTATTGGCTGAGCTTCTGTTTTTTATGGGGTTTCTGTTATGAGGTGCGGTTTTATCTGCCTCTGGTGCGCAGTCTGCGGTTGGGTGGGTTTCCTGGGATGACGTGTCCCATGTAAGGCAGAAGCTTATCCATAACGAGGCGGTTTCCCTCACCGGTGATATGCACGCGGTCACGCCAGCGGATATTGACGGTTCTGCCGTTAGGCATGCGGACGCTGTGCATGTAATTTCCGTGGGAGTCAGCCAAGAGTGAGCGGGTGTTAATATAGCCCAGTTTGTAGCGCCGGCAGAAGTTGTACATGAGAGCATTAATCTGAGCGAGCTGAGTATTGAGGGGCTCTTCTTCCATGACGGGTGGGCCCATGAAGATGAGCTTGGCTCCGTATCTGCGGCAGAGAGTCGCTATCTCCATGAGTTTCTGCGCGTAAACCTGCATCCATGCTCGAGAGCAGGGTTCGCCCAAGCCGGTATGGCCGTGTATGTTTTGCGGGTCATTAGTGCCGACCCACATGACGACTATTTGCGGGTGGTGGCGGCGCAGGTTTTCCTCAAGGACTCTGGGCCAGTTGTAGAAATCCGGGCGGCTCAGGCCTGTGGAGCGCTTTCCGATGGGGATAAGCGTTATGTTTTCATAACCGGCTAGCTCGCGTTGCATCTGTGGGCCCATGGCTTCCATGAGCGAATCCCCGGTAAGAAGAATGCGGACTGGAAAATCTGCGCGTCCTCGTCCTCCGCACTCTAGGTGCATGGCAAGTGAAGTGGCGGTGGTGAGCATTAGACAGAGAATGAGTTGAATGAGCGGTTTCATCATCGTCTGCGGTTGTTGTGTCTTATTGTATTTTCCAGCTGGGCGTTTTGTGTGCGCGAACGCTCCTGCTCTGTAAGAAGTTTTTGCGGATTCTGCTCTCGGAAGGCAGCGAGGTGTCTTTCTATGACCGGCAGTAGCCGTTGAACCACTAGTCTGTTGCCTTCCTGTGTGAGATGTTCTTTGTCCTGTCTGCGCAGGCGCACGGTGCGGCCGTTACTATCCGTCATGTAGGCCCGGAATTGTTCGTTTTCGTCACCGAGTATCGGGAGTGTATCCAAGAACTCAATGCCCCGTTCGTTGCAGGCTACGCGCTGTGTATCGCCGGTTTGTCGCAGCTGCCGAGCATAACGGCTACCCATGGGGGGGAGTCCCACCCAAATCATATCACATCCATAGCGCTGCGCAATGTCAAAGATTTCATTCATTTTTTCTTTGTATGCTTCGCACCAAGGTTCGCCGTAGGTTGGATGCTGGGTTCTGCCGTTGTGGCGGATAGGCATGGCATCGTTTGCTCCCATGAACACTACGATGAGGTCCGGGCGCTTTTCGTTCAGCACTCTTTCCATATTTTCCGGCCAGTTAAAATAATCCGGGCGTGTTAGACCGGTGGAATACCTTGCTGCTAGCAGGAAATGCAACCCCTGTCTCTTACGCAGGGCTCGGTGCGTGGCCGGGCCGAGGTCCTCCATTAGTGAGTCACCCATGAGCATGATTCTGTAATGCACAGGATTAGCAAGATTGGCTTCCTCCAGTGCTGCCTGAATTTGTTCAGGCGTCAGTTCCGGCTCCGGTTCGAGGGCCGGCTCTGGTTCGGGGACGGGCTCAGGTTCGGGTTCAGGGGCAGGCTCTGGTTCGGGCTCAGGTTCCGGCTCCGGAGCCGGGGGAGGCTCAGGGTAAATAAGCGGAATGTAGCCGGGCATGGGCGGGAGGCCGGGTAAAGGCTCAGTTAGCGTGAGAAGTTCCGGGGCAGCCGGTGGTTCCCAGAGTACAGAAAATGCCGTAAAGGTATCTTTCATCGAGCTGAACCACTGAGGAAGCCATGTGCGGTGTGCTGCGTCGTTTAGGGTAGCAGCTGTTTCGTGAAGTTCCGGGTATGCGCTTTCCAGCTGCTGGCTGTATTCGTTGATATTCTGAAGCCCAAGCAGCAGAGCAGCCAATCCGGTGCTCAGACAGATTTTCACGCTCTGTGGTAATTTTAAGGGCATGAGCTTTATCAGAAATCAAAGTAAATGAATGGTAACATGCCTTCCGGGCCGAGGCCCAGAATGGCTCCTCCCAGCACCCCTGCTACTAGAGCTTGCATGACCCACGGCAGTCTTGAATAAATGCCTGAGAAGCACTTGTAGCATGCAGGCCCTCCCCATTGAAGTGCTAGTACAATCAGTATGCAGAAGATTATAGGCAGCGCAAAGCCTTCTCCATTCTGTGGAATGAATGCCGCATTCAGCAGGGTACAGGCTCCCTCGTAGCTTTCTGCCCGGAAGAATACCCACAGTAGTGCTAGTACGTGAAGTGTCAGCAGCCATGCAGCCACTTTACCGAGGAACTTCAGCATGCGGGGGGCTCGGCTCACATGTGGGAAGTAGCGATCCCTCAGGGCATGGTACCCATGTACCATGGCAAGACCTAATCCGTGGAAAAAGCCCCAGATGAGAAAGTTAATGATACGGCCCCCGCAGCCGTGCCACAGGCCGCCGATAGTCATGGTGGCGATGAGGTTTATATACCGATTACCGCGTCTGCTGCCGCCGAGGGGGAAGTAAAGATAATCCCTGAGCCAGCGTGAGAGTGTAATATGCCAGCGGTGCCAGAACTCTTGGAGGTTCAGAGAGCGGTAGGGCGCGTCAAAGTTTTCGGGAATTCTCCAACCCATGAGACGGCCGATGCCGATGGCCATGTCGGTGTATCCGGAAAAATCACAGTAAATTTGCATGGTGTAGGCATAAATACCCACCCAGATGGCGGCCGTACTGTAGTTCTCCGGCGTAGTGAAAAGCGGATCCACCAGCCCTTGGGATAGATATGTAGCCAGCACTACCTTTTTGAACATGCCACTGAGTATATAGCACATGCCCTCACTCAGATGGGCGCTTTCAGCGCGGGACGCTCCGAGTTGCCCGAAAAACTGATCGGAACGCATGATGGGACCAGCCATTACGCAGGGGAAAAATGATACATAGGCTAGCACATCTGCAAAACTGCGCGTGGGGAGTTGCTTGTTCCTGTAGCTATCTATGCTGTAGGAAAGCCCCATGAAGGAATAGAATGAGAGGCCGGCGGGCAATGCTATCTCGCCAATGCCTGATTCTGCGAGCCACTGCTGAAGGGCGCTTTCCGTTGAGATTAAATTGTTCAGCAGTACATAAAATGGCTCAGCATACTTGTAGAATGCAAGGAGCAGAATATGAAGTGTTACGGTCACTATTAATGGCCATTTCTTCCACCCCTTCCGGATGCAGATTTTAACCTGTTTGCCACAGTGCGGACAGTCTTGTTCATGCCATTCCTCGCGCTCCCTCAGGCATACACAGCCCCAGTTCATGAATGCCACCAGCAGCAGCAACAGCACGTACTCGGCACCGGCATAACCATAGAATACCAGACTCGCAAGTGTGATAAAGTACTTGTACAGCACCGGATTGCCACGAAGTGCCCACCCTATACTCAGTACGGGTAAGAAAAAAAGCACAAAAATGGTCGTCGCGAAATTCACTTGTTAGCTTGCGGTATATGTTCGAGCTTTATATGATAAATGCTGCTTTTAGTCAAGGCTAATTTTCTGGTGAAATTTAGTTATAAAGAGTGGATTTTTTCTGGTAAAACTTGATTGACCGTGCTAGAATGCCCTGCAGGTTCGGAACGGATTCGGATTTAACTTTGACGTAATTAAATACAATGAAAAAGATATTTGCAATTTCACTGTTGGCATTTGCCTCTCTAGCCCTCTCCTCTTGCGGCGGGGAACCTACCTTTGATGCCGATAATCGAGAGGAGAGTCTCAAGGCTATGGCCGAGGGGATGGACGAGGCTAAAAAGATGGAGCTTGGTACAGCATTAATTGCCATTGCTATTGCCAGTGGTGGTGATGAGGCTGCCGTGTTGGCTGCACTTGATGGCAAGACTGCGGATGAAATCATCGCATATGCCAAGAGTTTGGGTGATTGAGTGAACTGAGTTATCATACACCTTTATTCTGGCAGCATACGTCTGCCGGGATTTTTTTTGCTTGTTTTCAGACCGGCTGCATGTCAGTTTTTTTTGCTAAGGTGAATAAATTCGGCTTGCTAAACAGGTACGCTCATGGCAGAATAGCTGCATGGCGTATCGTACACTGGTGGCTCTTTTTGCCCTTGTCTTGGCTTGCCTTTTTGGCTGCCAGCAGCAGAGCCAGAACTCTTATCTGAGAACACCTCCTGCCTTTAAATTCAGGCCGGATGGTAGGCAGATTATACCCCGTTCCATCAGTCGTCTGGCACGTGAGGCGAATATCAAAATCCGAATGATGCCCCGCAGCTCTAGGCAGCGCCGAGGTTCGCACCGCATGCGCCCTTCCTTTATTACCATCCATAGCACGGCAAATCATTCTGCCACTTCCACGGCCATGCAGCACTCACGGGCCCTCTGCCGCGGTGCTTTCACGAACAGAAGCTGGCACTTCACGGTGGACCAATTCATGGTGGTGCAGAATCTTCCGCTTAATGAGTCCGGTTGGCATGCCGGTACAGAGGCCGGTAACAGGCATTCTATCGGTATTGAAATGTGCGAGTGTGAGAGCAGAGGGCATAACCACTTCCGTACCTGGGATCGCACGGCTAAGCTTACGGCTGTTCTTATGCGCCGCTACGGTATTAATCTCCGCCGAGTGGTGCCGCACCATCACTGGACGGGTAAGAATTGCCCCATGCCTCTCATGACGAATGGACGCCCCGGCCCGAAGTGGGGGTGGTTCCTCTCGCGTGTGGACTATTACTACCGCTGTATTAATGAGGGCCGCTCAAACCGCTGAGCTGCTTGTTGACCGGGTGAAGCTCCGTGCCCTTGACACTTACAGATTCTCTTGGGGGGCTCTCATTGATAAGCCAGCGTGAGCTGCATGCTCTTCACGCGGCATCCTTCCTGACTGTGGGCGATGTATTGTTGCGAGTTCCCCGGCGTTATGAGGACCGCCGCAGCACCAAGCCGATTGTCTCACTCCTGAATGGCGAGACTGCAAGTGTGCCGGTGCATGTGTATAGTGCCGGTTGGCGTTTTGCCCGCACTCGCTATTATGAGGTGAGCGCGGGGGCTGTGGATGATCCTCATGGAGCCCGTCTGCAGCTGCGCTGGTTTAATATGCCATATGTGGCAAAGATACTGGCCACCGGTATGAACCTTTCTGTGTACGGCAAAGTGCGGGAGTTTGGGGGCAAGCTTACCATGATAAATCCGGATTTCGAAATCATGGAGGAAGAGGACGCCGGGTATCGACTGGTAGAAATCGCCATGGGGGGCATGGAAGCCCCGCTGAGGGATGCCGGGCCGGAGACGGTGCTCATTCACACCGGGCGCATAGTGCCGATATACCGTGGTATTTCCGGTATGGGCGTGAGGCGTTTCCGGCAGCTGGTGTGGGAGCTTATGGCGGAGCTACCGGCCGAACTCTCTCCGCCTGGATATGATGTCGCTCCGTCGTACCCCTTCCGTGAGGCTTTGCAGGATTTGCACTTCCCGGCTGAGCCGGAAAATTATCGCAAGGCTCGCCTGCGTTTTGCTCTGGCGGAATGCTTTGAAAGTCAGTTCCGCGTGGCTTGGCGCCGCCGCCGCTCACAGGGTAGGAAGGGCAGGATAAATGTCACGACGGATGGCTACCTGCAGGAGCTGCTGGAGAGTCTGCCTTTCCGCCTTACTTCGGCACAGGAGCGTTGTGTGGAAGAAATCAGGGCTGATATGGCAAGCCCTCGCCAGATGAACCGCCTGCTGCAAGGTGATGTGGGCAGTGGCAAGACGCTGGTGGCTCTTTGTGCGATGCTGCTGGCGGTGGAGAGTGGCGGTACGGCTGCTCTTATTGCACCTACGCAAATTCTTGCAGAGCAGCATTTTAACAATTTCCGCCGCCTGCTGTCCGGGATGGATGTTCGCCTCTCCCTGCGTACTTCTGACCGCGCGGAGGATGTCGGCTATGTGCCGGATAACCCGGATGAGGCGGATGATACGCCGCGCCTGCTGGTGGGCACTCACGCCCTGCTGTACCGCAAGAATCGCCCTCGTAATCTTGTGCTTGCTGTCGTGGATGAGCAGCATAAATTCGGCGTGGCTCAGAGGGAACAGTTCGTGAGCAGTGGAGATAATCCGGATGTGCTGGTGATGACCGCTACTCCCATTCCCCGCACCCTGACGCTGACTTTGTACGGGGATTTGGATGTATCTGTCATTGATGAGCTGCCGGCAAATCGTGGCGAGATTGTCACTGCCCTCCGTAACCCCAACCACATGAAGCGTATCATCTCCTTCATGAAGTCTGAACTTGAAGCCGGTAGGCAGATTTACATTGTTGCTCCACTTATTGAGGAGAGCGACACTCGAGAGCAGGCCGCGGCCGTTTCTGAGCTGGAGAAGTGGCGAGGGATTTTCCCTCAGGAAACTATCGGCCTGCTGCACGGGCGCTTGTCTCCGGAAGAGAAGGATGAGGTGATGAGTGCTTTCCGGGCGAATGATACGCATATCCTTGTGGCCACTACCGTGGTGGAAGTTGGCGTCGATGTGCCGAATGCCACTATTATGATTATTAATGATGCGGACGCCTTCGGTCTTTCTCAGCTGCACCAGCTGCGTGGGCGTATTGGCCGCGGGCAGCATAAGAGTTACTGCATTCTTCTCTCTGAAGCTAAGCCCGGCGAGCCCGGCCGTGAGAAGCTGGAGGTGCTCTGCCGTACGCTGAATGGATTTGAGATAGCCGAGGAGGATTTCCGACTCCGTGGCCCCGGTGACGTGCTGGGTACGGCCCAGAGTGGTTTGGGGGCGGTGCGTTTCGCTGAATGGCTCACGGATATGCGCCTCATCCACCGCGCTTCACGTGATGCCGCTGCCATTCTCGAAGCTGACCCGGAGCTGCAGCTGCCGGCCCATATTTCATTGCGGGAACTTGTGAAACCTGAGGCTGAGCAGGGCGTGACAGCCTGAAAGTCATTTTTTTGCATTCTTTTTCTTGTAAGCCTGATTTCGTGCTTGAATTCAAGGCTGAATATGTTAAGCTAACTTAAATAGTTCCTGTTTGCATATGATGCACAAATCAATGTATGTATTAACTGCTGCGGTGTGCTGTGGTCAGCTCATTGCCTGTCCGATGACGTATTCTGCTGCGACTGATCCCGGCGCTGCCATGGCTGCTGAGGCTGCTGCTCTGGATGAAGGCGGTGATAACTTTTTGGAGGCTGACCCCGCCGGTGATTACGAGGCAAACATTGCTACGCGTTGTCTCATGGCTCAGCTTTCCATCGTTCAGGGGCTTCTAGAGCATCTTTCCGGTGATTTAGTGGCTGCAGTTCCGGAGGAGGTGGCAGAGCAGCTTCAGGAGCTACTGCAGGAAGCAAGCTCGTTGGAGTCCATGGCTATCGACATTGGTGCAGGGGAGTATGAAGAGCTGCAGATGGAACTTGCTGCTGATTCCTCGGTACAGGAACTTCTGGACAAGTTGGATGAGGTGACCGCACAGCTGGAACAAAAGTCATACTATAATTGCCCGGAGCTGGAAGAGGTTGTCAGCCAAATTCTTAATATTCTTGCTGACCTTCAGTAAGCTTTCTTTTCTTTTTAGAAATGAAGAACCCCGCTTGGCTTTGACGCTCGGCGGGGTTCTGCTGTTAAGAATGTTTAGCTTTCTTTATCAGCGTCTGGCAGTATTGCGGTGGCGGTTCTGCTGCTGCAGTGCTGCCTGCATGCGTGCGCAATGGCGGTAGCCGGTGCGGCCCTGAAGTGTGCGCATACTCTGCTGGGATGAACCCCACTGGATAATCTGAATCTCCACCACACGGCGACCCCAGCGGCGCATAAGCTCAGGAGTGGGCTGGTAAATATCTATGGTGCCGGTGCCCACCAGAGCACTGCCGTAGTCGTCAATCACATAAATGTATGGTTGCCCCTTGATGCGGAAACGAGTCCCCAGAGGATATACGGACCAGTCCGCAGCTGCACTGCGCACCTGTTCGGTGTATTTCAGCGTTGTGCCAATGGCATTACGAGGGCCATAGCCCACGTGGTCACTTTCCGTGTGTGTATAAGCAGTGGTACGCACAACGCGGTTGAGCTGTGCGGGATGATAGAACGGCATACCATGCTTATCGCGGCCCAGCCGGGGAAGGCGGGAATCCGGCCTAGCTGAAGGAGAGGGCGCTGAGGGCATTACGAAGCCTTGGCTCACTCCTTGATTCGCTTCTGCAGGGGTGGCGCAGAAGGAAAATGCTGCAAGCATGCCCAGCACGCTCACGGCAAGTGATTTAACTGTTTTCGTCATGATTGGCGGTTTTGGTAAAGGTGCATGGAGCTACCCCGGAGGGTTGCTCTATTTGCTCGCGGTTGGGCGCATTCTAGCATACATGATACTGGCTTGACAAGCGTTTTTTTAACGGGGAGTATCCGCCGTGTGCCCCGTTTTGGGGTGCTCATCACAATATGATGTATGATATCGTGCAATTGTGGTGGTTTATATTGTGGTTAGTTAAGATGTCCTAAACAATTAAATATTTATTGCTTTTCGAGCGGGAATGGGGGCAGAACCCAGTCATCCTGCTGCATGAGTATGTCATAATACTCACGCGCGCTATCTCCGAGGCTGAATTTGGCGAGGTTGATGTAGCGTTCAGCTTCGCGCTGATCAGCAGGCTTGCCGTGCAGGCCTTTTGCAGCCAGATAAGCGATGTAGACATAGGCATGTGCGAAGCCTAGGGCTGCGGATTCCTGAAGATATTCCACAGCCGTGGCAACATTTTTTTCTGTACCAAGTCCTTTGTAGTGAGCGTAGGCCAGCATGGTTCTGGCATAGCTGTAACCGGAGAGCTCAGCAAGAGCAATGTAGCGGAGGCCTGTTTCCACATCCTGCTGCACACCATCACCGGTAAGAAGCATGAATCCCTGTGCAGCGAAGGCTATCTGGTCTCTGGTGCTGCAGTTAATCCAGCGCAGGTGTTGATAGGCCTTGCTGTGATCTCGCGGGAATCCCAGTTCGCCGCGGTAATAAGCGCGGGAAAGTGAGCGGCGTGCCTGTGAATTGCCCTGCAGGGCTGCGAGGCGAATGAGCCCGACTCCCAGCGGAATGTTTTGCTGCAGGCCTGTGCGCTGGTGGAACTCACCGGGGGAGGATACCAGAAATGTGCCATATGCGAATGTGGCGGCCGGGTCATGCAGCGCGACTGCTGATTTCAGTAGGGAGAGACTGAGCTCCGGATTTTGTGTACTGGTGATGGAAGCCAGAGCATAACGGGCAGCAGGGTTGCCGGCGTCTGAGGCCTTCTGCAGCCAGCTAATCTGCTCCTGAGAATTGGGGGCATAGCGGCTGATGTAGTAGGTGACATGGTGGTTGCCTCTGTTGATTTCTCCGACTACTTCGGGACGGTCTTTATCCTCCCAGCGGTTCAAACGATTATTCTGTAGGAGCCAGCTGAAGCGTGTTTCAAAATTGCCGCTGCGGCTGGCGTTCAGCATGAGTCGGTTTGCGGCCTGTTCATCACGTTCTACGCCGATGCCGGTGCGCAGAAATGCGCTATAATCCAGCATGGCTGGAACAAAACCCATGTCCGCTGCTTTTTTGAGCCATTGAGCAGCCTCACGGGCATCATCACGCCTCTCATCCAGCAAGGCCTGTCTTTGAGCAGGAGGGAGGTAGCGGATTTCCGGTGCCGCATTTTGGGCAGCACTGGTCATGCCTAGGTAGTGCATGCCTACAGGATTGCCATCTTCTGCAGCTTTCCTCATCCAAGATTCCACAGCGAACTCATCACCGGTAGACACCAATACTATGGAAAACGCCTTGCTGCAATCTGAGGAGTTCTCGCGCTGTTGAACTTCCAGATGGCCCAAGAACTCCCTGTATCTCTCAGGGTATGCTTCCGGAGACGTGTCAGTTGCCGTGGCTGCATGGCCTGCTCCTGGAGCGTCCTCAAAGGAGGCCAGAGGTAACGAGGGCTTTGGTCTGGGGTGGGAGATGCGCCTTACGTTGCGGTTGCGAATGCCGTTGGCTGTACGCTGCCTAAGTTGCTGCCCGTTATGATTACTTGGAGCACATTCTGCCTGGGGGGTAAGAACAGCAGAGAGTACGAGTAAGCTGGTGGTAAGGAAAAACGGCTTCATGTAAATTTGATAACGCGCTCATTTTATGCTGCCATACCTATGTTGGCAAGATAAAAACGCGTCTTGATGAACGATAAAAACGCTTTGCTTTTATGTGGGTTTATTGTAGAGCTGCCCGCATGAGTTCTACGGAGGGCAGGTGCCCGAACCAGTGGCGGAAGGCAAATGCACCTTGCCACAGCAGCATGCCCAAACCATTGTCTGTTTGGCAGCCCTTTTGCTTTGCGGCTTTGCTCAGCGGGGTGTCATGCGTCACGATATCGTACACCATCTGTCCACTCTGTAGCCACTCTGGCGGCAGGGGGAGGGCGTCTCCTTCATGCAAGCCCAGACTGGTAGCATTCACCACGAGGTCTGCCTGCTTCACCGCCTCGCATGCCTCCAATGTGTTGAAATGGCAGGTGGAGATGTAGCCCTGAGTGTGCGGGCGGAGAGTAGTGGCTAAGTTTTCCAGCTCCGGGCGAGGGCGATTGATAAGGGTGAGGGCGGGACAGTTGCTCATGGCACATTGGGCGGCAAGTGCTGAACCGGCACCGCCGCAGGAACCAAGGATGACGATGCGAAGATTATTGAGGGGCTGGCCTCCCAGCTCATGTATGGCCCTCTCGAAGCCAGGGCCGTCCGTATTGTGGCAGTGCCAGCCATCTTCCTTCAGTACGAGGGTATTAGCCGCTCCGCAGAGGCTGGAAAGCGCGTCCGTCTGAACGGCTGCCGCAAAGGCTTTTTTCTTGAAGGGAACCGTGACATTTACACCAGTGAATCCCCTGTCTGCCAGTGCAGTCAGTAGGCACTCGAATGCCCCTTCCTTCGTATCAGCGAGCAGGCGTACATAGCGGTACGGCAGCCCTGCTTCGTTCAGTGCGGCCTGTTGCATCTGCGGAGACTTACTGTGCGCGATGGGGTTACCAATGACGCCCAGTTTCACATCTGCTCCTAATGAGTCAAGGTCATCTATGGTGTGAAATGACATGGGAAATCTTTTGCTGTGTTCAGGCAAAAGCCACTGTCCGCGCCATTTCAGGCGGCAGGACAGCGGCTCGCTATAAATAACAGGTGAAGTATGTATTACTTGGACTTCACGCGTGCGATGGCTACCTTCTCCATCTTGAGTGTCACGCTGGGGGACACCTCGATGAGAACTGTACTCTCCTGTACGTCACGCACGATGCCATGAATGCCGCCGATGGTGACTACTTCATCGTCCACCTTCAGCGCATCCTGACGGGCCTTATCCTCCTTGGCCCTCTTCTGCTGCGGGCGGATGAGAAGGAAGTAGAAGATAACTACCAGCAGAATGAGCGGCAGAAAGGAGGAGAGCATGCTGGGCTCCTCTGCGGCCTGAGCGGGGGCGCTGGCTGCGGGCTGAGTGGTAGTGGCAATGCCCTCTGCGGGAGCGGTCAGCCCCTCTGCGGGGGCAGCGGCCTGTGCTAATACATTGATGTAGCTCATGGTATGTCGTTTGCTTGGTAACGCGAGATGAAGCTGCGTTTGAAAGCAGCGAATTCACCGGCTGCGATGGCGCTTCTCGCTTGCGCCATGAGCCGCAGGTAAAAGTGCAGGTTTTGGAAGGAGAGCAGGCGCAGGGCCAGCATCTCTCCGGCTCGGAAGAAATGGCGGATGGCTGCGCGGGAGAAGCGGGTGACGTGCGGGTGTCCTTCCGGATCCAGCGGGCGGCTGTCGTTCTCCCAGCGCTTGTTCTTGATGTGGATGGGGCCATCCGGTGTGAGGGCTACACCGTGGCGGGCTAAGCGGGTGGGCATCACGCAGTCAAACATGTCCACTCCTCGCTCAATCATCTCCAGTAGCTGGGTGGGAGTACCCAGTCCCATGGCGTAGCGGGCCTTGTTCTGCGGGAGGTATGGGGCCGTGTTTTCAATGGCTCGGAGCATTTCTTCCTCCGGTTCACCCACGGAAACGCCGCCAATGGCGTACCCATCAAAATCCATAGCCGCAAGCTCTTCTGCACAGAGCTTGCGCAAATCTTCGTACACGGAGCCTTGGACGATGCCGAAGTGCTGCTGCAGACCATTGCCGCTGGTGGGCTGGTGCTCATCCACCCACTGCTTACAGCGCTTGGCCCAGCGCAGGGTATAGCCAAGGGATTTTTCAGCATACTTGCGGTCGCAGGGGTAGGGCGGGCATTCATCGAAAAGCATGGCGATATCACTGCCAAGGTTCGCCTGAATCTCCATACTGCGCTCGGGCGTGAGCATCATGTACGCGCCATCGATGTGGTTACAAAAGCGCACACCTTCCTCCGTAATCTTGCGCAGGCGGGCAAGACTCCATACCTGAAAGCCACCGCTGTCCGTCAGCATGGGACGGTTCCAGCCGGCAAAGTTGTGCAGCCCGCCGAGATTGCGGATGGCTTCATCACCGGGACGCAGGCAGAGGTGGTACGTATTGCCCAGAATAATCTGCGCACCGAGTGCCTCCAAATCCTCGGGGTGCAGGGTCTTCACCGTGCCCTGAGTACCTACGGGCATGAAGATAGGGGTGGGCACGTCACCATGCGGGAGGTGCAGGGTGCCGAGGCGGGCTCCGCTGGGGTCAGTACTGTGAAGGGTGAAGCTCATGAGTTACGCAGGAATCTTGCAGCGAAGATGGGTTTCCCCATGGCCTCCCACTGCTGTTGGAAATCAGTCTTGGGATAAAAGGGCGCATTCCACTCAGCCTGAGTGAAGAGCGGGCTTGCGTTAAATCTTTCGCACACCCACTGGAAGTACTCCTCGTGGTCTGTTTTGAAAAGCACCTCGCCGCCCTCTGCAAGAGCGCGGTGTAGCACGGGGATGAAGCTATCCTGCACGAGGCGGTTCTTGTGGTGCTTCTCCTTTGGCCATGGATCCGGGAAGAGGTAGTGCAGGCGGTGGATGCTGCCGGGCGCTACCATCCATTCCAGAAAATAGCGGCTTTCTACACGAAGTCCGCGCACATTTTCCAGCCCTCGCCTCGCACTTTCACTGCATACCTTGCGTATGCGCCCAAGCAGGCGCTCTACGCCCAGAAACTTGGTCTGCGGATAGTGCTCAGCCATGGCCAGCAGAAAGCCGCCATCACCGCAGCCCAAATCCACCTCGCAGGTCTGCTCGCCACTAGGCCCGAACATCTCGGCAACCGTGTAGCGCTTGAAGTAATCCTCCGGTACGAACGCTGTATTCATCTTACGCCGCACATTGTATCAGACCTTACCCCGATTGTCAAAATTATGTTCTGCCATATCCGCGCAATTTGGTATTGACAGCGGCGCATGACCGCGTATAATAGCGGTCTCTTAATTTCAACCGCTTATATTCACTATGCCTGACGCCAGATTCCAGCCCCTTACCGGTTTTCGCGATTTTGCCCCCCAGGAGTACGCCCTGCGTGCCTATCTCTTTGATACCTGGCGGAAGGTAGCCCATCGTTATGGTTTCGTAGAATGGGAAGCCCCCACGCTTGAAGCCACGGAGCTTTACCTCAAGAAGTCAGGTGGCGAATTACCCACCCAGCTTTTCCGCTTTGTTGACCAAGGTGAGCGTGATATCACCGTGCGCCCTGAGCTTACTGCGTCACTCGGACGAATTGCCGCTGCATACCAGCGCGAGTACACCAAGCCTCTCAAGTGGTTTGAAATCGGTAGCTGCTTCCGTTACGAAAAACCTCAGAAGGGCCGCTTGCGCGAGTTTGTGCAGTTCAATGCTGATATCTTGGGTGAGGCAGGCGAGGGATCTGACGCTGAGTTGATTGCGCTGGCTATTGACTGTATGCGTGAGTTCGGATTCACCGCAGATGATTTTGTGGTGCGTGTTTCTGACCGTGAGGTGTGGCTGCGCTATGCTGCAGAGCACGGCGTGCCTGAGGAAAAGACTGGTGATTTCCTCGCCGTTATTGATAAGTTTGAGCGTGACCGTCCTGAGGTTTGCCAAGAGAAGCTCGATGCTTTCGGCATGAAGCGCGCTGATCTTGAGGCATTCATTCAGAATCCTCCCGCTGGTTGCTCTCCTCGCTACGAAGCCGTTCTGGCGGAGCTGAAAGCCCGCGGTTTGGCTGATTACGTGAAGCTGGATCTCTATGTGGTGCGCGGCCTTGCTTATTACACTGGTCTTGTGTTTGAGATTTTTGACAAGGGGCACAGCTTGCGTGCTATTGCTGGTGGTGGCCGTTACAATGGCTTGGTTTCCACCCTTTCCAATGGTGCGGTTGACATGCCTGCCACCGGTTTTGCCATGGGTGATGCCGTGATTGCTCACCTCATTGAAGCTTGTCCTGCTGCTCGTGCTCTGCGTGATGCTGCGGTGAAGCCGAATGCTTGCGACGTGTGTTTGGTGCTTGCTGCACCTGAGATGCGCCAGCAGATGCTTTCACTTGCTTCCACGTTGCGTGATGCCGGCGTGCGTGTGGACCTGCCCCTTTCCCCAGCTAAAATGGGCAATCAGCTGAAACGCGCTGAGAAAATCGGTGCCACCTGGGCTGTAATCGTTGGCTCGGAATACCCCGAACTCGAGCTGAAGAACCTTGCCACTCGTGAGTCCTGCCAGACGAATATCGAGGCCCTCATGGAGGAGCTTATGCCTGATGCTGAGTAAAATATTCTTGTAACTCCTGCAGAAAAATCCCCGGTCGCTGAGTGACGACCGGGGATTTTTCATGTTGTTGAAGGATTTATTCGCTCTTTTTCTTACGAGGCTTTTTAGGGGCCTCTGTTTTTTTCGTGGCCTTGCTGTCCGCTGAGTCAGTCTTTTTGCGATAAGCGGTGCGCTTGCGGGCGGGCTTGGCTGTCTGCTCAGCGGTGAGTTCGAGCTCCGGCTGAGTGGGCTGAGGCTTCGGCTCCGGAGCAGGGGACGGGAGCTCGGCGAAGTCGATGCGGTCTGTCCCTTCGGGGCGAATGGCTCGGGAGGAGATTCCGGCGGCCAGTTCTCCGCGAAGTATAGCTTCTGCAATGGGGTCTTCGAGCAGGCGCTCGATGGCGCGTCGCATGGGGCGGGCACCATACTGAGGGTCGTAGCCCTTGTCCACCAGCATGCTGACTACCTCGGGCGACAAATCGAGCGAGATTTGCTTGCTTGCTAAGCGGTTGATGAGCTTCTGTGCTTCCAGTACCACGATGCGCTCCAAATCGCGGCGTTCAAGCATGCGGAATACGATGAGCTCATCAAAGCGATTAATGAATTCGGGGCGGAAGTGCTGCTTGGCGGCCTCGGTGATGCGCTCCTTCATGGTATCATAGTCAGCCTCGGCGTTATCCATGGCGCCGAAGCCCATCGTGCCCTGACGAGCGGCGAGGCTGGCGCCGACGTTTGATGTGAGGATGATGATAGTATTAGAGAAGCTGACTTTACGGCCAAGAGAATCCGTCATGGCGCCTTCTTCCAGTACTTGCAGCAGGAGGTTCATCACATCCGGGTGTGCCTTTTCCACTTCGTCAAAGAGGATAACGGCGTAGGGACGGCGGCGCACCTGCTCCGTGAGCTGACCGCCTTCATCATGCCCCACGTAGCCGGGAGGCGAGCCAATGAGGCGGCTGGTGCTGAACTTCTCCATGTACTCACTCATGTCTACCTGAATGAGGGCTTCCGCCGTGCCGAACATGATTTCGGCGAGGTTGCGGGCGAGGTAGGTCTTGCCCACGCCGGTGGGGCCCATGAAGAGGAAAGACCCAATGGGGCGGCGGGGATCCTTAATATCCGCACGGCTACGGCGCAGTGCTCGGGCGATTGCGGAGCATGCTACATCCTGGCCGATGACTTTGCTCTTGAGTTCTTCCTCCATGCGGAGGAGTTTCTCAGTCTCCTTCTCTTCCATGCGGGAGAGCGGGATGCCGGTCCACTTGGAAATAACTGCCATGATGTCTTCTTCCGTCACATCAAGGCGGGCAGCGTTCATCTGCTCCTTCCATTCCTCGACTTCGGATTTGAAACTGGCATCCAGCGCGGCGATGGAGTCACGCAGCGCGGCGGCACGCTCGAAGTCTTGCTCTTTCACTGCTGTCTGCTTGTCTGCCTCCAGCTCCTTGCGGGCCTGCTCGCGGTCCTTGAGGGCTTGCGGGCGGGTCATGAGCGCTACGCGCAGGCGGGAGCCTGCTTCATCCATCACGTCAATGGCCTTATCCGGCAGGAAGCGGCCCGTGAGATAACGCTTGGAAAGGCTGGCTGCGGCGGAGAGTGCTTTATCCGTATAGTGCACGTGGTGGTGCTCTTCGTAGCGAGGTGCTATTCCCTTGAGGATGAGGAGTGTATCGTCTACAGAAGGTTCGCCTACCTGCACCTGCTGGAATCGGCGTTCGAAAGCACCGTCCTTCTCGATGTGCTTGCGGTATTCATTCAGCGTGGTGGCGCCAATGGCCTGTAGCTCACCGCGGGAGAGGGCGGGCTTGATGATGTTGGAGGCATCCATGGTGCCTTCAGCGGAGCCGGCACCGATGAGAGTATGCATCTCATCAATGAAGAGGATGATGTTTTTCTCACGCTGGATTTCATCCATGATGGCCTTCAGGCGCTCCTCAAATTGACCGCGGTATTTCGTACCTGCCACCATGAGCGCCAAATCCAGAGATATGAGCTTTTTACCCAGCAGAAACTCCGGTACATCTCCGCTCACAATCATCTGAGCGAGGGCTTCCACAATGGCGGTTTTGCCTACACCCGCCTCACCCAGCAGTACGGGGTTGTTCTTGGTACGGCGGCAGAGAATCTGGATGACTCGTTCGAGCTCACTGCGGCGGCCGATGACGGGATCCAGCTCACCGCGAGCGGCTCGCTCAGTGAGGTCGCGGCCGAAGGCCTTCAGGGCAGGTGTGCGGGTGCGACCTTCAGCAGTGGAATTGTTGCCGCTGTTCACGGGGCCGGAGTGCAGGAAGGCGTTGGCGTCATCTTCCTCCTCGTATTCACGACGGCGGGGGGAATCCTCGCGGTCTGCAGAGGGGGTATTATCAAACTTGGGGTCTATTTCACGCAGAATGCTCTGGCGAGCAGAATCATAAGTGAGACCGACTGAGCTCAGTGCTTCGTGTGCCAGTCCGCCGTCATCCTTCAGAAATGCCAGCAGAATGTGCTCGGTGCCCACATAGGTGTGGCGCAGGTCGCGAGCTTCAGTGCCGGCCATGGTGAGCAGGCGCTTAACTCGGGGAGTGTAAGGCAGAGAGCCCTCAGAGCCACCGGAATCACCGGTTACCATGGCAGCTTCTATTTTGCTGATGAGGTCTTTAATGTTAATGCCTGTATTCTCCAGTACGGTGACGGCGACCCCCTGACCGAGTTTCAGCATACCGAGCAGAACATGCTCCGCACCGATGTAGTTGTGGTGAAAGCGGTCTGCTTCACGGCGGGCAAGATTCAGTACCTGCTGTGCTCTGGGAGTGAAATTATTCATATATGAGTTAAGATAGGCGAGTAAGGGTGAATCAGATTCTACGGGGATCTGTCAGAAGAGTTGTGCTGCTGAGCAGCTCGCGGATGTTTGTGCAGCGGGCTATCTCCGGATTAGTTGCCGCGCGAGGGTGGCTGCGCGGGGGGATATCTTCTCCTTGGGGGTATTCTCCGCCACGGATAAGTTGGCCTGCCAGCTGAGCCTGCAGAGCCTCATTCGTGCCTTCCGTGGGCGCTACGAAGCCGCAGCTGACACCGAGGCGGAGCATAGAGATGGCTTCCACCCATTCGGCTTGCGAGATGGCCCGGGCGTAGCGCAGAAGCCCGTAGCTACGGTTGATGCGGTTTGTCAGGAAAAGGTCTCCGGCCTCATGCAGCTCCATCAGGCGGCTTCTTACTTGATTTTCTCGGTCGGCCAGAGTCTGCATGATATCCGTGAGGTGAGTGAGAATTTCCTCCACCGCGCCGCGAATGATGGGGGCTGTATACAGTACGTAGATATTTCCGCATTCTTCTCCGAGGTGAGGATAGAACGGGGCGATGTTCAGCTGCAGTTTATCGATGCTGCGGTTCACCTGCGGCATCATATTGGAAAGAGTGAGTGCGGGTAAGTGTAGCACGCAGTAGAGCTGGACGCCTTCTCCGGCCTCACCGGGCAGGCTCGTGAGGTAGCCGTGGAGGGAATCGTGGGCGAAATCACAGGCGCTGCTCAGGGCTTCCGGCAGGTACTGCATGCGGGTGAGGAGGGCAGGGAAATCAGCTTCTGCACTAAAGGCATGGAGGGCCAAGTGTTCCTCTTCATTCAGCATGATGACGGTGTCTTGCTTGCGGCTGATGATAAGGTGGCAGCCATCTCGGCGGGCGGCCATGCAGGGGGAAATTTGACGGCGTTCCAGCAGTGCCCGGCGGTGGGCGTAGCTCAGCCGACTCATTTCCGCATGGTAGGCGGTCTTGTATCCGGGGCAGTTCAGAATGGCCGGCAGCAGCTTATCCGCCACAGCCCGGCGGCCCTCCGCTGTACTCCAGCCCGGGAATGCATGGCCCCGTAGGTTGCGCACGAGACGCCCCATGATACCCAGCACCACATCTCCTTCCGCTCCGGCATTGCGGAACCAAGCGGGAGATGTTTTCTGAAGTGTCTCGAAGTTAAATGCCATGAGGAGTGAAAATCTTAGTTGAGTTTTTTGAGCTCATCTCGCAGAGATGCTGCAGTTTCGTAATCTTCTCTGTTAATAGCGGCCTGCAGCTGCTGTTCAAGCTTACTGCGGCGGATGGAGATGGATTCTTCTGTGGCGGTAGTGGTGCTGGCTGTTTCCTCATCGGTCTGCAGCTGTTCTGCCGTAATCTCCTGAGCGAAAACAGTGTAGCAATCCGGGCAGCCGAGGCGACCACAACGGCGGAAATCCTCCAGCGTGAAGTGGCAGGCGGGACATTCTGTCAGCATGTCTCCACTGTATTGCCTTGCCTTGGATGACTGCGTATCTTCGCCTTCTCGGCCGATGAGTTCTTTCACTAGCTTATCTACCTTCTTCTTAAATGCTTCCGGGAAGAATTTCTCAGCAAATGTGAGAGATTGCGGGTCAAAAAGCCCCTTTTCACGGGCGCAGGTTTCGCACAGGGCTAGGTCAGTTGCCTGTCCGTTAATAATCTGTGTCAGGTAAATGGATGCGCGTTTTCCGCAAATCTGGCATTTCTTCACGACACCATTATACATGGAGCTTCGCGCGTGGGCGAGTCCTAGTCGTGTCTTTCTGTGTCAGTAATTGGCACAATCTGTGCTTGACTTATGAGGGGTGGCAAGGTATTCTGAACTCAGAATGAAAATCATGCGCAGTTTTTCACTGATTGGTTTGTTGGCTCTTTGCCCGTTGGCAGAGGCCGTGGAGGTGATACTTTCCGGCGGAGTGGCTCTCAAAAGCTGGGAGCATCTGCGCGGACCGGCCGCTCATGATAACTGGTGGGCAAACTTCATACGCGCGGCTACCATTCAGATGGATATGACCCGCCGCCGCACTCCGAACGCGTCCATTGTATGGATTGTGTTCCGCCCATCATATGTGACCCGTGGTACTGAGGATGGTAAGGATTATGTGGGCATGATTACCGAGGTTGCTGCTAAGCGTAGCGCTCGGTTGGTGTGGGTAAATACGGCGGATGAGGCATTTAGAGCCATTAATGGTGCGGCTCGTGGCGGGGAAAAGATAACATCTTTCTACTACTTTGGCCATTCAAATGCCCATGCTTTCATGCTGGATTACAGCAATGATATCATCGGCGCTTCCACGGAGTGGATGCATGAAAATGATTTAGCTACAAAACTGAATCGTGCAGCTTTTGCTCCGGATGCCCGCTGCCGTAGCTTTGGCTGTTACACCGGTAACAGTATGAGCGGAAGCTGGTATCGTGCTGTGGGAGTCCACCTCTGGGGAAATACGGAGGCTACCCGTTATCATCCCGTCAGCAATGGTTGCCTGCCTATGGGTAATGGCGTTTGGGTGAAGTAAACCGCTGTTTTTTAGCTGTTTTGATGCAGGCAGTGCCAAATAGGCATTGCCTGCTTTTTTGCTTAAAAGTCCTTGGCGCGGCGGATAAAGCTCTTCCAAGCGGCCACCATGGGGTGGGCCATAATCTGTTCAAAGGGCGTAATAGGAATGGGTGTGCGGGGAATGCACACTTTCAGCTTGTGTGGCATGCGGCGGATGACGGCACTTTCTCCGGGGTGAAGGGTGCCGGCATAATCGCCGTCCAGCTGGTAATCTACCTTGCCTTCAGCAGAAATCGTGCAGGATTCGAATGTGCGCAGCTGTGTGAACTGGCTGACATTGCTCCGGGTGGCGCCGCGCTGCAGCATGCAGCCGAGAATCTCAAAGAGGATGGGCATGCTTTCCTGGTGGATGATAGCGGCATCCAGCATGCCGTCATCATAACGCGCGTTAGCGAAGAGATGCGCTTCACCGCCATAGCGTTTGCCATTTCCCATGATGAGCTGTGTGCCGCTCACTTCTTCGCCGTTTGGCAGGGTAATGGTGATAAGTGGGTGGTGTTTTACAGCGACTTTCAGGCCGGTGACGATGTGAGCCGCTGCACCCATTTTACGCTTCAGTTTGGGGGTGATGAGTTTCACGATGCTGGCATCCGGACCGAAGCCGGCCATTTGCAGGAATGGCTGATCATTCACCGTGAATATGTCCACATCCTGACGATCTCCGTTCCGGATGGCGTCCAGAGCGATATCAAAACGGCGTGAGCCGATTCCCAGCTCGCGAGAGAACACGTTCATGGTGCCGCAGGGTAGGATGCCGAGGGCGGCCTGAGTGCCCACAATTCCCTGCGCTGCATTCATGAGTGTGCCATCACCGCCTGCTGCGGCAATCACCGGCTCTCCGGCCTCAGCGAGCTCTCTGGCTCTTGCCGTGAGATCTTCCGCGCTTTTGGTTGGTACTAGAATGAAATCATCGCGGTGCTCATCCAGCCAGCTTTTCAGACCGGAGCGGAAAAGGCTGCCTGCCTTGGGATTGATGAGCAGAGGAACGGTGAGGTGCATAAAGAGGTAATTAGATGATAACCATCACCGCAGTGAAGAAGGCCACGGTGAAGGCTGGGGAGTCAATAAGATCAAAGATGCCACCGATGCCCGGGAGAAGAGAACCGCTGTCCTTAATGGCTACACCTCGCTTAATCAGGGAGCCCGCCAAATCACCGGCAACACTGAGTATGAAGATGCAGGGCATCAGCACGCAGAAGAATACTACCGGGGAAATTTCAAAGCCGAAATCGGTGATGGGCAACAGCAGCCAGCTGAGAGTAGAGGTGATGATGAAGGAGCCGATAATGCCTTCCCAAGTCTTCTTGGGTGAAACGACAGGGCTGAACTTCGGTTTGATGAAACGCCCGCCCAGCAGAACCCCGCTCACGTATGCCCAGATGTCGCTCATTTTCGTGGCCAGTATGAGCCAGAGAAGATTGTAAATGCGGGTCGGCTCATCGAGAGCACCAAGGGCGAAGGCAAAAAGCCATACGGGGTAAACAAAGGAGAGTATGGTCATGCCGGCGCTGCTGAGGGCCTGTGCTCCGGTGCTGCCTTTGTAGTCCATGCGGTAGAGCTCGCAGAAGAAGGTAGCGAGCACAAAGAGAACCAGCAGGCTCAGCGCCACGGCATTGAAATTGAAATGGCTGGCAAGGAAGATGGATGTGGGGCCATCGTCTCCGCCTATGATGCCGATGGTTTCGTTGCTACTGAGAACCAGCATGCTTACTGCCATAATCCAAGGATAAATGAGGCCGGCAATAAGGGAAAGTGTGCGGTTGGACTCCTTGCCTCGTTCTTTCAGCATGCGGAACCACTCATAGCTGGTCAGGTTGCAGAGTACGCACACCAGAACGGCGTAGCCGATGGCGTTGTCCCAGCACACGGCACCGCCGAGCAGGCCAAGGAGGATGATGGTGCTGATGCCGCGTTCGATGAATGTTTTGAGTTTGGGAGTCATGGCTTAATTTTGGAGAGAATTAGTGGATGATGTTGAGAATAAAATTGATAATACCCAGTGGAGCCAGGCAGGAGAGAGCACTCAGCACGCCGAGCCACCAGCGATTCTGTACGCCACAGGAACGGCAGCAGCGCTGACTGAGTGTGGCCCACAGGTCAGGAGTCATCAGCAGAAGAACGCCGGGGATGATTTCTATAATTTCATCGGCGCGAAGGCGCACGATAACAAGGAAATAAATAAACAAAACCAGACAAAGCAGGTACGGCAGCCCATAGCGCAGAAGTTTGCTGCACGGGATGCGCTCGGGGATGAGAGTGCGGAACAAGTAGCATATCCCGCCGAAAATTAACAGAAATGCGGCCATGATAGCCATCGCCATGCCGCTCTCCCGATCGCGTAAGCCGTAGGGAATAAGGCTCAGTGTGCCCACGGGCAGAAGGAAGGCTCCTAAGCGCGACCAGCGACCGGCACCGGTGACAAGTACGCAACCCAATATCAGAAGCGCCAGGGATAATGGGCCGTTGGTGTAATGAATCACGGTGACTGCCGTATTTCCCCACAGCCAGAGCAGTGCACTGATGAGGAAAACTAAGCGCAGGGTCTGCCCCTGCATGCATTTGTAGAGGTAGGCAAAAATGACAGAGCCGCCCACGCACACAAGGCAGGCAGTCAAGGGGAGTACCGGGCCAATTGCGACAACGGCACCTACAGCAGCGTAGCAGGCTACTTGTATCAGTACTTCTTTTGTTTTATCCGTCATTGAAGAGGGAAACCACCCCCGCACTGAGCGGGGGTGGTATGAGGATGCTTAGTGCGCGCAACCGGGGCAAGCCCAGCCGGCACGGATGTCAGCGAAGAAGTCGTTGCCCTTGTCGTCCACGAGGATGTAGGCCGGGAAGTCCTTCACGGTAATCTTCCAGATGGCTTCCATACCCAGCTCGGGGTACTCGATGCACTCGATGGAGGTAATGCAGTTCTTAGCAAGGTCTGCAGCCACACCACCGATGGAGCCGAGGTAGAAGCCGCCGTACTTCTGGCAGGCATCCGTCACGCACTGAGCGCGGTTACCCTTGGCAATCATAATCATGCTGCCGCCGTGGCTCTGGAAGAGGTCCACGTAGGAGTCCATACGGCCGGCGGTGGTGGGGCCGAAGGAACCGGAGGGATAACCCTCGGGCGTCTTGGCGGGGCCGGCGTAGTAAATCGGGTGATCTTTCACGTACTGGGGCAGGTCCTTACCGGCATCCAGCAGTTCCTTGAGCTTGGCGTGAGCGATGTCGCGACCAACGATGATGGTGCCGTTGAGGGAAAGGCGGGTCTTGACCGGGTACTTGGAAAGCTCGGCCAGAACTTCCTTCATGGGGCGGTCGAGGTCGATGGGTACACCGGCACTCTTGGTCTCGCGCAGCTCAGCGGGGATGTATTTGCCCGGATCGTACTCGAGCTCCTCGATGAAGATACCCTCGGGGGTAATCTTAGCCTTGGCATTGCGGTCAGCGGAGCAGGATACACCCAGAGCTACCGGGCAGGATGCACCGTGGCGGGGCAGGCGTACCACGCGTACGTCCAGAGCGAACCACTTGCCGCCGAACTGAGCGCCCAGACCGAGCTTCTCGGCTTCTTTCTTCAGCTCGTTCTCGAGCTCTACGTCGCGGAAGGCCCGGCCGTGTTCGTTGCCGGTGGTGGGCAGGCTGTCGTAGTACTTGGTGGAGGCCAGTTTCACAGTCTTCAGGCAGAGCTCAGCGCTGGTGCCACCCACAACGAATGCCACGTGATAGGGCGGGCAGGCTGCGGTGCCAAGCGTGCTCATCTTCTCCACCATGAACTTCTTGAGGGAGGTGGGGTTAAGCAGTGCCTTGGTCTCCTGATAGAGATAGGTTTTGTTGGCAGAACCGCCGCCCTTGGCAATGAAGAGGAAGCTGTAATCCATGCCGTGGTCTGTTGCAAAGAGATCAATCTGAGCGGGCAGGTTGGTGCCGGTGTTGATTTCCTTGTACATATCAAGAGCCACATTCTGGGAGTAGCGCAGGTTGTTCTTGGTGTAGCAATCGTAGGCACCGCGGGAGATGTACTCGGCATCATCAAAGCCGGTCCATACCTGCTGGCCCTTCTTGCCCACGCAGATGGCGGTGCCGGTGTCCTGACAGAGAGGCAGCACGCCGAGGGCTGCAACCTCAGCATTGCGCAGCATGGTGAGAGCCACGCTCTTGTCGTTCTCTGAAGCCTCGGGATCGCTCAGAATGCTCTGCACCATCTGCAGGTGCTCCGGGCGCAGGTAGAAAGCCACATCATGCCAAGCGGTTTCAGCCAGCAGTCGCAGACCTTCGGGCTCAACCTTCAGAATCGGTTTGCCCTCAAATTCACTGACACTCACGTAGTCTTTAGTGAGCAGACGATACTTCGTGGTGTCTTCCCCCATGGGGAACATTTCCTGATAGACAAAAGGAGGTGTTGCCATAACGAGACTATTTATATCACATTCTGCCCTGATTTGCCAGCAAAAAAAGCTGTACGGTATGCGCGCTGGCGGATTTTATGCTTGCATATGTTGCATAGTCATGGGATGATAGCTGCATGTTAGCAGTAGCGACGGCAGTTATTACCGGTGCGTCCTCGGGTTTCGGGGAGGCTTTTGCGCGCCATCTGGCCGTGTATTTGAAAAACTCGGTTAAGGCTGAGAAAGTGCGTATGGTATTGATAGCTCGTAGTGAAGATAAATTGAACTCGCTGGCAGATGAGCTTCGGGCGCAAGGTGGCTGTGACGTGATGGTCTGCCCTTGTGATTTGGCTGACTCTGCTGCCCGTGCTCAGCTTGCTGAGAAGCTTGGTGGCCTGCAGAGTGAGTGGATGATGCTGATAAATAATGCAGGGCTGGGGGACTATGGTGAGTTCATGAGCTCTGAGCCGGAGCGAAACCGCCGCATGATTGAGGTGAATATGACGGCTCCCGTGGAGCTTACCCGTGCCATGCTTCCCTCATTGCTTCTGGCGCAAAAGGCGTTTGTGATTAACATTGCTTCGCTGGCTGCAGATTTGGCCATTCCTGATTTTGCTATGTATGCTGCCAGTAAGTCATTTGTGGCTTCATTCAGTGAGGCTCTGCGTATTGAGCTGAAAGGCTCTCATGTGCATGTGACGGCCGTGTGTCCCGGGCCGGTGCATACGAGTTTTGGTGATGTGGCGCGCCGTACCGGCAAGAGTAAGAAAGAAGTACCTTTCCGCAAGTGGTTTTATACGACGATTCCCTGTGTGGTGGAGTCCGGGCTGCGTGCGGTGCTGGCGAATAAGCCGCGCTGTTATCCTTCCTTGAAAATCCGGTTGGCCGGATTATTTGTACGCAATGCACCGCTGTGGGTGCTTCGTCTTATCATGAGCTCACGCCCGCGCCGGGCTGTACCAGCTGAATAAAATGGAAAAGAACTCTTCTAGAAAGAAAAAGAATGCGAGCAGCGTGACTTGGTTTAAGCTGGGGCTTCTGGCTGTGCTGGGAGGTGCGGCAGGCTCTCTGTTTACGCCGTATCCAGCCCAGTTGGCACGAGTTTTGATGGGAACGGAGTCTGCGTCCGTGCCCCCCCCTGCGCCTCAGCCTCCTGCAGCCCCCACGCCTGAGGTGGTAGCTCCGCAGCCTGAACCTGAAGCTGAGCCAACTCCTCCTGAGCCAGTGAAGCTCGCTGCGCCTGAGCCTTGGTCTCCCCGCACATCTTTTTCTATGCCGAACATTGTGCTTCCGCCATTTCCGCCTGCTTTGCCTGAGCATGTGGAGCCTGGTAATTATGAGCATATCAATGATATGGGTAGGGGGGTGAGCATTCGCAGCAATGTGAACTTTGCCACCGGTACTACTTGCAGCCAAGATCGTGGGGCTGCAGATGCGTACCAGCTCCGTGTTTCTCTGAATCTGCGCTTGCCTCATGCCGCAGAGGGGGATGAGCTGTTGCACGCCAACCCGCAGCTGCCCAACGTGCTTCCGGCATTTACTCGCCTGATGGACGCAGCCCGTGTGTCTCCCTGGTTCCATTCGCTTTATCTTCATAAGCAGAACCGAGTCCGTAAGAATGCTGCTACCCTCAGCCAGATGCTGGACCGCCACAACTTCTACGATACGGATACAATCCTCCAGATTCAGGCCCCGGACTCCGGGCGTAAAGTCCTCTGGATTCAGGCTGACATGGATGTCGTGTCCGATGGCTCGGATGGTGACCGCTTGCCTACCATGCCGGAAAATATCCGTAATAGCGACCATTATCAGCCTACTACGTCCTACCGCTGGCGTAAGCGCACAGATACGCCGAATCCTCTTCTGGAAGGCTGGCAAGAGCGTCAGCGCCGTTATCGCCGTGAGGGGAAACGCGAGTCCGCTGAGCATGCCGGCCGTGTGATTGCGGATTTGGAGCGCTACAGCTTCCTGCTGGCTGAGTATGATTCCTTCATTGTGGTGCCGCTTACTGTAAAGGAAGGGCGGGACGCCACATACCGCCCTGAGCCCGGTGATTATGCCGTGGTTGTGGTGGACAACCGTGTGTTCCCGGCTATTGTGGGTGACTTCGGTCCGCGTTTCAAGACCGGTGAGGCTTCTCTCCGTCTCAGTAAGGCAATCAACCCGCGTGCCACGGTATACAGACGCCCTGTTTCTTCGCTTGGGGTGAGTTATATCATTTTCCCCGGCTCGAAGGAGCCTGAGAATGGCCCGATTGATTATGCCCGCCTGAATACCCGCTGCCGTGAGCTGCTGGAGGAAATTGGCGGAATCGGGCCTGAGGCTCAGTTCGTGGAGATGGAGGATTTGCTGCCTCAGCCTGCACCTGCTGCTAATAATTGATAGATAACCGTTACTCTCAGCTTTCAATAACCTGTAACCATGATCGCTTTTTTACGCGGAACCGTAGCAGAGGCTCTTCCCCAGTGCCTTGTGTTGGATGTGAACGGAGTGGGGTATGAGGTGCAGGTGCCCCTTTCTACCTTTGATAGCATCAACCCTCTGCCGGGGCAGGTGGTGACTCTGAAAACGCATTTGCACATCCGTGAGAATGCGCAGGTGTTGTATGGTTTTGCCACGGATGCGGAACGTGATATTTTCCGCCTGCTCATTGAGCGCGTAAGTGGAATCGGGCCGGCCACGGCTATATCCATCCTCAGCGGGCTGAATGTGAGCTCGTTTAAGGCCGCTGTGGTGGGGGGCGATGTGCAGGCAATAGCCCGCGCAAAAGGTGTGGGTAAGAAGACCGCTGAGCGAATTGTGCTTGAGCTGAAGGATAAGGTGGGCCTTGCTGCCACGTGGGAAGCTCAGCAGCAGGGCGCTACCAGTCCGGCTGCGGCGGATGCTGAACTCGCCCTTGTCGCTCTGGGCTTCAAACAGGTGGAGGCTCGAAAAGCGCTTAAGGTTCTTCTCAAGGATAATCCGCAGGCGGATACGGATGAGCTTATCCGTGGTGCGCTGCGCATCATGACTCGCTGATGTGGTTTCGACGCTTGTTATACCCCTATCTTCCTGAGCGCCGGGTATGGATGTCACATGTGGTGGCTTTGACGTCGGCCGGCTTTGTGACGCTGAGTGCTTTTCTGGTGTTGGGTTCGCGTTTGCGGTCGCATTATAGCTCTTCTGAGCTTCCTCCGGAGCAGTACCACTCACTTCCCTTGGAGGCGGTGTGCCTTGTGCCTTATGCGGCTAATCAGCAGGTGCCGGAGGCGCGAAAGTCTGATAGTGCGATTGTACGCTTGCGTGAGTATGCTCCAAATTGTTATGAGTTGCTCTACTGGGGAAATCCCGTTCGTCCGCGTTATGCATTTTCTGTTCAGGAGCTCAGGTCAGGGCGTTCCGTTCTACTGAATGAGGCGGGGGAGGTACTACGCATGCAGCCGCTGCCCGTACCTGTAGCCCGCCGCCGGGATGGCCTGCTGCCGCAGCAGCCCGTGGTGCGTCTGAATCATCTGCAGGGCAGGGTGGGGGATTTATATGCGGTGCGGGTAGCTGTGCATGATGCTTCCCGAGGCACCGTACTGTGCTCAGAGGTGTACCTCATCAGCGGTACTCAGAAGTAATGAATCATTTACATCCTCCGGTTAATACGAAGAATCCCTGTTCCTTGCGGAACCGGGATTCTGATTAAATGCTGTCAGCTGCTTTAGAGCGGTATGAAGATGAGCGGAGTGGTACCCAGCCAGATAAGTGCGATGGCGCACCCGGTCAGAACGGCTACGGTCACTACCGGCACCTGCAGGGGGACATCACCTTCCTGAGGCTTCTCCCAGTACATCTCACGAAGTACTTTGAAGTAGTAGTAGAAGCCCGCTGCAGCGCCCACAATCATGAAGGGCAGCAGCCAGATGAGGCCACTCTGTGTCTGCATGGCATCCACAAAGAAGGCAAAGGAATTGAACTTAGCCAAGAAGCCATAGGTAAGCGGTACACCGGCTAAGGAGGCAAAGGCTACCGTGATGAGGAAGGCCGTGCGGGGATTGGTCTTACCCAAGCCGCGGAAGGCGGAGATTTCCTCACTGCCTCGCTGAGTGCGTACCATGGCGATGGCGAAGAATGCAGCCACGGTGGCCAGCATGTAAGCTACGAGGTAGCCCGCTACATTAGCGGTGAGGCCGGGAGAGCTGAGGTTCGTGTAGAACACGATGATGAAGCCAGCCTGACCAATGGAGGAATAACCGAGCAGGCGCTTGGCATTGTTCTGGCAGATGGCACCCAGATTACCCACCAACAGGGTGGCTCCTGCCACTACGGCAATAGCGCTGATGATGGAGGATACCTTATCCGGGTATGCCTGCATGAGCGGAGCAAAAGGCAGCAGGATGGCGGTCAGTACCGCAAAGCCGGCGGCCTTGGAGGCTACTGCCAAGAAGGCGCTCACAGGGGTGGGAGCACCCTGGTACACGTCCGGAATCCAAATCTGCATGGGAGCTGCACCGGCCTTGAAGAAGGCACCGATAAGCAGCATGCCAATGGCCAGGTAGAAACCTGTGTGCAGAGCAGGGTTGATGTTGCTGAAGAGATTGTAAACGAGCTCTGTGCTCAGCAAGAAGGAACCGGTGGTACCATAGTACCAAGCGGCGCCGAATACCAGAAGGCCTGTGCTGAGAGCACCCAGTACAAGGTATTTCACACCGGCTTCCACTGAGCCCTGATTGCGGCGGAAGTAACCGGCCATCACATAGGAGGAGAGCGTGATTACTTCCAAACTCACAAAGAGCATGATGATATCATGGGCCTGTACGAGGCTGCATACGCCCGCGCAGGCAATGAGCAGAAGAGCTGTGAGCTCGCTCGTTCCATCCTCCACATCGGGGCCTCCCACGGAGGCGCAGGTCACCTTGTGGTAATCAAAGGTAAGCAGCAGTACAAGTGCCGTGGAAAGGCATGCGATAAGGCCGAAGCTGTTGTGGTACTCATCCGTCGTCATGAAAACGGCGGCGATAACGGCACCAACGGCAGCGATGATGGAGTATGCACGCTTGGGAATCTGCGGTATGAAGCAGTCTGCCATCAGGATGATGACGGCCAGCGTCACCAGCCCGAACGCCGGTGCAAACTGTCCCCAGCTGTATATGGCTGAAATGGTTTCGATAATCATGGTATTTCAGATGGGGTGAGGTTCAGATGAGGATGAAGGGCATAACGCCGAAAAGTACGATGAAGAAGGCCAGGAATGCGGCTGCAATCTTATCAGAGCAGCTGAGACCAACGGCACGCTCGGAGGCTCTGCCGACGCTGCCCTCAAACACGCGGCGGAATGCACGCAGCATGTAGATGGCACTGATGACCAGACCCCACAGGGCGAACACCGTGGCAATCTGTACAGCACCCAGACCACCGAACCAGCCGGAAACCGTATCGAGAGCACAGTTGATGCCTCCGAAAATCCAACCGAACACCGGCCCAATGAGCCAGATGCTTTCCAGCCCGCTGAGGAGACCACTCAGAGCGTCCGGAGTAGCAGTAGCAGCGGCGGCACCGGGCTGCCAATTCTGGAAGCATGATACGAAGATGCTGAACTCACCTGCAAAGTTTGCCAGAAGGGGAAGGCCGATGCTGGCCAGACCGGCCAAGCCAAACAGGAAGCCCAGAGTGGGCAGCTTGCTGGCGAGTCCGCCCATGGAGTCCAGCTCCAGTGTGCGGGTCTGGCTCTCAATCTGACCGGTAAGCAGGAAGAGGAGCGCAATTGTCAGACCGTGGGCAAACATGAGCGTAGCGGCACCCTTGATGGCCAGCTCGTTGGCGGAACCGGAGCTGACGTACACAGCAAAGGCCAGGAAGATGTAGCCCATGTGCATGACGGAGGAGTTACCCAGCATGTCATCCAGACGAGTCTGAGCCATGGTTACATAACCTACCCAGAGCACGTTGCCCAGCAGCAGAAGCAGCAGAAGGTTGTTCCAGTAACCGAAGAAGTCCTTGCAGGCCGGGCCCATCAGCCAAGCGAGCGTGAAGAGGCCGTAAAGGCCGAACTTCTTCAGCACACCGGCGTGCAGCATGGCAATCGGTGTGGGAGCGCTGGCATAAGCAGGAGCTGCCCATGCGTGGAAGGGGAAGAGGGATACCAGCGTGCCGAAACCAGCCAGCAGCAGCCCGGGAACAAGACCGTTGGAGGGAGCAGCGCCCATGCGAACGGCATAGGCAATGCCCGTGAAGGTATAGGCACCTACTTCATAGCAGAGCATCAGCAGGCCGGCCAGCAGTACCATGGAAGCAAGTCCAAGGTATACTGTAGCGGTCCATGCTACGGTGCGGCGATCACCGCGGCCATAGAAGCCAATCATCACGAAGGTCGGGATGAGGGCAAGCTCGTGGAAAGCGTAGAAGGAGATGACGTTATCGGAAACGAATGCGCCGATAGCACCGGTGGAAAGCAACAGCGAGGAGATGGCCCAGCTGCGCTCAGCATCCTTGTTCGGTGCCTTCATGCCGAGAATGGCAGCGAAGGTTACGATGACTGCCAGCAGCAGCATGATGCGGCTCAGGGGGAGCTCCAGAGAGAACCAGAGTTCTCGGTCGCCGACTTGGGACCATGCGTCAATGCAGGCCTCAGGGCAGAACGTTGTGCTAATAAATGCCCACACACCCATAATCAGCGTGAAGGTGGCACTTACCAGCGCCGTGGCACGGCCCGGCGCCTTCAGCAGCCCGATGAGGGCGGCTGCTATCACAGGTACGATAATAAGCCAAATAAGCATGATAGTGATGTGTTTTTAGTGTGAGAATGAAGAGGAGGCCAGCAGGAACAGGAATACAAGCATACCAAGGGCCGCCAGAATGGCGTAGCGGCGCAGTACACCGCCCTGGAACCATGTGAGCAGCTTGCCGAGCTTGCCGATGATCCAGCCGGTACCTAGGGTGCCGATGCCGCGCACACCTGCATTATCAGTCAGGTCAATAGCGCGGGTAAGGCTGCCCTGCACGAAGCCGATGAGGCCCTTGTCATAAAGGTCATCAATGTAGAGGCGCTTGCGAAGAGCTGTGCTGAGGGGATTGCCTGCGAGCGGATCCTGCTTGCGCTTGCCAAAGCCATAGATGGCGAAGGCGAGTACAAGACCGAGGGCAAGGGAGGCCATGCTTACGTAGAAGGGAAGCCCCAGCGTGAAGTCATGGGCGTGGAAACCTTCGAAGGGTACCAAATCATCAGCCACGAAACCATAGCCGGAGATGATTGCCATTACAGAGAGTGCCAGCAGCGGCAGAAGCATGGTGGGACCAGCTTCCTTTGCTTCAGCTGCACCGTGGGCGCGGGCTTCACCCCAGAATGCCACAAGGCAGAGACGGGCCATGTAGAAAGTGGTCAGTGCGGCAACACCGGCACCCACCCAGAAGAAGACGGGGTCCTTGGCCAGAGCGGCATCCAGAATGGCCTCCTTGGAGAAGAAGCCGGAGAAGCCGGGGATGGCGATAAGGGCACAGGTGCCAGCAAGGAAGCTGAGCACGGTGAGGGGCATGCGCTTGCGCAGGCCGCCCATTTTCCAGATATCCTGCTCGTGGTGGCAGCGTACGATGATGGCACCGGCGCCGAGGAAGAGCAGAGCCTTGAACCAAGCGTGCGTATAAAGGTGGTACATGGCAGCTTCACCGGCCAGCAGACCCACAGCCATGACCATGTAGCCCAACTGGGAGAGGGTGGAGTAGGCCAGCACTCGCTTAATGTCGTCCTGCTGAAGGGCCATGAGCGCGGCCAGAACCGCGGTGATGGCACCCACGGTAGCGATGACGGTGCAAGCGCAGTCCGTAAAGGCAGCTTCACCCATGTTCACCTGCAGGCGCACCATCATGTACACACCGGCGGCCACCATGGTGGCAGCGTGGATGAGGGCAGACACGGGCGTAGGGCCTTCCATGGCGTCCGGCAGCCACACGTGCAGCGGGAACTGAGCGGATTTACCTACAGCACCGCAGAAGAGGCAGATGATAGTTGCCGTGAGAACGGCCGGGGCGATGGCGTCAGCCTTGCCAGCCATTTCGGTGAAGTTAAGGGTACCGAACACTGCGAGAGTCAGCAGGATGCCGATAAGGAAGCCGAAGTCACCCACGCGGTTGGTGATGAAAGCTTTCTTAGCAGCGTCCGCAGCACTTTCCTTATTGAACCAGTGGCCGATAAGCAGGTAGGAGGAGAAGCCCACCATTTCCCAGCCGATGAAGGTCATGGCCAGATTGTCAGCCAGCACAATCATCGTCATGCTGAACATGAAAATGCTCAGGCCGGCGAAGTAGCGGCTCAGGTTGGAGGGGTCGCCCTTCATGTAGCCCAGAGAGAAGATGTGCACCAGCAGGCCGATGCCGGTTACAACCAGCATCATGCGCATGGCCAGCGCATCCATCATCAGCCCCAAGGAGAGGGAAATGGCACCCTCACTTTCAATGGGCATCCATGTATAGGTATCAGGAGTGCCGGTTTCCCAGCCTCGCAGGTAAGCTACGCACATCCCGAAGGTGACGAGCGCTGAGAGGATGGAGAACGTGGCCGCCGCACGGGAGCACTTGCTGAAGCACAGCCAGTTGATGGCAGCTACGACCAGCGGCAACAGCAGGAATAACCAGGGGAGATTCTGAATCATAATAGTGAGCCGTGGGGGTTAGTCTTCCTTAAGAGTGTTAAGTGCCTCGCTGGATACGGTGCGGCGGGCACGGAACATGGCAACGATGAGAGCCAGACCGATGGCGACTTCCGCCGCTGCGATGGCTACGACAAACAGGGCAAGAATCTGTGCATCATACACCGGTACGCCGTTCACGCCGTTAGCACGGGAGAAGGCCACCAGAGAGATGTTTGCTGCACTGAGCATCATCTCCAGGCACATGAAGACCACGATGATGTTCTTGCGAATCAGCACGCCGGCCAGACCTATAGAGAAGAGCAGGCCGGAGAGTATGAGATAATGAGCTAAGGGGATATCCATGGTTATGTACCGGGGTTAGTCTTTGCGGATTTTGCGGCTCAGGGCTACGGCACCCACCGTGCCCGCCAGCAGCGCAAAGCTGAGAATGACGAAGGCGATGTTATACTGGGAGAACAGGCGCTGGCCGAGCAGCTTCACATCAGGAATGCTGGTGGCAGCAGCGGCCTCAGAATCACTGATGGCAGGATTCAGCACGCGGGCTGCGGCCTCAGGGTTGAGGCGGGGCAGAGCGCCACCGTAAGGCAGCTGGCCCTGCGGTGCAGCAGCAGCTTCCTGCTGGCCAATGCAGAGCTCACCCATGGAGTCGCAGACCTGACAGAGCGGGTTCTGCCAGTCACCGGCACCGGGCAGCTTAATGGCTGCGATGCAAATCATGGCGCTGAGGACTCCGGCCACGAGGGCACCGGGCGCCATGCGGATGAGGCTGCGGAACACGGAGAAGCTGCTATCCTCCTCCTCCGTGCGGATGTCAAGCATCATGACAACGAAGAGGAAGAGTACCAGAATAGCACCGGCATATACGATAATCTGGATGATACCCAGGAACTGTGCACCCATGCCGAAGAGCAGAGCTGCTGTGGCTGCAAAGCACAGAGCCATGCTCATGGCGGAGGTCACGGGATTGCGGGCAAAGACTACTGCGCAAGCGCAGATGAGGGCCATTGCCGCAAAAAGGTAAAAGAGAATGGAGGAAATTGCGGGATCCATAGTCGTGTGTTATTTGAATTGGTTCCACTTGTTGACGAGGCCCTTGCGGGTACCGCCGAGTTTGTAAAGGGTTGCCTTGTTACGGACAGCCTGCTTGCGGTCAGTTACCGTGATGAGGTACTCCTTGGAAAGGAAGATAGCCTGTTCCGGGCAAACTTCCTGACACATGCCGCAGTAGATGCAGCGGAGCATGTCAATCTCGAACTCAGCGGGGGCCTTTTCCTGCTTCTGGCAGGAGGCGTCAGGGCTGACGGCTCCGGGAGTAATCTTAATGGCACGTGCCGGGCAGATGAACTCGCAGAGCTGGCAGCTCACGCAGCGTTCACGGCCGTCCTCACCGCGCACCAGTGTGGGTGCGCCGCGGTAGTAATCCGGCAGCTGAGAATCCCAGCGCTGTTCAGGGAAGGGCATACAGGCGCCCACGCCCTTGCCGTTGAAGTCTTTCTTGCTGCGGCTCTTGCCCAGCAAGGAGAGAGCGAGGTGCTTGAGTGTGATAGCAAGCCCCTTCACCAGCTCCACGACGTAAATCTTGTCGAGGATGGAGAACTTGGGTCGCTTTACAGGTGTATATGACATAGCGTGAAATTCTCAGGTGTTACTTTACAAAATAGAGTACAGCTGCCGTCAGGAAGATATTAGCTACGGCGAGCTCCAGGAATACCAGCCAGCCCAGTTTCATCACCTGATCCCAGCGGAAGCGCGGAAGTGTCCAGCGCACCCACACGAAGAAGAAGATGAAGGCTACCAGCTTAATGAGGAACATGATGAACTGGCAGAAAACTGCCAGCCAGCTGCACACGGAGTGCAGAGCAGCATCCGCACCGAAACCGATGGACCAGCCACCCAAGAACAGGGTAACCACCAGAGCGGAACCGATGACCATGGCTGCGTATTCGCCCATGAAGAATGAGGCGAACTTCATGGAGGAGTACTCGGAGTGGTAACCGCCCACAAGGTCAGTTTCACACTCAGCCATATCGAAGGGAGTACGGTTGGCTTCAGCGAAGACGCAGGTCACGAAGATGATGAAGCTCAGAGCGAGCGGAGCCATGAGGGCCCAGCGCTGCCAGCTGAGGCCTTCACCCCAGAGGGGAAGGAGGGTCCAGCCGTTATCAGCCTGGTACTGAACGATATCCTGCATGTTCAGCGTGCTGAAAACCATGAGGAGGGGAATGATGGAAAGCCCCATGGCTACCTCGTAGGAGATAAGCTGGGCTGTGGCTCGCAGACCGCCGAGGAAGGGGTACTTAGAGTTGGAGGACCAACCGGCGAGCGTGAGGCCGTATACGGAAAGACCGGAGATGGCGAAAATCCACAACGGGCCGATGCCGAGGTTAGCCACCACCATGTTAATCTCACCGAATTGGGTGCTTACGCTGGAGGCGAAAGGAATGACAGCAGCTGCTACCATGGGCGGACCAAGCACGAGCATGGGGGCGATGGTGAAGTACACCTTGCGCACATAGCTGGGGGTAAGTTCCTGCTTCAGGAAGAGCTTGCCACCGTCCAAGCAAGGCTGCATGAGGCCGAAGGTGGGGATTTCTCGGTCCAGACGCAGCCAAGTGCAGAGCTTGGCAATCCAGCAGGTCTCGGGAATACCGAAGAAGTGCAGCAGGTCTTTGAGCGGCTGCTTCTCCTTGCTGCCGAAGCGCTGGAAGAGCTGCAGAGGAATACCGGCGCGGTTGGGACCGGGGCGGTCCTGAATCCAGCCGGCTACGCGACGCTCAATCCACACGGAGAGCACCACGAATGCCAGAATCACGGCAAACATGAGCACCAGCTTCACAACGGTCGTAATCAGGTAGAACCAGATATCGTTGTGCAGCAGGTCCTCGCACCAGTTCCAGATGGTATCGAATAAGGACATGATGTGTTAATGTGCAGGTGTTAAATTACTTCTTGGCTTTCTCGCGCTCGATGAGCGGGATAGTGACGCCGGTATCCATGATGACGATACCACCGTTGCCGATCTTACCCCAGGTAAGCCCCTTCATGGGCTCGAACTCCTGGGCCATTTCTTCCAGAATAATCATGGGGCTGGGGCAGGCGATGACGCGCGGGCAGTCGCAGCCCAGCTGCTCAGTGAGCTGGCGAAGGATATCCCAGTCCGGACGGGCTTCACCCTGCGGCTCGATGGCCTTGTTCAGGCGCTGAATGCGACCGGCCACGTTAATCATGGTGCCGTACTTCTCAGCGAACGTCACGCTGGGCAGCACAACGTCTGCAGCCTTGGTGGTGGCATTCTCGCTGTGGCTCATGGCCAGGATGTAATCGAGCGCCTCGAGGTCTTCTGCTTCGATACCGGCCTCTTTGGTGACGTCTTCACCGAGGGCGATGAGGAAACGGATGCTGTTATTCTTGATGCCGCGGCGAATAGCGGGCAGGCCGCTGCCGTTCTTGCCGAGGATGAGCTTGGCGCCGTTCGTGTTCGGGTTGAGGTCATCGCTCACGAGCATGCCGTCGTTCTCGCCCTTGCGGGGAACGATGTCAATCTTGGTAACGCCGAGCTGGCGGGCGAGAGCGCGCACCATGTAGAGCTCTTCGTTCGTCATGCGGGCAGAGCAGATGATAGCCGTTTCCGTAGGTGCGCAGGAGTGCAGCTGCTCCACCACCATGTTCAGGGTGGCGTCCCATGTGCTGGGGCGCTGCGGGGCACCGTGGTCGGTCTTCACGAGGGGGGTGAGGAGACGCTCCGGAGCATTGATGTACTTGTAATTCAGTCGGTGGCTGTCAGGCATCCAGCAGCTGTTCACCTCATCATTCTGGCGCGGGGTAATGCGGTATACCTGCTGCTCGCGGGTCCAGATGTTGATGTTTGTACCGGTACCGCAGTTCACATCAATGGTGGGGGTGCTCTTCAGGAACCACACGCGCATCTTGAAGCGGAAGTCCTTACTGGTCATCGCGCCCACGGGGCAGATGTCCACCACGTTCATGGAGTAATTGCTGTCAAGGCTGGTGCCGGGATAGCAGGCGATGGCGTTGTGAGTGCCACGGCCTACAACGCCGAGCACTTCTTCACCCACGATTTCCTTCATGAAGCGTACGCAGCGGCGGCAGAGTACGCAGCGCTCCTGGTCCAGATTGACTCGCGGCCCGATGGAGATATTCTTACCCTTCTTGGTTTTATCTTCGGTGAAACGGTGAGTACCGCTGCCGTAATCAGAGGTGTACTCCTGAAGCTTGCACTCGCCGGCCTGGTCACAGATGGGGCAGTCCAGCGGGTGGTTAGTAAGAAGGAACTCGAGCACGCCGCGGCGAGCCTCGCTGGTGAGCTTGCCTTCTGTGCGGATACCCATGTTCTCGGCCACTGTGTTAGCGCAAGCGATGATGGCACGGGGCATCCACTGGATGGGCTGGTAACCGTCCTCGCCGTAAGTGGGAGTGGCGCCGGGCGCCAAGCGGGGGGGCATACCTTGCTCCACAAGGCACATACGGCAGGAACCGGCTACGGTGAGTTTCGGGTGGTAGCAGAAGCAAGGCACGTGGGCGCCTACGGAGTTACAGGCGTCTGCGATGCGGGTTCCCTTGGGGAAGCGGTACCACTTACCGTTAATCTGGACGTTCACCTTGCCCTCGGCAGCGGCGGCATCCTTCGGCAGTATTGTAGGATTATTGCTCATTCTTTTTTAAAAGGATTTAGTCTTCACGAGTCAGGAACTTGCGAGCCTCGGCAGTTTCAGCAGAGTGCGGCTTGAGGGCATTGATGGGCTTGGTAAGCGCCAAGAACTCCTCACGGAACTTGGTGGTGAATGCCTGAGTGGGCCAAGAGCAGGCCTCGCCGAAGGCACAAACAGTGCGGCCGCAGATGTTATCTGCTACGGACTTCAGGAGGTCTACGTCCTCGGGAGAGCCCTTACCTTCGCAAATGCGAGTGGAGAGCTTATACATCCAAGGGTTACCTTCACGGCAGGGAGAGCACTGACCGCAGGATTCCCAAGCAAAGAATCGGTTCAGGTTGTTCAGCACCTTGGGCATGCTGCGGGTGTCATCCATCACGATAACACCGCCGGAACCACTCATGGAGCCGAACTTGGCAATGCTGTCCAAATCCATCGGTACGTCGAAGATGGTCATCTCGCGTACGGTGCCATCCGGATTGCGGTCCTTGAGAATCTCATCGCAGCGCATTACCTTGGCTGAGGCACCACCGGGAATGATGGCCTTAAACTTGCGGCCGATGCGGGGGCCACCGCAGATATCATACAGTAGCTCACCATAGGTGATGGAGCCGGAGATGATTTCGTATACGCCCGGGCGCTTCACGTCACCGGATACACCGATGATACGTGTGCCTGGGCTGCGCTGTGCGCCTTCCGCGGCGTAGGCCTCGCCACCCATCATCATGACCTGTCGTACCTGACAGAGGGACTCCACGTTGTTCACGATGGTGGGGCAGCCATACAGACCGATGGCAGCAGGGAAGAAGGGGGGCTTAATGCGCGGATAGGGGCGCACGCCTTCAATGGAGTTGATGAGGCCGGTTTCCTCACCGCAGATGTAAGCACCGGCACCCCGGTGCAGCACAATCTTCAGGTCAAAGCCGGTGCCCTGAATGTTCTTGCCGAGGAAATTTTTGGCCTCAGCTTCATCCAGTGCCTTTTGCATAATCTTAGCTGCCTCGGGGAACTCCTCACGCATGTAGATAACGGCGTAGTGAGCCTGCACAGCATAACAGGCAATAATCATGCCCTCGATGAGCTGGTGCGGATCCTGATGCACAATGAAGCGATCCTTGAAGGTACCGGGCTCGGATTCGTCACAGTTACATACGAGGTAGACGGGTTTGGTGTTGCCCTTGGGAATGAATGTCCACTTCACGCCGGTAGGGAAGCCTGCACCGCCACGGCCACGCAGGCCGCTCTTCTTCACCTCGTTGGTGATGTCGGCAGGTTCCATCTTGAGGCACTTCTTGAGGGTCTGGTAGCCACCATCCTTCATGAAGCACTTGATGGAGGGATCATACCCCTCGCGATCAATGTTTTTGAAAATGCGGCGAGTTTCCCGCGGGTGCGGTTCCTTGCCGGGTTTGTAAGTGATTTCGCTCATGTTACGCTAAAGGGGTTACTTCTTCTTGGGAGTGGCTTTCTTCTTAGGTGCTGCCTTCTTGGTAGCGGGCGATTCTTCGGTGGTCTCAGTAGCCTCGGCAGCAGCGGCAGCCTTGGCCTCGCGGCGGGCAGCAGCAGCCTCCTTCTTGGCGGCGGCAGCTTCCTTACGCTCAGCAGCGAGTTCCTTCTTGCAGGCAGCCATGATTTCGTCAATCTTGCCACGGGTGACCTGAGAGTACAGCGTGTTGTTCACCATCACATTCGGGCCATAGCCGCAGTTAGCAAGGCACTCCACAGCTTCCAAGCTCCAGAGACCATCCGGGCTGACCACCATGGGCTCCTCATCAGTCATCTCGCTGGGTTCCACTCCCATCTTGCTGCAGATGTAGGGCAGCAGCTCTTCGCCGCCGGCAAGGGCACAGGCGATGGTGCGGCATACGCGGAAATGGAACTTACCCGGGCACTTGCGGTGAATGCCGGGGTAGAAAGTAACGATGCCTGCCACGTGGATGGGCGTGCTCTTGCACATTTCAGCAATCCAAGGCATAGCCTCGGGGCTTACATAGCCAAACTCTTCCTGCACATGGTGGATGATGGGCAGCACGGCGGACTGTTCCTTACCCTCGGGGTAGAGGGCCACGAGCTCCTGAGCTTTTGCTACGAGCTCCGGCGTTACCTCAAACTTGGGGAAGAACTTTTCACCGGGGGAGGAAATGGGGGCCGTGATGGCGTCTATCGCGTTCGGTGTTTCGGACATGGTATAACTTTTAATCTGTTTAAAGGTTTAGCGGTCACATTCGCCCTGTACGAAGTCGAAGGAGCCAAGGATTGCACCAACGTCACTGACCAAGTGACCGGGCAGCAGCTCAGGCAGGATGGAAAGGGTGCAGTAAGAGGGGCTGCGCATCTTCAGGCGGTTTGCAATGCCACCCCCCTTGGAGTCCAGGAAGAAGCCCAGCTCACCCTTCGGGTTTTCGGCGGCGAAGTATACCTGACCGGCGGGTGCGTTCACGCACTCGGTGCTTACCATGAACTGGCGGATAAGCTCCTCGATACTCTGCATGGCATCCTTCTTGTTCGGCAGGATACCCTTGTCCAGCTGCACGCAGATGGGGCCGCCGGGCATGGTGGCCAGTACCTGACGGATGATGCGTACAGACTGGCGGATTTCCTCCATGCGTACCTGGAAGCGGGCGTAGCAGTCACCCTCGTAAGCCACGGGTACATCAAACTCGTACTTCTCGTAGCCGAGGTAGGGATTGGTCTTGCGCAGGTCGCGTTGTACACCACTGGCGCGCAGGTTGTTACCTGTCATGCCGCAGTTGAGAGCCATCTCGCGGCTGATGACGCCTACGCCTACGAGGCGGTCAATGAAAATCTTGTTATGGAGCAGAAGTTTTTCCATCTCATCCACGGTGCGCAGGGCACTGTCGCAGAACTCAAGGATGGGCTTATCAATGCCTTTGGGTAGGTCGCGCGTCATGCCGCCGATGCGGGTGTAGCTCGAGGTAAAGCGGGCGCCGCAAATCTGCTCGTATAAGTTATGCACCTTTTCTTTCTCTTCGAAAGCATACAGGAAGGCTGTCATGGCGCCGGTGTCCATGGCATACACGCCTGTTCCCAGGAAGCAGGAGGAGATTCGGGAAAGCTCGCTGCAGAGTACGCGGATGGCCTGACCGCGCTCGGGCAGTTCCCATCCCAGTAGTTTTTCTACGGCGCAGGCGTACGCGATGTTGTTGCTCATCGGAGCCAAGTAGTCAAAACGGTCAGTGTAGGCCACGTACTGGTTGTAGTGGCAGTTCTCCGCGATTTTTTCCATGCCGCGGTGCAGGTAGCCAATCACAGGATCGCAGGACACAATCACCTCACCATCAATCACCAGCTTCAGTCGCAGTACACCGTGCGTTGCAGGGTGGGAGGGGCCTACATTCAGTGTCATCAGCTCGCCGTTATCTTCGGCATCATTCTTTAGATAATCCGATGCAGCGCTCAAAGCATCAGGCACTTGTATAAATTTGGTCGTGTTCATAATCTCGAGATTTATGGCCACCTCAGGCCACATTGGTGCCCAGTTATTAAACACCTAATCCGCCTAAATTTCAAGCCTAAAGTGTAAGCTTGCCTTATTATTTAATGCTTTTTAATGGTTAGCTATAACTAACATCGAATGCTATACAACTAGCTTCTGTGCGTTGGTTGCTCAGTTTTTCTGTTCCTGCCGGAAAATGTAATGAAGTTTGGCGTAGGTGCCATAAACAACCGCTGTCGGTATGAGGGCGGTTGTCATCACAACCGTGGCCGGTAGGTCAATGGCGACTGCAGTAAGTCCGGCCAAGGGGTAAGCATAGTAACAGTGGGCATCGGTAGTCGGCTCCTCAAGGGGGATGACTGTTTCTGTTACTGCGGTGGGAAGTTGAGTGCGGGTGATGCGCCGTGCTCCCGGTGGGAGGGTCGCGAGGTAAGAGCTGCCGGAGATGTATAATTGTTGTTCCGGCGCCTGAGTAATGTCTCCGCTTTCGTGTCTTGTGACTTCCACGTAAACGAGCTCACCTGAATTGCTGGTGGGGGTAAAAGTATGGGTTGGTTGCTGGTAGAGTACGCTATTGATGGGCACACCTCTCTGCACGCCTCGCGCTTGGCATAGGCTACCTTGCGCATAATATTTATCCCCGACTTGCCATATTGTCTGCAAGGGGCGTTGTACCTGTGCAGCCTTCTCGACGACAAGCGCTCGTCTGGCCGCGTACTGGTTCACTGTACTTACACAATTACTGAAGAGCAGCGGTAGTATGAGACTAAAGAGATACTTCATTATTTCGAGATGGTGGCTCTGAGGTTGAAATCTCCTTCGTTCAGGTCGTTGCTTGCTGTCAGTAAGCTGATGGTTTTGTAGATGATAGTATCCTCTGGAAACGCTGAATCTCTGGGTATAGTCAGTCGGAAAGTGGTGGATTTACCGGCGGGAATGGTGACTTCTGAAGGAAAGTGCAGCTGGGTTGTTCTACCTCTGTGCATAACGATACTATCAGGCGCTATAGTGCGAATTTGCCGCCCTGCGGTGAACAGCCGTATGCTGGTGCTGCTATTATTTATCAGGGTAACTTCCAGCTGTGTAGGTGAGATGTACCTCGCGGTCATGCGTATGATGTCCTCTGGCCTGATTTCTGTGTACCGATACCGCGGAAGTCCTTGCGATACCGGTAAAATGAACACCGGAAAGGTGAACAGAAATAGCAGAGGTAAGAGGATTTTTTTCATATGGAAGGGACTATTCCGGGGCTTCTATAAGTACCTCACGCGGGCGGGAGGTATTGCCGGAGGCGGGGCCGATGACGCCACGTGCTTCCATCATATCCATAATCTTAGCGGCGCGACCATAGCCGATGGAGAAGCGGCGCTGGAGCATGGAGGTGCTGGCCTTGCGCTCGGTGATAACGAGGTTTACGCAGCGGGTGTAGAGTTCTGCGTCTTCATCACTCATACCATTGCCTCCAAGTCGGCCGCCGCCGTCGCCACCGTCAGCGCTGCCGCCTTCCGCATTATTCATTTCTGCGGTGACGCCCTGCACGAAGTTTTGCTTGGCGTGAGAGGCGCAGAACTTCACGATGGAAGCGATTTCCGGGTCGCTCACGAAGGCTCCCTGAGCGCGGGTGATCTTAGTAATGCCGCCGGGGGGAAGGAAGAGGAAGTCACCCTTGCCGAGAAGGTTCTCGGCGCCGTTTGTATCCAGAATCACGCGACTGTCTAGCGGGCTAGCCACTTTGAAGGCGAGGCGGCTGGGGATATTTGCCTTGATGATACCGGTGATGACGTTAGCACGCGGAGTCTGGGTGGCTGCCACGAGGTGTATACCGGCTGCACGAGCCTTCTGGGTGAGGCGGGCGATGTAGTTTTCCAAGTCTTCCTTCACCTGCATCATGAGGTCTGCTAGCTCATCAATGATGATGACGATGTAGGGAAGTTTGGCCGGGATTTGTTCATCAGCATCGAAGTCAAACTCGCCCTGTTCCTCTTCCTCGGGGAGGTATTCAGAGCCTTGGGAATCCTCGATATCTCGCACGATGGCGTCCGCCGCATCAAAGTTATCCGGGAGAGAGTTGTACTCCTGAACTTCTTCTTCGTCGGGCTCAGGGGCATAATCTTCGGGGCGGTTATTGAAGTCCTCGAAATTACGCACGCCTATCTTACTGAAGAGCTTGTAGCGGTGCTCCATTTCATTTACAGCCCAGCGCAGCGCGCCGATGACTCGGGCGGCATTCGTTACCACGGGGCAGGCAAGGTGCGGGAGCTTCTTGTACGGCTGCATTTCCACCACCTTGGGGTCCACGAGAATGAGGCGGAGTTCATCCGGGCGGAACTTGTAGAGCATGGAAAGAATCATGCTGTTCACGCAAACGGATTTACCGGAACCGGTGGTACCGGCTACAAGAGTGTGGGGCATGGCTGCGAGGTCACCGATGACAGGGGTGCCATACACGTCTTTGCCCAGTGCCACGGGAATGCGGAGTTTGGGGGAGTGGAACGCTTCGCTCTGCAGGAGCTCACGCAAGTAAACGGGTGATTTGAACTCATTCTCCAGCTCGATGCCCACGGTGTTCTTGCCCGGAATAGGGGCAAGGATGTTAATGGATTTGCTCTGAGTGGCCATTCTGAGGTTGTCGGCCAGGTTAGAGATGCGGTTGAGCTTGAGGCCTTTGGGAGGATAGAACTCGTAGCGTGTGATGGAGGGGCCACGCGTAATGTCACCAGCCTCTACATCAATGCGGAAGGAGGACAGCGTTTCAATGATGTTCTGCTGCGTGCTGTACATTTCCTCACGTGCTGCAGCCGTGTCTTCTTCTGCCGGCGGACGGTAGTTCAGTAGGTCATACGGGGGCAGCGGATAATCCTCGTACATGGTACGGGAATCCTCCGGCAGTTCCTGACGGGTGGGCTTTGCTGCAGGCTTTATACGCTCAGTCATGCCCTGGCTCGGGGCTGCTTTGGGAGCCGGAGTCGGCGTGGGTCTGATGTGAGGATTCAGTCTCGGCAGGGGAGCAGGAGCGGGCGGTGTGTCGATGTCGTCTTCGTTATTGCTTACCGGTCGGGACTTGGCTGATGCTTGTTTGGGCTTTGCGGAGGGTGCATCATCAGCATCGGTCTCATCATCGGTTATGCCCTTAAAGCGGCGGTATGCTTCTTTCGCAGCATTGCTCAGGGGCATGCCAGAGCGGCGGCGGATGGGCTCATCGTCATCGTCGATATCGTTCTCCAGCCGACGCTCGATTTCGTCCTCCACCTCAGGCATAAGGTCGAGTAGGTTATCACCATTGCCCTGATTACGCAGAGTACGGTCTGCCGGACGAGGTGTTTGGGTGCGTACGACTGGGGCCGGCTGGGAAACTCTTTGAGTGGCCGGGCGGGGGACAAAATCCGGTACCCGCTCTTCTTCCTCGCGGTCTTCGGGGTCAAAGGGGTCTCGCGCGGGAGCCTGTCGAACAGGGCGCTGGGGTTGGCGAGGCTGTACAGGTGCTTCATGCGCCGGCACAGGGGGCGGGGCTGTTTGAATAGTCGGACGGACTCGCTGCGGAAGTTGCCCTTGCGGGGCCGACAGAGGGGGGCTCTGAGGTGCAGGAGTCTGGCGAACGGGAGGAATGGGAAGTGGCTTGCGTTCGGGCTGGGGCAGGTGGGCTGCCGCCTGAGGGTTGAAGCGTGGTTCGTTACCGTTTTCGGGGCGTTCATCCACGAAGCCGGTGGGGGTATCAGTTGCGGTGATTGGCTGGGCTTCTGTCTTCCAGTCTTCTTCATCCTGTAGCTGCGGGGTCTTTCGGGCCTGATATTTGTTCTTCAGGAATCGGCAGATGCCACAGGTGTCTTTCCAGAAAGCAATGGCCACGCTTTTCGGTGTCTCGCGCACGAAGTAGATGAAGGAGATGGCATGTGCCAGTAGAGTAAGGATAAGAGCCCAGCGGATTTCTACCAGTTTTGCCAGCACGCAGGTGCCATCAAAATAGCCCAGCAGGCCGCCCACTCCGTATAATTGTGTGGTTTGTGCCCACTCTTTCCATATCCACGGCTGCAAATCCAAGAAGGCGCAGGTGGAGATAATCATGATGATGAGTGACACCCATCTTCCGGTACGCGCACGGAGGGGAAAGATAACCATGTCCACTCCGATAATGGCAATAAGGATATAGCTGTAGATGGAGGCTGCACCGAGTACGGCATAGCTGAGGCCAGCAAGGTACAGGCCTACTACCCCGAGGAGGTTCGTGCAGGGGGCATTGGTTGCAGCTTCGTGGCCCTCTTGATTGAGGACGCTCCAGCCCATTTCATTGATATCATAGGTGAGCAGGCTGAGCACCATCAGGACACACAACGACACTACACCTGCGCCGATTAATCGGGTAGGCCAAGTTCTCACCGGCTCCAAATCGTCGTCGGTGTAGTTGTTTTCATCAAAATCCATCAGCTCGGAAACTTCATTCTATGTTTTTTTTCGCCGGGAGCAAGTCTAAATTGCGTCCTACGGTGCGCGCGAGAGGCTGTGTGTCGGGCTTATCCTCTCAGTGTCTGTCCGTTTTCAGGAGTAGGAAATCTTTCAGGGGAAATGCCGGCTGCAGAAAGCGCTGCTGTGAGGTCATCTAGCGTTTCCTGATACCCTTCATTGGCGAGCTGCCATGTGCCGAAGTGGCAGGCGATGGCTTTCTCAGCACCCAGCATACCAAAGGCTTCCACTGCATCGGCCGGGTTGGTGTGATTCTTACGAATCCATTCAGGCTTGTACATGCCGATAGGTAGGATGGCCAGCTGAGGAGCACCCAGTCTACGGCGGATTTCCTTGGGCCAGTCGCAGCGGGCGGTGTCTCCGGCAAAGTAGATGTGAGGGCCGTTTTTCACCAGCATGGAGAATCCGCACCAGAGGGAGCGGTTGGCGCTGGCTGCATCTCGGTAGCGCTTGCTCCAGTGCAGGGCCGGAGTAAGTACTATTTTCAGCTGCTCACTAACTTGAACTTCGTCCCACCAATCCTTTTCCTTGCAGTTGGGCTCCGCGTCCAGATGGTAGGTGAGGAGGCTCTTCAGGCCGAGGGGGACGATGAAGAGAGGGTTGTCACGCAGGAATAACCTTTGCAGCGTTGGTACGTCAAAATGGTCGTAGTGGTCGTGAGAAATCAGGCAGACGTCTATTTTAGGTAGCTGCTCCCACGGGACGCCGACGGGGCGTTTGCGCTCCGGGCCCAGCAGCACGGGGCTGGTGTAATCACTCCACACGGGATCCGTAAGGATATTCAGTCCTGCGCAGCGGATGAGTAGGGTGGAATGATTTACCATGGTTACTTCCCAGTCGCTTCCGGTGACTTCTGCAGCGAGTTCCGGTTTGCAGCTGTTTTCTTTCACGGTGGGGTAATGCCCTTTTTCTCCTCGCTCGCTCAGCCAGCGCATGGCGGCAGATGTGCTGTAATCTAGGCTGACGGTAGGGTTGAAGAAGCGGGTGCCATCAAAATGATCCGTCACGGGCCCATGCCATTCTCCCGGGCGGCAGATGGTATGGGCCAGCAGTCTGTCCAGTCCCCATCCTGCTGCCAGTAGGCCTGCGGTGCCGCCTGCAAGCCGACGTAAAAAGTGTCTGCGGCTCACTTTTTTAGGGGATTCTGATGGATTTTCGCTCATGTCAGAAGTCGAAGTCCGGTTCTGGCGGCATGGTCTGTTCCAACCATGTGTTTAGTATTTCCACGGCTGCGGCTTGGTCGATAATGGGCTTGAAGTCTTTCGCTTTCTTGCCGGCTTTGTGTAGTTTTTCTTGAGCTACGGTAGTCGTCAGAAACTCATCTACATAGATAAGTGGCAACTCAGGGAACTTTTCTCTGAGTTTTTTGCCGAAGGCTCTCACTTTTTCACAGGCGGTGCCCTCGGTGCCGTCCAGTCTCAGCGGCAGTCCCAGTACGAGACTGCGTATACCTTTCTGAGCTACGAGTTCTGCAATGCGATTCAGCGGCTCGGTTTTGGCCAGATGGATGCTTTCCACCGGGTGTGCCAGAATACCACAGGGGTCCGTGGCTGCGATGCCGATGCGAGCCTGTCCGTAGTCGATGCCGAGTGCTGGGTGCATGTTTGGAATGCGGGTTAGACCAAGTTTTCGGGAAGTTCGTTCACGATTTTCTTAATGTCGTCTGCTTGGTCCTTGCGGGCCACAAGCAGAGCGTCACCGGTGTCAACTACGATGAGGTCATCCACGCCAACGAGAGCTACGCGCTTGTTGTTCTGGGTGAAGACGATGTTGCTACCGGCATTCAGCGCGCTCAGAGGGGTGTTTGAGGCATTCTGCTGTTCATCCGTGGGCAGGTATTTACTTACGGAAATCCAAGAGCCGACGTCGTCCCAATCGAAAGTGGCTTCGAAGTTCAGCACTCGGTCTGCCTTTTCCATCAGCGCGAAGTCTATGGAAATGGGGGTGAGTGCCGGGAACTCTGTGCGGATGAACTCAGGCAGGTTATCCGTGCAGGTGAGGCGGGTGATGAAATCTGCCAGCTGCGGAGTATGGGTAGCCAGCTGGGAGCGTACGTGTGCTACGTTCCAGATGAACATGCCGGCGTTCCATGTGAAGTTTCCGCTTTCAAGGTATTGGGCGGCGGTGGCGGCGTCCGGCTTCTCGCGGAAGCGTACAACTTCGTAGCAATCGTGAGTTAAGCCTTCTGCATTGAGTTTTCCGGCGCGCTCGATGTAGCCATAGCTGGGGCAGGCCCAGGTGGGGCGGATGCCGATAGTCATCAGCGCATTTTCCTTTTCAGCCAAGGCTAGCGCATCCGCGGCCAGTGCTCGGAAGGAGTCGTCATCCAGTATCAGAGAATCGCTGGGAATGATAATCATGTTCGCCTGCGGATCCCGCGCGGCGATGAGGCCGATTCCCAGTGCCACGGCCGGGGCTGTATCTCTTCTTGCCGGTTCTGCAACTATGTTTTCAGCCGGTATTTCTGCCACCTGACGGCGTACCTCTTCCTCCTGCAGATGATTTGTCAGAATGAAAATGTTTTCTGCTGGTACTAAACCGCTCACTCGGTCCACAGCCTGCCGCAGCATGGTGCCCTTGCCGAACAGGTCCAGTAACTGTTTCGGCTTCGCATTTCTTGAAAGCGGCCAGAAGCGAGTTCCGCTTCCCCCTGCAAGTATCAGAGCATAGTTTGACATCTTAAGCAGAGTATAAAGTTCACACTGCCGCTGGTCAAGTTTTTTTTCTTTATCCGCTTTGGTGGTTATTTTGAAACCACACCATAGTGCTGTGGTCGGTGGAGCGCGGCGCGTGCTGAAAAAGCCCTGTTGGTTATTCTGAAATCGCCCCATGTTGCTGTTGCGATGCGAAAAGGACGTTGGTATTTAGTTGTTTGGCGGGGTGGAAAAATTAAAAGTTGAAAAAAATGGGTAATTGAGATGAATAAATTACATTATGAGCAAAGAAACCGCAGGTGATGAAGCCGTGAATGTGCCCGAGTGGAATGTAAGCATAGTTCACGGAGGTGAGGCTAGTATTCCGGTATCCGGTGAAGTCTCTTTCCGAGTGCTTGCTGCACATGCTATTCAGTCCAAAAGTGGATGCCGGAAACGAACCGTGGCAGAAGTGAAACAATACGTGCAGCGCTTGGAGACGCAGGCTCCGGCGTTTATGAATAAATCCGTGCGGCGTATCAGTACGAGAGACTGCTTGCAGGTGATTGCGGCTTGCTGGCAGACTGAGACCACGCAGAACAAGGCCCGCCATATTTTGTATGGCATATTCGGGTACGCTCTCAGCCAAGGCTGGGTGAGCGAAAATCCTGCCAAGGCGGTGGACATCAGTGTGCGCCGGAAGCTGTCTGTTCGTCCTCTGGAGCTGGCCCAAGTGCGTTGCTTGCTCCAGGTGCTCACTCAGCCAGCGCACATATGCTGTGCTCCGGCTGTGGGAATGATGCTGTGGGCGGATGTGAGCCCGGCTGAGGTGGCGCATCTTTGCTGGCGCGATGTGGATTTGGCGCGCGGCGTTATCCGGATACCTGCTGAGCATGCGAAAAATGGCCGGGCCAGACAAGTGATGATTTATCCGGCTCTTGCTGAATGGATTTGCAGTACTCGCTCAATACGCTTGGCGAATTTTCCTGTTGTTCCTCGTGGTTGGCAGCGTCGGTGGCGGGATATTCGTGTGCTTGCCGGTCTGCAAGGTCAGGCGCCTGATATGCTGAGGCGCACGTTTGCCACATGTCATGCACTGCATTTCGGCACATTGCCCTCATTCTCTGCTGCTGCCGGAGGGGTAATCCAAGTGCCTGCACCTGCATGCTATTTTGAACAAAAGGTCATTTCACGGAAGGATGCCGGGGTGTTTTGGGGGGCTATCCGATATCTTATGGATGCTGAGGAGGATTCATAACATGCGGAGGGGGGAGGGAGGTGGCGCCACATGTGTCCCAAAGTTTGGGGGAATATAGCCATTGTGTACTCAAAATCAGCGTGTTTTGCCGAATTCTCCTTGGCTGGGTATCATACAGCCCGTTCATTGGCACAATTTTTCTTTTATCCCAACATAGGCGTAAGCCGCTTACTTTTAATTCGTAATTCGTAAATTGGGGACCTCTAAAAACTCAAATTAAGACAAGACCGGGCAGTATGAAGTAAAGTCATAGAGAGCCGTTGACGAAAAATGCGCCTATTTCGGCGCATTTTTCGTCTTTCTGCATTCATTAGGATACAGTTCACCCTATAGCTTGCTGTTTCCTTAGCTTTTCAACTTCAAAACAGTACCGCTTCAGGTTATACACAAGTCCTAATATAAAGAGTTGAAATTGCGAGCGAAGTAGGCCTACGCATCTTATTATCCCACACTTCATACTTCCCTTCATGCTTTCAAACACATGTTCTAAAGAATCTCCTAAAGTACTAATTCTTTCTAATTTAAACTCCTCATCAAAGAACCTGAGAAAGCGTATAACTCTATTATACCATGCCCTTTAGATAAAATAAAGAGTTTTTAGAGATTCCCAAATTAACTTAGCGTGTTTTTTTGCTTCTTGAATAAGTTATGGTGTTAGTATTTCTCCTATTTTGTTTCTCTTGTCGTATATATTTTCGACTGAAATGATTTTACAATGAGGAAGCAACCAATCTACTCCATCAGGGTTTGCAGCAGGAGTCTCAAAATATAACCTCCAATATGAATTTCTGACTGGTTCTGACATTGTCCCCCAAAATCTTTCTATATAAATACGAGAATCGTTATCGAAAAGAAAAAAGAACATCAATTCACCGTCTCGGCAGTCTAATATATTTTCCAGTTTTGCTCCGTAGAACGAAGTATGCATAGCCTCATAGATCATGGCATCCTGAGTTGTGCAAATTCTTTTAGCATCCCCCGGAGGCATATCGCATACATATAAATTTGCATCTAATGGCGAAAAATATATGCAAACTTCTTCAAAATATAACCAGTAATGATATACTAAAGCTTCCGTGTTATCTTCTTCAAATAAATCATTCCCAATATGTATTGTTTCCCAACTTCTCTTATAATACACTCCTTTTAATCTCATAACCAAATAAGTACAATATAAATACATATAAGTCAAGTATAAAGTAAACTAATTTACTCATTTATTAGAATACAAACAATAGGTATATACCCGTCGGTGGAGATTTTCTCCCCCGGCAAGTAAGCTGTTCTTCGTTAGTTTTTATGTGTTGGGAATCTCTAAAAACTCGACCAAGCTATTTAATTTCCATCCTACGGCTCGTCGCTCTCTCTACAAATTGTGTGTTTGTCGACTAATTCTCCGCGAGCATAGCGTGCCTAGCTCTGAGCCCGCGCAGCGGGCGACTGCACATAGGTTGGGGTAAGCGAGCAACAGTTCGCGTAGCCCCTGTTAAGGTGCAAGTATAATGAGAGCCCCGAGAAACGGGGCTCTGAATATTTTTGACGCTACACCCGGGGATTTTGAATTCCGCGCGCTATTGCGCGCCTATATTTTCAAAATTCTCCCTCGTACTTCTACATAATGATCTTTGTCGAGTTTTTCGAGATGCCTAAATTGTAATTCGTAAATCAACGTGTCCCAAATCTTTGGGACACGTATGATGTGGCGCAGTTTTAGCTTGCAATTTGACGCAGAATGATGTCTAATATTCGCGTATGAATAAGATAGCTATCTGTCTGCTTTGCGTGGCTGCTGCCGTCATGCTGAACTCCTGTGGCAAGTGTGCCTGTGGTTCCTATAACAGTGACTACCTGCGTGACGTTCCCAGATCTTCCTCCCGCAGCTTCCGTTAAGCTATGTCATTTGAGATTCGAGAGAAACCGAGTGAGTTTGAGCGTGCTCTGTTGGTTGGCCTTGGGCTGCCTGGGGAGTCTCGCCGTGAGCGGACTGCTCTGCTGGCTGAGCTTGAGGACTTGGTGAAGAACCTCGGCATTGGAATCGCAGAGTGCAGACTGGAGTTTACCCGCGAGCTCCAGGCCAAGTACTTGTGCGGTGTGGGTAAGGCTGAGGAGATTCGTGCCTTAGCCGAGGAGCTGGATGCTGACTGTGTGATATTTGATAATCTTCTGGCCCCGTCCCAGCAGCGTGAATGGGAAAAGCTGCTGGAGGTCACGGTGATGGACCGTGAGGAGATTATCTTGGATATTTTTGCTCGCCGGGCCCGTACTCGTGAGGCTGTGCTACAGGTGGACCTCGCCCGCATGCAGTATGCTCTGCCTCGCATGGCTGGCATGTGGAAGCATTTGGACCGCCAGCGCGGTGGCTCCGGCGGTGGAAAAGGTGGTGGTGCTGCTGCCCGTGGTGAGGGTGAAAAACAGATTGAGGTGGACCGCCGTCTTGCTCATGAGCGCATTGAAGCCATTCGTGATGAGTTGGAAGTCGTGCGTCGTCAGCGTGGTACGCAGCGTAAGGAGCGCAATCGCCAAGGTATTCCTTCCGCAGCTATTGTGGGTTATACGAACGCCGGTAAATCCTCTCTGCTGAATCTTGTCACCGGAGCAGACGTACTTGCTCAGAATATCCTTTTCGCCACGCTTGATACGACGAGCCGTAAGATTGAGCTTCCCGATGGTCAGCCGCTTGTACTGACTGACACAGTGGGCTTTATTCGTAATCTTCCGCATCGTCTTGTGGAGGCGTTCAAATCCACACTGGAGGAGGCTACGCTGGCCGATTTCCTCATTCAGGTGGTGGACGCGAGTGACCGCGAGGCCTTGCGGCATTATGAGACGACCTGTGAGGTGCTGGCTGAGCTTGGTGCTGCAGACAAACCCATGGTGGTCGTCTGGAATAAGACGGACCTCATCCCTGATGATGTCAGGGAAGCCACGTTGGAGGCTTTGGCTAATCAGGTGAAGTGCCCGAGCATTCAGGCTAGTGTGCTGAAGGAGCAAGGCATGGATAAGTTGCTGGCCTCATGTGTGGAAATGCTCTCACATCGCGTCACTACCGCCCGTTATCGTATACCTCTGGCAGAAAGCCGCATTATCGCTATCATGCACCGTGATGGCAAGGTGGTGAATACGGAATATGAGGGTAATGATGCTATCGTGGAAGCGATTCTTCCCCGTGAGTTTGCTGCACGCATAGAATCCTATAAAATCTAAAACCCGCTTATCATGATGAAACGTACACTGCCGCTTCTTCTTGTGCTTCTGCTCCCGGCCTGTCAGACTCAGACCACACCTGAGGAATACTTCCGTGCTGGAGATGAGATGGAGGAAGCTACTCGGAATGTGCGTAAAGCCCGCACCTTTGAGGCCTTTATTGCCAGTCCCACTTATCGCAACTCTCGAGACTACTGGCGTGGTGGCAGCATAGAGCAGTACAATCCTTCTAACTCTCGCGTGGAGTTCCTGCTGGATGAGCAGCGTGGTCGATTGTACATCAATGATGTTATCGCCATGGACTTCCCTATCTGTTCGGGGCGTTATGGCGGCCATGAAACGCCGCGCGGTACTTTCCGTATCACGGAAAAAAAGCGTGAGCACCGTTCTTCCCTCTATGGTTCGTTCGTGAATGCAGCCGGTGATTCCGTGGAGCGCGGGGTGTGCTCACGGGATGCTCGCCCGGATGGGACGCGCTTTGAGGGAACGCTTATGCCGTACTGGATGCGTTTTAACGGCGCTATCGGTATGCATACCGGCAGGGTGGAACGCGAGGGTGCGTCTCATGGCTGTGTGCGCGTGCCTGAGGAAGCCTGTAGTATTCTTTTCCAGAAGCTGGCTGTGGGCTCTCGTGTGATTGTGCGTTGATTGTTATTATGATAGCACGCCTGCACTCAGCGGCCGTAACCGGCATTGAAGGCTATGAAGTCATGGTCGAGGTGGATATGCGCCAGGTCAAGGATGTGGAGCGTATGTCCATCGTTGGCCTGCCGGATACAGCCGTGCGCGAAAGTGTGCAGCGCGTTACTTCCGCGCTAAAGAATAGCAGTTTCTTTTGCCCTGGGGAGATGCTTGTCACGGTGAACTTGGCACCTGCTGATATGAAGAAGCAGGGCGCCGGTTTTGACCTTCCCATTGCGCTCGGGCTGGAAATGACGATTCAGCAGAATTATGAAGATGTGCCGGAGCCGTGGAAACGCCGTGTCCCTTTGCATACGGATGACTGGTGCATGATTGGCGAGCTTGCATTAGATGGCATGGTGCGTGGTGTGCGTGGCGTGTTGCCTCAGGCTGTGGCTGCCAGAGACGCCGGGAGAAAGTATCTGATGGTTGCGCAGGAGAATGCTGCGGAAGCTGCTGTGGTGGAGGGAATTACGGTGTATGCGGTGGAGAATCTCTCCGAGGCGTGGGCTTTGCTGCTGGAGCGAGAATACTTCACACCGTGCACGCCTGCTGCGGCAGCGGTTGATACTCAGAATAAGGTGGATTTTGATGAGATTAAGGGGCAGCCATACGCTCGCCGCGCTATGGAGATTGCCGCGGCCGGTGGGCATAATCTGCTGCTGTGCGGCAGCCCCGGCAGCGGTAAGAGTATGCTTGCCCGCCGACTTCCCACTATACTTCCGCCGCTTACTCAGGAAGAAGCACTCACTTCCAGTAAGATACATTCCGTGTGCGGTTTGCTCCCGAGAAGTGGTGGTCTGCTTACCACTCGCCCGTACCGCGCACCCCACCATACTATATCGGATGTAGGTCTGATGGGCGGTGGGGCGGCTATTTCGCCGGGTGAAATTTCCCTCGCGCATAACGGCGTGCTTTTCTTGGACGAGCTGCCGGAGTTTTCCCGTCGCACACTGGAGACACTGCGTCAGCCGCTGGAAAGCGGTGTCGTCACCATTTCACGAGCTTCGGGAAGTATGGATTTCCCATGTGAGTTTATGCTGGTGGCTGCCATGAATCCGTGTCCCTGCGGCTATCTTGGTGATCCGCGCCACAGCTGCCGCTGCAATCACGCTGCTATAGACCGCTACCGCCGTAAAATCTCCGGCCCGTTGCTGGACCGCTTTGATATGATTATTGAGGTGCCGCCGGTCGACCCCTCTCAGCTGCTAACCCGGCCGGACGGCGAGAGCAGTGCGGACATTCGAGCCCGCGTACTGGCAGCACGGGAGCGCCAGCAGAAACGCTATGCCTCCACCGGTGTCAGCTGTAATGCCCGCCTCTCCGGAAAACAACTGCGTACGTTCTGCCCGCTTACTGAAAATCAGCAGAATATGCTTCTGCAGGCAGTGGAGCAGTTCGGCCTCTCTGCCCGTGCTTTTGATCGCATTCTTCGTGTGGCTCGCACGATTGCAGACCTTGCCGGGCATGATACGCCCACGGATAATGACCTCTTTGAGGCCATTCAGTTCCGCCAGTTTGAAACTCAGCTCCGTTCTTGAAACGCGGTCGTTTTGTTGGGTCGTATCGTGGCGGGGGAGGATAATAGGCTTTGCTGTCATATTTCCTTCATGTAAGCACAATCCGCGCTTGCTATAGCGGGACTTTCCGTGTAAGATACGTGCGTAAGAATATGAGTGCTCTCAGAAATCAGTTGTTTGAGGAAGTCCTGCAGGCCCGTCAGCGTGTGTATGCCGTGGGTGAGCCCACGCCGCTTCAGCGTCTGAACCTGCCGGGTGTGGATGCCGTGGTTTATGCCAAGCGTGAGGACCTGGGGCCCATTAAGGCTTATAAGTGGCGCGGTGCCTACAACTGCATGTGCAAGCTCACCCCTGAGCAGCGCGCCGGTGGTGTGGTGGCTGCTAGTGCCGGTAATCATGGCCAAGGCGTGGCATTGGCTGCACGCCGCCTGGGGTGCAAGGCTCACATTTTCATGCCTCGCTCTACCCCCATAGTGAAGCAGAATGCAGTGAAGAGCCATGGCGGTGATAACGTGGAAATCGTGCTGACAGGTGACTCCTATGATGCCGCCTCTGCGGCCGCTCACGATTTCGCGGATGAGAACAACCTTACTTTCGTACACCCCTACGATGATCTTGCCACCATGGGAGGTCAGGGAACTCTGGCTGATGAGGTGGTGATGAGTGGGCAGGGAACCTTTGACCGCGTGTACCTTCAAATTGGCGGCGGCGGTCTTGCTGCTGGTTGTGCCTGCTGGTTTAAGAAGTTTTGGCCGGACTGCAAGTGCATTGGTGTAGAGGGCGTGAAACAGGCCAGCATGAAACTCGCTGTGGAGAGCGGCGAGCGCCGCGCTCTGCCTTATGTCGATGTGTTCTGTGACGGTACCGCGGTGCGTATCGCCGGTGAGAACACCTTCGAGCTTTGCCGTGAACTGCTTGATGGCTTTGTAACCGTGACCAATGATGAGGTCTGCCAAGCTATCCGTGCCCTGTGGAATGGTCTGCGCGTGGTGCCTGAGCCCTCGGGGGCCATGGGTCTGGCTGCTTTGCAACAGGATTGGGATGCCGGCAAGATTAAGCCCGGAGAGAAGTGCCTTGTGGTGCTTTCCGGCGGTAATATGGACTTCTCTCAGCTGGGTGTGGTCGCAGCTCGTGGTGGTGTGCGTGAGACGAACCGCACCCTGCGTTACCTGCGCATTCCCATGGAAACGAAGCGCGGCCAGATTCTTAAATACCTCAACCATATTCCCGAAGGCGTGCAGCTGATGGATGTGCAGTTTGGCCGCCTGAACGGTGATATTCAGCACCCTGTGTTCGGTATACTCGGTACGGATGAGCAGTTTGCTGAGATTGAAAGCGGCCTTGCGGCCCGTGGCCTTTCTGCTGAGGATGTGACGAATGATGATGATGTGCGCTTCCGCATGATTTCCTATGATCGTGTGCACCTGAGCCACCCTGTGTTCTTCGTTATTGAGTTCCCTGAGCGTCCCGGCGCCTTCTTGGAGTTCATGAGCGGTGTGGGCCGATATGCTAACCTTTGCTACTTCAATTATAAGTATTCTGGTGAGCAGGTGGGCCGTGCTATGGTGGGGCTGGAGTTCCTTTCCCTGGAAGATCGTGAGGCCTGCCGAGAATTTGCAGAATCCATGAAGGGTACGACCATCCAGAGCATTAAGGAAATGCCGGATCGTGTGCGCCGCCGCGTGCTTGATAACATGTCACCCATGCAGAGTTAATGTTGCCATGCTGATACTGGCCTCTCAGTCACCGCGGCGCCGCGAATTGCTGCGCCGTGAGGGGGTGGACTTCACCGTGGTGGTGGAGGATACGGAAGAGATTCATGATGCTTCCCTGCCGCCGCAGGAGCTTTGCGCTCATAATGCAGCGGCAAAGGCTGAGGCTGTGGCAGCGGAATATCCCGAGGCCACCGTGCTGGGGGCTGATACGCTGGTATTTATTGATGGTACACCGCTGGGAAAACCCGCGGATGAGGAAGATGCCGTCCGCATGCTCATGCAACTGCAAGGGCGTGCTCACTGCGTCTGCACCGCTGTGGCTGTGATTCTGCCCGGTGGTGAGCGCCGTGATTTTGCGGAAGTTAGTCACGTGCGTTTTCGCCCTTTGTCAGAGCTGGATGTGCGCCATTATATGCGGCTGGTCAATGTGATGGATAAAGCGGGCGCCTACGCCATTCAGGAGCATGGTGAGCTGATTATCGAGAGCATCGAGGGCGATTATGATAACATCGTCGGCCTCCCCGTTACCCGATTGCTGCAGGTGCTGCGGGGCTGAAGAATTATTTGTTCTCCGCTGGCACGAGCGTGATAAGCGTAATCTCTGCCGGAACGCCCATGCGTAGGCAGCCCGGTGTCCAGAGGCTGGTGCCGGCTGAGACGTAAAGCTGCATATTCCCTAAGCGGTACAGGCCGTATACGAAGCCTTCATTCATGGCTGCCACCAGCTGCTGTAGGCCGGGGAATTGTCCACCGTGAGTATGTCCGCTGAGCTGGAGGTCAATACCCAGATGGGCTGCTTCTTTGGCCACGCCGGGGCGGTGCGAAAGCAGGATGGTGGGCAGGGTAGGATCCTCTTGCCCGCCCATTAGTTCGCTCAGCGTTGCGGTACTTCTGTGGCTTCTGGAGGCTACCGGGTCGTGCAGGCCTATAAGCTGCAGTGACTTGGTGGTGCCGTCTTCCCCACGCGTGCTCAGGTACGCGGCTCTGCCGTCAATGAAGCGTATTCCCTGCCTGCGGAAGAACTGCATCCATTCCGCAGGGCTCCAGAAGTAATCATGATTTCCACTTACGGCATAAGTGCCCATGGCGCTCTCTAGTTTTCCGAGGGGCTCGAGAGCCGCTCCGCAGGTCTCTACGGTTCCATCAGCAAAATCACCGGTGATGACAATGACATCCGGCTGTAGCTCATTGGTGCGCCGTACGATGTCCTCGTAAAACGCGGCGTCTTTCGTGCTGTCCGCATGCAAGTCCGTGAGCTGCACCACACGGATAGGAGCGGCATTTGCCTCCATGTGAGGTACATGCACTGTAATTTGTTTCACAACGGGAGGTTGTGCACCGCTCCAGGTGCCCCACGCCGCGAGTCCTAGAACTACCAGCAGCAAGGAGAGGTTCAGCGCGTTGTTTGCTTCCCGCCATGCTGCGGGTCTGTGTTTGATAATGCTCAGTAGAACGTAAAGCGGTATGCGGATAATGTCCACGGTAAACAGAAGAACAGCGTATCCTACCACGGCGCTGAACAGGGCACAGCCACCCCATATCAGCCATGCCGGCAGCTCAGGGGTGAAGAAATTCTTTCCTTCAATCACGTAGAAGACATGGAACTTAAAGGCTGCCACTAAGGTGATAAGGCTCAGAATGATTTTTGCGGTGCGCCCGCAGCACAGCGGCTTGATGGCTCGGAGTATCACATACAGCGCTACAAGAAGGGCAATGATGGTTGAGTACAGTATCATGGTGCAGAACGGCGCACAGTTTATAGGCGAGTACCCGACTTGTCAAGCTCAGATCGCGCTTGCAATCAGGGAAAAAATCTGGTAGAATGCCCGCCATGAAGTTTCTCATTACCGCCGGCCCCACGCGTGAGGCCATTGACCCCGTCCGCTACCTCACGAACCGCTCATCCGGGCGCATGGGGTATGCTTTGGCCGGCGCGGCCCGCCATGAAGGGCATGAGGTGCTGCTTATCTCCGGCCCCACCACGTTGGATGTGCCTGCTGGGGTGGACTTCATCCCTGTGGAGAGTGCGCAGCAAATGTATGATGCCGTGCGTGATATGCTGAAGGGGGTGGATGTGGCCATTCTCTGTGCGGCTGTGGCGGATTATCGCCCTGTGGCCGTCGCGGAGCAGAAGATGAAGAAGAATGCTGAGAGACTTGTACTGGAGCTGGAGCGTACACCGGATATTTTGGGGAGTATGCGCTCGGTGTTTGGGTTTGAAGGTAAATTGATAGGATTTGCCGCTGAAACTCAAAATGTGGTGGAGTACGCCCGTGGTAAGCAGCAGCGCAAGCAGTGTGATTTCGTGGTTGCTAATGACGTGTCGCAGCCCGGCATTGGCTTTGATTCCCGTGAGAACGCCGTAGTGCTCGTCTACCCGGACCATGAGGTGCACCTGGAGAAGGACACCAAGGAGCACATTGCTATGCACATCATTGAACATGCTGTTTCCCTGCCATGACCGTTACCATGGAAATGCTCGGCTGGAATGCTGAGCTCGCCGCTGCTTTTGACGCTCTGGAGCACCCCGAGTGGTATCCGGCTCGTATCATCCGCGAGACCAAGATTAACTTCACCGTCATTGCCAAGGGGAAGGGGGATCATGAGGTGGTGCTCAGCGGTAAGGTGTGGCATGATGCCGTCAGTGATGCTGATTTACCCACCGTGGGTGACTGGGTGGCCGTGGACCCGGGGCAGGGAAAGGATCTTCCTGTTATCCGTGCACTGCTGCCGCGCCGTAACCGCTTCTCCCGCAAAGCTCCGGGTAAGAGCTGCGCTGAGCAGGTGATTGGTACGAATGTGGACATCGTTGTTGTGGTGACGGATGCTGATAGCGACTATAATTTGCGCCGCATTGAGCGTTATCTCACCCTCATCCATAAATGTGGCGCCAAGCCCGTGGTACTCATCAACAAGGCGGACGCCGTACCGGAGGAGCAGATGAAGCAAGCCTGTGATGAAGTGGCTGGCCTCGGCGTGGAGGTATACCCCATTGTGGCCCGCTGGAAGAAGGGCTATCCCAAGTACCTCCGCCGTGTTCCCAAGGGAACCACTATCACTATCGTCGGCTCTTCCGGTGTGGGGAAGAGTACCTTTGTGAACTCCTTGCTGGGGGATGAATGGCTGGAAACAGGAGGCGTGAATGAGGTTACCGGTAAGGGGCGGCACACCACCGTTGCCCGTGAGCTCGTGGTGCTTCCGGGTGGTGGTGTTCTCATTGATAATCCTGGTATGCGAGAGATTCAGATGTGGACGGATGTGGCTTCCCTGCGTGCGCAGTTTGATGACCTCGCCGCGCTTGCGGCTGAGTGCCGATTCGCGGATTGCTCGCACAGGAAGGACGCCGGGTGCGCTATTCGTGCCGCCTTGGAGAACGGCTCCCTCTCTCCTGAGCGTTATGAGCATTTCTTGAATCTGGATGCCGAAATTGCTGAGCTCGAGCGCCGCTCCGCCAAGCGGCAGATGACACTCGAACGCGTTTCCCGCCGAGAAAAGCGGAATACCATGCGCAACCGCGATGACCGTGAGGATATGCGCCGGGATTTGCATCCGAATCGTCGCTGATTCTGAACCCGTTTCTTGTTATCCCAGCCCGTTTTTGCCCGGCTGTACTGCCGGTGCAGTCGCTTTATTTCATTTAACGTGAAAAAAAAGCAAAAAAATTAACTTAGGAACTTGAAAAGTTCTGCATGTTATGGTATTATTCAATCATGGACGCTTCACGCGCACATGGCGTGTATTATACCCGTGCGCTAAGGTGTCAAACGTCAGAAAGCCTGTCACATGTTAAGTCCCGCTCTTAATCCCGATCGCGCCACACTGAACTTCCTCAATGCCTACTCCGAGGAAGTGCGTAACGAAGGTGAGCAGCTCCAGAAAGATGGAGCCGTTACGCAAATTTTCGGAAATCACCTCTTCATTCAGGGAAGAGTTGAGACCCGGCACGGCATTTTCCGCACCAGCTTGCGTCTGCAGGGCAACCGCTGGTTCGGCTCTGCTACTGCTGAGGACGAAGATGTAGCCGGTGCATGCCTTATCGCTACCATGATTGAGCGCATGTATCGTGGTACTAGTATGCCGGAAAGCCCGAATGAGCTGAACGAAATCCCCCTTACTGACGTGCTGGAAGAGAAGCTGGACCGTGATCTCGACCAGAAGGAAATTGACTTCGTTACCAAGCTTGAAAAGCGCTACCGCCGCTTTGCTATTGAGCAGGAGATTCATGACCATGACCTTGTGCGCCTCAATCCTCGCTGGGATATCACCGGCTATGAGGCTCTGGATCTCTGGCCCGTGCCTCCTAAGAACATCCTTGAGTTCTGGAACTACATCGCTTATGCCTTCACCAAGAAGCGTATCTCATACCCGGACTTCATGAATGTGGTCACGGACCTTGAGAAGGTGCAGCGCAGAATCAGCGAGTGGGAGCGAGAAAAGGAAATCGGCACTTGGTATGAGCGTATTCAGAGCGTGAATGAGCGCCCGCCGCAGCCGCCGCGTCATCCCATGCACATGCGCCTCGTGTCCACCATTAACGAGGCCCGCTTTGAGTTCCGCTATACGGATAAGGATGACTGGACTCCTATCCGCGAGCGTTCTCAGCTGGACGAACTGCTGAAGGAGTTCCTGCATGGTGCGTTGAAGACGGATCCGCAGACGGATATTCTGCTCAATGTACTGCGTGACTACGCGGACCGCGAGGGGACCGTTATTCTGGATTTGGATAGCGAGGCTTCCTGCTGCGTGATGAACCGCCTCTTCCACCAGCCTGCTCTGAAGGGGTATCTGGTGAATTTGGATGAATGCTACTTCAAGGTGGTGAAGGAGCCGCTCAAGTGGATTTGCATTGATGATCCCATCGTGCCGGATTGCTATGGCCTTCAGCTTGTTACAGCTGCCGGCGTGCACGTGACTCACTCTGTGCGCCAGTTGCCCGGGCAGGTGGAGCTGTACCAGTCTGACGAAACCGTCTTCCCCGGGCCTCCCAGATGGCTGGAGAGTACGGAAGTGGAGCCGCGTTATTCCATCCCCAAATCCGTCATTGACAGCCTTGATGGTGTGGAGTTCCTCCGCAAGATTGGTGCCACCCTGCCGCCCAGCATGGAAGAGCGCGTGGTGGACATCGAGATGAAGCCCACCTTCGCCATGAAGATTGTGCGCGGCCTCACCAGTGCGGATACCGAGCACGTGCTGCTGGAGGTTACCGCTCAGGATGATCCCGGCCGCCGCAAGGAGCGCCTTGGCAAGGATGACTGGGAGCTTGTGGAGCAGATGCCCGTGAAGGACCGCACCCTGCTGCGCTTCATCCGTGATTACCTCTATCCCATCCCCGGCTTGCTGGAGGAGATGAACTTCACTTATGATGCTCCGCTGGGCGCATTCAAGAGCCGCATTACCAAGCAATTCCCGGAAAAGTTTGCCGAATGGGCCAAGACCATCCCTGAGAGCATCAAGGTGGAGATGGACGAGAACCTTAAGTCCCTCCTTGCGGACCCGGTAGCGGCAGCCATTCGCTTTGAAGTGGTGAATCAGGAGATTGACTGGTTCGACCTCCGCGTGGTGATTGATGTGGAGGGTGTTACCCTCACGAAGGAGCAGATTCGCGCCCTTGTTTCCGCCCGTGGTGGTTACGTCCGCATGGATGACGGACGCTGGATGCGCTTGGAAATCAAGCTGGATGATGCTCAGCGAGACGCTGTTACCAAGCTCGGCTTGGATCCCTTCGACCTCTCCGGTGAGACGCACCGCATGCACGCCTTGCAGCTGGCTGACCCGCGCGCCGCTGAGGTGTTTGATCCCAAGGCTTGGCAGAAGATTAAGGAGCGCACCGCCGAGATTAAGATTGACGTGAAGCCGGATGTGCCCACCGCTCTTCAGGCTACTCTCCGCCCGTACCAGATTGAAGGTTTCCACTTCCTTGCCTATCTCGCAGAGAACGGCTTCGGTGGTATTCTGGCTGACGATATGGGTCTCGGTAAAACCATCCAGTCCATCACCTACGTGCTCTGGCTTAGAGAGGATTACCTCCGCCGGAACAAGCAGGGCAGAAAGAAGGTTGTCATCCCGCCGGTGCTCATTGTTTGCCCCAAGTCCGTGCTTGATGTGTGGGCCAGTGAAACGGAGAAGTTCGCCCCCGGTGTGCGCGTGCTCGTTATCCGCAACAAGGAGCAGGCCAACGTGGAGGAGATTCTGGCGAACTATGATATGGTCGTTATCAACTATGCTCAGCTCCGCGTGTGCGGTGAGCAGGTGAACGCCATTAAGTGGCTTACCGTCATTCTGGATGAAGGCCAGCAGATTAAGAACCCGGATTCCAAGGCCGCTAAATCCGCTCGCGAGCTCACGGCATATAATCGCCTCGTGCTTTCCGGTACTCCCATCGAAAACCGCCTTCTGGATATGTGGTCCCTCATGGCCTTCGCCATGCCGGGCGTGCTGGGCAGCCGTGCCTACTTTAAGAAGCGCTTTGACAAGCGCAAGGACTCCCAGAGCCAGAACCGCCTTGCCGCCCGCCTGAAGCCCTTCCTGCTCCGCCGTACCAAGCAGCAGGTGGCTAAGGACCTGCCGCCCCGTACGGAAGAAGAGGTATATGCCAAGATGGAAGGCATTCAGCGCCAGCTGTATAAGGCAGAGCTTCGCCGCATTCAGAAGGCCCTTCTCGGTGTGGATTCTGATGAATCCGTGAAGAAGAACTCCTTCGCCATTCTTCAGGGCCTCATGCGTCTGCGCCAGATTTGCTGTCACCCCGGCCTGGTGGACAAGAAGTATGCCGGCGAAAGCAGCGCCAAGCTGAACGCCCTCTTCTACCTGCTTGACCAGCTGCGTGATGAAGGTCATAAGGTGCTCGTCTTCTCCCAGTTCGTATCCATGCTGGATATTATTAAGGCCCGCTTGGAGGCTGACAGCCGCCCCTTCAATTACCTTACCGGTGCCACGAAGGACCGTAAGGCTGAAATTGAGAAGTTCCAGACTACTAAGGAACCCAGCGTGTTCCTCCTTTCGCTGAAAGCTGGTGGTGCCGGTCTTAACCTTACCTCGGCCTCGTACGTCATTCTGTATGATCCGTGGTGGAACCCCGCCGTGGAAAGTCAGGCTATCGACCGTACGCACCGAATCGGCCAGAAGAACAAGGTTATCGCCTATCGTCTGCTCACGCGTGACTCCGTGGAAGAAAAGATTCGCGTGCTGCAGCACCAGAAGAACCAGCTCGTCACAAACGTGCTCGGTGATGAAGGCTTCGCTTCCAGCCTGGATCTGAACGATCTGCAGTTCATTCTGGCTCATGGCGGTGATGATACGGATGATGATATGCCGGTCATTGATGGCTGATGCCACCGCTGAGTGTAAGCATTTGATTCCAAGGCCCCCTGTACCGCTGCCGGTGCAGGGGGCCTTGCTCTTGGCGCGCGGCAAGTATGAAGAAGAGTAGGGCCGGGCCCGCGGTTAATCTCTCCCTGTTTTTGCACATGGGCGGTATCATATGCTGTCTACTCGCATTGTATGAAACCAAAATTCACTCGCACCCTGCGGCTTATGCCTGCAGCTTTCGCAGCCTGTGCCTGTATCTCTCAGGCTGAGTCTATCACACCTAATGCCACCGCCGGCGTTACTCTTCTCACACAAGCCTTCCGCTCCCCGGAAATAAGGCAAAACCCGGCAGAGTATCGCAGCCTCACCCTTTTGGGTGGAGCTTTGCAGACACGCCTTATGGAGGGGAATGCCGCTGCTGCGGATGAGCTCGCGGCCTCTTTCTCCGGTGCTGGTATCGCTAATCTGAATGCTGCATGGCGCGGCCAGATGGACCGCCAGCTGCGTGCCATTAGGAACCGAATCACCTCCATGCAGGGCGGGATGGCGTGCTATGAGCCGGATCCTAAAGCCTGCCCGGAGCCTCCTCCCTCCTACACGCTCTGGGCTAATGCTGAAATTGATTACCGTAACCAGCGCTCGGAATCCTCCTTCCCGGGCTACAAACTTCACAGCATCGGCGGTACTGCTGGCTTCTCCATGCTTGCCGCTCATGAGCTCACCATCGGTGCCGCCTTTACCGGCATGTCCGGCCGTCTTAGCTCTAAGGGGTACGGCTCGGATGCTTCCGGTGATTTGGATGCCTACTATGCCAGTTTCTTCATGCGTATGGACCGCGGCTGCTGGCAGCACTCCCTCATAGGTTCCGCTGGCTGGGCGGATATCAACTTCAAACGTCGCCAGTACGCTGCAGGCGCGGATTATGGAACTCGCGGCACTACTGATGGCCTCGGCCTAGGCATCATGTATGAAATGGCTTACACCTTCAAAATATCGGATGATACCCTTAAAAGCGCCTGGTGGCAGCCCGTGCTGAACATCTCGTACATTCACAGCGCGGTGGATGCTTATACGGAGAGCGGCTCCGTCGCTGCCCTGAATTCCGGCAAGCAGGAGAGTAACAACGTGCTCTTTGGCTTCGGCGCTCGCATGCAGGGTATCGTTGGCGAGCAGTTCCTTAACACTCCCGCTATCATGGAAGCTCGCGTCCTTGGCCGGGCCATGGCCGGTGCCCGCCGCGGCAAGGCGCATGTTTCCATCCCCGGTTCCTCTCACTCCGTCACCATTGCCGGCGCTGAGCCCAGTGCTTTCGGCGTGGAAATCGGCGTTGGGTTGAATATCCCCCTCGGCATTAATAACGGTGGCATCTTCACGGACTTTACCGCTGAATTCTATCGCGACATGACCGCAGTGAACGGCACTCTCGGTTATCGCATAGATTTCTGATTGTCTCCCCGCCCCAATTTGTCTTGTACCCCTCTCCGCCTCGGGGAACCATCACGTTAGTTGTCCCCCGAGGCGCTTTTTTTTCTTTTTAGTAAAAAAAATCAACTTTTTTTAACTTTAGTCTTGCATTCTCTGTTCATCTGTGTATAATTGCTCCCGCAACGCTACGTTGCAAACCATCAATGGTGGGTGTAGCTCAGTGGTAGAGCCCCGGATTGTGGTTCCGGTTGTCGAGGGTTCGATCCCCTTCGCCCACCCTAACTAAAAAGGCCAGTGCCTCGCAGAGGTGCTGGCCTTTTTAGGTACGACCGACGCGATATGCGCACTGCGGTGCAAGTCCGCGCGGAGCCGCGATGATGCGGAATCCCAGACCTGAAGAACAACTGCGGGGAGGTAACAAACCGTGGAAGAGGAAGTTCGAGGGGAAATCCCGACTGTACGAACAGAAACAGCATATAAGGCCGGATGGATGGACGAGGTTGCAGAAAGTGCCGAAATCCGATACATCATCAAGAATCCATAAGGTAGATGCAGACGGCGCGGGAGGAAAGTAGCATAGTCATATTCGGTGAGACCCTACTAAAGCGTGAAAACGCTGCGGAGCAATCCGTCTGTAGGGAGTCAGCA
>JAZQGN010000006.1:0-17037 GCA_045540095.1 Akkermansia sp.
CCGAGACGAATCGCGGAGCCGTCTTTTTAACGGGGATGAGGGTGGCCCTGACTCAATTTCGGGGCTTTCTCCCTTGTAGGGACGCGGGCGTCCCCTCATCCGGCCTTTCTTGATTAGCTAAGGCAAGAAAGGCCTCTCCGCTGCCCGATTTTACATCGGACAGTCATACATTACCACACTTTATCACCTGAGGGTAGGGGCGATAAAAAACTTGACTAAAACACTTCATAGAGTTAAAATAGCTCCGCCAAGTTGAACATCTTCATGAAAGGTAGTTCTTTCTGAATTTGTTTGCCCCCCTGATAGGTTTAGACTTATCAGGGGGATTTTTTATCTTTTTTTAAGAACTGTGATATAATATGACTAAATACAAATGGGATTATTAAATATTCAGTCATCATTATTAGTGGTAAGGCTTCATCCCACCTTACCACTTTTTTATTTGCTCACAGAATGCCTTATAAGGGGGTATTAGTTGTTTTAGTAGTCTCATGTACCACAGCAAGTATAAAGGGCTGTTATAGGTCATTCTGTGAAGTTTTTATTAGAACAAAAGAAAAAGGAGTATAACCAATGTGGGTATACTCCCATGAATGAATGAAGTATTAGTTTAGGATTTTTCTTGCTTCTGTTCTTTCTTCATAATGGAACTAAGAAAAGATTTTCCATTGAGTTTAGCGAATATGTTTTTCAAGTGCTCTTCATTAGCAGTTGTGTAGTTATTAATAACTTCTTCTGCTTCTTCAAGAGTTCTTTTCTGTTCTTTGCCCTTCCATATATCATAAACTTTTTTAGATATATTATAAGGACTGTCACATTTGTCAGCAAACATTGTAGAATATAAGAAGCGTCCAAAGTGCTGTGTAGGATTACTTAATTCCGCTGTTCTAAAACATTCAGGAGTTGTGACAGAAGCATTAGACGCGAGATTAGAATAGTATTCACTTATAAGAATAGTGGCTTCATCTTTGGGAATACTAATGTAATCAGAAGTCTTTTTAACAGATGTGGCAGTCTTCATGATGTTGTTCTGTCTGTTGTTCGTGACCATAAGTTACTAAATTTGAAGGCTCATGTCAAGTCTGCCGTTGCAATATAGGGGGGTGCAGAGAAAAGAAATATGGAAATTTAACTTATATTGGAAAACTCTATAAAAAGATATATAAACGACAGATAGTAAAGAAATAGTACAGTTGCAACAAAAAATTAAAGGAAGGGGGAGGCAATTTATTTTTCATCTAGCCCCGGGGTTCCGTCGCATTCGCGACTCCAACGCCGGGCTACCCTATGGCGCCCCAGAGGGGATCTATGCTAGGCTCCCGGCTTCGGCTACGCTTGGAGGCCTCTCGTTGATACGCCCGCCCTGAACGCCGAGACGGGACGCTCGCAACCCTACAAGCTCCAATTTAGCCGTCAAAATAGGTCTATATCTCTCATTGTTCCAACACGTATATCCAGCAATGAACAGCCTCAGCACCATCACAGCACCAGATCCCCGCCCTTCATACGCCAGCGCACCAGCTTACTGAGCAACTGCAAGTGCACATCCGGACAATCAGCAGGAGAACAAAGCAAAGCCACACAATCAGCAGAATCCTCACCCCACGCGATATCCTGCCCGTGGGCTATATATACAATGGATTCCGTCAAAGCTTCCACACGGGCATGAGGCACAGCCAATCCACGGCCCAGATATGTGGACTCCGCGGCCTCACGCTCCAAGGCAGCAGCCTCCAGCTCATCCACCAACCCGGGGAAACAAATACCGGACACTTCACGCACCATCAGGCTTACCACAGCTTCACGCGTCAGCCCCTGCGGCAGTTCACCGCTCCGGCTCAGTAATTTAACTCCAGTATATTCCGTACTCATGCTCAGACGGGTGGCTACAGTATCAGATACTATTTCCCTTCACAAGAAACAACTGTGTCTTAAAGCACATAAAAGCAAAAACAACCTTCGTAAGTTTCCGTACTTTTTACTATTGCCAAAACGGCGCCCGGCTGATACAATATGCTCAGCATGAAAATAGCAGTTATCGGAAAAGGCGGGCGCGAACAAGCGCTGGTAGAGACTCTGGCTGCAAGCCCCTGCAAGCCACAGATGTTCACATACCCCGGCAGTGATGCCATTAAGCAGACAGCCACCCCCATCCCGGTCGGCAGCTTTGATGAGCTCATATCTTGGCTCGTGGATAACAAAATCGACCTCTGCGTGGCAGGCGAAGAAAGCTATCTCGTGAAGGAGGATGGCTTAGCAAACCGCTGTGTGGCCGCAGGCATTCCCTGCTGGGGTCCTCAGAAAGAGAGCGCCCAGCTGGAAGCCAGTAAGGAGTTTGCCAAGGAGTTCCTCGTACGTCACAACATCCCCACCGGCAAAGCCACAGCCGTGGCTGATTATGATGCTGCTATCGCCGCCATCGGCGGACAGTACCCCACCGTACTGAAGTTTGACGGCTTGGCCGCCGGTAAAGGCGTAGCCGTGTGCCCGGATGCCGCCTCTGCCGAGGAGTTCCTCCGTGAGGTATTCATCGAAAAGCGCTTCGGCGAAGGCCGCCTGCTGGTGGAAGAGTTCCTCACCGGTCCGGAAATTTCCATTTTCGGCGCCATCTGTGATGACAAGTACCTCATCCTCTGCCCGGCTCGCGATTACAAGAGACTGCAGGATGGTGATGAAGGCCCGAACACCGGCGGCATGGGTGCTGTTGCTTCCCGCCAGCTTGCCTCCCCCGAGCTTATCAAAACCATCGAGGAAACAATCGTAGCCCCCACGGTGAAAGGCCTGCAGGCAGATGGTCTGCCCTACCGCGGCTTCCTGTACTTCGGCCTCATGCTCACCCCGCAGGGCCCCAAAGTCATCGAGTACAACTGCCGTTTCGGTGATCCGGAGTGCGAGGCTGTCATGCCCCTGCTGCGCGGCGACTTGGCTACCTTCTGCCTGAACGGCGCTAAGGGAGAGTTCACTCCTGAGCTCATTTCATTTGATGAAGGTTGGAGCGTATGCTGCATTCTGGCCAGCGCCGGTTACCCCGCCTCCTCCCACAGCGGGGACCTCATCAGTGGCCTGGACGCCTGCGGTGCCCGTGTGTTCCACTGCGGCACTAAAAAGACGGATGCCGGCTGGGTGACCAACGGCGGCCGAGTGCTGGCCATCGTGGCTCAGGGTGCCACCCTTGATGAAGCGCGCACACTCGCCCACGCTGAAGCGGCCAAGGTCAACTTCGACGGCAGCCAGCGCCGCAGCGACATCGCTTACAAGAACATGTAATCCCCCCTTCCCCCAAGTGCGCCTTCAGGGCGCACTTGTTTTTTACCCCTTCCCCATTAAGATACCATGACTGAACAAGCACTTGATTTCCTCTCCACCCTGCTGGATACCCCCTCCCCCACCGGCATGGAAATGGACGCCCAGCGCCTCTGGGCTGAATACATGAAACCCTTCACCGATGAGCAGCAATGTGACGCTTACGGCTCCACTTGGGCTGTACTGAAAAGTAACAAAAAGGATGCTCCCACCCTCATGCTGGATGCCCATGCAGATGAAATCGGCTTCTCCATCCGCTACATCACAGAGAGTGGCTTTGCCCACGTAGAGCGCCTCGGAGGCTCGGATGTAGCCATCGCCCGCGGCCGCCGCCTGCGTTTCTTCGGTACGGATGGTGAAGTCATCGGCGTCATCGGCAATACCGCTATTCACATCCGTGATGACGGTGACAAAGCCCCGAAAGTATGGGATTTATATGTAGACTTCGGCTGCGAAAGCCGCGAGGAAGTGGAAGCACTGGGCCTGCGCGTGGGTGACCGCGGCGTGTACTGTGACGGCCCGCTCATGCTCAATGACGGTAAGCGCCTCGTCTGCCGCGCACTGGACGACCGCCTCTGCGGCTTCATCCTCGCAGAGACCGCCCGTAAGCTGAAGGAAGAAGGCATCAAACCCGAGTGGAACATCGTCTTCGCTAATACCGTGCAGGAAGAAGTGGGCTGCATCGGCGCCGCCATGCTTACCTACCGCATCCGCCCGAACGCCGCCATCTGTCTGGATGTCACACACGCCACAGATACCCCGGGACTGAATGCCGCCCGCTATGGTGAAGTGAAACTCGGCAAGGGTGGCTGCCTCTGCTTCGGCCCCGCCTGCCACCCGAACATCAATGCCCGCCTCGAACTCGTGGCGGACGAAGCAGGAATCCCCATGCAGCGGGAAACCAGCGGACGCACCACCGGCACGAATACGGACCAGATTTTCCGCTCCCGCAGCGGTGTACCCGCCACGAACCTCTCCCTCCCCCTGCGCTATATGCACAGCCCGGTGGAAACAGCGGACATGGCGGACGTGCAGTCCTGCATCGACCTGCTCACCGCTTTCATCAAGTCACTGAAAGTGACGGATGATTTCTGCCACCGGCTCTGATTCAACCAGTCAACACTTTACCGGGCTACACCTCCTCCCGAGGCGTAGCCCGGCACCTTTCAAGAGCAGGCGTTCCTCATAACAAATCTTCCTATTTCTCAGGCGCAGCACCTCTCCCCCCTCCAGTTCTTACCCCGCCATCGCCGCAACAAGTTTTTTTATACTCTGCCCTACTTTTTTCTTGACTCCTCACATCAGAATGATAGACTGGCAATACAATCTTCACACATATTACACAAATCATGAAAAAGATTTTCGTTCTTTGCACGGCTGCTGCAGCACTTCTCTCCGGTCTCACAAGCTGCGGTGGCGGCGGTGGTGACAACAACAAGGGCTTCGTGGACGCTAAGGCTTTCTCCGCCGGCGCCGGCTTCAAGCTTCTGGGCAACCCCTCCTTCGTCATTGTTCCTAACGTCGTTACTGAAATTGAAGGTGACATTCCCAGCGGTTCTGATGGTGTGATTTCCAAGCCGGAGTTTGCGATTCCCGGCACGGGCAGCCCTGCCGTGGAGGACGACAAAGAAACACCGGACGTTGACGAATCCCGCCCCGAAGTCAAGCCTGATTACTACAACCCCGTTGGCGATGTTGAGATTGTACAGCGCCGAGTTGGCCCCGATGGCAGAGGCTCCTACAATGCCATCATCACCTACACGATGACCGCTGAGGACGTTGGTATCGCCAAGATTTCCTTCAGTGGCAGCGCTCTGGACGACGAAGACCTCATCAAGTCTCTGGGCATCGGTGCAAACGAGAACAACAACAATAACTGGGGCAACAATAACGACAACGAGCAGACACTTGACCGTATTACCCTTAATGATCTGGGTGCCACTAACGTTACCATCTACTTCAACTTCCGTACCGGCACCGCTCAGGTTCTCATCACCGCCAGCGGCGTGAACGCGGGCGGTGACAACGATGACGATGACAATAATAATGGCTACGAGGCCACTGAAAGCGTGTTGACCGCTTCCAGCATCCCCTTCATCGTGGTTCGCTAATAAATCAGAACACATTCTTTTCAGAAAACCGCAGAGAGCATGACTCCCTGCGGTTTTCTTCATTTCACCTTTTCACACGGAGCCCAAGTTATTAACAAAGGGCTTGCCAAGCCCAGATGAGTAGTGTATAATGCGCGCCATGAGCGCTGATATTCAGGTATACACAGGTGGTCCCTGCATGTGCAACGGCTATCTGGTGAAGTGTGGCACAGGCTATGTGGCCGTTGATGCCCCGCTTGGGTTCGCCACGTGGGTGGCAAAAAAACTGCCTGAAGGCGCACAGGTGACAGACCTCCTCATCACCCACCAGCACTTCGATCACGTGCAGGGTGTGGCCGCTATGGTAGAGAAGTATGATTGCCGCGTGCACGCCTGCATGCCATACAGCCGTGAGCTCACACTGGAAGAGCTGGCAGCCCGCAGCTGGGGCGGCGGCATGGATGTACCCCCTTTCCGAGTAGATAACGCCTTCGGCACTACCTGCGGTTCCCTGAACTGCGGAGGCAGCGAGTGGAAGGTATACCACATTCCCGGCCACTCCCCGGATGGCGTAGCCTACGAACTGGGAGACACGGAGCAAATTTTCTGCGGTGATATTCTCTTCTCCGGCGCTGTAGGACGCACGGATTTCCCTGGTGGCAGCATGGCCACGCTCATCCGCGGCATCCGCGAGAAGCTGCTCGTTCGCCCTCACACCTGTGTGGTGCACAGCGGCCACGGCCCGGATACCTCACTGGAGGAGGAGATGCTCAATAACCCCTACCTGTAAAAGCTCCGGGGCAGTACCATTTTAATAAAAACAGAATCATAACAAGATGACATTCGACGAACTGGGGCTCTCAGCCCCCATTCTGGAAGCCGTGAAGGACTGCGGCTACGAGGCCCCCACCCCCATTCAGGAACAGGCCATCCCCATCGTTCTGGAGGGTAAGGACGTCATCGGCGCCTCCCAGACGGGCACCGGCAAATCCGCCGCATTTGCCCTTCCCCTGCTCACAAAGATCGAGGCAAACGGCCTCCCGCAAGTGCTTGTGCTGGAACCCACACGCGAGCTGGCGGACCAGCTGGCAGAATCCTTCCGCACATACGCCAAGCACACAAATATCAAGGTAGCACTTCTGTACGGCGGCGTAGGTTACGGCAAACAGACCGAAGAGCTTAAAGCCGGCGCCGAAGTCGTGGTGGCCACACCCGGCCGCTTGGTGGACCACTTCTACCGCGGTAATATGAAATTCAAGACAGTCCGCCACCTCGTGCTTGATGAGGTGGACCGCATGACCGACATGGGCTTCCTGCCCATCGTCCGCAAAATCGTAAACCTCTGCCCTTGGGACGGCCGTCAGACCCTCTTCTTCTCAGCCACCATGCCGCAGATTCTGCAAGGCTTTGCAAAATGGTGCCTGACAGACCCGGTGGAAATCGCCATTGCCCGCCGTGAGGTGGCTGAAACCATCTCTCACGCATTCTACCCCGTGGGGCTAGACCAGCGAGATGAGCTCCTGCTTGCCCTCGTAAAAGCCACAAACTTCTTGAACCTCATGGTATTCACCCGCACCCGCAAGGAGGCGGACACCGTCGCAAACATGCTCAGTAATGCCGGCTGGGGCAAGGAAGTCACCGTCATGCACTCTGATATTCCCCAGAAGGAGCGTATGGCTGCCCTGAAGGGATTCAAGGAGGATAAATACCGCATCCTTGTGGCTACGGACGTAGCCGCCCGCGGCATTGATGTCAGCGGCGTAACACACGTCATTAACTACCGCGTACCCGAAAATCCTGAGGACTACGTGCACCGCATCGGCCGTACCGGCCGTGCTGAGGCCCAGGGAGATGCCTTCACACTGCTCACAGCTGACGAGATAGACTTCGCCAAGAGCGTGGAGGGCTTCATATCCCGCAAGATTGACCGCCGCAAGCTTGAGGGCTTCCCCTATGCCTACACCGCCCTGCTGGATGAAGGTGCCAAACCCCTGCGCAAGCCCCGCCCCGCCGCTCCCAAGCGCCGCCGCCGTTAAGCTTACCCCCGGCACAAATCCAATGGAACTTACCGAGCCGGATTTGAGACTTCTTGCAGTGGCGGAAGACCGCCTGACGGGCTTCCATGCGCACCCGTTTGATGAGATAGCCGCTCGCTGCAGCATGCCGGCTGAAGAAGTGCTGGAGCGCCTGCGCACCCTGCTGGCAGGTGGAGCAATCCGCCGCGTGCGCCAAACCCTCCTCTCCACCAGCTTGGCTGATGGTGCACTCATCGCTTGGAAAGTGCCTGCAGATAAGGAAGAAAGCGCTTACGAATGGCTGCGGGATAATGACCCCTTCACCGGTCACGTCGTGCTGCGCAGCTGTGATACCCCAAATGCTCCCGGTGCGGATTACCGCCTGTGGACCACCCTGAAAGTTCCCACCGGTTACGGCAGCGTGGATGAACACTGCCGCCTGCTCTCCCGCCACACCGGAGCCACCGCTTTTGCGCCTCTGCCCGTGGTGGGCATGTTTACCCTCGGCGTGGGCCATGTGCGCCGCGCAGGCTTAAAACCCGGCGACAAGCTGCCGGAGCTCCCACACATGCAGCGCCCCTCCCACCCCGTGCTCAGTGAGATAGAATGGCGAGTTCTGCTCTCGTTAAAGGAAAGCTTGCAGCCACATGAACTCACCCGCAGCCCTTGGCTGGCACGCGCTGAAGCACTGGGCATCAGCCATGAACAGTTCTGCACCATCGCCACCGCGCTGGATGAACGCGGCGTCATCGGCCGCTTCGCCACCTTTCTGGACCACACCCGCAACAAAGGAAGCCACAGCGGCACCGGGGCAGCAGGCCTCTTCCACTGGTGCGTACCTGAAGGCATGGAAGAGCGAGCCGGCGCGGAATGCGGCCGCCACATCTGCATGACCCATTGCTACTGGCGCAGCGGCGGTGCCCCCTTCGGCGGCGCTCAGATTATGGGTGTCACCCACGCTGCCACGCGTGAAGGCGTGCGCGAACATAAAGCCGCTATCGATGCCCACCTCGCGGCCTGTGGTATCCCCGTGCTCCACACCGCCACCTTCTGGAGCGAGCGCGCGGAAATACGCCCCAGCGAGATATCCCCGCTTATTTACCGCGAGTGGTTGCAGAAATTCTCCTACCCTGAGGCCTAATCTGCCAAGTTCTCGGCCAAATCCCTATTTCAGGCTTGACAAAGCTGCCTGTTCAGGTATATTTGCGGTGAGGTGTAATCACTAACCCTCTCACATAACATCATGGAACCGATTTACGAAGGCAAAGCCAAGAGACTCTTCACCACAGATGACCCCAATGTTCTGCGCATGGAGTACAAGGACTCCGCCACCGCATTCAACGGTGTCAAGAAGGAAGACTTCGAGAACAAGGGCCGCTTCAACAAGGCCATCACCCTCATCATCTACCGCATGCTTGAGGCCAAAGGCGTGGAAACACACCTTGTGGACGATGTGGACGACATCAACCTGCTGGTAAAGAAGGTATCCATCATCCCCTTGGAGGTTATCGTGCGAAACGTAGCCGCCGGCAGCTTCTCCAAGCGCATGGGCGTGGCCGAGGGTACCGCCTTCAAGAAGCCCATCGTGGAGTTCTCCTACAAGGATGACTCTCTGGGTGATCCCTTCATCAATGATGATTATGCCCGTGAAATGGGTGCCGCCACCGAGGAGGAATGCGCCAACATTAAGAAGATGGCTCTCCTGGTGAACGAAACGCTCTGCGAGTTCTTCCTGAAGGCCAACCTCCGCCTCATCGACTTCAAGATTGAACTGGGCCGCCTTGCTGAAGATCCCTCCAAGATTGTGCTGGCCGATGAGATTTCTCCGGACACCTGCCGCCTGTGGGACGTAAACACCGGCAAGAAGATGGACAAGGACCGCTTCCGCCAGGGGCTGGGCGAGTTCATGGAATCCTACGCCGAGGTGCTGGAGCGCCTCAGCAAGTAAATAAAAACCTTTTACGGCCACCGTGCAGCACAGTGCGGTGGCCCTTTTCAACTTTATGGCAACACTTACATTTGAGGTATTCAGCCGCTTTCAGTCCGCTACGGATGCTAACAAGCTGCTCTACACCCCCATCAGCGACAAATTGACCTACAACCACACCCGCCTCTACACCGTGGAGTGCGAGGGTGACATCGAGGCCGCAGCCGAATACATGCGCCGCGTGCTGGTAGACCCCATCTCCCAGAAAGTGGAAGAAGGCGGTACTCCCGCCCTGGAAGGCGAGCTCTTCTGCATCTCCTACGGCATTAAGAAGGGCGCTCTGGACCTGGAAAAAGAGGCCATTCTCACCAACTACGCAGGCCGCAAAGGGCTGCCCTTCAGCATCTCCTCCCTCACCATCACCCAGAAGATTTACATCTTCGGCTGCGGTGATAAGGAAGCCCTCTCCGCCCGCTTCTGTAATGACGTATGCAACCCCGCCATCCACACTTGGAGCGTCAAATAAAAGTACGATTTACAAATTAGAATTATGGCAACGTACCGACACATACCTGTTCGCAACCTGAGCGAAGCCGAGCTGACCAAGCTGAGCCAGGACATGAAGCTTTCCCTCTCCACAGAGGATATGCTGGTGGTGCAGCAGATTTTCAACGAGATTGACCGCGAGCCCACGGATGTGGAGCTGGAGGTAATCGCCCAGACCTGGTCCGAGCACTGCAAGCACCGTATCTTCGCCGCTACCATTCAGCACACTGTGAATGGCCAGACGGAGGAAATCAACAGCATGTACAAGACCTTCATCCAGCGCCCCTCCAAGGAAATCATGGCACAGAAGCCCGGCTTCGTGCTGAGCTGCTTCGTGGATAACGCTGGCTTCATCAAGCTGGATGACAAGCTCTCCGTGTGCTTGAAGGCTGAAACACACAACCACCCCAGCGCCATTGAGCCCTACGCCGGCGCTAACACCGGTCTCGGCGGCGTGATTCGTGACATCCTCGGTGCCGGTAAGGGTGCCAAGCCCATCGCGAACTTGGACGTTTTCTGCTTCGGCGCACCGGATACTCCCCAGAGCATGGTGGAAGGCCACAACATCATTCACCCCCTCGGCATCATGCGTGGTGTGGTGCACGGCGTGCGTGACTACGGTAACCGCATGGGTATCCCCACCACCAGCGGCGCTATCCAGTTCGACCCCACCTACATTTATAACCCCCTCGTATTCTGCGGCACAGCAGGCGTTATCCCGCAGGAGGACATCGCTAAGGAAATGAAGCCCGGCCTCGCCGTGGTTGTCATCGGCGGCCGCACCGGCAAGGACGGCCTCCACGGCGCTACCTTCTCCTCCGCCGCCATGGGCGAGGAATCCGCCACGGAGGACCAGCAGGCCGTGCAGATTGGTAACCCCATCGAGGAAAAGAAGACTCTGGACGTCATCCTCGAGGCTCGCGAGCGCGGCCTCATCGAGTTCGTGACGGACTGCGGCGCCGGTGGTTTCTCCTCCGCCGCTGGTGAAATGCTTTCCGAGACCGGTGGCAACCTGTACCTGGAGCGCGCTCCTCTGAAGGAGACCAGCATGCTCTCCTGGCAGATTTTCCTCTCTGAGTCTCAGGAGCGTATGGTGCTGGCTGTGAAGCCGGAGAACCTTGCTGAGCTGCAGAGCCTCGCTGACACCTTCCAGACGGAGATGACCGTACTGGGTGAGTCCAACGACAGCGGCGTGCTGCGCGTATGGCACAACGGCGAGCTCGTGGTGGAAATGGACAACTCCAAGCTGCATGATGCTCCTACCAAGTACCTCACCTCCACCTTCACTCCCTGCCCCGCCATGCAGGGCGTGGCTCTGGATGACAGCAACCTCACCGCTGACCTCAAGCAGATCTTCGCTGACTTCGCTATCGTTTCCCGCGAGCCCATCATCCGCGAATATGACCACGAGGTGCAGGGTAACACCGTGCTTAAGCCCCTCGCCGGCGCCACCGCTGACGCCCCGCAGGACGCCTCCGTCATTGACATTGACGGCTCTGACAAGCTCATGTCCCTCGCCTTGGCCATTCTGCCCGAGTGGGGCAAGACAGATCCCTACGCCATGGGTACCGGCACGGTGGACGAAACCGTACGCCAGCTCGTACTCGCCGGCACCAACCCCGAGAAGATTGCCCTTCTGGACAACTTCTGCATGGGTAACCCCGAGTGCCCCACCGAGCTCGGCCGCATCGTAGAATGCGCCAAGGGTATCCGCACCGCAGCCCTCGCTTACGGCGCTCCCTACGTCTCCGGTAAGGACAGCTTCTACAACTACTTCGAGACCGAGGAGGGCCCGGTGAACATCCCCGTCACCTTCCTCTGCTCCGGCTTCGGCGTGGTGGAAGAGCCCGAGCACGTGCGTGGCGCCAGCCTGCGCCGCAGCAACAGCGCCATCTTCATCGTGGGCAACACGGAGGATGAGATGGGTGCTTCCGTCTATGCCCGCGTGAAGGGCGTGAAGGACTGCAAGGTGCCGCAGACGGACTGCGCTGCTAACTTCGAGGTGTACAAGCAGTACTACGCCAAGGCCCTCACTCAGGGACTCGTGCTCTCCGCACATGACCTCTCCGAGGGTGGTCTCGCCGTAGCCGCTGCCGAGATGGCCTTCTCCTGCAAGGGCGGTATCAGCATTGATCTGGACAAGCTCCCCACCGTGGGCGGCTGGCAGAACAACGCCGTGCCCTGCTTCGCCGAGAGCACCGGTCGCTTCCTCGTGGAAGTGGACGAGGACCTCGCAGACGATTTCGCCGCTGCCATGGTCGGCACGCCCTGCGCCCGCATCGGCACCGCCACCACGGACGGTCAGCTCACCATCACCGCCAAGGGCAGCACCGTGCTGCAAGCTGAGATTGCTGAGCTGAAGAGCATCTGGAAGAACGGCTTAACTCCCTTCTATTGATAGTTAATTCTACTTCCTTATTCGTAATTCGTAACTCGCAACTCGTAATTTTTACTATGCCTCACGCATTACTTCTCAAATATCCCGGCACAAACTGCGACGTGGAGACCGAGCGCGCCCTGCGTGCCGCCGGCTTCACCACTCAGGTGCAGCCCATTGCCACCGCTACTCAGCAGCATGTAGCTAAGGCTCAGCTCGTGGTATTCTCCGGCGGCTTCTCCTACGGTGACTACGTAATGAGCGGCCGTCTGGCTCAGCTGGAGACCGAGCGTTTCCTCGGCGACGCCCTGCAGAATCACCACGCCAACGGCGGCTTCTTGTTCGGCATCTGCAATGGTTTCCAGATTCTTACCAAGCTCGGCATCCTGCCCAAGGCTTCCCTCATCTGGAACAAGAGCGAGCGCTTCGAGTGCATGTGGGACAAGCTCGTGAAGGTGGCTCCGAACTGCCCCTTCACCACCTACCTGCCCGAGAACTTCGAGCTGCCCTCCGCTCACGCTGAAGGCCGCCTCGTCTGTGAGCCCGGTGACGCCCAGAAGTACATGGAGAACGGCTGCGTGGCCCTCCAGTACGCTGATAATCACAACGGCTCCGAGCTCCGCATCGCTGGTCTGCAGGACCCCACCGGCCGCGCCATGGGTCTCATGCCGCACCCCGAGCGCTTCCTCAAGCCCCGCCACCACTATGATCCGGATTGGTCCGGTGACCCCGATTGGGGCTGGGGCTACTACTTCTTCAAGGGCGCCTTTGATGCCCTGAAGTAAGAGCTCGCATACTCCCCTCACCATCCCCGCCTGCGCCACACGCAGGCGGGGATTTTTTGCGCTTGACATACAAAGCCTCAGCGCGTACAATCCCGCCCATGTCACGCTATAACGGAGAACAGGTGCTGGTAGTGCCCCGCGAAGCTTTTGAAGCCGTGGGCGCCTTCAATGGTGTACGACTTAACCCGCAGGATTATCTGGCTGCCTTCCTGAAGCCCGGCGTGGCACACTACATGGACCGCGACTTGGCTGAAGACAGCCCGCAGTTCAAGCAGATTATCGCCTACGCTATCTTCTGCCATCAGGGCAAGGTGCTGGCCTACGCCCGCACCAAGAAGGGCGGCGAAACTCGTCTGCATGACAAAATGTCCCTCGGCATCGGAGGCCACATCAACCCAGTGGACGGCCTCGCGGAGAACCTCTCCACCTACCTCGCCGGTGTGGAGCGCGAAATCCGCGAGGAAATCTCCTTCTCCGGTAACGCGACGCAGGAACTCTATGCCGTCATTAATGATGATACGAATGAGGTAGGCTCCGTGCACCTCGGCATCGTGCACCGTTTTGAGCTGGATAGTGATGAAGTGGCACCGCTCGAGAAAAAGCTTACGGATATGCGCTTCTGCACTCTGGAAGAGCTCTCCGGCCCCCTTTATGAGCGCCTTGAGACTTGGTCCGCCATTTGCGTGGACGCCCTGAAGCAGCAGGGCTAATTTCAACCGCAGCTTCATTTTCATCCGCCCCTCACCACCTCGGTGACAAGGGGCTGTTTTACTTTTCTCAGCTGCAAACGTGTGCAAAAGAGGCCATAAAATGAATTAATATATGTTATTTTTGCTCGGGGCATTTACAGACCGGAAAAAATCTGATATAGTGAAAGACGCTAGGAATTCACCATGAACAGCTCTTCTTCCAGTTCTTTCAGTCTTGCCAATCATCTGGACACCCGCTTCAGCTCCACGGCACTTATCGCTCTGGTGGGTGCCATTATCTGCGCCATCGGTATCTACACACTCCCGGAAACGGTGAGCGGCAAGAACTCCCCCATAGAGTACGCGCAACTCATGCTGCTCATCCTCGGAGCGGCCTTCTGCTTCACGGCTAAGCAACGTCCCGAGCTGTACAGAGTGGTGGCCTTCTTGCTCATTTTCCTCCTGCTGCGAGAGATTAACTACGGCCGCACCCTTGCCTGCTTTGCGGATCCTGCGGATCCGAATAAATTTCCGAAATGGAAAGACATCCCCTACGGCTGGTTAGCACACGTATTCGTAGGCATCTACCTCGTCACCCTCGCCGCGGTCTTCATCCTCCGCAAGCACTGGAAGGCCTGCTGGGAGCTACTGAGGGACTACCGCCAGCCCCTGTGGGAATGCGTCATCCTCATCCTCGCGGCAGTCTGTGCCCAGATTACCGAGCGCTTCTTCCATAATGACCGCATTGAAGAGCTCTTTGAGCTCGCCTTCTACTCCACGGCCATCTGCATCATTTGGCGTTACACCCGCGGCAAGCTCCGCGCTGCAGGCCCCGCAGATGAGGTCTAATTCCCGAAAATCAAATTTCAAAATCCACATTCGGCTTGCCTTCGGAAGATGAATGTGCTAGATTATGCATGTTATGAAAACCAGTTTTACACGCCGCGCCACCGGCTTCACACTCATTGAGCTCATTGTGGTAATCGCCATTCTCGGAGCGCTGGCCAGTATCTCGGCCCCCTTCATCATCTCCCGCATGAATGCTGCAGACACCACGGCCTGCCGCTCCAACATGCAGCAGCTCTCCCAGCTGGGTATGAAGTACTCTCAGGAAATAGCCCACAGCAGTCTCCTGCCCACCAGCGGCATGGATGATGATGAGGACACCCCGTATGATGAAAGCCAGGGCTGGTGGCTTGCTCTCGCTCCGGAGATGAGCGGCACCGTTCTGCCCCGTGATGCAAACTCCAAGATGCGCGTACCGGTCATCTTCCACTGCCCCGGCCACCAGCCTGAGCAGAAAGACGCCTTCCTTGCGGACACCCGCACCATCTCCTACGTCTCTTGGACGGACGGCAGTGAGGACCCCGAGAACCCGAACTCCTGCATCCGCACCTCCACCCGCCAGAACTTTGATATCCTCCCCTGGCTCTCTGATGGCAACCCCGTGGCCGGCCAGAGCGTGACGGATATCACTTCCTTCCGCAAGCAGGTGCTGCCCGCACTCTCTCGCCATGAGAACACACTCATCGTTGTGTACGCCAGCGGCCTCGTGAAGGCCATTCAGGTAGAAGACCCGGAAGAGGTGAACGCTGAAGCTCTCTTCCGCCGTATAGCCCCCACCCTCGCCAAGCGCACGGAGAACTCCCGCGGCGGTGATGACGAGGAGGATTGATTCCCCTCTGCTATCCGAATCCTCTCATCGGCGCCGTGCTGCAGGTCCCCCTACTCACCTGCCACGGCGCCGAAGCTTTCTGAATTCCGCCATACACCACCATGCTTTCGCCCCTCACCACACCGCACCTACTCCGCGGCCCGGTTATCGTAGGCCTCAGCGGCGGACGGGATTCCGTGGCGCTACTGCACCTGCTGCACCGCTACGGCTGCAGCCTGCACGCCCTGCATGTGCACCACGGCATACGCGGCGCTGAGGCGGATGCAGACGCGGATTTCTGCCGGGACCTCTGTGCACAGCTCAGCATACCATACGAAGAACACCGCATCGATGCCCCCGCCCTCGCGGAAGAGAGCGGCCAATCCTTGGAGACTGCAGCTCGCCTTGCGCGCCGTGCTCTCCTAAAAGCTGCCGCCACTCGGCTGAATGCCCCCATCGCACTCGCCCACCATGCGGATGACCAAGCAGAAACCGTCCTCTTCCGCCTAGCGCGTGGCGCAGCGGGTCCCCGCGGCATGGAGCCCGTGCTGCAGGCAGAAGGCTGCCTCTGGCTGCGCCCTCTCCTCAGCACCACCCGCGCGGCACTCACCGCTTGGCTCACGGAGCAAAAGCTCACTTGGCGGGATGACTCCACCAACAGCATACCGGATGTCACCCGAAACCGCCTCCGCCTAGAAGTCATCCCCGCTCTCAACCGCGCCATGGGGCGTGATGTGGTGCCCATCATCAATCGTAGCGCACGCCTCCAGAGCGAAACACTCCAGGCACTGGAAGCCGCCCTCACCGCCCTGCCCAGCATGGATCCGCAAGGCCGCCTGTACCTGCCCTTCGTGCTGGAGCAGCCACTCGCCCTGCGCAAGGCAATCCTGCGCCGCTACCTGCTGCAGCACACCGTGCCGGAGGTGGATGAAGCCATGATACTCTCGCTGGATTCCATGCTCCCGGCAGCCGCCCCCTGCGCCCGCCGCAGCCTGCCGGGCGGCTACACAGCCATCCGCCGCCAAAAACGCTTTTACCTGGAGCACACCACCCCACCAACCTCATGAAAGCCGCCCTATGCCCCCTCCTCCTGCTCACTCTCTGCACCCTGCCCGCGGCAGCAGCCGTACGCCACACAGGCCATGTCAGCGTGCAGCCCGGCGGCACCTACACCATGCACGAGGGCGATATCGAACTAGCGGAGGGCGTCACGCTCACGCTCGTAAGCTCAGCCGAAACCGACACCACCACCCACTACTCCGGCCACATAAGCGGCCCGGGCAACCTGGTGATCGAGAGCGACTCCGAAAAAGCGGCATTCCACCTGAGCGACGAGCTGGAGGCATTGAGCATAGACATCCGCAGCGGGCGGCTCATTTTGAGCAACGCCGTAACGTCATCGCATATCTTCATAGCACCGGGAGCCACGCTCTCGCTACAGCACAGCGGACGCGAACTGCTCACCCTACGCAGCAACACCCAAAAGGCAGAGCTGCTCTTCGCCGATATCAAGCCAACCTCCCCCACCGAAGTCACCATCGGCGATTACGGCCCCATCAGTTCACGCCTACGCCATCTTGCCCTGCACCCGGCAAGCGGCAGCACCCTCACACTGGTGAATACCTCCATCCGCCCCGACAGCACCCTATCG
>JAZQGN010000007.1:0-14383 GCA_045540095.1 Akkermansia sp.
TCCTCCCGGAAATCCAATGCCACCAGCTCGCCGTTTTTATCCTTATGGTAGCTGTTGATTCGATACATCAGCTCCGGTTCTCGCCCCCCATCGTCATCTGGCTTAGAACTAAACTTTTCTTCTCGAAGAATCAGCTCCATGCTCGCGATATCAATATCGAGCCGTCGCAGGTATTTTGCTATCTCCTGGAATGCTTGCTCGTGGGTAGAATCCTGCTCCCCCTGAGCCAAATAATTGATAGCAAAAGGGGCAGAAAAATCATTTTCCAAAGAGTTCGAAATGCCGTATATCAGGAATTGATAGGCATTGCTAAGCTTAGCATTTAAACCGGGATAATTCGTTGCAATCTTGCCTAGATAAGAGACTATCTGCTCTCCCTTGCTATTGCAACACTCGGTTTTCAAAACAGCCAGCAAGCGCTCAGTCGTGTACAGTTCCGTAGCAAGTTGCTCAAAGTTGTATAGAGCCTGCTCATGGTCAATTTCAAACACATCCGTATCATGCGTTCTCAAGGACTCACGCTTTACTCCGCTTAAATTGTAGCAAAGCGTATAAGTATAAACCACCCCCTCACTTGCAAAACAAATCTCAAACGTAGTGTCTTTTAAATCCGGGTGCAGCTTATTCGGGCGATAATGTAATTTGTTTTCAAACAAACAACGTCGCAACGTGTTCATTGCTTCTACTAAGGTAGTCTTGCCTCCGGCATTCTGACCGTAAATGGCCAGCACAGGAGACAATCTCAACACCTGACCATTTTCTGCTTGGTACTCAAGAAATGGATAGTGCTCCATTTCCTTATACCCATTCGGAGCCTTCCCTTCTCCATAGCGCATATCAATGGTTGTCTCCACTATCGACTTAAAATTGCAAATACGAAAGAAAACCAGCATATTTTATCTCCTTTTTGGAAAATCATAGGCATTTTTACCCTTTTGTCAAGAAGATAATCAGATTTTTTGTTTATCTGCTGTCTATTTATCAAAAGCGCAGCTTCAATATCAATTCAACCTGTATGCTAGCCCCTAGTCCTTTTGAGTCCCAGCGGGGTTGATTCGGGTAACCTCACGAGCCCTCACCCCTGACGGGGCAAACAGCAGAGATGTTTGTCCAAGCGGGCTTACCGCTCGCATCTTATATTGTACATACCTGACCGTCTCATGGTCACCGTGATGGCGAAAGAAAACGAACTTGTAAAAATAAAAAAAACTGCTATCATAGAGTCAGTTAGTTATGGGCAACAAGGAAAAAGGTTATGTGTATATCCTCACGAACCCGAGTTTTCGAGAGGACTGGGTGAAAATAGGCAAAAGCAGTCGTCCGGTCGATATCCGCTCCAAAGAGCTGGACAACACGGCTGTGCCTTTGCCTTTTGAAATCTTCGCAACCATGGAAACAGTCAAGTATAACGAGGTTGAAAAGCTCGTTCACAAAACGATTGACCGTTTAACAGACCTGAGAATTCGCCAGAATCGTGAGTTTTTCAATGTTGCCCCACAAATTGCTCTGGATATTTTCAGAGATATTGCACTTACTGTAGATGATGCGAAAGTCCTTGAATACCGAGATAACAAACCCATACTTCCTACTACACCGTCACCTGCTGACGACATTCTGAAAGCCCCTCGACGAGGTCGTTTCAAGTTCAGCATGGTTGGTATCAAAATTGGCGAGCTGGTGACGTTCACGCCAACCGGCACAGAAGTTAAGGTAGCAAGCGACGATTCAGTGGAATATGAAGGACGCATCTACAAGCTCTCCCCGTTTGTCGGAACATTCATGCCGGAAGACCGCCGCAACGCCTCCGGGGCTTACCAAGGAGCAAAGTATTTCAGCTACAAAGGAAAAATCCTTGACGACCTGCGCACTGAATGCGAACAGGGTGAAGAAGAATAAAAACTTTCTAAGTATCATAGACGGATTGCTCACGTGTTCGAACCGATACGAAACTCGGGGCGGGATTGAGCCCCCTCAGCCCCGGCGGGGTTGATTCGGGCTCGCCTCACGAGCCCTCACCCCTGACGGGGCAAACAGCAGAGCTGTTTGTCCAAGCGGGCTTACCGCTCGCTACGCGAGCGCCCAGACGGGGCCGTCGCCCGCTTTCGAACTTCGTTCTCGCCCCGCCGGGAATAAAGCACAAAAAAGCGCACCGTAGTGGTGCGCTTTTCTGTGCTAGCCCCGGCGGGGCTCGAACCCGCGACCAAGCGATTATGAGTCGCCTGCTCTGACCGCTGAGCTACAGGGCCGTGGCGAGTGTAGCAAGAGGCGGGTGAGATGTCAAGTATTTTTTGAGCCGTATAAGGGAGGCTGACAGAAAATGTGAGCGGGTGAATAAAATATTATCTACGGCGCTTCAGGAAGCGTTTGGAGAAGGCTTCAAGCTCAGGCACGCGGAAGAGGAAAGAAGCGGCGAGGTAGATGCCGCCGGCGATGGATCCAGCGATAGCGAGGGCGCCGAGGCGGGGGAAGAAGCCCCAGTGGAGGAAGTCCGTGAAGAAGAGGCCACGAATCTGCCAGCAGATGACGCCGAGCACGGTACCGGCCGCGAGGATGCGCAGGAGGCCGGGAATGAGGGTGCGTGTGGCCATGGTACCGAGGAGGTGGCGGAGGTAGAAGAAGTAGAAGAGGAAGTTCAGCGTGGTGACGGCGGAGGTGGTGAGCGCGAGCCAGGAAACCTCCGTGAAGTGGAAGACGTGCACGAAGCAGTAGTTCAGCGCCACAGAGATGGCGGCAGAGAAGAGGGCGAGGCCTGCAGGGGCCCAGGGGCGTTCCAACGCGAGGAAGACGGGCTGGAGCACTTTCATGCCGGCATAGCCAAGGAGGCCGAGGCAGTAGGCGCTGAGCACTTGGCCGGTGAGGGCGGAGGCGTGGGCGTCAAACCTGCCGCGCTGGAAGAAGATGCTGACGATTTCCTCACCCCAGAGGCCGAGCAGCACTGCGGAAGGCACGGCGAAGAAGGCCACGAAGCGCATGGCCTGAGCGAGGTGCTGGGCGATGTTTGCACCGCCCTGCCCGCCTTCTTCCACCGTCATACGGGAGACAGAGGGCAGCACGACCATACCAACCGCCACACCAAAGAGCGCGACGGGGAGCTGCCAGAGGTGGAAGGCACCGGAGAGTGCGGTCACGGAGCCACCGGGTAAGTAAAGAGCGAAGGAGGTGTTAATGAAAATATTCGTCTGGGTAATGCCGGCGGCGATGACACCGGGAATCATGAGCATCCACACGCGGCGGGCGGTGGGATCAGTAAAGAGGAGCTTACCGGCCTGAAGACGCAGCCCGAGGCTCCAGCGGGGGCGGTAGCCCTTGCGGCGCAGGGCGGGCAGCTGTACCAGCACTTGAGCGGCACCACCAAGCACCACGGCAATGGCAAAGCCATACAGAGCATCCGGGCCGAAGGTGGGGTCAATCATCCAGCCGATGAGGCAGCCGAAGCCCACAGTAGTGAGATTAAAGGCAGCGCTGGCGAGATTCGGCAAGCCGAAGATACCGAAGACATTCAGAGCCCCCATGCTGAGGGCTGAGAGCGAGGCCAGCAGAATGAAGGGCCACATGATGCGGCAAAGGCCGGCGGCGAGGCCCATGAAATCCTGCTGCTCCACGCGGACGGCATCCGGCATGGGCTGGGCGGAAAGTTTCAGAGTGCTGCCGGGCTGATATTTCTCCAGGGCGCTCAGGCGCACCACCGCCTCAGAGGGACAATCAGCCAACGGAGCGGGCAGTTCAAAGGTGGCAACGGCGCGGCCATCCGCATCACGCGTGGTGCCGGTATACGTAGCCTCCGCCACAGTAAGAGCAGCGGCGGCGGAATCGGCACACTGCACCTTCAGCGTGGCACGCTCAGGATAAAGCTGCTGCATGAGGAAGCCGGAGAGGAGCACACCCGCGGCCACAATACATACCATGAGTGAGATAAGCTGTGCCACCACTTGGTTGGCAAGCTTCCAAGCGGCATCCGGTCCATCCTGCTTCTCCACCTTACTCATCACGCTGGTGAAGCTCTGAGAAAGCGCCCCCTCCGCGAACATATCACGCAGCATATTCGGCACGCGGAAGGCTGTCAGGAAGGCGTCCAGAGCGCCGGTGGCACCGAACAGGCCGGTGTACACCACCTCACGAAGCAGACCGGTAAAGCGGCAGCAGAAAATAGCAGCCGTGGCAATAAGGCTTTTTTTATGCAGAGAGGACATGTGCAGTAAGCGGGGATGGGCGAAAATCAGCGGACTTTCTCCGGCACATTCTCGCGAATCTTGCGAATAACCTGGCGGGCAAGGCGGCTCTCACCGGCTATGGCATACGTGCGGGCAAACTCACGCACTGCAGTGCGGTACAGCTGAGCGTCCGCAGCGTCCAAGCGGGTGCGTTCCTCCTCGCTCATGGATTCAATGGCACGCACAACATCTCGCAGGTGAATGATGGCGTCCCAGTCATTGCGGGCGGTCTTGCGCTCAATAAGGGCCAGCTCCATTCGGGCACGCAGCAGCTTGCCGTCCGTGAGGTCCGGGTGAGCGGCCTCCGTGAGGGCCACACTCTCCGTGACCCACTTGATGGCATTCGTATAGTCCTTCTGCTCCACGTAATAGGAAGCGATAGCCTGAGCAATTTCGGCCTTGGAGATGGGGCTGTTCCGGGTAAGTTCCTCACTGGCGAGCATCATATCCCAGCAGCGGGAAAGCAGCTCGATTTTCTCAGCGCCCTCAGAGTGAGCGGCAAGGAAGTTCAAGCAGCGGAACACCTCGTTGGTATCACGATCATTCTCCAGCAGGTAGCGGCAGTCAGCCATGGCTTCAGCCACGGCACCACGGGCCTCATTAGCACGGGAGCGCAGGCGGCTGTGGCGCAGCTGAAGCTCAGGCGTCATCTCCCCATAGCCCTCAGCGAACGCGCCGGCAAGAGTAAGGGCCTGAGAGCAGCCGTTGTAATCCCCCATACGGAAGCGAAGCTCACCGAGCATGGTATAGCACTGAGGAAGCTTGTGCTCGCGGTCCGGGAACTCCAGCATGGCGTCACGGCAGCGCAGGAGCTTGGCCTCCACCTCGCGGAGGGCATTGGCGGAAAGATTTGGGTTATCACGCAGCGTGTTGGACACCTCCTCCAGCATAAGCTTGGCCGTGGCGGGGCACGAGGGCCAGCCGGCGGACTGGAGAATGTTACGCACCATCTGGAGGGCATGCTCACGCACACCTCCCACATCTGCACGCATCATCTGGATATCCGCAGCCTCAGCAGCTAGGGCGGGGTCAGTCGCGAGACGAGCCAGCACCGTGGACATCTCCAAGCGGGAGATAACGCGCACGGCTTCATCATTCTTGTGCATGCGGATGTAAGTCTCCGCAGAGCGGCGGATGGAGCGCAGCAAGAGGGCCGTGGCGGTGGGCATGTTAATAGCCTGCTCCTGCAACTGGCGGTCCAAGCGCAGTTGCAAATCATAATCCTCATGAGCGAGGGCGGCATCAGCGAGGCGGTCCAGCCCCTCCACGGGAGCGAGGGCCTCCACCTCCGGGAGAATGCGTACGGCTTCATCCCACTGCCCCTTATCAATGAGGCGCATCATGAGGAACCAGCGGAACTGGCGGCGTGTATCAGCATTCTTCACCCAGCCCAAGCGTGAATTAGCATCCTCGGCCAGCTCCAGCAGGCGGGATTTATCACCGGAGAGGTCCGCCAGCAGACGCTCCAGATTATCGTTTGCCTCAGAATTATCATGCACCACAACAGTAGTGCCTTTAAAGAAACGGATAATGTCTTCACCCTTGGCGAAAAGCCCCCAAATGCCGAGGGCTGCGGCAGTGAGACCTACAGCCACCAGAGGCAATACATGGCTGTTGGCTTTTCGGCGGGGTCTGTAGCGGCGATACATGGTGACGGGTAAAAGGGGTATGGGGATTATTGCCCGGACTCAGCCTCAGCATCGTCATCCGCGTCCACCTCTTCATCAAGAGTAGCACCGTAACGGAGACAATGGTTCACCTGCTCCTCCACCTCAGCAGCACGAGCACTGCCGCGCTCCACAAGGGGACGGAGGGCGTTCCAAGCCTGAATGGCGGCATTCCAATCCTTCATCTGAGAAAGGGCATAAGCGCGCGCCATCATGGCGTTAAAGCGGTTCGAGTTTTCGCCGGGATCTTCCGGCAGGAAATCTATGGCCTTTGCGTAATTATCCACGGCCTCGCGAATATTGCCGGCCAAATCATGAGCCTGAGCCAACAGCACATACACGCGGCCCTGGGCTGGGCGGTCACCGGCAAAGTGCTCCGCACGGAGGGCCGCAGCCTCATTCAAAAACTTCAGTGCGTCCTCAGCGCGGCCTAGGGTCAGGCAACAGCGCCCTGCACCCTCCAACGGGAGTGCACGGTGCTCAGCAGGCACTCCGTCCTGCATGAGAGCTTTGTTGAAATCAGCCAACGCCACTTCATAGGATTCCTTGGTGAGGCTAATCCAGCCACGCTGATCATAAAGGAAGAGCCAGTAGGGACTGTTTTCCGGCACGCGGCCCATAGCAGCGCCCTCAGCGCGGTACAGAAGAGCGAGCGCATTATCAGGCTTGCCGGACTCCAGCTCAATTCTTGCCAAATCCCTCAAAGCCGCGGGAAGATAGGCGGCATCCCCCGGGTGTTCACCCAAGCGGCTAATGCCATCACGCAGCAGAATGGCGGCGCGCTCAGTATCCCCCTGCTCCAGCAGCGCGGAGCCCATGCTCACAGCTGCACCTGCCAAGGCTGGAGAGTGGCCCAAATCCGCACCATCTAAGGCACGGCCAAAGTAGCGTATGGCCTCCTCGCTGTTACCATGAGCGCGGTGTATGCGGCCCATGTGAGCCAGGAGCCCGGCCAGCAGAGGCTTACCGGTATCACCCAGAGCGGTGATATCATCCTCCAACTCGCCGAGAGCTTTCAGCTGCTCAGTGTGATTATCAGTAGGAGCGGCGATGAGGCCCACCATTTCGGAGAGCACAGCGGCCTGTTCACGCACCTGCTGCAACGCAGCATAGGCATTCGAGGCAAAGCGGTAATAATGCAGGGCAAGGGGTTGATTTCCCGCCTCAGCCATGGCACGGGCCACGATGAGAGCTCGGTGTGCCCAGAGCTCATCCGCTGCAGCGGAAGCAAAAAGCCCCTCCAGCGTATCCTCAGCGGCGGAAGCCTTGCGGCGGTTCAGCAAAGCTAAAGCCAGTACCCACTCGGCCTCACGGCGCACAGCCGGGTTCTTAATCCAGCCCAGCTCCGTATCACGCCGACTCACAGCGGCCAGCAAGGTGGCCTCATCAGCTGTGGCCACCTGCATGAAGTGTGTGAGATTCTCCACGGCAGCATCATTCACAGCCTTACTCACCACGCCGGAAGTGACGCCCTCGTTAAAGCCATGGCTGCGGCCAAGGGCATACGTGGCGTATTCAATTCCAAGCAGAGCGACGAGGGCCAAACCGACAGCGGTATACTTCACTATCGGTTTGAATTCCAAATCCTCGTCGTTTAGCTCTTCCTCGGGCTGTCTTGCTGGGGGGTCAGACTGCATGAACGGCTGCGCTCAGGGAGAAAAAACTCAGGCGACGGGCTCGTCCTGATGGAAAGCGGCATGTACCACACGGGCAGCCTGCTCAATGTCACCTGCCTCCACCGTGGTGGTGATACGAATCTCAGAGGTGGCAATCATGCCGGTCTGGATGCCGGCATCAGCCAGAGACTGGAACACCTTAGCAGCCACACCGGAGTGGGAGCGCATACCCACGCCCACCACGGAGAGCTTAGCAAGGCCGGCCTCAGTCTCCAGACGAGCGGTCTCGCCGAGGAGGGGCAGCACGGGCTTCAGGGCAGCCTGAGCTGCGCCCAAATCACTCATGTTCATGGTGAAGGACTGGCGGGCCTGACCGTCATGAGCGGTGTTAGCCACAATCATATCCACATTAATATCAGCCTTAGCAAGAGCTGAAAGAATGAGGGCGGTGTACGCCACAGGGGCGGTGATGCCAGACACCGTCACGCGGGCCTGGTTACGTTCGATTGAGACGCCACGTACGACGAGGCTCTCCATAGCTGAGTTTTCTTCTTGCACGATGGTACCGGGGGTATTGTTCATTGAATTGCGGACTTCAAACACCACGCCGAACTTCTTAGCGAACTCGACGGAGCGGGCCTGCATCACTTTAGAGCCGCTGGAGGCCATCTCCAGCATTTCTTCGTAGGAAAGGACAGGAATCTTGCGCGCATCTTTCACCACGCGCGGATCACAGGTGTACACGCCGTCCACGTCTGTGTAGATCTGGCAGAGGTCAGCCTTCACAGCGGCGGCCATAGCGATGGCGGAGAGGTCCGAGCCACCGCGGCCAAGGGTGTAGATGGTGCCGTCTTTATCCACGCCTTGGAAACCGGCGCAGACGACGATGCAGCCCTCATCCAGAGCTGCGAGCACCTGAGCGGGGTCAATGTTATCGATTCGGCCACGAGTATGCGTACCGTAGGTGCAGATACCGGCCTGAGCGCCGGTGAAGCTGCGGGCCTTATACCCCATATCCGTGATAGCCATGCAGAGCAGAGCGATGGACTGCTGCTCGCCGGTGGCAAGGAGCATATCAAGCTCACGCTCGGGGGGATTATCCATCACCTCATGAGCCAAGCCGATGAGCTTATCCGTCACACCGCTCATGGCGGAGATAACGGCCATCACCTTATTGCCGGCCTGCTGAGTTTCGATGAGCCTGCGAGCCACATTGCGGATGCGGTCGATGGTGCCCACAGAGGAGCCACCGTATTTCTGTACGATCAGTGCCATATTGTTAATTAATCGTTAAAGGTTTCGATACGGAAGACGACCGGCAGTCGGTCAATGATATGATTCTCTCGCAGTTCACGCAGCACGTACTTGAGGCGCTGCCACTTGCAGGCATGCACCATGAAGATAAGGTTATTGTGCTGGACGCCCTCATCATCTATATAGCCAAAGTTCGAGCTAGTGGCAGAGATGCTCACATCATACTTAGCGAACATGGAAGCGATGGCGGCAATCATGCCGGGGCGGTCATGAATCACGAAGCGCACATAGTACGGCGTCACCGTCTCCTTCATCGGCAGCACGGTAAGCTCCTTGGTGTAAGGCTGGAAGCCTGTGTGGTAGCCATTCAGGCGGCACTCACGCATGGCCAGCACGATATCGCCGATAACAGCGCTGGAGGTGGGGTTCTTACCGGCACCGCGGCCGTAGAAAATCGTCTCACCCACAATATCACCCTTCACGGCAATGGCGTTGAACACGCCGTTCACGCTAGCAAGCAGGTGGTTCTGCGGCACAAAACTGGGCTGCACACGCAGCTCCAGAGCGCCGTCCTCCTCGTGGTGCTTAATCACCACCAGCAGCTTGATGGAGTAGCCAAGTTTCTCAGCCGTGGTAATATCCACGCTCTCCACCTTCTCAATACCGTGCACATGAATCTTATCCGGAGAGAGGGGAGTGCCGTAGGCAAGCATGGCGAGGATGAGAGCCTTGTGTGCGGCATCCCAACCGTTGATATCAAAAGAGGGGTCAGCCTCGGCAAAGCCGAGCTTCTGCGCATTGGCGAGAGCATCCTTCAGGGAAAGCCCCTGCTCCTTCATGCTGGTAAGGATGTAGTTACTCGTACCGTTGATAATACCGGCAATACTCTGCACCTTATTGCAGATGAGGGAGTTCTGAAGGCTCTGAATGATAGGAATACCACCACCGCAGGAGGCTTCAAAGTACAGCGGCACATTCTTCTCAGCAGAGAGCTTGAACAACTCGCAGCCATACACAGCCAACACGGCCTTATTGCCCGTCACCACCGGCTTACCGGCCATCAGCGCAGCCTTCACCAGCTGATAGGCTTCATCCGTACCTCCGATGAGCTCAATGATGATATCAATATCCGGATCTTCCACCAGCTCATGCCAGTCATCCGTAAGAAGCGCGGGGTCAATCTCCACGTCACGCTTGCGGGCAAGGTTACCCACAGCCACCTTCTTGACGGCATACGAAATCTGAGCTCGGGCCTCGAGCAATTCACGATTACGGCACAGGGTTTCATACACCCCTGAGCCCACGGTACCAAGGCCTGCCAGGCCTAACTGAAGCGTTTCTCCAATCATTGCGCGCGCCGCATTATACAAAACTTTTCCCTACCACTCAAGCCTATATTGAGCCAACAGAAAAAAAATCAGGCGGAGGATGTCCGCCGATTGATGCCTGACTCCGGATAGTATATCACCTATCGAAACGCCTGTTTTCATACGCCTTTCGCGTACGAACCGGGTCGGGCCGCATGGGGCGATATGCCTCCAGAGGCCTCAGTGCAGAGCTACGATAGCCAACCTCACCATCAGCATGCGACTCAAAAAGGCTCACAACCGAGCGAGCAACAGCGCGGTGGTGTCTGTCGAGCCTGGGGTTGCGCTCCACATAACGGGCAATCATGTAGCCACCGTAGCAATCCATCACCACAACAGCGCCTGTGGCCGAGAGCACCTTCTGCTGTTCGGGCGGCAACTGAGCCACGGTGCGCTGCCACACGCCATCCCAGTCTGACAGCTGTCGCCACATAGCCCTGTTGGCTTCGTTCACCGCCTTCTGACTATAAGCAGCCACGGCAAATTCCGTTGCAAAATCCGGAGATGAAGGGTCGAGCCCCAGACGGCTGAGCGATTTCTCGAACTCTATGCTGTAGAGCAGAGCGAGGTACACCTTCTCCTCATACGTCATCTGCTGCAGCATGAGCGCGGCAACATAAGGCGCGTCAAGCGACGGCTTGCGGCGGCAGTTTTCCTCCAGTGACACCGGCTCATGCCCATACACTTGTACCCCCCAAGGCAAACGAAGAAACCGGCGCATATCGGCATCTTTCTCAAACCAGTCAGCACTCACTTTCTGCGCCAAATCCTGCACGGGTTGAGACTGACAGCCAGCCAACAACCAAAACGAACCTATGAACATTAAAAAATACCATTTCCTGCAGTTTGCGCACGCCATGCGCGCATTATAAGAGAAAATCATCATTCTTCAAGCTATTTTTTGAAAAAACGGGTTGAATTAAGGCTTGAAAAAAGCGGGTATATGGTGTATAAGGCGCGCATGTCAACGTCCATTCGCACACGTTTTGCCCCGTCGCCCACCGGCTATCTGCACATTGGTGGTGCGCGTACCGCTCTGTTCAATTATCTCTTTGCCCGCAAGATGGGGGGTACCTTCATCCTGCGTATCGAAGACACCGACCAGGAGCGCCACGTGGAAGACGCCATGAAGGCCATCTTCACCGGCATGAGCTGGCTCGGTCTGGATTGGGATGAAGGGGAAGGCAAGGGCGGCCCCAGCGAGCCGTACTTCCAGAGCCAGCGCAAGGACATCTATGACCGCTACTTCAACAAGCTTGTAGAGATGGGCCGCGTGTACGAGTGCCCCGCCCCGAACAAGCGCGACAAGAACGGTGATGAAATTCCCGGCACCAGCGAGGGTACCGTGTGGCGCTTCCGCTTCAAGCGTGATGGCGTCATGACGCTGAATGACCTCGTGTGTGGTGAAATCTCCGTGGACTACACGAACGAGGGAAACACCCCCGACATGGTGGTGAAGCGTACGGACGGTTCCTACATCTTCCACCTTGTGAACGTGGTGGACGACATCGAGATGAAAATCTCTCACGTTATCCGCGGTGAGGACCACATCATGAACACCTTCAAGCACCTGCAGCTCTTTGACGCCTTCGGCGTGGAGCCGCCCGTGTATGCCCACATCCCCCTCATTCAGAACCCGGATGGTTCCAAGATGAGCAAGCGCGACGTAGGCGCCCAGCTCGGCAACTACCCGGAGGAAGGATTCCTGCCGGATGCCGTTATCAACTTCATCGCCCTGCTGGGCTGGAGCAGCAAGAGCGATAACGAGATTTTCAGCAAGGAAGAGCTTATCGACCTCTTCTCTCTGGAGAATGTGAACCGCGCTGCCGCTAAGTTCGACATCACCAAGTGCAAGTGGATGAACCAGCAGCACATCATGCGCCTGCCCTCTGAGAAGTTCACCGAGCTCTCCATGCCCTTCTGCACCGCAGCCGGCCTGAAGGACACAGCTCAGCTTCGTGAGCTGCTGCCCGCCGTACAGACCAAGGTTCAGCTCCTCAGCGAGGTACCGGCCTGGGTGAAGTGGGTGCAGGTGCTGGAGTACGAGCAGGAGAACATGGCCAAGCTGCAGGAGAACGCTCGCGAAATGCTCGGTCACTTGGTAGAGGCCTTCAACGCCATTGAGGAATGGAGCGGCGAGGCTGCCTTCCAGGTCATTAAGCCCTTGGCGAAGGCCAACGGCGTGAAAGTGGGCGCCATGATGTTCCCGCTGCGCATGGCCCTTACCGGCACGCACGCCGGCCCCGGCATTGATGTCATCATGCAGGTACTGGGCCGAGAGGAAGTGCTGCGTCGCATCTCCGTATTCCCCTGCTGATATTGTAACGCTTAACGGAGCCGGGGCGCGCGAGTCGCGCCCCTGCTCTTTTTTTACCGCCCCTCCGAACATATATGCGCACCACAGATTTCGATTACTTCCTGCCTGAAGAGCTCATCGCGGACCGCCCCCTGCCGGATCGTGCCGCCAGCCGCATGCTCGTGGTTCACCGGGATTCCGGCCTCATCGAGCACCGCCACTTCAGTGATATTCTGGAGTACGTGCAGCCCGGTGACCACTTCGTGCTGAATAACACCAAGGTAGTTCCCGCTCGCTACTTTAGTAATGATGGCAGCATCGAACTCGTGCGCGCCGGGCTCGCTCAGGAACTGGTCTGGAAGTGCATGGTGCGCCCCGGCAAAAAAATGAAAGTGGGCCGCACCGTGCAGGTGGGGGATGCCACGGGCGTGGTGGAAAGCATCGATGACGAGGGGTACCGCTACATCCGTTGGGATAAGTTCATTGACCCGGAGGTATACGGCCGCCTCGCGCTGCCTCACTACATGAACCGTGAAAGCGAGCCCGCAGATAAGGAGCGCTATCAGACTGTATACGCAGAGCACGAGGGAGCCATCGCAGCCCCCACAGCCGGCCTGCACTTCACCCCCGAGATTCTCGCACAGGTGCCGCACAGCTTCGTGACTCTTCATGTGGGCGTAGGTACCTTCCGTCCCGTGAAAGCGGAGTTCATCGAGGATCACCACATGCACCGCGAGAGCTTCACCCTGCCGGAAGATACCGCAGAGGCTATCGAGAAAGCCCGCCGCGTGCTCGCCGTAGGCACCACCAGCGTGCGCGTGCTGGAAACCCTCGCCACCCGCCATGGGCGCCCCCTCCCCCCGTGCAGCGGTGATACGGATATCTTCATCTATCCCGGCTATGAGTACAAGGTAGTGGGCGGGTTGCTCACAAACTTCCACCTGCCGCAGAGTACTCTTATCATGCTCGTATGCGCCTTTGCCGGCAAAGAGCTCATCATGGAAGCCTACCGCCAAGCTGTGGAGCAGCGCTACCGCTTCTTCTCCTATGGTGACTGCATGCTTATTCTTTAAGCCGGCTTGCGCAGGAATAAATATTGATACCATCCGATGGGTGATGCCGACAGGCGCCCATCGGATTTCACTTTTCACACCTCCGAAAGCGCAAAAATCACATATCTGAAGATTTTGCTTGTCTCCACGTTTAAACGTGTTAGACTAGAAGCTGCATCTTCTCTCACATGAAAATCTACACTCGTACTCTGACAGCTATTTGCCTGCACCTCCTCTCCCTCTCGCTCCTCAGCTGCGGTGGCGGCGGTGGCAGCGGTGATTCTCCGGATAGTTCTGAAAACAAGGCCCCGGAAACTCTCCTAACAGATAAACCGCAAACCGGCAATGGAGAAAGTGAGACACCCTCTACCCCCACTCCTGACACGCCATCCACCCCCGAGGAACTGACCGGCTGTGACGTAAGCATTGCCGCAATTAATGACACCGCGGCAGATTGCACATACTCCGTGCTCTTCACCTGCACCGCAGAAGCTCCCGGCATGCCCTCGGGCAACATCACCGCCTGCACACTCTCCGCCACTACTCCGGAAGGGGCCTCGCGTGATATTCAGCTCTCGGATACCGGCAGCTGGTTCAATACTTTGCCTAGCGCCAATAACCTCATGCGTGACCTGAACTTCATATACTACGGAGATTCCGGCACTGAAACTGTCCAGATTCAGATTATCATTAACAACATGGAAGTCATCTCGCGCCAAAATGATGCCCACGGACGCCTCATCGCGCTAGATGCCGAAATCCGCTCCGCTGAAGCAACCATCGGCATTAATGCCATGCCCGGCACTCTCCTCCCCATCAGTATCCCCAGCGGCACCCGCGTCAAAATCACTTATCACTGATTCTCTCCGCGCCCATATTTCTCCTTACGAAAAAGAACGCACCGGCCGAAAGAAACGGGG
>JAZQGN010000008.1:0-69352 GCA_045540095.1 Akkermansia sp.
CGGCAAGCGGCAGCACCCTCACACTGGTGAATACCTCCATCCGCCCCGACAGCACCCTATCGGCCAATGGTGCCACCCTGCGCCTGCTCGGCAGCGTCATTTTCCTCGGCTCAGCCCCCGCCCAACAGTCCGCGGCAAAGGGTGTGCCCACCTACACCTGCACCTCCCTACAGGGCAAACTGACGCTCACCACCCCACAGCTCATGCTCGACCTCTCCGCCATCAAACCGGCTCCGGGTCCCCTGCGCGTACAATTCGCCCCGGGCGTGCAGCTGCAAAACATCGGCTCAATACAAGCCACCCTCGGGCGCAGCACCACCATCCCCGGCACCATCCGCCCCGGTGAGCCCAACACCATCTATTTCGACATACAACGATAAAAAACCACAAAGTTAATGTCCAGGCGTAGCAAGCGAGCGCAGCGAGACGCGAAGACGGGTAGATTGTAAATCTAAAGCGGGTTCAGCGCAATTCCACGCTGCGCTCCGTCGCGCTGACATGCTGCAACACCAGCCAGCGCGTGTCCTCCGGCATCAGCGCGCCATCAAAGCGGTCCGCCCACTCCACCAGCAGCACGGCGCCACCGGCCAAGTACTCATCCCATCCCATACCCAGTGCCTCATCCACACTCTTCATGCGGTAAAAATCAAAATGTGCCGCCGGCAGGCGCCCGTCATTATGCTCATGCACAAGGGAGAAGGTAGGGCTCGCAGCAGGGTCTCCCGCGCCAAGCCCCTCCAGTATGCCCCGCACCAAGTGCGTCTTCCCCGCACCCAAATCTCCCACTAGGCCCAGCACCTCGCCACCCTGCAAGCTTCTTGCAAGTTCGCGCCCCAAGGACACCATTTCTGCCTCAGAACTCACCTTCACAGCGCCATTTTTGAAAATTTTATGCATAATTTGACACTTTTTTTGAAAAATTTTTAATTTTAGACTTGCCAAATGCGGCCGGACGTATATAATGTGCCAGCCCGCATGCGCGGGTGCAATCCTAAAATTCAGAAAATTATGGCATACGCAGTTTTCACATCCGGCAACAAGCAGTACCGTGTGACGGTCGGTGACGTGCTCACCGTTGACCGCATCTCCGGTCTGGAGAATGACGGCGAGACCACCTTCGACCAGGTGCTTCTGGTAGAGGATGGCGACGCAACCAAGGTTGGCACCCCCACCATCGAGGGCGCTACCGTAACCGCCAAGGTTCTGGACGCTGAGGCACGTGGTGCCAAGGGCGTCGCTTTCAAATTCAAGCGCCGTAAGGGTTTCCACAAGAAGAAGGGCTTCCGCGCCGCTCTCACCAAGGTAGAGATCACCGCTATCAACGCCTGATTATTAACCCGTTAACTCCAAACATTTTTACTAGTTATGGCACATAAGAAAGGTCAGGGTTCCGTTCGTAACGGTCGTGATTCCCGCAGCAAGCGCCTCGGCGTGAAGAAGTTCGGTGGCCAGGCTGTTATCGCCGGCAACATCATCGTTCGTCAGCGTGGCACCAAGTTCCACCCCGGCAAGAACGTAGGCATGGGCCGCGACTACACCATCTTCTCCCTTGTTGATGGCCGCGTGTTCTTCGACCGCGAAGGTCGCCGCGTGAACGTCGCCCCCGAGGAGGCCTAAATCGCCCCTCCCGCCGACTTTACAAGTTAAGTCTTATTCACAAAAAAGCCGCAGCAAACGCTGCGGCTTTTTTGTGTATTACAGCATTGATACTCCACAGATGGAATAAGCCACCGCAAAAAACTCCTCAGCTGGCAAGTTTCCCCCTTGTCAGGCGGCGGGGGATTTGGTAGAATGCTCGGCATGAATTTTTCACATGCATGTCTTACGCTGCTTTGTTTAGCGAGTATGACCCCGGTATTACAGGCGGAAGAAAAGTATACTGAACCGACAGGGTACCGCTTCTACAACTACTGGCAGAATGAGGAAACTGGGGAATTAGAGGGGCTGGGAGATTTATCATTTGCCGATAAGGTGCATTTCCGCTTGCTGGATACCCCTGAGTGGTACAGTTATGATGTGGATGTAGATGTATATGATGAGGATGGCGAATCCCCAGCTTATATGATTCTGGGGAATTTTACGCTTGCTCAAACAAATGCCGCAGACCGCAAGGTGTGGGGCGTGGTGACGGATAAAAACGGAGTAATACAAGGGGCGACCACAGCCACCGGCGCAAGTGATGGCAAACTGACCTTTGATTTCTCCGGTAGTGCTGTTACACTGAAAACAGGCGGTGATTATATTCTGCATTTTGCGGACGCCGGTACGGCACCGAACAGCTTTACCGTGGGTGATACACTGACCGCCACCACAACGGAGCTGGGGATAGCCTCTGCTAATTCCGGTTGGGGTGCGGTATGGGATGATGAGCTCCAAGATTGGATTGAGGCTGATCCCGGCATGGAAGAAATCTTTTTCTACTTCTACTGTAACAGCCCGGAATTAGGATACTCTGAAGGAGATGACTCCGAACCTGCGCCTGCAGTGGATATTCAGGCCTATGGCGTTGTGCCGGAGCCGGGTACAGTGGCTCTCAGCCTGTTGGCTCTCTCCGGGCTGGCGCTTCGCCGCCGCAGACACTGAGTTTCTTTATACTTCACGTAAAAAGCCACAGCATACAGTGCTGTGGCTTTTTCGTCTTTCGTGCACCCCATCTCACCTGCCCTTCAGGTTGTAGATTTCAGGCAGGACTTCGTGCATATCAACCGCGGGGGCGATGGCGTCACGAATGAGTTCCATGGGCTTGTAGGCATCAGGGGCTTCATCTATGGCGTAGGCGAGGCTGGTGGTGAACACGCCGTGGGCGGCCATGTCAGCGGCAGCGGCGGCGGGGTCTATGCAGGCACGAGCCTCGGAGCGGGTAAGTATTCGCCCGGCGCCGTGGGGTGCACTGCTGTTCCACTCAGCATTGCCACGGCCGGTGCCAATACCGATACCATCTCTCATGTTAAAGGGGATGACAACGGGCTCACCGGCAGCGGCACGGATAGCGCCCTTGCGTAGCACCATTTCCTCGAGGTCGAGATAGTTGTGCATGCTCACCATTGCGGCACCCTCCTCATCTTTGAGCACCGGCAGCTTGTGCACATCCGCAAAGTAGCGCGCCACGTCCTCTCGGATAATGAGGTGGTTAAGCCGCGCGAACTGCTGGCAAGCATGTACACAGGTGAGATAATGCTCATAGTGGGCACTGGCACGGTCCAGATAAGCCATCTCGGGGGTACCTCCATAGCCCTGCTGTGCGCGATACTCGGCCGCGAGGTGCTGGTATAGCTTATTGACACGCAGGCCGAAGTTGCGGGAGCCACAGTGAACCCCGAGGTACACACAGCCCGACTGCAAAGAGCGGTTCATCGAAATGAAGTGGTTACCACCGCCCAGCGAGCCGAGCTGAGTGAGCGGGGAGATGCCGTGCCCCTTCTCGCCGTCTTCAGCCAGCAGACGCTCAGCATCTTCTATCAGCTGCACAACATCCTTGAAACGATTGCGGATACTGCGCAGAGGAAGTGCGGCACGATATTCCCCCACACCCACGGCTACATTGGTGCGTATGTAAGCATCAAGCGCGGCAAAATCAATTTTACCAGGCTCACCTAAAGGGAACAGCGAGACGGTACAGCCGATGTCTACCCCGAGCATATTCGGAGAGACTGCACCGGAGTTGTTAAGCCGCTGGGTAAAGCCCACCACGCAGTTGTTGCCGGCGTGCGTATCAGGCATGATGGCTATGGTACTGCCCTCACTCACTGGGGCTGCCAGTATGTGGTAAATTTGGCGGCGGGTATCGGCGTCAATTTCATCTATCATCACGCGAGCCGTCGCATATTGTCCTTGGATAGTAATCATAATATGGATTTTCTTTTATTGGTTCTTTATTGCATAGGGGGATATGGCGGGTTGTTCCCGGGGTAGTATGAAAAGCCCCAAAATGAGGGCAAAAAAACACCGGGAGCCACTGGGTAGCTACCGGATTGTCTGAAAATCCTGCGGGCTGAAATTACCCGCCGTGTCTATCGGTTCGTCCGATTCAAGACGGCGTGCCAAATAACACACCGTTCGGACTGTAACGGGTTATTGCTCAGCGCAGTTCCGTCACGGGGCCCTCCCAAGTGGGGGGCAGAGTATTGGCAGTGGCGGTTACAGCGGTAAGACCCAGAATGATGGCGATTGTCTTGATCATGTTGCTTGTATTCCTTTCGTTATTTTTTACCTTGCAGGAGGGCAAGGCAATAATACTCTTTTTTCCTAATACGTCAAGCGTAAATTTGAGAAAAAATAAAAAAAATCAGGTGTAAACGAAAAAAAATTAGATAAAAACGCAAAAAAAGTTGTAAGAAAACAAAAAAAACGGCGTATCGTGCACGAGCGCGCGAGGAAAAAGCAAACTTTTCCCCGCAGAAAGGCAACTGCACCACAAAGGCCGCAGACACGGCGGCGCACGGGCGAATTAAGACACACAGAAGGCGCTCACAGCGTGGCTTTTGGCTTGACGAAGAGACTCTCCGGGCGTATATTTTCCCGCGAGCAAATTATGAAAGAACAGATATCAAGCGTACAAGCCGCCGCTCTGGACCGTATTGCCGGTATTACCGACATGAAGGGACTGGAGGATGCCCGCGTGGGCATACTTGGCAAAAAGGGAACCCTGACTCAGGTGCAGCAGGGCATGCGCGACGTGCCGAAGGAAGACAAGCCGGCCGTGGGCGCTATGCTGAATGAGGCCCGCGCCATCATCACTGCTGCGCTGGATGACCGCAAGGCCGCTCTGCAGGCTGAGCAGGATGCCGCCGCTGTGGCAGGTGTGGACTTTACAATGCCGGGTGCTACGCTGCCCGCAGGTGGTCTTCACCCCATCACCATCGTGCGTGATGAAGCCGTGCGCGTGCTGCGCCGCATGGGCTTTACTCTTTCTGACGGTCCTGAGATTGAGGATGAGTGGCACTGCTTTGATTCACTGAACACTCCGGACGACCACCCCGCCCGCAATGAGAAGGATACCTTCTACTTCGACAGCGGCAAACTTCTGCGCACGCAGACCAGCACCGTGCAGGCCCGCACTATGGAGAAGCAGGCACCGCCCGTGCGCATCATCTGCCCCGGCTCTGCTTTCCGCCGTGACGCCATCGACGCCACCCACCTTTCCGCCTTCAATCAGATTGAAGGCCTGTATGTGGATAAGAACGTAAGCGTGGGTGACCTGAAGGGCACGCTGGAGTACTTCCTGAAAGCCCTTTTCGGCAGCGACACCGCGGTGCGCTTCCGCCCGCATTTCTTCCCCTTCACGGAGCCGAGCTTTGAGATTGACGTGCTGCTGCAGGCAGCTGGTCAGGCCCCCCGCTGGATTGAGATTGCCGGCTGCGGCATGGTGAATCCCGCCGTATTCGAGAACATTGACAAGGCCACAGGTAAGACGCAGTACAGCGGCTGCACGGGCTTTGCCTTCGGCATAGGTCTGGAGCGTTTGGCCATGATTCGCTGGGGCATCCGTGATATCCGTCTGCTCATCGAGAATGATGTGCGCTTCCTCGCCCAGTTCCAATAAATCCTAACCTTTTTTTTGATAAGATACAATGAACGTTTCACTTAACTGGCTTGCAAGCTACATAGACCTGGAGGGCCTTGGCACTCAGGAAATGGCCGATATGCTCACCTTCGCCGGCATCGAGGTGGAGGGTATTCAGGAGCGCGGCGTGACCACGGATTTGGTGGTAGTAGCGCAGGTAATGGAGAAGACCCCCGTGGAGGGCAGTGATCACCTGAACGTCTGCATGGTGGACGCCGGTGAGGGTTCCCTGCGCCAGATTGTCTGCGGTGCTCAGAATTACAAGGTGGGCGATAAGGTGCCCTGTGCCCTGCCCGGCGCAGTACTGCCCGGGGGCTGGGAGATTAAGGAGGGCAAGCTGCGCGGCGTGGAGAGCCGCGGCATGCTCTGCTCAGCCTCTGAGCTGGGCCTTCCTGATAAGGAGCACGGCCTGTGGATTCTGCCTCAGGATTACACTGTGGGCACGCCTGTGCGCAGCTTCGTGGGCACGGATACCATCTTCGAGCTGGAAATTACGCCGAACCGCCCTGACCTACTGAGCCACTGGGGCATGGCCCGCGAGCTGGCCGGCATCACCGGCCGCAAACTGAAGGCTGACCCCGCCTCCGCTGCCATGGGCGCTGTGGAGACAAAGCCCGCCGGTGATTTCATCACCCTTTCCGCCACGGATATCTGCCCGCTGTACACGGCTACACGCATCAGCGGCGTGAAGATTGGACCCTCCCCCGAGTGGCTGGCTGACCGCTTGGTATCCATCGGTCTGCGCCCCATCAATAACGTGGTGGACATTACGAACTACTGCCTCTTCGAGCTGGGCCACCCCCTGCACGCTTTTGACGCCGCTAAGCTGACAGGCGGGCTGAACATCCGCCGCGCTGCCGAAGGCGAGCAGTTTGAAAGCCTCATGAATGAGACCTACACGCTGAAGGAGGATGACGTGGTTATCTCTGACGCCTCCGGTGCCGCTCTGGCTCTGGGTGGTGTGATGGGTGGCCTGAACTCCGGCGTGACCGCTGAGACCACAGACATCGTACTGGAGAGTGCGTGGTTCGCCCGCAGCAACATCCGCTTCACGAGCCGCCGCTTGGCTCTGGGCTCTGATTCTTCCTACCGCTTTGAGCGCGGCACTTCCCCGTGGAATGTACTGCGCGCCGCAGCCCGCGCCACGGAGCTCATTCTGGAGTGCGCCGGCGGCACCGCCGAGCCCGTGCTTGTGGGTGGACAGGCTCCCTGTCTGGTACCCGAGGAGAACGCCCCGAATGCCACTGTGGTAGAACAAGGCAGCGAGGCCAAGATTTACTACGCCTTGGATCAGGTACAGCTGGATTGGAAGGAGCTGGACGTGATGACGAACGGTTCCATCCCCCACACCGAGGCCACCACCATCCTGAAGAACCTCGGCCTGAAGAACATCGATGGCCGCGGCACATGGGACTGCCCGCCTTGGCGCTTGGACCTGAAGCGCAGCTGCGACCTTCTGGAGGAGATTGTGCGTGTGTACGGCATCGATAACATTCCCGCCACGAACACCGCCATCTTCGTGGAAGAGAGCGCTCATGACCGCGCCAATGATTACCGCATGGCACTGAGCCGCAAGCTCGCCGGCGCTGGTTTCTGGGAGGCTCAGACCTTCAAACTCATCGCTGCCGAGAGCATCGACCCCACTATCGCCAGCGTGGAGAATGCCCTGCCCATCAAGCCGCTGATGGATGGTGATGTTATCCGCGTTTCCCTCCCCATCTCTGAGGATCACTCCACCCTGCGTCCCTCCCTGGCTCCCGGTCTCATCTCCGTGGCCGCCCGCAATATCAACCAGGGGCTGGAAGTGCTGCGCTTCTTCGAGTGCGGCCGCGTGTTCCGCAATACCGGCGGCGGCAAGGGCAAGGACATCGAGAACGAGGTGCTGGGCATCTTCATGGCCGGCAAGCTGAGCCCCGCCAGCTGGGCAGACACCAAGCCCGCCACAGCCGGGTTCGAGCACATCCGTGCCGTGCTGGACATTCTGGTGCCCAAGGCCGTCATCACCCTCGTGCCCGCCAAGCAGGCCCGTGAGAACGCCGCTGTGGGTGCTGATATCCAAATTAACAATCAGGCCTGCGGTTACATGGCTCGCCTCTCCTTGGCCAAATGCCGCGCCCTTGGCCTTCCCATAGAGTGCTACTACGCCGAGCTGGACCTCCGCAAGCTGCAGCAGGTGGCTACCGCCCCCTTCAAGGCTGCGGACCTGCCCCAGTTCCCCGGCTCCTCCCGTGACTCCTCTCTGGATGTACCGGCTGATACACGCCATGCAGACATCATGAAGGCAGTGGAGGCCGCCAAGCAGAAGCTGCTGGTGAGCACAGGCCTGAAGGACGTATTCTGCGACCCGACCGGCGAAAAGCTCGCTACGGACCGCAAGGCCATGACCTATACCTTCCTCTACCGCGACGCGAAGAAGACTCTGACCGCCGCTGAGGTGGACGCCGCTCACAAGAGCGTGCTCGATACCCTCGCCGCCAAGGTGAAGGGCCTGAGCTTCCGCTAATGCCCGGTAACGCTTCCCGGCGGGCATAGCCCGTAAAGAAGAAAGCCGCAGTCCTCACAGACTGCGGCTTTTCTGTACCCTATAAAAGCGAGATACGAACTACTCTCCTCATCTGCGAGCAGTAGAAAGAATGCTGACGCAGCGCGTCTTTCCTGCGCGGGTGGCGGCCTCCAGCGGAGTGACGCCTTCATTATCAGCCAGAGTAGCGTCAACGCCATTCACACTCAGAAGCAGCATAAGGCAGCGGTACTGGCCGGATTTAGCCGCATGGAATATGGCCGAACGGCCGGCATTATCCTTACGGTTAACATGAGTATCATCCGTGCCAAGCAATAACTTCAGGCAATCATATGCGCCGCACTCAGCCGCCACCATAATGGATGTTTTCCCCTCAGAGGTGACCGGGGAGTTCACATCCACACCGACAGAAAGCAGCAGACGCAGTGTATCAATATCACCGGCCTGAATACAGCGAGGCATCACCTCGGTGTAGCGGTCAGCTGTAATATTCATGCCGGCAAGGGCCTCCGCAGCGTCCTTCTTATCGGCATTACGGATAGCGTTCTCCAGAAGGTGTATGATATGCGCATTACCAGTAGCGCGGGCCTGTTCCAGGGGGGTGCGTCCGGAGGAGTCCGGCTGCTGCGCATCAATACGCGGATTATACAAGAGGCACCTCACAACCTCCTCTCGACCATTACGCACAGCCACACAAAGCGCTGTATTCCCCTTGGAATCCAAATAATTGGGGTCCAAATCAGCCCTTTCAGCCAGAGCCTCCAAACAGGCCACATCAGCCCCGGCAGCGGCCTGCACTATAAGAGAGCCCCCAGGACCTTCCGAATATACGGAGGTACCCGGTAGATGAAGCATGAACTTAAGAAAGCCCGTACCGGAACAGCGCACAGCTGAATGCAACAAAACAGAATTGAATGGCATCCAGCTCAGGCCCAGTATAAGCCCTGCCATACCCCAGCCAAGAAAACGCAAAATACCCTTGCGCGGCTTCTTTTCCTCAAGGGAAAACATCCCCACAATATCACGATGCCCTAGTTGCGCGGCAACTTCAGCAGCAGTCTTCCCCTCCTCATTCCTGAACTCAGTGCGCACATCCCGACAAGCCATTAGGTACTGAGCCGCTTCCGAGTTACCATAAATGGCAGCCAGAATCAAGGGAGTATTCCCCTTCTTATCCGCGGCATTCACATTCACCCCTTTAGCAGCGAGAAGCATCAGGATACAGGAAGTATACCCCTCACGAACAGCATAATGCAGCGGGGTGAAGCCCTCGGCATCCGCGGCGTTCACGATGACCTCCGGAGAGAGAAGCAGGCGCTGCAGGCGCTCGGTAGCACCACATTTAGCAGCAAAACAAAGAGGAGTGCGCCCCTTCTTATCCTCCATGTTCACATCTATCCCCGGAGCAGAAAGTAGAAGAGGTACACAATTCGGGCGCGCCCTGTGCAGCGGAGTCAATCCTGCTTCATCTCTTTTATTCACATTCACTCCATTGATACTCAGCAGGTATTTCACACACTCAGTGTGCCCCTCATAGGAAGCACGGTGCAAAGCAGTATACCCCTTACGCCCTGAATAATTCACATCCACTCCTTTAGAGATAAGGCGGCGTAATTCATCCACATTTCCCGCTTCTGCGGCCTTCCGCAAGGCAACGCCATCAGTCTTGTTACAATCCTCATCCAAGGCATCAATCCATTCCTGAGCGGATTGCCAGCGGTTAGAAGTCTTATGCCGAAGAGAGGTATCAATATGCTTAAGAAAATCGGGACTGAAACGTTGAAATAATTCAGTTCTTCCGGCAAGGGGGACGTAGGGGTCCTGAGAGATTCTATCCTGACACTTGGGCGGAGTTTCTCCGGTAATCAGGAAATAACAGGTAGCGCCCAGAGAATAAAGGTCAGACCAGTTCCCGCAATCTCCCTTGCTCTGAATCATCTCCAGAGGAGTGAACGCACCCGAGCAGAACTTAGTGAGAGTTGTCTCACTTTCCGTAGGCCGTGCACAGCCGAAATCTATAAGAACCGGCTTAGATTCACCACAAAGAATGATGTTCTCCGGCTTAATATCACGGTGAAGCAACTTACGACCGTGAAGATAATTCAGTGCCTGCAGCAACGCTTTCAGAATAGGGCTAAGCCACTCCTCACTTATCCGGCTAGCAGGAGGTGCCGCCTTCTGTAGCTCAATGCCACCTAAATGAGGCATAACGTAATAAGCCGTGTTCAAAGCTTTGAAACTATCCAAAATCTTCACTATATTCGAATGATCCAGCCTAGAAAGCACGGCGGACTCATTTATGAAGCTTTTCTGGGCCTTTTCAAACTTCTCTTTGGACTCATCGTTTATGGGCTCTACATTCAGAGAAGGAGGAGTACGCCGGGCATATTTACAAGGTAAGCTTTCCTTTATCACGACCCGCAAACCTGTTTTCTCACTAACAGCCTGATAGGTAATACCAAAACCACCACTCCCCAACACTTTTACAAGCCTATATTCACCGAGCTTAATAGGGAGAGGCAAAGCCATCAGTTCCACAACATTCCCCAAGTCAGATGAGGCGGATATTATATTTGCTGAGTCCATAATATAAATGTCTGAATAATTAGAATCCAGTATTGTGAATAAAGAAAATTAAGGCCGTGAGAGGCGCAGCAGTTCCAAAATTTCTGTATGCCCGGCGTCTTCAGCCATATCCAAAGCGGAGCGCCCGAACTTATCTCTTCCCCCCGCTGATACTCCGGGAGCAGCCAGCAGACATCGCACGCACTCGGTATGCCCAGAATCAGCCGCAACACTCAGCGGCGTCATACCTTGAATATCAGCGGCATTCACATCCACTCCGGGAGCTGCCAACAAGAGCTGCACACACTCAACTTGCCCATTGAGAGCAGCTTCATACAAAGGAGTTTTGTTTTCCAAGCCAGCTTTATTCACGCCGATAGCCGGAGCATTCAGAAGGCACTGCATGCCATCAGAGAAGCCGTTACGTGCAGCCCAGAAGAGTGGTGTGCAGCCATTCTTATCCTGCCGATTAACATCGATACCGGGAGCCGCCAGCAAAAGTTGCACACACTCAGTATTATTCTTATAAATAGCCCAAAAAAGAGGAGTAAAGCCTTGTAAATCAGCCTTATTCACATCAATTCCCGGAGCAGCAAGCAAGCGCCGCACACAGTCCGCATTACCATGATACACTGCCCAGTTCAAGGCGGTAAGGCCGGAGGAATCAACCGCGTTCACATCCCCCCCTGCCTCAATAAGGCGGCTGAGTTTATCCGCGTCAGATTCACGGGCAGCCTGAGCCATCCCCGAGTTTACCTTCCGGGACTGAGTAAAAACCTCCGGCCGCACACCGGAATCGCTGCCAGCAAGCATCTCAGCCACCTGCTGAGGAGAGCTGTTCAGCAGGTAAGCACCGGCACCGGCTAACACAGCAAGCACAGCAACAGTAGCAATAATCTTTCCCCCACGGCGAGATTTTCCTGCCGGAAGACATCCAGACTGAGGCAGCTCACCTAGCGCCTTAAGCCACTCATCAGCGGATTGCCAGCGAGTTTCCTCCTCCGTAGAAAGGGCCTTATCAATCATCCCTAAAAATGCAGGACTAAACTTCCCACGAAGAGCGGGGCAGGAACTAAGCGGCTTCCATGAATCACTGCTAAGAATGCGCTGGCCGGCCACAGGCGGGTACTCGCCCGTCATCAGGCGGCAACAGACCACCCCCAGCGAGTATAGGTCCGAGCAGGGCGACGGCTTCCGGGAAGCCACAAAATACTCCGGCGCCATGCAGAAGAAAGTATTCCTGTCACGGGCAAGAAACTCGGTCTCGGCCCCATTAAAAAGTTCAGTACCAATGAGGACAGGCAAACCATCCCTGCGCAGGACGATATGGTCCATCGAAATTCGGGAATGCAGCAGCCCCTGCCCATGCAGAGTGGAAAGAGAGGATAGAACGGCCACCAGAAGCCTCCGGAGCCAATCCTCCGTGATGCGCTCTACCGGCATAGCAAGGCTGGACAGTGAACTACCCTCTTCATAGAGGCGCACATAATAAGCAGAACCCAGGGCAGTGAAAACACCCCACGGCTCAGGAAAACCCGGCAGTGAAGTACCCGCCAGCGTATTCCCCCGGCTGATAAACTTCTGCAGACCCTGCCTAAATATGACTTCCGCCTCATCCCCGGAACGAGGAACAAGCTCCATCTCATCCGGAAGTCGGCAGGAACAGCTACTGGAACAAAACTCTTTAATAACAACCGGCTTCTGATACTCTACATCCAGCCCCCGGTAGGTGATACAATCCCCGCCCTGCCCAAGCACTTCGACTATCTCGTAGTGCCCCAGACAAAGCCCGACAGGCAGAGCTCTCTGAGCTCCACTGTCACCGGAAGATTCAGCAGCTGTGCCGCACTTATTCATATCATCTAACTAACTGACATTTTATCGGACACCACCGCCACTCATTATGTTCAATCATTTCGGAGATTTTTCAGCTTACAGGAAATACTATCAGCTCCCTGCCGCTTTCAGCAAACTCACACAGGCACTATGCCCCCAGACCTCGGCCAGCTGCAGAGGGACCTCACCAGCTGCATTCCGGCAGCGGACGTCCACTCCGGGCACTGACAGCAGTATGCGAAGAGCCTCCGCCTGCCCGGCAAGTGCCGCCAAATGAAGGGGAGTCTGCCCATCTATCCCGCGGGAACAAACCTTTACCCCCGGAACCGCCAACAGATAGCGCAGGATGTCGGCGCTGCCATTTTGAGCCGCAACCCGGACAGCATCCTGCACCCGCTCACAATCCTCAGGGCCACTGAGAAGAACGGCCACACACGCAGTGTGTCCGCCTTTCACCGCCAGCAAGAGTGAATTATCACCCTCCGGGGTCAGCGCATTCAAATTGGCTCCCAGATTCAGCAGAACGCGTACACGGGGAGTCTGCCCCGCGGCAGATGCCTCCAGCAAAGCAACGCTCAGCTCCTCCGGGCCGGGAACAGCCCCGATACCCAGTACTTCATCTAGCACATCCTCCGGTACTCCATCTCGTTCCAGCAGAGCGGTCAGCATGTAACGAAGATTCTTCCTATCCGTCTCAGTAGCGGCCAATTTCTCCTTCAGGACGCGTACCTCGCGAGCTAAATCGTACGGGCGAGGATCAGGCAAGGAGCGTTGCCAGTCTCTGGCAGTCTGCCAGCGTTCGGTCGATTCCAGCCTCAGCGCCTTATCCACACCCTCCAACACGGCAACAGAGAAACGCTTACGAAGTTCGGGACGCTCCGCAAGCAGAGGCATCTTATCTCCGGACATCATGCGGGATACAGCTTCCTGAGGATTAGCCCCTGTAATAAGGCGATAACAGGTTGCACCAAGGGTGTACAAATCCGTCCAAGGGCCACGCTTCCCACCTTTGGTAACCTGCTCCGCCGGAGTATACCCGGGGGTACTCACCATCGTGGCCGAAACCGCAGATTTAAGAGCACGAGCCGTACCAAAATCAATAATGATGGGTGTGCGCCCATCTTTCAGAAGAATATTATTGGGCTTAAGATCACGGTGCAGAATATTCTGGCCATGAAGATAATCCAGCGCACTCAGAATATCGTAAAGAATAGGCACAAGCCATGCCTCGTTAATCACATCCGGCGCCGGAGCGGCATTCTGCAAGTCATGGGCACCTACCCACGGCATCACGTAATAGGCCGTTCCTAAAGCCTGAAAACCAGACAGCACCGGCACAATATTCGGGTGCGAAAGCTTTGCCAGCAAGCGAGACTCCTGAATGAAGCGAAGGATAGACTTCTCATACAGCGCTTGGGAATCCGGTCCACCCAGCGGGCTCACCTCCAGAGTAGTCTCATTCCGCTTGGAGTAATAAAATGGCAGATTCTCCTTTATGACCACCTCATCACCGGTATGAATATCCTTTGCGAAATATGTAATACCAAAGCCACCCTGCCCCAATTTTCGGACAATGCGGTACTTACCCAGCACCAAATCAGGTGGCAGTGCAAGGCCGGAAGCATTATGCGGCAGTGGTGTTTCGTTATCCATAATCAGAAAACAGTGTACAGATTACCTCAGGGGGTGTCAGCTGACTCCATAACCGGCCACAGAACATTTCTTCACCCCTGACTGGTTATCTCATCACCTACCGACAGTATAGCACATCCACCCCTACTGCGTCAAGTTATCATGGCGTCAAACATTTCATCCCATATGTATGCAATCTCGCCCCCACACACCATCGCAACATATAACATCGCAAGTGAGTGAAAAATGAATAGTTTCACACTTTTTGCTTGCCAGAACGGAGGTAGCAGGGTACAATGTGCGCGTGAAATGCGGGGTACGCCCGCAGTTAAGAACGATAAACAACAGATAAGTACCATGCCTGTACCTACACAAGAACAGTACATCAAGATGCTTGATACGGCCAAGGCTAAAGGCTATGCCTACCCGGCCATCAATGTGACCACCATCGAGGTGATCAACGGCGCCCTTAAGGCTTTTGCCGAGGCTAAGTCCGACGGCATCATCCAGATTTCTCTGGGCGGCGGTCAGTTCGCTTCCGGCACCGCCGTGAAGGATTCCGCCATCGGCGCCATCGTGCTGGCTGAGGCCGTACACCGCCTCGCCGAGCAGTACAACGTATTCGTTGCTCTGCACACCGACCACTGCCAGGCTGACAAGGTGGACAGCTTCCTGCGTCCCCTACTTGCCGAGAGCAAGAAGCGCATCGCCGAGGGCAAAGGCCCCCTGTTCAACTCCCACATGCTGGACGCTTCCGCTCTGCCCATGGCTCAGAACCTTGAGCTCTCCAAGCAGCTGCTTGCCGAGTGCGCCGAGCTGGGTATCGTTCTCGAGATCGAGATCGGTGTTGTAGGCGGTGAGGAAGACGGCGTGGACACCTCCGGCGCACCCGCTGAGAAGCTCTACACCTCCCCCGCTGACATGCTGCAGACCTACGAGACGCTCAACGGCGTTGGCGAGTTCATGCTGGCTGCTACCTTCGGTAACGTACACGGCGTATACAAGCCGGGTGCTGTGAAGCTGAAGCCCACCATCCTGCGCGACGGTCAGGCTGTGGTGAAGGAGAAGCACGGTGAGGATATGCGCCTGGTATTCCACGGCGGTTCCGGCTCCGACCTCTGCGACATCCGCGAGGCTATCTCCTACGGCGTGGTGAAGATGAACATCGACACCGACACCCAGTACGCTTTCTCCAAGCCCATCGTTCTGCACATGTGCCAGAACATCGACGGCATGCTGAAGGTTGACGGTGAGGTGGGTAACAAGAAGGTATACGATCCCCGCTCCTACCTGAAGAAGGGTGAGCAGGGTATCGCCGAGCGCCTTCAGGTTGCCGCTGATGACCTTCTGTCCAAGGGCCAGACCCTCTACGGCCAGATCTAAGTCTAACGGACACAAATCCTTCAAAAATCCCTGCGGTTCTCACCGCAGGGATTTTTTTCATACTCAGATGACTTGGAGGGCGCACTTCTACCTTGACAATCCAACATACGCGCGCGTATAATGGCGGCCATTACCGTGAGCACAAAAACTAAAAACGAGAATTGGAGCAGCAACCTAGGCGTCGTACTGGCAGTAGCCGGCAGCGCTATCGGTTTCGGCAATTTCCTGCGCTTCCCCGGGCTGGCGGCCCAGTATGGCGGCGGCGCCTTCATGATAGCGTATTTCTGCGCCTTCCTGCTGATGGGCATTCCGCTCAGCTGGGTGGAATGGGCCATAGGCCGAAAGGGTGGTAGATTGGGCGGACACAGCTCGTCCTCCATCTTCTACCTCATCTCTCAAACAAAGTGCTGGAAGTACCTTGGCCTCGTGAGCATTATTGTGCCTCTGGCCATCAGCATGTACTACATCGCGCTGGAAGGCTGGACCCTCGGCTACGCATGGCACACGGCCGCAGGTGACCTTAACCTGAGCACAAGTGCTGAATACGGAGATTTCTTCACGAAGTTCACCGGACTTACCGGAGACGGCTCCGTGTTCACCGGAGGTGAAAGCACGCTGCTCATCTTCTTCCTGCTGGCACTGGCTGCCAACTTCTACCTCATTTACCGAGGTGTTAACAAGGGCATTGAGTGGTTCAGCAAAATCAGCATGCCCATTCTCGTCATCACGGCCATCATCATCCTCGTGCGCGTCCTGACCATGGGCACTCCGGATGCAACCCACCCCGAGCGCAACGTAAACGAAGGTCTCGGCTACATGTGGAACCCGAATAAGGTGATGCTGGTGGACACTAGCGCTGAGGAGCCCAAGACCATCGGTATGGTGCCGGCCTCTGCCACACCTGAAGAGGAAGCTGCCCTCATATCCCGCCTGCAGCAGGAGTACCCGAAAGCCACCATCGAGCGCGAGGAAATCACCCTGATGAAGGGTCTGCTGAACCCGGATATGTGGATTACCGCAGCCGGGCAGATTTTCTACTCATTGTCCATCGGCTTCGGCATCGTCTGCACCTATGCCAGCTATGTACGCCGCCGCAAGGACATCGCCCTTGGCTCCCTCACGGCTAACGCGGCCAATGAGGTGGCTGAAGTAGGCTTGGCCGGCATGATGATTATCCCTGCCGCCGTATCCCTGCTCGGAGTTGCAGCAGCTGCAGGTACAAGCACCTTCGGCCTCGGCTTCAATGTACTGCCGCAGGTATTCAACAGCATGCCCGGTGGCCAGATTTTCGGCACACTCTTCTTCGTTCTGCTCTCCATCGGTGCCATCACGAGTGCCATTTCCATCACACAGCCCGCAGTAGCCTTCGTGGAGGAGTTCTGGAACCTCCGCCGCGTACAGAGCGTGAGCCTTATTGCCATGCTGCTGGGCATCGGTTCCGTCATCGTCATCTGGTTCACGGATGGCCTGCTGGCACTGGATACGCTGGACTTCTGGCTGGGCACACTGAGCCTGTATGTGAGCTCTGCGCTCTTCCTCATCGTCTTCCGCTTCATATGGGGCACCCCGGCGGGGCTTGCCGAGCTGCGCAGCGGCTCACTCATCCCCATCAACCGCGGTATCGCCTTCCTTATTAACTGGGTTACACCTGCCATTATGATTTTCATCTTCTTGGCATGGCTGTACCAGAACCTTTTCGTGAAGCAAAGCTATCACATCACCAACCTGCTGGAAGGTAAAATCGGCGCTATTCTGCCGCTGGCTTGGGTTCTTATCGTCACCATCTTCTTCTGCCTCGTGGCTCACACGTCTCCCCGTTTCCGCCACCGTAATAAAGATTTAGAAACAAAATACGACCGCGAACCCTTCTCATAATTCAAACCTCACCCCCATCTGACACCGTGTCAAAACAACCCAAATCCGAAAGTTGGAACACGAACCTTGGCGTGATGCTGGCAGTAGCCGGCAGCGCCATCGGCTTCGGTAACTTCCTGCGCTTCCCCGGCCTGGCAGCCCAGTACGGCGGTGGTGCCTTCATGATAGCATACTTCTGCGCCTTCCTGCTGCTGGGTATTCCCATCAGCTGGGTAGAGTGGGGCATAGGCCGCCGTGGCGGCAGCCTCGGAGCCCACAGTACAGCTGCTATCTTTTACCGCCTATCCGGCTCCCGAGCTTGGAAGTACCTCGGCATCATGGGCGTGCTTGCCCCTCTGGCGCTGGCTATGTACTACATCTATCTGGAAGCATGGACTCTCGGCTACGCTTGGCACACCGCCATAGGTGATTTGAGCCTGAGCTCCACAGAAGAGTACGGCAACTTCTTCGTCAACTTCGTGGGTCTGCCCGGTGACGGCCACATTTTCTCCGGAGAGAGCAGCGCCCTGATTTTCTTCCTTATCGTGCTCATCATTAACTTCTACCTTATCTTCCGCGGTGTAAGCAAAGGTATCGAGAAGTTCTGCAAATGGAGCATGCCTGTGCTCATCGTCACTTGCCTTCTGGTGCTGATGCGTGTGCTGACCATGGGCACCCCTGATCCCGCTCACCCCGAGCGCAGCATCAGCCAGGGCCTTGGTTACATGTGGAACCCGGATAAGACCATCCTCGTGGCCGTGAATGAGGCTAAGGGCCCCCGCACCGGTGAGGTCACCGAGACAGGTCGCACCACAGTGGGCATGATACCTGCAGGCGCCACTGCCGAGCAGCAGGAAGCCCTCATCGCTAAGGTTAAGACGGAAAACCCCGGAGCCGCCAAAATCGAGACTCGCCACATCAGCGTACTCAGCGGCCTGCTGAATCCGCAGCTCTGGCTTGCGGCCGCCGGTCAGGTATTCTTCTCCCTCTCCGTAGGTTTCGGCACCGTGTGCACCTACGCCAGTTACATGCGCCGCAACAAGGACGTAGCCCTGAGCTCCCTGACGGCCAATGCCGCTAATGCCGCCACTGAGGTAGGCATGGCCGGCATGATGATTATCCCGGCAGCAGTAGGCTTCTTGGGTGTAGCGGCTGCAGCAGGCGCTAACACTTTCGGCCTCGGCTTCAACGTGCTGCCTCAGGTATTCAACAGCATGCCCGGTGGCCAGCTCTTCGGCACCCTCTTCTACGTACTGCTCTTCATTGCCGCCGTCACAAGCGCCATCTCTATGCTCCAGCCGGGCGTGGCATTCTTGGAAGAGTTCTGGGGTCTGCGCCGCATCCAGAGCATCTCTCTGCTGGCCATGCTGCTCACCTGCGGTGCCCTGCTGGTGGCTTGGTTCACCACGGACCTGCTGGCACTGGATACGCTGGACTTCTGGTTCGGCAACATCTGCCTGTACGTTACCACCGGCCTTTACCTCTACCTCTTCTCCGTGGTATGGGGAACAAACAAGGGCATGGCTGAGCTGCGCCACGGCTCCTGCCTGCGCCTCCCACGCGCCGTGGGCTTCCTCGTCACTTGGATTACACCCATCCTCATGTTCACCATTTTCGCAGCATGGGTCTTCCAAAACATCATTGATAAGCCCTGCGCCTACATCACAAACATTCTGGAGCTGAAACCCGGTGCCATTTTCCCGCTGGTATGGGTACTGCTGGTGGCAGGCTTCTTCGCCTTTGTCATCCACACATCAAACAAGTTCCATAAGAACATTAACAAGCCGGAATAACCCTTAACCCACCTTTTCTGACAAGATATGACAATCGCCGGTATCATCACCATGCTGCTTTCCTGCGGCATCGTATGGGGCCTTTTCATCGTCTGCTGCGCCAAGCTTGTGCAGAATGACAAGAAAGAAGACTAACCCCTCGGCTGCCCCAAGCAGCCCCAGTACTTCCCGCCGCGCATACCCCAAAGGTGTGCGCGGCCTTTTTTTTACGTGACAAGCGGGCAAAACTTGTTATAATGGTACCATGTTCCGCCACCTGCTACACTTGGCCCTGCTGGCACTGCCGCTGATGGCAGCAGAACGCCCCCGGGCAATTGTCATCTTCTACACGGATGACCTCGGTTATCATGATACCTCCACCTACGGCTGCGAAGGTGTACCCTGCCCTAATCTGGACCGTCTGGCAGATGAAGGGCTACGCTTCACGGATGCTCACAGCACCCACTCCGTATGCACCCCCTCGCGCTACTCCCTGCTCACCGGCCGCTATGCTTGGCGCCGCCGCGGCACGGGCATACTGCCCGGGGATGCAAAACTCATACTCCCCACGGAGGAAGAGGAAGCCACCCTGCCCTCACTCATGCGCAGCGCCGGTTATCGCACAGCCGTCATCGGCAAGTGGCACCTCGGCCTTGGCTGCGGCAGTGAACCCACAAACTGGAACCGCCATATCTCCCCCGGCCCGAACGAGGTTGGCTTTGATTACTCCTTCATACTCGCAGCCACAGGCGACCGTGTACCCTGCGTTTATCTCCGGAATGGTCACGTGGTGAATCTAGACCCCACGGACCCCATCAGCGTGAGCTACAGCACCCCTTTCCCCGGTGAACCTCTTGGCAGCACCCACCCACAGCTAGTGCGATCTTTCGCCCGCAGCAACGGCCCGCAGCACAACTGCAGCGTCATTGACGGCATTCCCCGCATCGGATACATGCGCGGCGGTGCTTCAGCCCTCTGGAAGGATGAAGACATGGCGGACCGCCTCACGGAAGAGGCTATCAGCTTCATCGCTGAAAGCGCGGCCATGCAGAAACCCATTTTCCTGTATTTCGCCACGAATGACATTCACGTACCGCGAGCCCCGCACCCACGCTTTCAGGGGCGCAGCAGCATGGGCATACGCGGTGATGTGACTGTGCAGATGGATGACTGCCTCGGGCGCCTCCGGGCGGCTCTTACTGAGCATGGCTACAGTGATTGCCTCTTCATCTTCAGCAGTGATAACGGCCCCGTCATCAACGATGGATACTTTGATGGCTCCATTCGTGATTGCGCCGGCCATAATCCCGTGGCTCCCATGAGCGCCGGCACTTGGCGTGATGGAAAACTTACCGGAGGAAAATACGGCATCATGGAAGGCAGCACGCGCGTGCCCTTCATCGTCTCTTGGCCCGGCCGCACTGGCACGGGAGACTGCCCTGCACTCATCAGCCAAGTAGACCTTGCTCGCACCCTTGCGGCCCTCGCGGGAGCCAAGATACCTGATGGAGCCCTGCCGGACAGCCGCAACCTTCTGCCAGCCCTTCTGGGACAGGATACCACGGGTGCCCCACACATCATTGAAAGCAATAACGGCGGCATGCTGGCCCTGCGCCGGGGCCCATACAAATACTACCGTAGAGGGCGGACTGACCACCTCTACAATCTCAGCACCGACCTGCAGGAACAGCGAAACATCGCCCCTCAGCACCCGGAAATCGTACGGGAAATGCGGCAGCAGCTCCAAGAGCTCACACGCTGAAGCATCCCGCCCTCATCTTTACCGTACAAGCCCTGCTGTTCGCAGGGCTTTTTTTGCATTTACCTTTGAACATAACAGGCAGAGTATGCATCGTACAATATGAAAGCATATTACCGGCAACCATCATTCCGGATAATCACACACACCACCTAATATACTGCCATGAGCACAACCACAGCAAACAAACAGAACCGCACCATGAATAAGAAAACTCTCATTACCTTAGCCTGCATCTGCGGAGTTAGCGCCTTAGGACTGGGAGGCGTCCTGCTTGCCCCCCTCCTGCACGAGCCTACCATTAATGAAGCTTGCGCTGCGGCCCGCATCTCTACAGAGGATGATACTATCAGACAATATCTGGAGAATGGTGGCGATGTCAATGCCCGGAATCACGAAGGAGAAACCATTCTGATGTCTGCCTGTATGTATGATCAGACCACGGCAGCAAGTATCGCGCTATTGAATAATGCTGATATTAACCTGACAGATAACGAAGGCAACACAGCTCTTCACATCGCAGCACAATTCGGCAGTCCTCGCTGTGTGGAACGCCTCCTCTTGAAAAACCCGGCAGAGCTGAGAAACAACAGTGGATTTACTCCGCTCATCAGTGCCTGTGCCTTCCCCATCATCAACCAACGAGACACCCATGATGAGTTTGCCAGTACTCGTAGCGCCTGCATCATCAAACTTCTTCAGGCCGGCTCCAATGTCAATGCAACGGATAATTCCGGCATGACAGCCCTGCACTACGCCGCGTGGTATGGCAACCTTGCCGCCATTCAGTTCCTGTTGGACGGAGCTGCTGACACCACCCTGAGAGACAAAAATGGCCAGACAGCTGCAGACATCGCGGCTGAACGAGGCTTCCAAAACTGCGTTATCAAGCTTCGCTCCGCAAACCGCTAACCCACTTGCATAAAGCTCCACTCCTCGCAGACGGAGAAAACGAACATCCCCCCGGTTACAGCAACCGGGGGGATGTTCTGATAATATGTTCAGGTACAATTAGTACTTATAGTCCACATAGAACTGGAACTGGCCACTGCGGTCAATGGCCTCACCGGTCTTCACCGGAATGGCATAGTCCACAGCAATGGGCCCCATCGGCAGGTTCAAGCGCAGGCCAACACCTACGTCTGCTGAATATGTGGAGGTGGAGAAGTCACAGCTGTCAGCATTCACGAAGCCGGCATCTGCAAACACAGCAAAGCGCAGGGAATCCACCAGCGGGAATGAAGCTTCCAGCTGCACATAAGCGGAGGTCTTACCACCCATAGTTTCATCACCGGCGACAGCCTCGTCCACAAGGCCTACGTCACGATATCGGAAGCCACGCAGGTTGTTCGGGCCACCAAGGTAGCAACGCTCGAAGAGCGGCACTTCCTCATCACTATTCACGGTATCAATCGTCTGCACACCGAAGTTCACACTGAAGATGGAATCCCAGAAAGAATTGTAGTAGTAGGAACCATTGATACCACCGCTAATGGTTTCCACCGTACTTCCGGGGCCGGACCAAGCACCAAACACCTCCAGATGCCCACCCTTACGCGGTGTAATCTGAGCGTCACGGGAATCATACTCGTAAGCCAAACGGATGTTGCTACGAGTGAAATCTCCGCTGTTCTGCTCAAAGAAGATGGGAGCACCCGGCTCCGGGTCCAGATTGTACTGCTCAATGCGGTACTCCACCTTAATGCTGGTAAGATCACTGAGAGCGTGGCGAAGGGTCACAGCGTAACCGTAATTCGTCTGCTCATAGTAATCACTCATGTAAGTCGAGCGAGAGTAGAAGAGCTCATTACCCAATGAAATCTTACGATCCAAGAACCAGGGTTCCAGCAGGTGAACAGAAGCGCTCTGCGTTTCTGTACCCAGACGAGCAGAGATGGAAAGGCGCTGGCCACCACCCACAAAGGTACCGTTGGTAAAACCACCGATATCAAAGTTTGACTGAGTAATAGTGGTGTACAGATACACGCTTTCGATGGAAGAGAATGCCACACCCACACTGAAGCTGCCAGTCATCTTCTCCTGCACGTTCACGTTAATATCGCGATATCCGGGAGTACCGGAGGCAGACTGAGACACCTCCACGTTACCGAAGTAGTTCAAGTTCTGCAAGCGGCGACGGGCCGTCTCCAAATCCACAGAGTTCAGGGGCTGGCCGGGCTTCAGCGGAAGCTCACGAAGGATAACGTGGGCCTGCGTCTTGGTATTACCCAGCACATTGATTCGGCCAACGGAGTAGCGCTCACCCTCTTCCACCACATAGTTAATATCCACAAGGCGGTTTCCGTCAGCATCCACGCCGACTTCGTTAATGTCAGGGCGCACATCAGCATCAGCATACCCCTTGGCACCATAGTAACGGCGAATCATGGTGGAGTCATCCGCCACCTTCTCCAAGGAGTAAATATCACCGCCAATCATGCTCATACCGGGCATAAGCTCGGAGGAGTTATACACACTGAGACCGGAGAAATCCACGTTACGTACGCGGTAGCGGGGGCCTTCCTCCATCGTGATACGCATGGTGAGGTTCTGAGGACCATCCTCACGGCCACGGTCAAAGTACTCCACTTTAGCCACACGTGCACGAAGGTAACCGTAGTTACGGTACAGACGCACAATCTTGGCAAGGTCATCTTCCAACTGCTCACGGTCCACGCGGCCGGAATGAGTAATCCAAGTGAAGAGGCCGCGCTCGCGAGTCTTCATCACCTGTCGCAGCTGCTCACTATCGAAAGCATTATTGCCCTCGAACTCAATATTCTGCATGCGCACCTCACGACCTTCCTGAATATCGAACACCACGTCGCTGTACCCTTCACGGGCAGTATTCGTGTGGCGCCAAGAAACTTTCGTATCCGGATAGCCGGCTTCCTGATACATCTGAATAATACGAGCGCGGGCAGCTGCCAAGCTCTGATCATTGAACGCGGTACCGGAACGGAGAACCTCCGTGCTTGTATGGGGCTTCACCACACCTTCCGTGTTCTCCATCAGGCCTTCACGCAGTTCATCTTCATCAAAACGGGTATTACCGGTGAAACCTACACCGCCCATCACGCTAGCAGGACGCACCTCAAAAATTACACGCACACCGCTGCCGGAGGGCTCCACAGCCACGCGGGCGTCACCATCCACCAGGCCATTACGAATCAGACGCTCCAAGTCTTCATTGATACGAGTGGCGTTATAGCGGGAACCGGCGCGAGTCTGCACCACATCCAGAAGGCGGCTATCCGGCAGCACACGACGCCCGGAAATATAACGAATGTTCACAGAGCGAACAGGCTTTCCATCATACACGTGCTCATTGGCAAAAACAGCCGTGCTATCACCGAACTCACGCTCCATCACCTCATTGCTCACGCCTACCATATCAGCCGTAGGACGGGTAAGGCGGGCAGCAGCGCTCTGTGCAGGAACCTCAGCGGAAGGTGCAGCAGCGGCTCCCTCTTCCGCCGGCTGATTAGCAGCCGGTCCACGCATACTTGCATCAGCCGCTGTGCGCTGAGCTTCTGATTCTTCAGCAGCCTGCTGATCACTCAGCATGGCGTCAAGGAAAGGATCACCCGTGGACTCCTGCGCCATGACAGGTGCCGACACGGACATAGCTACCGCCATAAGGGAAGCGGTCCAGCAGAGAGTGCGTGCATTCATACCCCCGTATTCTATCTTATCCATGAGAGGCGAGTCAAGCATTTATTCGGGCATTTATTTAGTAACACAGCATATGCATGCATGACAATCACGATAAATGTTCACACAGCACGCAAATTTGGCTTGCCTGTAAAGAGAAAATAAGGTATGCTTACCCCAGCAGGGCAGCATGACACACCCCCTGTACCATACGTTATGGCAAGTGACAATCTCCAGGAACTCGAGCAGAATTACATGTGCGACCCCGATGCCGACGGCGGCTTCCTTTACACGACCGCTGAGGCTGCTATCAACTGGGTGCAGCAGCACTCCCTGTGGCCCATGCCGATGGGCACCTCCTGCTGCGCTATCGAATACATGGCCTCCTCCTGCTCGCGCTATGACATCTCCCGCTTTGGCTCTGAGGTGAACCGTTATACTCCCCACCAGGCAGACTTCATGTTCATCTGCGGCACCATCACCTACAAGATGGCTATGCTGGTGCGCCGCATCTGGGACCAGATGCCCGAGCCCAAGTGGTGCATCGCCTGCGGCGCCTGCGCTTGCTCCGGCGGCATGTTCCGCTCCTACTCCGTACTGCAGGGTGTAGATAAGATTGTTCCCGTGGACGTGTACATCTCCGGCTGTCCTCCCCGCCCTGAAGCGCTTCTGCAGGGTCTCATGACCCTTAAGGAGAAGATTATGGACACTGAGCACCCGCTCAAGGGCTTCTTCAAGACCCACGAGCCGCGCGTGGCCCAAAACGCTGATACCATCACAGCCAAGATGCCCATAACTGACTAATTTCCAGAAAGAGATAAAGAAAGGACACCTAGTACCATGGCAGATCTCACCACTCTTCAGAATGATGCCGCAACCCGCATTTGCGAGCGTTACCCTCAGGTAAACCGCAAAGAGTTCCGCGGTGACATCACCCTTACCATCACCCCGGAAGATTTAGTGGAAGTCATGACCTATGCCAAGGACGGCTGCGGTTTTGACATGCTCACCTGCGTATCCTCCGTGGATAATCTGGGCGAAGAGCCCCGCTTTGAAGTGAACTACACCATCACGCAGGCAGAAACCGGCGCCAATCTACTGGTGCGCTGCCCCGTCAGTGAGTCCGAATGCTCTGTACCGAGCCTTGTACCGCTGTGGCGCTCCGCTAACTGGCTGGAGCGCGAGCAGTATGACCTGATGGGCATTGAGTTCGTAGGGCACCCTGATTTACGCCGCATCATGATGTGGGATGGCTATCCGTACCACCCTCTCCGCAAGGATTTCCCCGTGGCCGGCAAGCCTACCGAGCTGCCCGGCGTAGCCTTCACCGAAAAAGCCCCCACAGCAGGTGGCCCCTTCACCACTCGCCCGGGTGTAATGACCGCCGGCGAGCGCGAGCCTCGTGCCCGCGGCTAATAGGCCCGGAAGAGTGCGCCCGTGAAATCACGCACCCACAGATACCTTCTTCAGGCGGCAGCCGTTCTGACGGCAGCCGCCGCTTTCTCTTCATGCCACTCCCTTAGCCCGAACATATTGGAAGACGTAGATGTAGCGCGCAACAGAATCGCGCCGAATCTCCTGCAACTGGGTGCAAAGAACTGGATTGTGATAGCTGAGCCAGCCTATCCGTTACCCGCCGGGGCTAGCGTTGTGTGCGTCAATGTACCTACCAGTACAGTTGATACTTTCCGTGAGGTACTTGATTTGCTGGAAAGGCAAGGAGCCTGTGTGCCCCGCATATGGGTAAGCCACGAACTCTCCGCCGTACCGGAAAACCGTGCACCGGGTATCACAGAGCACCGGGACACGCTGGAAAGCCTACTACTGAGCCGTTTTCACTATGCTGTGAACAGCAGAGTAATCGATATGCAGCTTGCTCAGGCAGCTAAGGACTACCGCCTCCTCTTCATCCGTACGAACACCCGCCTCCCCTACTCCAGCATAGCCATCGAGCTAGACACCGGTTATTGGAACTCTGATGCCGAGGCCGAAGTACAGCAGCGCGTAGAGAAAATGTTCCCCAGTGCCACCCCAACAGCCGCTCCAACAACCGAGAGCGCCCCAATAATCCCGACCGACAGCGTTGATATCCCCGGCCTCCTTTCCGCCTGATTCTTCCAGCCTAAACTTAAAAGCGCCATGTCCACCTTACCCCCTGATTTAGACCCCAAAACACGCGCCCAAGCATGGGTGGGGGATGCCATACTGGCTCTGTATGTGCGCGAGTGGATTCTTTCCTTCCGCGGACAAATAGATGGCAAACTCTTCATTGAGTTTACCAGCAATGATTTCTTACGCCTTACAGGCAATGCCACAGGCGTAGAAGCACAGATAGGCCGCGTATTCAAATCCGATGGTCTTGAGGCCGCGTACGCTTGGATTGAACAGAACCTCCGCCCCAAAATGGAGCAGCGCTTGCACACACTGCGCAAGCGCCACTAATAATTGATTTCAACGTCACGAAGGGCAGCCTTTCAACTGCCCTTCTCTGTGATTAGCGGAAGCTGCATTCAGCCCGCCATCATAGCCTCAATATCCGCTACAGCCAGCGGGGCGTCCGGAATGAGGTCTTCTGTATAGTCCGCATGGATGAGCACATCCGTCTCAATACGGATACCGATGTTCTCCGCCGGAATATAAATACCCGGCTCAATAGTCCAGACCTGCCCCTCAGCAAAGATGGGGTCAGCGGGACCAACATCATGCACATCAATACCAAGCGGGTGTGAAGTACCATGCATGAAGTACTTACGCACACAGAGAGGATTCTCAGGCGCTGCGTCCACTTCCGCCTGCGTAAGCAGTCCCAGCTTCACCAGCTCCTCAGCCATACGCACTCGAACCAAGCGCTCATACTCACTCTTCTTCAAGCCCGGGCGCATGATTTCACGGGCGTAGTGATGCACGGCAAGGCAAGCCTCATACACGGCCTTCTGGCGGGGTGTATACTTACCATTAGCCGGCACGGTGCGGGTCATATCCCCGGCGTAACCACCGTACTCCGCGCCGATATCAAAGAGAATAAGGTCCCCGTCCTCACAGCACTTGTGATTGCTGATATAGTGAAGCACACAGGTATCCTTACCACTGGCGATAATAGGCAGGAAGGAGAACTTACGAGCGCGGCGACGAATGTAGGCAGAGCTAAGCCTGCCTTCCATTTCCCACTCACCCATACCGGGACGAATGCTACGGAGCACCTCTACAAAGCCCTCGCCGGTAATACGGCAGGCCTCGCGCAGCTGCTCTATCTCCTCCGGAGTCTTCACCATACGCATGGAAGCAAGGATATCATAAAGGCACTTCACCTTCGCATCCGGATAAGCTGCAAGCAGAGCGGCCTCCATACGGGCGTTACGTGTCTGCACGTAGGTGTTACGGCGGGGATGATTATCCTGCTCCAGCCAGATTTCCCCAGCGGAGGGCACCCACTCAGCCAGCAGAGCGTTATACTCATCCGTCCAGCGCACATCCTCCACAGCACTCAGTTCCGTGGCCATTTCTCGGCCCAAGCGAGCACCTTCCCAAATGACGATATGCTCGTTCGTCTCACGCAAAAGAAGAGTATCCTCATGACTACCATCATCCATCACTCGCATGAGCAGCACCGTTTCCTCCTGATCTATGCCGGTCAGGTAGAAAAGATTCGCATTCTGATGGTGTGCCAAAGTACCATCCGCATTCGTGGGATAGATATCATTTGCGTGAATGATAACCAAGCTTCCGGCAGGCAGCTGAGCAGCCAGTTTATCACGGCGGTTCGCATAAAAAGCGGCGGGAATAGGCGTATATCTAAGCGTATGCATAGTCATAAACTTCTCTCTTATATGCGGGCATTATACCCTACCCTATCCTCCTTTGCAACGCCAAATTACATCTTCCCCCATGAAACGAAAAACGCCGGGCAATCTACCCGGCGTTCTAAGAATGCTGTAGAAGAAGAGCTTATCGGAGAAGGCGCACACACTCCGCATGCCCCTTCGCCTGAGCACAGTGAAGTGCGGTCTCGCCGGCTCGGTCCACTGCGGCCTTATTTGCCCCAGCCGCCAGCAGCAGGCGTACGCAGTCCGCATGGCCGTTCGTGGCTGCCCAGATGAGCGGCGTTTCTCCGTACTCATCAGCGGCATTCACATCAGCCCCTACGGAAATAAGATACTGCACACAATCAGCATGACCGGCGGAAGCCGCAAGGCTGATAGGAGTAGTTCCATAAGCACCGCGCGCATTCACATCAGCGCCTTTATCACGCAGGGCTGTCAAGCAATCCAAATGCCCGCCTGCAGCAGCTTCATGAATCGGCGAAGAACCCAGCCTGTCCTTCACGAGAATCCAAGCGCCGGCATCCAACAAGGCCTTCAGGCAGTCCACATGACCGAACTCAGCAGCAAAGTGCAGAGGCGTTTCTCCCATATCCGTACGGGCATTCACCTTCACTCCTGCGGTAATGAAATAGTTCAGCACATACATATCGCCCACCATAGCCGCAGCGGCAAGGTTATTCACTGCACCGGCCGCTACCAAAGCGCTCACACTCTCGTTATTCCCTACACGCAGAGAAGCCATAAGAGGCGTCAGCCCTTCATAACTGGCAATCTTCACATCAGCTCCGGCAGCCACCAGTGCCAGCACATTCTCTGTGCGACCCATCTTAATGGCCCTGTGAAGAGGTGTTTCACCGGCCACGTCCTGGGCATCCGGATCCGCATCTTCAGTCAGCAGCAGGCGAAGACATTCCGGGCGCTCATTCCATGCGGCCAGATGTAACGCAGTAGCACGGGTGCGGGGATTTCGGGCATCAACATCAGCCCCGGCCTCCAGCAGCAAATCCATGAAATGAGGCTGCGAAGTCTTCACCGCCCAGTGCAGAGCATATTCGCCATTGGAATCTCGCACATCCGGACTGACTCCAGCGCTCAGCAACAGCTCCAGCAGTTCCTCATCACCTGAATGAATAGCCTGAAGTAGTGCCGAGGCATACTGAGATGAGCGGATATTGCGCGCAGTCAAATCCTGAACGGCTGCTGCACGTTCAGCCTCCCGCTCAGCCGCCGCAGCACGAGCCGCAGCCCGAGCAGCAGCACGCGCGGCACGGCGCTGCTGACGAGGCGTGAGTGTCTGCTGCACATCAGGAGCCACAGTAGGCTGAGTGGGAGCAGTCGTCCGAGACGTAGCAGGAGCCTGAGCATACAGCGCACCGCAGCCTGCGGCGGCCATCAGACTAGTAAACAGGACTCGTGATATCTTCTTCATAACATCAGAAAGGTTCGGGACTCAAGTTAAACGTACATACATTGGCAGAAATGCCATTCCTCTCATGTAAAGTATAACGTAATAACGAGCAGAGTCAAGAAAAATCGATTCTCTTCTTAATCCTGTGCTGGCAGCAGCTGCACATCATAGCCGAAAATCTCAGTGAAGAGACCTGCCTTACTGCGCAGAGCAAGGTTCTCAATGGTGAGGTCATGCACACCGTGCACCAGCAGCTCCAGCTTACGAGCCGAGAAGCGCACAGTAAAGGTAGAAATACGGTGAGAGTGAGCACGCTCCATAGCATCCGCCACGCGGAGCAACGCTGCAAGCTTCTGCACGCGCAGGCGCGTGGGCTGCTCCAAGTCCGCATAGGTGTGTTCATCCATGGTCGGGGCGCCATGGCGGTGATACCTAGCCAGCAGACCGATGATTTCCACATCTTCACGGGAAAGTCCGAAGATTTCAGAGTTCAGGATGATGTACTGCCCGTGCCTGTGGTGATTCTTGGGGCTGATGAACGTACCGATTTCATGCAGAATGGAGGCCACCGTAAGCAGCAAGCGGTCATGGTGGGAAAGCCCGTGCAGACTCTGCAGCTGATCAAAGAGCGAGGTACAGAGCTTGCGCACCTGCTGGCTGTGCCCGCGGTCCACCTTGTAACGATTAGCCAGCAGCACGGCGAAATGAATCACCTCATGCTCGAGAGTCTGGTCATCTCGGCGGGAGGGCAGAAGATTTCTCAGGAAGGCATATGCATACTCTTCGCGGGGCATGAGAATACGCCCGGGTTCGAACTCACGCGCCAAGCTCAGATAAGTTACTGCAGCCGGAAGCAAAGCCTGCACCGTGGCATAATCCTCATTAAATTTCTCACAGCGCTGCTGCAATGGAATGGCAGCAATTTCATCCACAAGCGTGGCGAGCTCGTCCAGCGTGAGCGCCTCCCCTTCCGTAAGCGGGGAGGAAATATGGTGAAAATCAGGCCCAAAGATAACGAAAGCATCAGGTTCACCCGGGAGTGCAGTTTCAGAATCATGCAGAATCTGCTCCACCACACCACGGATATGCTCACGAATGAGGGAACACTCAATCCCGGAGGCAGCGCCCAGTTCCGTACCACCCACGGCCATTGCTGTGCGGTGAGCACCCATGCGGTAACTAGCATAGTAAGTAATTCGGCCGCGGTCAAAAAGCAAAAGGCGCGTGTTACCAGGTCCCACATGAACCACCAGCACCCGCTTCTTCTCCAACTCGGCATGGTGCGTGAGCATTTCCTGCATACTCACGTACAGCAAACGCGTCATTTCACCATCGTCCATCACTTCCAGCTGCAGCCCGCAAATGGTAAGCAGACGGTTCGTAATGCTATCCATGTTATGCACATTCAACAGCACATTCGTGGCAAGCAAACGCACCTGAACCACACCACCGAGGCGGTACTCATCCAGCAGACTATTGTAACCGCGTATAATATTCACGCAGCGGTCCATCGTTTCGCGAGACACGTTACCGAGACGGAAAATATCCTCAGCCAAGGCCATGGGCTGAGTGAGCACATCCAGCACACGGAGCCCTCTCTCATCCTCTTCCGCCACGAGCATGGAAACCGAGCTAGCCCCTAGAAATATAACAGCCTGCACGGCGCTGCTCCTCTTCTCGTTTTTCCTGCTAAGCATATCATTCATAGCCACTGCCATTCTAGCATTTAAGCTCAGCCATGGCAAGCAACAAAATTCCGCTTCGCTTTTTTCTTGCAAACCCTTATTCTATATGGTAAATATAGACTATGCTTAAACACACCATTCTTTCGCTGATGTTGTGTGGCTTGGCTACAGCCACAGAAAGCTTTGATTCACTCCGCACCGGAGGTATCACTAACGGTGCTCTCTCCATTGGTACCCTGACAGCTGAACGCGGCCATGCAGAAATTGCCGGCGGCAAAGGCCACAGCGGCCGCAATGCCCTCCGCCTGATGGGTGGACAGGATCGCCGCGCCACCATCACCTTTGATTCTCCCCTCACCCGTGAAACGCTGTGTGAGTTCTGGGCAGAGCGCTGGACGCGCCGTGGGCCGTTTGAGTTCACCGTCATTGCCATCACTCCTGATGGCGAGAAGAAGCTGCTGACGGACACAAACCGCGCCGTAGGCCGCTACAGCAAGGCCAGAGTGAAACTGCCTACCGGCACGACAGCCCTGCGCTTTGAGGCGGATACAGCTGAGGGCGGCGGCATTCTCATTGATGATTTAGACATCCACATGGGCCCGATGGTCATCCGCGAGGCCGGCGTGGTAAACCCGGGTGTATACCCCATCATGAAGCGGGCTCCCTTCAACCCCGTATTCGCCGTCCGTGTACAGGCCAGCGGCACAGAATCCCCCAAGAAGGTAACACGCCTTACTTTCCACGTGGATAACCCCTCCAGCATTGCCGAGGTTACCCTGCGCACCGGCAATGACAGGGGCATGGAATTCTTTAACAGTGAAGTTTACGGCACGGCCCGCCCGAATGCTGACGGCACCGTCACTATCACCTGCAACAAGCCCCTCCCCGGCGGCACCACTTGGCTCTGGGCAGATGTGACCCCCAGCGATAGCTCCCTCGTGGGCAGCACCATCAGCTTCAGCAATATCAAGGCCACTATCGGCGGCCAGACGTACAGCTCTGATAATACCGTAACTCAGCGTATCGGCTATATGCTCGGCATGCCCGGCGAATCCGTCAGTAACCAGCCCGATGGCGGCAATAGAGACTGCGTGTCCTTCCGCATTCCCGGCATGATTCAGACGGCCGACGGCACACTCGTCGCCTGCTTTGACGCTCGTTACAACCACGAAGGCGACCTCTGCGCGGATATCGACGTAGCCGTGGTGCGCTCCACGGACGGCGGTCAGACCTGGACCACTCCCACCGTAGCAATGGATGCCGGCCCCGGCGCAAACAATGGCTGCGGTGACCCCTGCATCCTTCAGGACCAGACGGGCCGCATCTGGCTTCAGTCCCTCGTCTGCCACTGGAGCGGCGGCGCTTCCCTCTGGACCTCCAGCACCGGCTTTAATGAAAAGACCACCGGCCAGTGGGAAATGACCTACAGTGATGACGGCGGCCGCACTTGGTCCCGTAACTTCGTGAACCCGACCCGCCAGATTAAGAAAGACGAGTGGACTACCATTCTTGCCGGCCCCGGCAACGGTATCACCATGCGCAACGGCACCATCGTATTCCCCGCCCAGATTTGGCAGCGCGGCGCTAATCCTCAGTGCATGAGCACCATCTGCTACTCCGAGGATGGTGGCAAGAACTGGACATACGGCAACGGCGTACCCCACAGCACCTCTGAGTGCCAAGTGGTAGAGCTGGAGGACGGTTCCATCATGATTAACGCCCGTAACGAAGCTCGTCAGGGCAGTCGAATCGTCTACGTCACGCGTGACATGGGCCGCACATGGCAGCCGCACTCCACGAATCTGGGTGCCCTTCGTGAGCCCACCTGTCAGGCCTCACTCGTAGCCGTTAACACGGAGCGTTATGGACGCCTCCTGCTCTTCTCTAACCCCAAGAGCGGCGGCCGTAACAACATGACCATCCGCACCTCTCACGATGATGGCACCACTTGGAACGAGGGTTACCTCTATGATTCCCGCCAGTGCATGGGTTACTCCTGCATCGCCCTCACGGATGACAACCACGTGGGCATCATCTACGAGACCTGCCACAACAACGGCAAAAACGGCAACCGCGGCATCGGCTTCATCCGCATTCCGCTGGAAACCGTAGTCACCGGTCGTGAGGTACCTGCCCGCCCGGCAAACTAAAGATAAAACACTGTAATTTTTGTTACTTATCAGGCGGCATCACTCCCAGCGAGTGGTGCCGCTTTTGCGCCCCCAAAACGGCTAGCGAAAAGCCTCCATTTATTTTTTTACATCCAGCTGATATTCAGCTTGCCAAATAGGGCTGTACTGTGATACAATCCGCGCGCGGAATGTGCACCCCGCATGGTGAACAATGAAGAAACACACTCTCCTCATAGCAGCCATACTGTCCATGGTGGCGGCGCTCTGGGCTCCTGCAGTGCATGCAGAGGCCACGGAAAACCCCTCCTCCACCGGCCAGTCCGAGACCGCAGCGCAGCCTGCGGTCACTCCCTCAGCCGAAGCTGAGGTGACTACTACTGACGAAGAGGTCCCCACCGTGGGCACCATCTCCGTGCGTTGCCTTGCAGGTAAACCGCTAGGTGTACCTCAGGGTACCGTGCAGGATATCTACCTGTGATGGAACGTTACCCGGAACTGGAACTCCAGCGCCACAATTTTGAAGCGGATATGATGCTTGCTCTGGAAAAGGGCAACTGTGACGCCGCTATCATGGATGATGTCATCTGCTTTGCACTGGCCCGCAAAAAGCCGAATATCCTCCTGTATGAAGACCCCCAGCTGCCCAAGAACTTCATGGGCATGGCATTCAACCGCTCCGAGGAAGGTAAGACCCTCTGCCGCCAGTTCAATGAGTTCCTGATGGTACTGCGCGATAGCGGCGAGCTAGAAGAAATCTGTGAAAAGTGGATTCTCCATACGGATACAGCTGAAATGCCCAAGCTGAACATCCCCACTGAAGGTGAGCCCATCATCGTAGGCATGGAGCCCTGCACCGAGCCCATCGTCTTCATGCGCGGCGAGGAAATAGTAGGCATGGACGCCGAGCTCATCTACCGCTTTGCCGCCCATATCGGCCGTCCGGTACAGATTAAGAACATTGATTACTATGGCCTGCTCACTGCCGTGGCCGCCGGACAGATTAACATCGCCTCCTCCGGTTTCCTTATCACAGCTGAGCGCGGGCAGAGCGTTCTCTTCTCTGATCCCTATTATGTAAGCCGTTCCATCATTGCCACGCGTAATGACGGCAGCGTGAATCCTCAGGCAGTACCCGCCACAGAGGCGGAAGAAACAGCCACGGAAGATTTCCCGCAGCTCGGCACCATTGCTGTACAGAGCCTGACAGGCCGCAAGCTGGGTGTACCTCAGGGCACCGTGCAGGACATTTACCTGATGGAGCATTTCCCTGAGCTGGAACTTCAGCGCCACAACTTTGAAGCGGACATGATGCTCGCGCTGGAAAGAGGCATCTGTGATGCCGCCATCATGGATGACGTCATCTGCTACGCGCTGGCCCGCAAGAAGCCGAATATTCTTCTCTACGTGGATCCCGCCCTTCCCAAAAACTTCATGGGCATGGCCTTCAATCACACGGAGAGAGGTCAGCAGCTCTGCCGCCAGTTTAACGAGTTCCTTTCCGGCCTCAAAGAAAGCGGAGAGCTGGAGGCCATCTGCGAGAAGTGGATTCGCCATACGGACACTGCTGAAATGCCCAAGCTGGACATCCCCACCGAGGGTGAGCCCATTATCGTGGGCATGGAGCCCTGCACCGAGCCCATCGTCTTCATGCGCGGCGAGGAAATAGTAGGCATGGACGCCGAGCTTATCTACCGCTTTGCCGCCCACATCGGCCGCCCGATTCAGATTAAGAACATTGATTACTACGGCCTCCTCACCGCCGTGGCCGCCGGGCAGATTGATATCGCATCCTCCGGTTTCCTCATCACCTCGGAACGAGCAGAAAGCGTGCTCTTCTCTGCCCCCTACTACACCAGTAGCTCTGTCATCGCCATGCGCCGAGAAGGCACCGGAGCCCCGACTTCCGCTGTAACTAAAGCGGCAGAAGGAATCCTCGGCAGCATTGTTGACAGCTTCTACCGCAACATCATCGTAGAAAAGCGCTACATGCTCATCTGGGACGGCTTGAAAGCCACCTTCGCTATTGCTCTCTTCTCCACCTTATTCGGCACGATGGTGGGTGCTGCCGTGTGCTACCTGCGTATGAGCCGCAACCGATTCTGGCAGTGGATAGCCCGGGTATACATCGACATCATGCGCGGCACACCCATTCTCATCCTGCTCATGCTGATGTACTATGTGGCCTTTGCGGGCACACAGGTGGAGGCCCTGTATGTGGCCATCATCACCTTCAGCCTGAACTTCGGTGCCTATGTGAGTGAGATGTTCCGCTCCGCCATCACCAGCATTGATCGTGGGCAGAGCGAAGCTGGTATCGCCATGGGCTTCACGCCATTCCACTCATTCTACTACATCGTGCTGCCTCAGGCCATCAAGCGTGTGCTCCCCGTCTTCAAAGGTGAGGTTATCTCCCTCATTAAGAACACCTCCGTGGTGGGTTACATCGCCATCGCGGACCTCACCAAGATGACGGATATTATCCGCGCCCGCACCTTTGATCCCTTCTTCCCCCTACTCATGGTGGCACTGCTGTACTTCCTCATTGCTTGGCTGTTCACCTTCACGCTGGACTGCCTGAGCCGCAAAGTTAAATAACCTTCACCGCACCACACAGTCATGATTCAGATCCGTAACCTCAAGAAAACTTTCGGTAACCTGACCGTGCTGCATGATGTCAATATTGACATCAAACGCGGTGAGGTCATCTCCATCATCGGCCCTTCCGGCACGGGTAAGAGCACCTTCCTGCGCTGCCTGAACCTGCTGGAGGAACCCACTAGCGGCAGCATCGTGGTGGACGGCGAGGAGCTTCTCTCCGATGAAAAGGTAGACGCCCCTAAACTGCGCCGCAAGATGGGCATGGTGTTCCAGTCCTTTAATCTTTTTGATCACCTCAGCGTGCTGGAGAACGTGTGCATAGGCCCCATCAAACTGCTGGGCAAGAGCAAATTAGAGGCTGCACAGCGCGGGCTCAAACTGCTGAAGATAGTGGGCATGAAAGAGAAAGCCCGTTCCATGCCCTCAGAACTTTCCGGCGGTCAGAAGCAGCGCGCAGCCATCGCCCGCTGCCTCTCCATGAACCCGGAGATTATCCTCTTTGACGAGCCAACCTCCGCGTTAGACCCCACCATGGTGAGCGAGGTGCTCTCCGTTATCCGCACCTTGGCCAAGCAAGGCATGACCATGGTCATCGTGACGCACGAAATGTCCTTCGCCCGCAACGTCAGCACCCGCGTGCTGTACATGGACCAAGGCGTTATCTACGAGCAGGGCACACCGGAAGAAATCTTCGATAACCCCCAGCGTGAGCGCACCCGCGTGTTCGTCAACCGCATCCGTGACTTCCAATACACCATCCGTACGGAAGACTTCGATATGTACGCTCTTGAGGCCGAATTCCAGCAGTTCTGCAACAAGTACTTCCTCTCCGAGCAAACCGTACAGCACGCCATGACCCTCGCGGAGGAGATGCTCCAGCACATCCCGCTGGGCCATGGAGACGTGAACCTTTACTACCGTTACTCCGAGAAGAACGGCACATTGGACATGGAAATCATCATGCCCACCGCCACCGGCCCCGTGCTGGATAAGATGCCCGCTGAAGTTAAGGCCAAGATATACTCCTTCTGCACCTGCGTGGAAGAATATGAGGATGTGGACGTGCGAGATGGCGTGCACGTGAACCGCATCTGTCTGGAGCTCCACAGCGCACAGTACTAACGCGTACACACTGCGGCCCATTTTTACGCGCGCGCAGCCCGTCCTCCGGGAAGGCTGCGCGCGCTTTCTCATGCCTCACTTCTGCTCACAAGAGCCGTGGCAGTGGTGGCCGCAGCGGGCCTTGCGCAGCTCCAGCAGACACAGCATGGCCATGCCTGCTGTGAGCCCTAACAGCATCACCCCATTGGCGATGCCCAGTGCCATTTTGCAGCACTTACGGTGACGGCTGTCAGCCAGCCACTGCTTCACCGCGTCCTCCGTTTGTTGTATCTTTTCCGGGTCCATGCAGGTATGATGCAGCTTCACCCCCGGAAGCTCAAAAACTTTTATTCTTGCATTTGAAGAACAATATGGTTAAATGGGGGCAGTCAATCCGTAATTCTTTTATATGCAAGCCAGTCCCGCTCCCAACACTCACCGGAAATGGTGGTGTATCGCCGCTTGGTTCATGAGCTGCGTATTCACCCTTCTATTGCTCTCGCTGGGAGGAATTTCATGGTGGATATGGGGATGGCAATGGCAGGGAGAACCTAAATACCATGAAAGCTGGAGCCGGGAAGAACGCGCAGCCCTTACAGAGTTCGGGGCTTACCTGCGGAGACAGGCCGCTCCGAATGAAAATAACCAAGCCCTCGCCGACACCATCTCCACAGCTATCACAGCCAAGCTCACGGTGGAACCCCTCATCTCTGAGCTCAACAAAGTGGCGACCAGCGGCCATGGAGAACCTGCTGCTCTCGTGATTCTGGCAGCTCAGAGCGGCCACTTGGATGCTCTGAAAGCCCTTGCAGCCCATGGTGCAGTCATGAGCACAGAAGTCATCATCCCCCTGCTGGGCAGCGATTTTACCGATCCCGAAAAGCAAATCCCTTGGGAGACACGCCGTACGCTGGCAGATGCCCTCATTCCCGAAGGGACAGATTTGAACCGGTATGCCGACCAAGTGGAGAGCTCCTGCAATAAAGAGCTCACACGCGGCAACCCCGGCCCTTGGATTTGGGCTATTGAGCATGGTAAAAATGTGACAAGAAAAGAACTCATCAGAGCTCTCACCACGCGCACACTGCACCTGCCACTCATCAAGTCCATCCTTCATAGCAACCCGGAGCTTGCCAATGACTGCACCGGCCGGGCCACTCCGCTCCAAGTACTTGCCGGAAGGATTCGTGATGCCGAGGCCGCAGAAATGCCGGCTCTCGAACAAGTGCTTGCCCTCCTGTTGGAGCACGGCGCTAATCCCCGCTTACGCCCGGAAGCAGGAAGCGGAGCAGAGCGCAGCTTTCCGCTGGATATTCTTCAGGAAAAACAGAACTTCGCCCGCTGTGATATGAGCGGTGATAACTGTGATGGCAGCCAGGACACCGCCCTCACCATCTGGCAGCGCATGTGCCAAATGCTACAGCAATAAACGGATATGAAAGCAAAAGATACTCAAACTCCTCGCCGCAAGTGGTGGCGCATCGCCGCTTGGTTCATGAGCTGCACCTTCACTCTCCTCCTCCTGACCATCGGCGGCGCGGCTTGGTGGCTGTGGGGGCAGTGGAACAATGAACCGGATTTCCACGAAAGCTGGACGCCGCAAGAACGCGCCGCCCTCACCGAGCTGAACACATTCATCAGCCAAGAACTCCCACGCCTCATCTACCGTCAAGCAGCTTGGGAGAACCTTGAACACAGCCCCGGCATAGCACTGGAAATCGACATCGCGCTGAAAATCCTCCAGCATGCGCACCCCATGCTTATGCGCCTGCACGACATTACTCAAAGTGGCAATGCTGCACCTAACGACCACCCTGTCACCTGCGGAGACGGCTTCAGCAATTATGAGCCCTCCATCTTTGCCGCGCAAATCGGACACCTCGAAGCATTGAAAGCACTCATCAACCACGGTGCGGATCCGAATGCCGTCCTTACCCGCCACGGCAGCCCGTGTGAAACGCCCTTTACCCCCCTGCTCTGCGGCATGTACCCCGCTGCCTCCGCCCCCTCCTTAGAAGAGAGGCTGCAAGTACTCCGCTTCCTTGTGGAAAAAGGAGCAGACTTAAATGCAGCCCCGGAACCAACCCGCGCAGCACTGAAGTATCCACTCGAAATGAGGGATGACCCGGAGCCTTGGCTCCGAGCTCTGGATTTAGGAAAAACAGTCAGTGTGGATGAGTTCTGCGATATACTGGATGCCCCTGCCGGCATGCCCCTTGTAGAACGCATACTTAAGGAAAAACTCGTGGATGTGAACGACACCACCGGAGAAAGAACTCCCCTTCAGGCTCTGGCTGAGGCATTAGTCATCTCTGATAGTGATGAGCTGGATTCCGCGCAATACGATAAACGCTTGGACATGCTGCTTGCCGCCGGCGCTGACCCCACCCTCCTGCCGGATGCAGCGCCGGATTCAGAGCTCCCGCTCAGTATCATGCTCAGCCGCACGGATTTCGAGCGCGCTGATGGCATGCCCGAAAACGCCTGCTGCCTGAATGGAAATGACATCCGTACCCGCTGGCAAATCATGTGTGACCGCCTCCGCGCCACACCTCTCCCCACCACCTCATCAGAGCAAGATGATGAGCCACAGGAAGCAGACGAGGAGCAGGAGTCTGATGAAGCGCCCCTCATTGAAATAAACTGAATCAACCATTATGGCTAGTTCTGCTCCCGGATTTCCCTTTTCGTAAAGGATGTTCCCTGATATTCCAATTTAAAACCTTCTGCCGCAAAGCTTCATTCTGACTGTATTCGGGATGGTCCTCTCGAATATATGTGGCTATATATTCATCCACCGCGGCGAGGACTTCCTGATTCAGTTCTCTCTGCAATTCCTGGGAAAGGATGAGTTTTTGCTCCTCTGAGAGGGGAGTCCCTCCCTGCTCCGCTTCCAGCAAAGCAGCTTCCATACGGCTGTGGTACTCACGCTGTAATGCTTCAAGAGACCACTTAAAGCGCACCTCATTCTCCGTGGCATCGCGCACCTCCGGTTTCAGAAAGCCATTACTGTCATAGGCGACAAGGTGAATCGGATGAGTGGCATGATGGGACAAAAGCGCCTCATAGATTTCCAGCCGATTACGCCGGACCTGCTGAATCAATGTGTCCGTGGACCATGCGTCAGGATCTCTTCCCCCATAATACTTTCCTATATATTCTTTTATCAGAGCAATCACCTTTTCATTCAGCGATTTTTGCCCCTCATATGCCATGCGGTTAAATGCCCCCGCGACAGCTTGGAATCGAACTTACCTGCCCTCCTCCATCCATCCAAGCGGCAGTTATCAAATGCAAGCAAATAAAAACTGAACAAGAGAAGCCAATAATCCAAGAGCTTGTTTAGCGCTGGAAACCGGTATATATTATTACAACAAAAAGGACTTCCAATGGGCTTACAAGTATTTTGAATCGGCTGCTGCTGCCGGGCACTCCCGAGCAGCTCACTGGCTGAAAAAGACTGCAGACAAGCTCTCCATGGCTGACTACATAAACGCGGAAGAATATTACCGAAATCTACTTGCATCCAACAGGAAGCCCGCTACCCCTGAAATTGCTCCAAGTTTCCGTCTGCCAAAAGAAAACAAGGCTCGAGTCACAGTACTTTCACAGGACAAAAACGCCACCACCAAATCACCCACTCAAAATAAAAATCAATCTTCACAAAATGCAGATATCGCACAACCATCATCTTCTCCGGAATATGATAGATTGAAAAAACGAGCAAAAGCCGGAGATTCAGAAGCCCAATACCAAATGGGGCTACGGCTGTGTGAGCAAGCGCGCCGATATCTGGAAAAAGCGGCGGCTCAAAATCATGAAGAAGCACTCCAACTGCTCAATAAAATAACGGAGCAAACAGAGGAAGCCACTCAGCCGTCGGAGCTGGTTCCACCCTTGGAACAAACCGAAGGCAGCGGGCAAATTATTCCATATGCCGAACCGTTGCAGCTCCACTATGTATACCAACCCCAACAACCATGCGGCTGCCTGCCCACACTAAGGCTTGTATGGAAACTTATTCTCTTCTATCTACATCAGAAGCTCTGCACCTATACCAAGAAAAACGCCCGGAAATAGACTGGCAAAAAACGATACGGCGCATCTGCCTGTACAACGACGGGCGAGTAACCCGGGCCAGCGAAAGCCGAGCCTGCTCATCTATGCTGTGCAGCATAGATATCCCCACCTATTATTTCAACAAATCTCGGGCTCTCTTACTCTTCTGCTATGACTCCGGGCACGACGTAAACATCATGAACCCTATGGAGCAGCTAAATACCAAGCTTCACCGGCCGGGAATAAAATACAACGGCTACAGCCAAAAAGCCCGCCTTGCCCGAGTATTCGTCTGCAACAAAACTGACCGATTAGCAATTTTCTGCCGGAATAGCAGCTCACAGGAAAGTCTTCACATCTTCTCTCTGGAAAACAGAACAGTACTCAAGACCATGAGTGCAGCCGGCAATCAATTCATTAAAGACCTCACGCCTTTCCGTTGGCAAATAATACCAGAAATGATTGCCCACCACATCTTACCAAAACGACAGAATCACGTCTTGCCACAAGCCAACGAACTGTATACCCAAATAAAATCCCTCTTGTCCATACTGGAAGAAGAACCCACACACATCATCTCCCCTATGGTACAGACACCCACTTGATTACTACCTCATGCCAGGAACAGAGCATGCATATTTTCAGCACACACAAAAATATGCCATAAAATAATATAGAATACAGGAGTTTTAACTTGACAGGTAACTCCCAGAGTTTTAGTATAAAGAATATGCGATTTTATTATACAGATGGTGAGATTACGGATGGTCCGTTAACCGAAGATGAGCTAGTTACCGATTATGTAAACGGGGCTCTAGGTGATAATGTGAAAGTACGCAGGGAAAGTTCCGAGACATGGCTTCCCATCCGCAGCGTTCTGATGCAGATAAAGATGAAGTCCTCAGCCAAAAAGGACCGACAAAATGAAGAAGAAATACCTGATGATGGTGAGCCCGATGCTGTAGCCCCGCCGACATGGAGCATCATACAGGCCATCAGTTGTATCATCCTTGCCTTCATCGCAGCGATAGTACTGGTGCAGTTCAATCAAATTGAGAAACCCAAGCCACCGGCAGAATACGAATACGCCAGTATTAAGGTGAACGCAGAGGATTTATTCCGCAGTGACATCGTGCGCGGACAAGAGGCTCAGGGCATGGTGCAGTGTGAAGCCCTTCTGGGAATTCCGGATGGTTGGGAATACGTAAGCACCCTTTGCCCGGATGGCGACAAGGCCGCTTGGGTACTCGTGCGCCGTCTCCGCCCCGAAAAACCGGAAAATGATAAAATAAATTCTTGACAATCAGACCAAAATCGTGTAGAAAAGCCGCTCACCAAACCAAAATTACTGAGTTATGGCTAACATGAAAGTTATTCTCGCTACGAAGATCGATGGTCTGGGCTGTGAAGCCGACCTCGTTACCGTGAAGGCTGGTTACGGCCGCAACTACCTGATTCCTCAGGGCCTTGCGTTCGAGGCAACTCCCGCCAACCAGCGTTTCATCAACATGCTCCAGAAGAAGCGCGCTGAGCGCGAGGCCGCCGAGCTGGCCAACTTCCAGGAGGTTGCTGCCAAGATTGCTGCCGTCACGGTGAACCTCACCCTCGAGCCCGGCGAGAATGGCAAGGTATTCGGCGCCATCACTAACCAGCAGATTACCGATGGTCTGGCTGCTCTGGGCATCGAAATCGACCGCCACAGCATCGAGCTGGAGAAGCCCCTCAAGAAGTCCGGCACCTACGAGGTACCCGCCAAGCTTCACGCTCAGGTAACCGCCAACGTAAAGGTGGTGCTCGTAGTGAAGGGCGAGAAGGTAGAGGAGGAAGCTCCCGCCACTACCGAGGCCTAAGTTACCGGCTAACCAAGCTTTTAACAGAAAAGCCGCTCTGCAAAGAGCGGCTTTTCTGTTCCTTGAAATCGTAGAGATTTTTCAAACGCTGCGCAAGATAGCGCAAATATTCCCAGCAAAGGTTTCTTGTGTAAACTTTTCCGCATAAAGCTCTCTGCCACAATTTCCCATCTGAGTAGCAAGAGCCGGCTCTGCGACGAACTTCTGCATAGCGTCAGCCAAAGCCTCTGCATTACACCTTTCCACAAGCCAACCGTTTTTAGCTTCCGACACCATATCTGGTATAGCCCCCTCCTCTGTAGAGATAACAGGCAAACCTGCCTTCATGGCCTCCAAAATCACAAAGGGAAAGCACTCATTGTGATAGAAAGTAGGAAACACCAGAGCACCGACCTGCTGCAGCATGTTCTCTTTATCCTCACCATAGAGAGGACCGTGAACACGCACGACATTCTGCAACTGCCGTTCTACCACATACTCCTCCATCTGAGCCATGCTAATATCCTTACTAGCAGCCCCAACAAAGTGGCACACAAAATCGGCCTCACGGCGCCGAAGTTCGGCACAGGCATCCAACAGCACCAGCACGCCCTTTTCCATCATCAGGTTTCCCAGAAACAAAAACTCAAACATACCTTTCAAATACCATTAGGACAAATTACCACCTGCTCCTTCTTCACTACGGCCGAAACATCCTCATATAGACGTTCAGATAGCAGAATAACCGTGACATTCCGGTAAACCATAGGCATAAGCCAATTGTAAGGAAAACGTCCTACACAACCAGACGCACCCTTGTTATGCTGATGCAGGACAATGCGGCAGCCAAACATCTTACTTAGCAGCACAAACGGAGCATCCTTCAAAAAAGGTATACCATGGCACGTCAGCGTGATATAACACACGTCAGGCCTAAACACTATCAAATTCCACAGCGTGCTACCCAGCGAAGAAAAAAATCGGCCGAGCTTCGTTACTACCCGAAGTGGAGAGTAATTAGTCACCTCGTCCGCACGACGTGAGGCGGACAGGTTGACATAGCGGCACGAAAACTCATCATTGATAAGCGAGTTCTTTCGAATCATGTCACTTGCCAAGCTGGAGCCATGCACAGGTGGCGGCAATTGCATGATAAACAATATTTTTTTCTTCTTCATAATGCTCACATATTCGGTTCGCCTTATACTTCACCTTCCTCCCGGCACCCCCAGTGGCTCGTAGGGCGCTTAATAGTACGGGATTCACGCACGCTGCTATCCGGCATATAAACAGAATACTCACGCGGAGCAGCATACCAAAGGTCACACGAACGGCGCTTAACATTCGCCACAAAGCCAGCAAGCTTGCTAAGCTTCCGCGCATAACCGGGAACCGTAGTCCGGCTGCGGCGGCTTTCTTCTTCCACTGCCTTTGACCAGCCCAAATTATTACCGGTTACAGTGAATGATGAGGTGAAAAGTTTGGGCATCACGGCTATACGGGGACAAGTTGCTAAAATATCACGATAATGAACCAAATCCCCAATAATTTTCCACTGTGTATCAAAGCGCTTACCATGCGCCCGGAACTCCGGCACACTATGAAACGCCGCACAGGTAACAATCTCACACACGGTCTGGCTTATCCAGTTATAGGGCATAATGGGACGCCTGTGGCAAATATAGCGAGAGTTCATATCCAGCACAAAATACGAACTCAGCAGAATATGCGCGCCTTTGTGAAGAGCAAACCCATCAGCCACGCCTCTGAGAGCGTGAGGCAAATACTGTTCATCAGAATTAAGATGGGCTGTCACATCCGCGTCCTCAGGCATTTTTTCCCAGGCCTTATTAATCGCATCATACATGCCGGCATCTTTAGTACTTTCCCAAGTAAAAGTGTAACCAGCCACGCCATCATGCTCTGCCTGCCATCTCTTCAGATACACGGCGGTTTCATCAGATGAGCCACCATCCTGAACATGATGATGCACCTCCACGCCTTCCTCAACTTGGTCAGCCACGGAAAGCATACACCTCTGTACCCACGAAAGGGAATTATAAGTAGGAGTTACTATGTAAAACTTCATATCCGTTATCTTCTGCGTTCATTATACACATGCGTACGCGAGAATACAAGCTTTTCTCTGGTCTGTATAAGCAGAGGCTCGCCCTCCACCCAAAAGTAATACTCCCCATCAAACACCCCAAAATCGCAATTTTGGGCCGCCCTTGGCACAAAAAAATCACTTTTTTGCATTTTTTGCAAAAAAAAGCTTGCAATGCGTTTCAGGTTCATGTATAATTCCCTCGCACCCCACCGAAAGGAGGGAGCAACCAAAGGCAAGGAGCGGTAGCTCAGTTTGGTTAGAGCGCAGCCCTGTCACGGCTGAGGTCGCGGGTTCGAGCCCCGTCCGCTTCGTCCCTTGCAGAAAGCGATTCCTGAAAAGGAATCGCTTTTTTCGTATCCAATAAAGAGCGTGTCAACGGTATACTTTGAGCTTGTAAGAGAGAGCTGTGCATGATAGGATTCAAAGCATGAAAACGATTTATACTCTACTGACAGCCGCCGTGTGCGTGATGACAGCTGAGGCAGCCCGTATCAGCGATGCCGCCCGGGAAGCGCAGGCTGAAGCAAACTCCTACCGCGGTGCCATCATGAACTGTGATATGGGCTGGGCAGTGGATTCCATGTATCCTCTGCTGAAGTGGACACTGGCAGACCGCCTAGCCGGCCGCACTCCCGGCAGCGAAGGGGATAATGCTGCACGTATTATGGGTGTCGGCGCAGCAAGAGAAAGCTCTGAAGTAGCCCGCCGCCGCATGGAGCGCAACATCCGAGCACTGCGTGACCACTATGTGCGCATGGGCCTTCGCCTGAAACAGGCAGGCTTCCAAGTAGAGCGTTACGCCGTTGGCACCCCTGTGGCTGAATACGTTTTACCCCACTCCTCCACGGCCACACGAGCAGTAAGAGCAGATGGTACACGCCTGACGAGCGCTGAAAACATTAGCTGGGAGGGTGGTCGCAGCCGCTTGGTAGTGCTTCCCACCACGCTCTGGTACAGCGTACCGACAGAAAGCGGGCGCCGCATGCGCATCGAGCGTAAGGATTTTATATATGCTGTGCGAGATGAAGTGGTTCAGACGGTAAACAACCGCAACTACCGCGGCACCGTTATCAACCGCTGGTACTTTATCGATGGCAACACGGACGTCAACACCCTGCGTTCCTACTTCCCCACCCTGCCGCTGAACATCGCCAGGCCTGATACCGGCGAACGCCCGCTGCAATAACTTCAGCACCGCCCCGTGGGTTGGCTCACAGAACAGACCGAGCAGGATTTTTCTGCCACCGGCATACTCTCCGGCGGGCGTGGCTTTGAGTACCGCCCACAGCAGCAGCTTATGGCCACCGCTGTGGCGGCTGCTCTTGAAAACCGCGGAGCCCTGCTGACAGAAGCCGGCACAGGCGTGGGTAAATCCCTCGCCTACCTCATACCGGCCATCCGCCATGCGCTGGAGCTCGGGAGAAAAGCCGTCATCTCCACCCACACCATTAACCTGCAGGAACAACTCTTTCATAAGGATATCCCTACTGTAGCAAAAGCCCTTGGTCTTCAATTCCGTGCAGCACTGCTGAAAGGCCGGGCTAACTACCTTTGTCGCACTCGCCTAAAACGCGCACTGGAACAGGCTACGGATCTTTTCAATCAGGCGGAAACCAAACAGCTGCATGACTTGCTTGCCTGGTCCCGTGACTGCGGAGAAGGCTCCCTTGCTGATTTACCGCAGGAGCTGGACATCTCGCCCAAAGTATGGGCTCAGGTGTGCAGCGAAAACCACGTCTGCACACCGCGCAACTGCGGGCCGGAATGCCCGTACCAAGCAGCACGCAGGAGGGTGGATGAAGCAGAAGTAGTCGTGCTGAATCACACTCTCTTCTTTGGCCTGCTCTCACTGGCAGATGAGCTGCGGCAGGAGGCCCCGCTGCTGGATGAGGAAGACATGGTGCCCAGTTTCATCTTCCCTAATGATTTCGTTATTCTGGATGAGGCCCATACCATTGAAACTGTAGCTGCGCACCAATTCGGTACCAACCTACCGGAAGCTGAGCTGAAGTACGACCTGCTGCGCCTCTATAACCCACACACCCGCAAGGGGCGCCTGCGCCAGCTCGCTACGCCGAAACTCATCCAGTACATCGAGGATGCCCAAACAGCCACGGATGAGTTCTTCCGCTGCGCACGCCTAGACTGCCGAGTAGATGAGCACCAAGGCACCGTACGCCTGCGCCAGCCGGAATGGACGGAGGATATCCTCTCCCCCTCCCTCATCACGCTTGAAAACGAGATTAAGGAGATGGCTGCCGTGGAGGAAAATGACCTCACGCGAGCAGAACTCCAAGATATACAGGCACGCCTGTGCGCCTACCGGGCTGCGGCTGCTGAGCTTGTGCAGCTCACGAATGCAGACTCCGCCGTGTACTGGGCGGAAACCGGCGGCCAAGAGCGCCAGTTCACTACACTACGCTCCGCGCTCATTAACGTCTCCGACCTGCTGCGTGAAAAACTCTTTGAGACGGGTAACACCTGCATCTGCACCAGTGCCACACTCTCCACCGGTGAGCACGGCATGGGCTACTTTGCAGGCCGTGTGGGCGCGGAAAGCGCTGAGACTCTCCAGATTGGCAGCCCCTTCAACTTCGCAGAGCAAATGAGAGTCATCGTAGCGCGCAGCATGCCACCGCCCCCACCCGCAAGTGAGGATGAGGCATACACCCCTGCCCTCTTTGACTGGATTACCCGCGCACTGGAAGAAAGTGACGGCCGCGCCTTCGTGCTCTTCACCAGTTACAACATCATGCGCCGCATGGCAGGACTGCTCCGCCCATACTGCACAGAACGCGGCTGGCCTCTGCTCGTGCAGGGAGATGGTCAGGACCGCTCCCGTATGCTGAGGGACTTTAAACAGAACATCGGCAGCGTACTACTGGGTACGGATAGCTTCTGGACAGGCGTGGATGTTCCCGGAGAAGCGCTCTCCAACGTCATCGTCACAAAAATCCCCTTTGAATCCCCCTCCAACCCGCTGACAGAGGCGCGCATGGAAGACATCACCGCCCGCGGTGGCAATGCCTTCCGTGACTACTCCCTGCCGGAAGCCCTGTTGAAGTTTCGCCAGGGTATCGGCCGCCTCATCCGCAGCAAGACGGACCATGGTATCATCACCCTGCTGGATTCCCGCGTCACCTCCAAATATTACGGCGCACGCTTCATGTATGCCATCCCTGCCGCGGCGCCGAGAGAGTTCCTATAACCGGATAGAAAAAATCCGGCCGCACAAAGCGGCCGGAAGTAAGCAAGTATTGAACTAAGCTAAACGGTTTAATCAGTGACGAGAGCGCCCATCATCCCAACCGCTCTGGCGGTGGCGGCGCTGAGATTCCTGACGCCGGCGAGCAGCCTCTGCCTCACGCTGAGCATTCATGGCGGCTTCTTCCTCAGCGGCGGCGCGCTCCTCTTCTGACATCTCGGCTTCACCTGTTTCCAGAGCACGGCCGGGAGCACGCAGGGCTTGCTCCATACTCGGGCGGATAGACTCAAAGAAGCTCTTTACAATAGCGGCTGCCATACGGCCGCCGGAAATGCGCTGATGCGGCTTACCCTCATACAACGCAGCATAAGCATAGCGGGGATTATCAGCAGGCAGGAACCCAGCAAACCAAGCCAGACGGCAATCATCAGAGGGGCGTCCCCACTGGGCCGTACCGGTCTTACCGGCATTATCCACATAACTGAGAGCAGCACGGCGGCCGGAGCCATTGTACACCACCGCGCGCATACCACGGCGCACCACGGCGAGAGAATCTGATAAGTCCCTCAGGTTATTCTCCACCGTGGGATTGAACTGATACACCACATTGCCATCCACATCCAGCATCTGACGCACCAGATGAAGCTTGGGCAGGTAAACTCCATTCGCTATACCGGCCATAGCATGAGCCACCTGCAGCGGAGTAGCCAGCAGCGGGCCCTGACCGATGGAAATATTCGCAGCATCACCCTGCATGAAACCACGCGAATAGTTGCGGAACATCCAGGACTCATCAGGCACATTACCCGCCTTGTCCGCAACAGGCAGTCCTGTGGTAGCGCCATATCCAAAACGGCGGGCAAACTCACAAAGGCGCTCCGCACCTATGCGGGGTTCACGAGTTGCAGCCACCTGATACATGAAGGGGTTATTTGAAACAGAAAGCGCTGTGATACAATTAATATTACCGGAAAAATGGCTGTGATTCTTGAACGTATGACCACCGATTCTGATACTGTACGGGCAATTGATGTACGTATCTTCCCGGATAATGCCATAGTGAAGAGCCGCAGCCACGGTAATCGTCTTAAAGGTGGAGGCGGGAGGATACACACCGGCAAAAGCTCGGGAAACAAGGGGATTATTATCATCATTACGCAAGGCATCATAATCCGCCTGAGAGATAGAGGGAATAAAGGTGTTCGGGTCAAAATTCGGCACTGAGGCCATGACCACCACCTCACCCGTGTGCACATCCACCATCACGAAAGCACCACGGCCCAGCGTATTGCGCCGAAGTGATTCCTCAGCCGCACGCTGCCACTCAAGGTTCAGTGTAGTTACCAGCGTACCACCCGGACGGGGCTTCACCTGGTGCTCATCCAGAATCTTGCGACCGGTCTCATCAAACATGAGACGCCACAGCCCCGGACGCCCGATAAGCTGCTGATTAAACTGCAGCTCAAGTCCCGAACGGCCCTCCTGACGTTCGAAGATGGGGTCATTATGGTTAATAGGACCGGTAGGAAGCTTAGCCTGTACACCGGTATAGCCCAGAATATGCCCAGCTGTTTCCCCCTGCGGATAGAGGCGAATATAAAGGGGCATGAGCCAGCCATGTTCTATCTGCTCAGCTTTGGCCCTGAGGGAGGCCACGGCACGCGCCCGCACCACCGGGCCCACGCTCAGGGGCATCCAGCGGCGATGACGGTAATGATCCAGCAGCTGCTCATCCGTTCGCTCACCAATGCGGAAACCCGCGGCCTCATACTCAGCCATCACCTTACGGGCCAGCGCCAGCACGGAGGCATCATCATCCTGCTCCAGTTGACCAAAATTAATAGTGGGCTGATAGGCCACCTCAGAGCATGCCAGCACCTCACCATTGCGGTCCGTAATCAACCCGCGGGGGCCAGGTACCGTAAGTGACATGGTGCGCGCGTTGCGGCGCGTGCGCGCGTAGGCCACGCGTGAGGGGTCATGCTCCGCTACATTATCAGTAGTCGATACGGGGCGAATACTGGGTTCCACCATATCCGGAGTCCCACTGACCTCATTTCCGGTATCCACATGCACGGGAGAACCCGGTGCAATGGTCTGTTCATACTCCTCGGCCGGCCCCACACCTTCACCCACACCATCGTTCAGCTCTTCGCCGCCCAGATGCACAGTCTCAACCACTTCTTCCTGGTCATCCCCAGCTGCCTCAACCACGGCTTCCTGTACCGCTACTTGCTGAGCCTCAGATACAGGCATCATCACAAACGGCATAAGAAATAATGCGTAAAATAGCTTCATCCTGAGCATAGCAGCGCTATTCTAGCCTATTTTTCACGCACTTGCAACCTTTCTTTTCATCCCGTTTCTCTCATTTTTTCTCACTGCCTTTCATTCGATTCCCTCAGCCGTAAAAAATGTGGCAGCGGACACACTTTTTTCCGTATTTTTAAAAATTTGGATTGACTTTTTAGGTGTATTGGAGTGTACTAGGGGTAGAGGTAAGTGTACGAAGATGCCCGAATCTGCACCCAAAGTCATGTTCATGGGCAATTATGCCCACAAGCTGGATCCCAAAAATAGAGTGGCGATTCCGGCTGGCTGGCGCGTAGTATTCGGGCAGGAAGTGGTAATGCTGGCAAGCACCTACCACGAGTACAACGTACTGAAGTGCTTCACTCACGAGAGCTTCGCACAGAAACTCAATGAGATACGCGAACGTGCACTGGCTGATGGCCATGAGCTGGGAGACGTAGATGAATACATTGGCAGCATAGCAGGAAACAGCTTTGTGGCTGAGGTAAACACTCAGGGTAAACTGCTCATTCCCAAGCAGCAGAGAGACCGCCTCCGCTTGGCGGAATACGCTCAACTGGTAGGCCGTACAGCTCACTTTGAAATCTGGAACACGGAAGACTTCACCGCCGAAAACGCACCGAAACCGAACAAAGAAAATCCGCTCAACAAGAAATTCCGCATGCTCTGATGACTCCGTCCGAATCCATAACTTCCGCTACTACACGCCCCCCTATGGGCACCTGTTACCGGGTGCTTATGTGGGAGAAGTATGCCCTGTCGGAAGAGCAGTTGGCGGATTGGGCTGCCCAGCGTCGCGAGCTTCTCGCGCGCATGAGGGACGCCGGCATCAAGGGTTCCCGCGGCCTTCTCGGCCAACTCGAAAAAGAGCTTTATTCCCTTACTGTCAACAAAATAGAGCTTCCGCTCACTCAGACACCCCGCGCAGCCTTTTCTTTCGCGCGCGCAGAGGCGCTGGCACAGGCATTGAAGGCGGACGCCGCTGTGCTGGCCTACCGCCTCGGCACAGCCTGCGCTGAAGTGCTGATGGAGCTTCAGGGCGAAGACGACATGGTCTCCGCCCAGACCCGCTGGCAGAAAGCCACTCCCGGCATGGAATGGTGTAGCGCCCCCATCGTGCAGGCCATGAGTGCAGCCGAGGGTGCAGCGTGGCAGGAAGCCTGCCGCTGCAGCGAAGAGGAGGCTGATACACCCGAGTACACTTCCGGTGATTTCCACCACGTAACCGTGCTGCTGAACGAAGCCGTGGAGGCTCTGCAGCCTGCTGAAGGCAAGGTACTGGTGGATGCCACTCTGGGTGGCGGCGGCCACACAGAACGCCTCCTGCAAGCCGGAGCCGAGGTATGGGGCATTGATCAGGATCCCGCAGCCCGGGCCGCAGCAAAGACTCGCTTGTCCGCGTATGGAGACCGCCTGCACGTCATCGCCGGTAACTTCCGTAATGCCGTAGAAATGCTCCGCAAGCGCGGCGTGGAACAGGTGGACGGTCTGCTGGCTGACATCGGCATTTCCTCCCCTCAGGTAGACTGCGCAGAACGTGGCTTCTCCTTCCTGCATGAAGGCCCGCTGGACATGCGCATGAACCCCTCAGCCCCCCGCAGCGCGGCCGACATCATAAACACTGCACCGGAAGCTGAAATCGCTGATATCCTGTGGCAGTACGGCGAGGAGCGCGCCAGCCGCGCCATCGCACGCCGCATCGTACAGGAGCGAGCCAAAGCGCCCATCACCACCACCACGCAGCTGGCCTCCATCATCGCCGCAGTACTGCCGCGCAAGGGCAAGCAGCACCCCGCCACACGTAGCTTCCAGGCTCTGCGCATAGCCGTGAATGATGAGCTCGGTGCCTTGGATGAACTGCTGCAGAGTGGCCTGAGCCTTCTGAAGAGCGGCGGCCGATTCGCCGTGATTACCTTCCATAGCCTGGAGGACCGCGCCGTAAAGCGCTATTTCGAACTCGTCTGCAAGCCCGAGATAGATCGCCCGGAATGGCCTGCCCCCCGCCCGAACCCGGCATATGCCGCCCGCCAGGTATACCGCAAACCCCTTACCCCGGCTGAGGCTGAACTCTCCGCCAACCCACGTTCCCGCAGCGCCAAGCTGCGAGTCATCGAAAAGCTCTGAATCCTTTCCTCCTCTCCAAGCACATGTCTCAGAACCAAACCCCTTCCTCCCGCTTCGCCGGCCGCATCAGTATCGCCTTCCTGCTCTGGATGGTGGTATTTGCCGTAGTCACCGCCGGCTGTGGCGTAACCTATGCCTACTTCAAAAATGAGCAGGTTGCCGTCAAGACTGAAATTGACAAGCTGCAGCGCAAAATCACCGTCTGCCGCATGAGTGCCAACCACTACCGAGCTAAAATCAACGCTCAGACCAACCGTTGGGCCATGAGAAGCCGCCTGCAGGCTGAGAACTCCCCCCTGCGTGAGATTACACGTGACCAGATTGAGCTTGCCCGCAGCGAGCGCGACCTGACCCGCACAGCCGCTACAGCCAGCCGTTAAGCCGCTCCGCTCCGATATTACCTAAGCATGAAAACCAAAATACCATTTGCCGGACGCTGTCTATGGCTCTGCACCGCTGTGATGGGCATCTCCATCACTGTGGCGTTCCGGCTGGTAGAACTGCAGGTAATTGACAGCCAGAAGTGCCGTAACATTGCTAGCGAGCAGCTTATCGAACGTGAAACGATACCCGCAGAACGCGGTATCATCATGGACCGCAATGAGGAAATCCTCACGAACAATATCCAATCAGCCGAGCTTATCGGTGACCGCTATCACCTCCGCGAAGTCACGCTCGTGGTAGATGGCCTTGCCTATAACCAAGTCAGCAACAGCGAGGCCTGGAGAAGCACTACGGACCCCGCAGTACGCCGCAGATTATTCAGCCGTGCACGCGCCAAGCTCCTCGAATCCGTGGAGGAGGAACTCACCCTCGAAGAGCGAGCCGAACGCCGCCGAGAAATCATGGCGGACCCAACCCGCTCCGCACGTATACAGAACTACGACCCCGCAAAGGTGGCTGAACTTTTCCGCGCGCATGACGAACTTGTGGCGGAAATCATTCACCCCTTCCTCCGCCATATAGAAATTAAGGAACGTGTGGAGATTGAGCCAGAGCGTACCATCACCCGCCGCGGCAGAACCATTACCATCCCCGCCAAGTACGAGGAACGCGTGCGCTACACCACGCAGGAAGATATCATTAACCTCATCGCCCAGCCTGAGGTAGAAGCCTTTAATCGTGAAGCTGAGGCCAGCGGCTCCGAAGAACGCCGCCGTTACCGAATGGAAATCCTTCTTGCACGAGGCCTTCCCGTGGAAACAGCGGACCAGATACGTGAGGCCCTCAGGAGCGCTCACTTGCGCGGTGTGCAGGTAAAAACAGAGCTGCGCCGCAGCTATGTGATGCCTGAAATGCTTAGCCATGTGCTCGGTTACGTGGACGCCCGTAATGAAGGTACCTGCGGCGTGGAGGGTATCTTCAACAGCTACCTTGCCGGTACGGACGGCCTGAGAGAATACCGCCACAATGCCCGCGGCCAAGTGCTACCGAATGAAGATGACCGTTACCTGCCCCCCAAACACGGCCTGAACCTCAGGCTCACCATTGATATGCGCCTGCAAGCCATCTGCGAACAGGAGCTGGACCGCGGCATGAGACACTACCGCGCCCGCCGAGGCTGCATGATTGTGGTGGATCCCCATACCGGTGATATTCTAGCCATGGTGAGCCGCCCGGCCATTAACCTCAACACCAAAAACCTCATCACGCACGAAGGAACTTTCGAGCGTGGTACTGTGCGTGATGATAATGGCTCTATCGTCACCGGTGACTTCAATTTCGCCTGCCAGACCCGCTATGAACCCGGCTCCACCTTCAAGGTAGTGGCCGTGACTACAGCCGTGGATAACAAAATCATGGGTATTAACACACCCGTGAGTTGCCACCCCCTCCCCATTGCTAACAGCCGCCCCGTGACAGATAACCCGTACAACTACGGCGTTCTCACCGTGGGGCAGACCCTGAAAAAATCCAGCAATCCGGGTGCTGCCCGTATCGCTATTGCTTGTAAATGGAGCAAATACCACGAGTACGTACAGCGCTTCGGCCTGACAGAAAGTAGTGGTGTGGACCTGCCCAGCGGCGGCGCATGTAGACTGGCCAATGGTAACCACCTAGTGAACTTCTCACGTATCGCATACGGTTATTCTGTATCCGTCTCCCCTCTGCACATGGCAATGGTGTACGCCACCATCGCTAACGACGGCGTACGCATGCGCCCGCGACTCATTGATAGCATTATCGCAGCAGATGGCTCCGTGTATGACCCCTGCCCCCCGCAGGAAGTATGCCGAGTTATGTCAGCCAGCACAGCCAGAGCTATCCGCGGAGCGCTCGAAACCGTCACAGAGAAAAGCGGCCCCGCCGGCCGTGGTACCGCTACGAGAGCAGCCATCCCCGGCTTCCGCATCGGTGGTAAAACCGGTACCGCTAAAAAGAACCGCCCCGGTGGTGGTTACTATGAGGGCCTGTACACTGTATCCTTCGCTGGTATCCTGCCCATCGACAATCCCCGCCTCGTGGTGATGACAGTGATAGACGAGCCGCACCCGCGAGACTGTGGCGCAGGCGGCGGCACAGTAGCAGCACCGATTTTCAGAGCAGCTGCCGAGCGCTTCATTAAAGTACTTAATCTTCAACCGAGTGATCCGGAAGCCTACGAGAAATACCTGGAAGAACAGGCCGCCGGAAACAATAGTAGAGAACAGTAATTTTAAACCCAGCACATATAAACATGAATAAGAAACAACTCTTCTCAGTGCTCCCCGGAGCCGTGGTGACAGGCAAGCTGCGCAAGCCGCTCACCCTGCTCACAGATGACAGCCGCCGCGTTATACCGGGCAGCTGCTTTGTGGCCGTGAAGGGCACAAAGTTTGACGGTCACAGCGCCATTGATGCCGCCATTCAGGCCGGAGCCGTGGCCATTGTGGCAGAAACGCCCTGCCCTGCAGCTGCGGAACAAGCCGGTATCTGCTGGGTACAGGTGGAGAATAGCCGTCTGGCAGATGGGCTTCTCATGAGTGCTTGGAATGATTTACCCTCCCAGCAGCTTGTACTGCTCGGCGTCACCGGCACAAACGGCAAGACCACCATCAGCTACCTCGCTAACGCCATCTTCCGCGCCACTTGGCAGAAGGCAGGCCTCATCGGCACCATCCTCTATGATGACGGCGCCAGCCGCGAGCCTTCCCATAACACCACCCCCGGCTGTGCAGACCTCCAGGGCAAACTGGCGGATATGGTCCAAAACGGCTGCCGAGCCTGCGCCATGGAGGTATCCTCCCATGCACTGCACCAGTACCGCACCGCAGGCTGTGAGTTCCGTGTGGGCATCTTCACGAATCTCACCCAGGATCACTTGGATTATCACGGCTCCATGGAGGAGTACTACCAGTGCAAGAAAAAACTCTTCACGGATATGGCAGCCTTCGGTGCCCCCAAGGCTACAGCCGTCATTAATGTGGATGATGAATACGGCCGACGCTTAGCAGAAGAACTGCGCCCCATCATGCGCGTGCGCACCTTCGGCACCGTGGCTGAGGCAGATTTCCGCGCAGAGCCCCGCATCATTTCCCTGAAGGGTAGCCAGTACGAGTTACACTACCAGAAGAAGACCTACCTCGTGCGCACGCCGCTCATCGGTGAGTTCAATCTCAGCAACAGCTTGGCAGCCCTCGCCGGCGCCGTGGCTGCCGGCATCAACATCCGTGACGCCATCTCCTGCTTAGCACAGTCTCCGCAGGTTCCGGGCCGCATGGAGCTGGTGAGTAGTGTGAACAATGTACAGTGCTTCGTGGATTACGCCCACACGCCTGATGCCGTTGAAAACGTATGCCGCACCATGAAGCAGCTCTGCCGCCAAGGCCGCGTCTTCACCGTGTTCGGCTGCGGTGGCGACCGCGACACGACCAAGCGTCCGCTCATGGGCGAAGCAGCTGCTCGTTACAGTGATGTATGCATCGTCACTAGTGACAACCCCCGCTCTGAGGATCCTGAGAAGATTATAGATGACATCATGCCCGGCATTCCCAAGGAAAAGCAGCACCGCATTACTGACCGAGAGGAAGCCATCCGTGCTGCGCTGGAAAATGCCCGTCCGGGGGACTGCGTACTCATCGCTGGCAAGGGCCATGAGAACTATCAGGAATTCGCCACGGAAACCATCACCTTCTCGGATTCCGCTGTCGTGGCCAAATACTACGAAGAAAAGAATCCTGAGGGACGTAGCGTTCCTTCACGCAAGCCCGAAGGAAAAAAATAACCCCCACCGCCACCATGCAGAGCATCGCCATCAGTGACCTCATCTCCGCCACCGCCGGTCAGGCCGTGGCACAGGGCAGCCGCGCTATCACCGCAGGCCTCACCACCGACAGCCGCGCCGTGACACCGGGCTGCATCTTTCTCGCCCTCAGTGGCGAGCGCTTCGATGGCAACAACTTCGCAGCTGCTGCCTCAGCAGACGCCGCGGCAGTCATCGTCAGCCGCCTCTCCGGCACGTATGACCCAGCCTGCACGGTAATACTTGTACCGGATACCCTGCAGGCGCTGCAGGAACTGGCTCTGTGGTGGCGAAGTCAGCTAGCTCCGCTGCACGTGGTGGGACTCACCGGCTCCAGCGGCAAGACCAGCACGAAGGACATGTGCCTGTCCGTGCTCTCTCAGCGCTTCCAAGCCATTGCCACCAAGGGTAATCTGAATAACCACATCGGCACGCCCCTGAGCATTCTCAGTGCAGAGAAGGGCACTGAGGCCGCCATCTGGGAAATGGGTATGAACCATGCAGGTGAACTTGCGCCGCTCTGCCGCATGACTCAGCCGCAAATTGGCATCATCACCACCATCGGCTCTGCTCACATGGAATTCCTCGGTACCCGCGAGGCTATCGCTGAAGAAAAATGCACCGTAGCCCGCGCTCTGCCTGAGGATGGTTACATGATTTACCCGGCTGCGGATGATTTTGCAGCCACTATCGCCGCCAGCACGAAGGCCACTCCCCTGCCCACCGGCGGGTGCGACAGCCTCGTGCGCGCGCTCAATGTACGCTCAACCGCCACAGGCAGCAGCTATGACCTGCACATCGAAGGTGTGGGCGAGATACGCGTCAACCTGCCCGTACCCGGAGCCCACATGGTAAGTAATAGCTTGCTGGCTGCCGCCGCCGGCTGGAAACTCGGCTGCACCCTGCAGCAGATAGCGGATGGCCTCTCAGCCGCCGCCCTCACAAAGGGCCGCTTGGGATGCAAGGAAGTGGATGGCTTCACCGTGGTGGATGACACCTATAATGCCAACCCTGAAAGCATGAAAGCCGCCCTTCACACGGTGGCCTCACTGCGCGGCCCCAAGCGCTGCTTCGCCGTGCTCGGCAAAATGGGTGAGCTGGGCGAAGGCGGCATAGCCGCCCATGCCGAAGTCGGCATGTGTGCCGCCGGGCTGGGATACACCGCAGTTGTCGTTGTTGGCCCGGAATGCGCAGAGACACTTGCGCTCTGCGAGGCCGCGGCAGAAAGCATCCCGGCCATGCTCGTGAGCACACCGGACGAAGCCGCCACCGCCCTGCGCCGCATGATAGAGCCGGGTGATGCCATTCTCTTCAAAGGCTCACGCTCCGCCGGCATGGAGCGCACCATGTACGAACTCTTCCCCACCCTCACCCCCACCAAATAAGTTATGCTCGAACTCTGTGACACTAACCCGATTATCCTGGCCATTCTGGCACTGGTAATTCCCTTTGTCGGTTCCCTCATTATCGGGCCGAAACTTATCGCCATCCTTCGTGCCATGAAGGCGGGCCAGCCCATCCGCACCAGCTGTAGAGGCGTGTTGGCACCTGAGCACAGCAGCAAGGTAGGCACTCCCACCATGGGTGGCCTCATGCTCATCGGCCTCGTGCTGCTCACCAGCCTTCTCGTGTGTGACCTGACAGATCCGCGCGTGCAGTGCTGCCTGATAGTCACCTCTATTACAGCCTTCCTTGGTTTCTTGGACGATTACGCCAAAATCACCAAGAAGAGCACGGACGGCGTAAGCGGCTGGTTCAAGATTGCACTGCAGTTCGTAGCTGCCGTTGCTTGCAGCGTTTACCTCTACTTTGCCTGCCCGCAGGTATGTAACATCCTTGTACCCTTCTACGGCCCGCTGGACATTGACTGGCTCTTCATTCCCCTTGCCATCCTCGTCATAATCGGCACTTCCAACGCCGTAAACCTGACTGACGGCCTCGATGGCCTGGCAAGCGGCTGTATGATTATCGCCGCCATCACCTTCGCGCTCGTTGTCAGTGACCTCAGCTTGTTCGCGCTGACTATTGTATCCGCCTGTGCCGGCTTCCTGTGGTTCAACTGCAATCCGGCCCGAGTCTTCATGGGTGATACCGGTTCCCTTTCCCTCGGTGGCGCACTGGGCACCATCGCGGTGTGCACCCGCAGCGAGCTGCTGCTGGTTATCATCGGCGGTGTGTTCGTAGCGGAAGCACTTTCCGTGATGATTCAGGTAGCGTGGTTTAAGTACACCCGCCGCAAATACGGCGAGGGGCGCCGCTTCTTCCGCATGGCTCCCATTCACCACCATTTTGAGAAAGCCGGGCTGAGCGAGACTCAGGTGTGCATCCGCTTCTGGATTGTGGCAGGTATTCTGGCATTTGTCGGTCTGGGACTATTTTTCTCTTGCCTGGGTTAATAAAATATAGTAGAATCCCCACCCCCCATGGCCATGAATCTCTCCGGTAAAAAAGTAGCAGTTCTCGGTTGCGGCCGCAGTGGCGTAGCCGCCGCGCGTCTGGCACTAGCCAAAGGTGCCGGTGAAGTGTGCATATTTGACAGCAATCCGAAAGCCACCTGCACTGACACCTCCATCCGTTTCGTAGCCGGTGCGGGTGAGCAGGACGCACAAGCCTTTGCGGCTGAAATCGTGGTACTCTCTCCGGGCATTGAGGCTGATATTCCTTGGACACTGGCTTTCACCTGCGCTGGCGCCCCCATCATCGGTGAAATTGAACTGGGCTATCATTTCTACGCAGGCCGCATCATCGCCATCACCGGCACCAACGGTAAAACCACCACCACAGCCCTGCTCGAACACGTACTGCTGCAGGCCGGCCGCACAGCTAAAGCATGCGGCAACTATGGCTATCCCCTCTGCGAGCTGGCTCTGCTCCCTGAGCAACCTGAATTCGCCGTGCTGGAGGTATCTTCCTTCCAAATGGAGACCATCATTGATTTCCGCCCGGAGGTAGCCATCTGGCTGAACTTCGCCCCGGATCACATGGACCGCTACACGAAGGTGGAGGACTACTTCAACGCTAAACTGCGCGTCTTTGAAAACATGAGCGAGGAGCAACTTGCCATCGTACGCGTGGGTGAAAAACTCCCCGGCATAAAGCCCCGCGTGGCAGAGTTCTCCTCCGTGGCGGACTCCGGCCAGCTCTGTTACAAGGACGGCTACATCATGGAAGGCGCAATCCAGCGCACCAAGCTTCGCGGCACCACGCTGGAGCAGGCCCATAATGCCGAGAACGCCATGGCCGCCACGCTGGCATGCCGTGCTGTAGGCCTGAGTGATGAGCAGATTTCTGCCGGTCTGTGCAGTTTCTGCCCGCCCGGCCACCGCTGTGAAACCGTAGCGGAGATGGACGGCGTCCTCTGGCTGAATGACTCCAAGAGCACGAACCTGCATTCCACGGAAGCTGCAGTTCGTTCCCAGACCCGCCCCATCATCCTGCTGGCAGGCGGCAAAGACAAAGGGCTGGACTACACCGCTATCAATCCCATGCTGGCTGAGAAGGCCCGCTGCTGCATTGTCTTCGGTCAGATTGCTTCTCAGCTGATGAATACCTTCTCCCCCGTGTGCCGGACCATTCAGGTAGAAACCGTACAGGAAGCAGTGGCGGCTGCCGCACAGGAAGCCAAGCAGGGTGATGTGGTTCTCTTCTCACCCGGCACCTCCTCCTTCGATCAGTTTACTGGCTATGTACAGCGTGGCGAATGCTTCCGCGCTGCTGTACTTAAAACTCTTAATCTCTAATCCCACCTCTTATTATATCCTGTCCCTATATGAAGCGTCAAAACCAGTCTTCCTTCCGCAATTCCGACCTAGCGCGAGCGAAAACCAATAAACATGTTTTCCGCGCTTTAATCAATAATAAACTCAAGCGCCATCGTAGTGATACCGGCCTTGTGGAGGACCGCACCAACAGCGTCACAGTCGTGCGCCTCATCATCGGCCTGCTGCTCATTCACCTCATCGTTATCGGTGGTGTCATTCTGCGTGGCAAGATTAAATCCGGCGAGGTTGCCCCCATCGCTGCCACCACCATCACACCTCCCCCTGCTCCGCCCGCACCCGTGCAGGAGCAGCAGCAACAGCAGCCTCAGGTGAATAATGATGTACTGCCCCAGCCTGTGGAAGGACCTGTGGCTAATCCTGTACGCCAGCCCCAGCCCGTCGCCGCAGCCAGCCACATCACTCAGGCCCCCGTGGACGCAGCTCCCATGGCCACTGTCACAGAGCCGGAGATTGTTGCCCCCGTCGTGGCAACTGAACCCGAGCCCGCGGTAACACCGGAACCGGCCACCGCTCCCACCCCTGCCCCCGCAGCTACGGCTATCGTAAACCACCATGTTACCTCTGGTGACACTCTTTACCGCATCGCTCAAAAGTACAATGTCAGCGTGGCTGATATCCGCAGCGCTAATCCTGAGCTTCGCGGTAACAACATCATCAGCGGTACTTACCTGAAAATCCCCGTAGCTGCTGACTCTGCTGAGGGCCGTCAGGTAGCTGTGCAGCAGGCCACGGAGACGGCTAACGAGGAAGCTAAGTACCACACCATACGCCGCGGTGAAAGCCTGGGCGCCATCGCCCGCCGCTACAATATCCCCCTGAACAAGATTCTGCAACTTAACAACATCCCGGCTTCCCGCGCCGGAAAGATTCGCGCGGGCGATCGTATTCGAATCGCCGAATAATCACTTATCCACCATCGGCCCATGTCTACGCGTCTCAGCATCATCTGCATCTGGTTCTGCTTCATCACACTGCTCATTTTGGGCATCATGATGGTGGCCAGCACCGGTTTGTGCGCGCCTGTGGGTGCCGATGAGGATCCGAACTCCTTCCTGCGCAAGCAGTCCATCTTCGCTGCTTTAGGGCTGACAGCAGCACTGGTTATCAGCACGATTGACTATCATATTCTGCGTAACTGGGTGCGGACATTCTGGTGGGTTCTGGTAGCCCTGCTGGTGTTCTGCTTCCTACCCATTGTGGGTATGAACCTCAATGGTGAAAACCGCTGGGTAAACCTCGGCTTCATCACCTTCCAGCCCAGTGAGCTGGCCAAGAGCGTTCTCATGATATGCTTGGCTCACTGGTACACTACTCACCGAGAAATGGCCGGCACCTTCTGGAAAGGCTTCATCATGCCCGGCGTTATCTTTGGTATCCCGCTGCTGCTCATTCTCATGGAAAAGGACATGGGGACGGCTGCGGCTCTGGGTATGTCCGGGTTCTGCGTCATGTATGTAGCAGGTGTACGCGGATGGATTCTGGCACTAGTTGTAGCTCTCGGCTTCCTCGTTCTTTTTGACCAAGCCACAGGAAGTCCGAACCGCTTAGAGCGTATATACGCATGGTTCGACCCGGAGCGCTACAAGCATGAGGCCGGCTGCCAGCAGTGGATTTCCATGCTGGCTTTTGCCCGCGGAGGAGCCTTCGGCGTGGGACTTGGAGACGGAATCGAGAAGTATGGCAATCTTCCCTTTGCTCACACGGACTTCATCTTCGCAGAAATCGGTGAAGAATGGGGGCTTGTAGGCACCGCCGGTGTGCTACTGCTCTTCACGATGATGACCCTCGCCGGGATTGTTCTGGCGCTGCAAACGAATGACACCTTCGGGCGTCTTCTTGCCGTGGGGCTTGTGTGCACCATCTTTTGGCCGGCGGCACTGAACATGATGGTAGTTACCTCACTTCTGCCAAACTCCGGCCTGCCGCTTCCCTTCATCAGTTACGGCGGTACAAACCTCGTTTTCACCATAGCGGCCATTGGAATTCTGACCAGCATCCAACGCCATACACCGAACAAGAAGGAAACCTACTGGCCCACTCGCAGACTACAGGATAAATCATAGCATCATGAGCACACCACTTCACGTCATCATCGCCTGCGGCGGTACGGGCGGACACCTTTTCCCGGGCATTGCCGTTGCACAACAGCTGCGCAGTATGGGCCATCATCCCGTGCTGCTCATATCTCAAAAAGAAGTGGATGCTGAAGCCTCCCGCAAATATGGAGACTTGGAATTTCACACGGTTCAGGCCATTGCCAAGCCACCCACACTCTCCCTGCGCATGCCCGGCTTCCTCTGGAAAATGCTGCGCACCTATCTGACCTGCCGTGGCATCATCCGCAGGGAAAAAGCTGATGTCGTCATCGGCATGGGCGGGTTCACCTCTCTGCCGCCGGTTCTCGCCGGTCACAAACTCGGGCTGCGCACCTTCGTGCATGACAGCAATGCCATGCCCGGCAAGTCCAACCGCCTAACGGCCCGCTGGTGCACCGCTGTGCTGCTGGGACTGAAGGAAGCGGCCGCCCACTTCGGAGGACGTCAGTGTATCGTTACCGGCACCCCGGTGCGAGAAGAGTTACGCCACCTGCCTACCACTGAGGAAGCCAGAGAACGCCTCGGGCTGCCCAAGGACAAAACCGTCATTCTTGTCACCGGCGGCTCACAAGGAGCAAAGAACCTGAACAGCATGCTGATAGAGGCGGCTAAAACGGACCCGGACGTTCACTACTTCGTCATTGCCGGCAGACAGGATTACGAGCGAGTCAACGGCCTGGCAGCCGGAGCTGCGAACATAACCGTGACCGGTTTCTGCTCAGATATGCCGGCAGCATACGCCGCCGCGGACGGTGTCATCACACGCTCAGGGGCCTCCACACTCACGGAGTTATCCTTCTTGGGCAAGGCCTGCCTGCTCATCCCCTTCCCCTTCGCAGCGGATGATCACCAGACCTGTAACGCACGAGTGTTCACGGATACTGGCGCAGCAATCATGTGTGCTCAGTCTGAACTCACCTCAGAGATTGTTCATAACTTCGTTCATAACACCATTATGAATTCCACCGCGCGCACCGCCATGGAGCAGGCCATGCTCTCTCAGGCATGTCCTGATGCTGCGGAGCGAATCGCTAAGGCAATCTCTGCCTGATACAAGAAATGAGATTTCGTTCGACCAGAATCAAGCTAAATATCCTTTTCATCGGTGTTATATCAATCGGTCTGGTGGGAGTCAGTTACATATACTCACCGCCTGAAAAAGCACCGAATGAGGACACCCCGCCTTCTGCCTCTGAGGAACCTCAGGGACAAAGTTCGGATATAGCTGAGCCTTCTCAGCAGTACGGCCTACCTACCGTTACCAACACGGAAGAGGAGCACGAGCCTACAGATACTCCAACTACACACACCGGACAGGGCCCGCTGGACACCGCACTTGTTCATGCCGTAGAATCCAGGAATACAGCCCTCTTACGGGAGAGAATTAGCCGTGGCTCCCAATTGAACGCAATAGGTAGCTACAACCGCACAGTACTGCATATGGCAGCCCAGCTCGGGCATGTGGAATGCGTAAAAATTCTATTGGAAAATGGCGCGGATGTAAAAGCTGAGAACTATGGCGGCGGCACGCCGCTTCATGATGCCATTCAGTCCCGGAGTCTCGAGATTGTGGAACTACTGCTAGCCCATGGCGCAGAGGTGAATGCGAGTGGATCCGGAGTAACGCCTCTTCATGAAGCCGTACGCCAGAACCTTCATGAAATAGTTTCCGGACTCCTTGCCGCCGGGGCTGATATTCACGCCAAGGACCCCAGAGGCCATTCTCTCCTACTTACAGCAGTTCGCGAACAGGCTGTAGAAAGTCTCAAGCTACTCATCGCTGCAGGCGCCTCAGCTCAGGAAGAATGTGATGGAATCTCACCCATCATGGAGGCGGCAAGAATCGGTAATCTCGCCTGCTTAGAGCAGCTCATTACGGCCGGAGCCCCGGTGAATACGACTGACCGCGCCGGAGACACGCCTCTCCTCAGAGCAGCTGAACACGGCCACAACGAGTGCGTACAAATCCTCCTCGAAAACGGCGCAACGCCTAACACTCCGAACAATATCGGCCTCACGCCCCTGCTGGCTGCAGCCAAAGCGCACAATGCCGCATGCATTAAGCTGCTGATGGCTAATGGTGCGGACTCGGATTCACTTACTCCCGAGGGGTGGTCTGCCCTACACCTTGCCACCCGTGATGGAGAGGCTGCTTGTGTGGACGAACTGCTGAAAGGCGGTGCAGCCATGAATATTCCTCTTCCGGATGGAAGAACGCCACTCCACCTTGCAGCAGAAGGCATGCATGGTGATGTTATCGAGATACTGCTTGCCAGAGGCGCGGACCCGACTGTTGAAGACTCTCGTGGTGAAACGCCCCTCCAGAAACTGGGTGACAGGCCGGACCGAGAAAGTCTTACCGCTATCGCGCGCAGCATTCTGAGGCGTCAGGGGGTCGCAGAAGGGCTGGAAACTCACCTGTACATAGCCATCAGCGAAAACAACTGTGAGAAGCTGCAGCTACTCATTCAGGCAGGCGTGGATTTGAATTACCACAATGAGGAACAACTCACACCTGTGGGCGTGGCTGCAGCCCGTGGTAAGGATGAAGCGCTCGGACTGCTCCTTGCTGCCGGGGCTCGCCCCTCCGACAAGCAGATGGACAATAACACCCCCATTCATCTGGCTGCAGCCGGAGGACACAGTAATTGCCTCCGCCGCCTGCTGAAAGCGGGCGCTGATTACACCGTCCGCAATTCACAGAATGCCACAGCTCTGGAGCTTGCTCAGGCCAATAATCACGCGGAGTGCGTGGATATTCTCACCGCAGTCAATGAGCTGGCCGCGAAAAGAATCGCGCCTCTTGATTACCGAGAGCGTCTCATTGCCACCATCCGCACAAATGACAAGGAGCTCTTCCAACTCCTCGTCAGAGCCGGTACGAGTTTGACCGCTGAGATTCAGGCCGGCGCTTTCAACAGCCCGCTGAAGGAAGCAGTCTCCCTCGGAAGACAGGACTTGCTCATTGCCCTGCTGAATGCCGGCGCGGACCCGAATGAGACAGCGCCGGACGGCACCTCGCTCCTGCACATCGCCGCTGAGCTAGGAGCCACCCACACCCTGCGAATCCTCACGAACAACGGGGCCAAGTTCCAAACGACAAATTCCATCCCCTCCCCCCTCTACAGGGCATGTTGCAACGGGCATACGGAAAGCGTACGTTTTCTGCTGGACAAAGGGCTATCCCCCAACGAAAAAGACACCGCAGGCCGCACGCTTCTCTACTGGACAATCGAGAATAATCACACGCCGTGTCTGCAAGCCCTTCTGCAGCGTGGAGCGAATCCGAATGAATACAATGAGGAGGAAACCCTTCTGCACTTTGCCGCTAGAAAGGGTGCCATTGACAGTCTTAGACACCTCATTGCGGCCGGAATGGATGTGAATGCGGTTGACAGACTCCAAAACACCCCCTTGTTTGTAGCCGCCGCTGCTGATCAGCTTTTCGGCTTGGAGCTTCTTCTGAAAGCCAAGGCTCACATTCACCATAGGAACCACGTGGGCCAGACAGCCCTTCACGCCGCAGCCATGAATGGCCACAAAAACATCATCAAAATGCTCCTCACTGCAGGAGCAGGCCCGCTGGATCGAGATAACTCCGGCCGTACCCCCCGCCATTACGCTGAAGCAGCCGGCCACAGCGAGTGTGTCCAGCTGCTAATGAGGGCAGAAAACGCCGGCAGGCTTCGCTAACCATTCATCCACCATTGCCACATGTCCACTGTGTTCGATATTGCCGTCATCGGCGGAGGTCACGCCGGAATCGAGGCCGCCCTCGCAGCAGCTCGTATGGGGGGAACAGTCGCATTCATCACGCATGATTTGGACGCCATAGGCCAAATGAGCTGCAACCCCGCCATCGGCGGCTTGGCAAAGGGGCATATCGTTCGCGAGATTGACGCCCTCGGCGGCGCTATGGGGCTGAATACGGATGCTACCGCCATTCAGTTCCGCATGCTGAATGCCAGCAAGGGCCCCAGCGTGCGAGCTCCCCGTGCCCAGTGCGACAAGCTCGCTTACCGCGCACGCATGAAGTGGGTCATGGAAACGGCGAAGGGCGTGCAGCTCGTGCAGGGAGATGCCGCCGAAATCGTGGTGGATAATGGCCGAGTAACGGGCGTGACTACTACTTGGGGCCAGAAGATTGCCGCCCGCGCCGTGGTGCTCTGCAGCGGCACCTTCATGCGCGGCCTGCTGCATGTGGGCATGGACCACCTGCCCGGCGGCAGGCTGGGTGCGGCACCCTCCGGCATATCTGCCTGCTTAGAAAAGCTCGGCTTCCCGCTCGCACGCTTCAAAACCGGCACCTCCCCACGCATCAAAGGCAGCACCATCGACTTCAGCTCGCTGGAAGTCCAGCCCGGGGATGAGCCACCGCCCCTTTTCAGCAATATCTCGCGCGAGGTGCTCCACCGCGCCACCGAGCCCCACTGCACGCTCAATTACTTGGCAGATGCCGACTTCGAGCTCCATCAGCTCCCCTGCGCTGCCACGTACACCAATGAACGCACGCATGACATCATCCGCCAGAACCTGCAGTACAGCCCGCTCTTTGGCGGCGTGATTGAGGGCACAGGTCCGCGCTACTGCCCGAGCATCGAGGACAAGGTGGTGCGCTTCGCGGAAAAAGAACGCCATCAGATATTCATTGAGCCGGAGGGCCGCAGTACGGATGAGTACTACCTGAACGGCCTCTCCTCCAGCCTCCCCTTCTTCGTGCAGCAGGATATCGTGCACAGCATCCCCGGCTTGGAGCGCGCAGAACTTATCCGCCCCGGTTATGCCGTGGAGTACGATTATGTGCCGCCCACTGAGCTCCTGCCCACGCTGGAGACCAAGCGCGTGCGCGGCCTCTACTTCGCCGGCCAAATTAACGGCACCAGCGGTTATGAAGAGGCCGCCGGGCAGGGACTGCTGGCAGGCGCTAATGCCATCCTTTCCCTGCAAGGCCGAGAGCCCCTCATCCTGCGCCGTGATCAGGCGTATCTGGGCGTGATGATTGATGACCTCGTGACCCGCGGCACGGATGAGCCCTACCGCATGTTCACCAGCCGCGCAGAAATGCGCCTTCTGCTGCGTCAGGATAACGCAGATTTGCGTCTGTCCCCCCTCGCGGCAGAACTAGGCCTGCTCTCAGCAGAACGCGGCAGAAGGGCCTCTGAGCGCCTTGCGGCCATCCGCCGGGGAGTGGAGCACACGAACCACGTGAAAGTGGCTCCCGGGGTGAACCTGAACCTCTGGCTGCGCCGCCCGGAGAATGACTGGCACCGGCTCCCGCCGGAACTGCTGGCCACCTTCCCCGACGAGCTGTGGGAGCCCATCGCTATTGAAGTTATTTTTGCTGCCCACATTGAGCGCATGAGAGTGGCAGCGGAGCGCATGCAGCGCCAGGAGGACAAGCGCATACCGGCTGACATTGATTATGATGCCATCCCCGCCATGAAAACGGAGGCCCGCCAGCGCCTGAGCCGCGTGCGCCCCGGCACCATCGGTCAAGCCTCACGCATACCGGGCATCACCCCGGCGGATATTGCGCTGCTGCTCGTGTGGTTGAAGAAGTAAGGCCGCTGCGGAGTCTCAGCTTAATTTGTCATCCAGCGCATGAAACAGCGCTGAAGGACACACCGGGACCAAGCTCAGCAGCAGCGCCAAAACAAACAGCAGCCCCTGCCCCAGCAGTGAGGCCAGAAACAAGGCACCACAAAGGGGCACGCCCAACTCCGCATATACCCACTCCCCCATCCATGGACTCAGTAGGTAAAGCACGGTATAAAGCAAAGCAGGAACCAACACCAGAACGGGAGAAATCAACTTCATCGCCCGCAGGGCGGAGCGTTCCTGCGTGGTCTCCTTGCGGTGGAAGAAGGTAACAATCAAAACCGGCAGGGCTGAGCTATATAACCACAGCTCATTTATCAGCATCTGTACCACCAGCTGAAACCAGAACACAGCCCAACAATCCTCCGACGGCACACCAAACAAACGGCTCCCGCCGACAACTGCGCCCAGCACAAGGACATTCGCCACCAATGATCGTTTAACCGCGTTCTTCATCGCACCGCCATATTATACTCCCCGGCCTGACAGGTCAAGGATTTTCACTTTTGTGCATGCAAGCACATGTGTCCCAAAGTTTTGGGAAATATAGCCATTGTGTACTCAAAATCAGCGGATTTTGCCGAATTCCCCTTGGCCGGGTATCATACAGCCCGTTCATTGGCACAATTTTTCTTTTATCCCAACATCGGCGTAAGCCACTTACTTTTAATTCGTAAATCGTAAATTGTAATTCGTAAATCAACGTGTCCCAAATCTTTGGGACACGTAT
>JAZQGN010000009.1:0-30431 GCA_045540095.1 Akkermansia sp.
ACAAAGGTAACAGAAAAGTACCACCACATAGGTAACACAAGTACCAAGACATAGGTTACACTTTTGGAGAGACATATGGCATAATGACTTTATGCCATGGAACATCAAAAGTAGTAATCAAATGAGAAGCGAGTTCATAAAGCTTGTAAGTCAGCCGGAGATTTCTATGGCTGAAGCGTGCCGGTCATTTAACATCAGTCGGGAAACAGGATATAAATGGCTTAGACGGTATGAGAAAGATGGAGATTCTGGATTGGTTGATCAAAGCCGAAGGCCTGCAAATCAACCAACTAAGCTATCAGAGAAGGTACTCTTACGCATAGTCAGCATACGTGTTGCCCACAAGCATTGGGGTGCTGACAAAATACGTGCTATTTTGAAAAGGGAACTCATTTCACCCTTGCCCGGGCGCACGACTATTCATCGAGTATTGAAGCAGGCTGGCCTTATCAACCTGCGCCGCAAGTGTATACCCAGACTTGATAATTTGCGTCTCGTTCAAGATGGAGGGGCTGACCTGCAAGTTAATGATGAATGGACAATCGATTTTAAGGGGTGGTGGAAGTCAAAAGATGGGGAAAGAAAGTGTTACCCTTTGACAATAAGAGACGCAAAAAGGCGTTTCATCTTAGGGGTAACACTCCTTCCAGACTCAAAGGAAGAGAGCGTACGTCATGCCATGATAAAGGTATTTGAGCGTTACGGATTACCAAAATCTATACGAAGTGATAATGGCTCGCCTTTTGCATGTACTCAGGCATTGCTTGGGTTGAGCAAGCTGTCCGCATGGTGGATCAGGCTGGGCATAGAGCCTAATCGCGGACGAGTGGGGTGTCCCCAGGATAATGGGGCACATGAGCGGATGCACAAGGATATGAAAAGTGAATTACAGGCAGAAAGAGCAGACACTCAATCAGAAATAGATGAATGGGTACACGAGTTTAATACCATACGGCCGCATCAGGCATTGAACGGAGACACCCCGGCCCAACATTACCGAAAAAGTCCCCGGATTTATACAGGCAGCCTTGTGGACTACGACTATGGAAACATGCCAACAAGAAAGATAGACAAACATGGTGATTTGAAATGGCACAGCATGGACTACTTCCTCTCGGAAGCATTGAGAGGGGAAAGGATAGGGCTCAAAAGCATAGGCAAAAAACGATATGAAGCATGGTTTTGCGAACACCTGCTGGGCAGTTTTGGCTCCTATGTAGACTTTTTTTTTTGAGTCTTTGCGGTGGTGCATTTGATTTTACAACTTACCCTATCAAGCAAATTCCAATATTTAGGCTTGAATCCGCATTGGCAATGCTGTATGCTACTTCCCGGTAGCGTGGGTACAGGCCTTTCTGGCTCCTGTTGCGCGAGGAAACGGGTATCCTTGCATGAGCTGCCAAGTCGACTAACTTATTCACACAATTATTTGGAAGATGAAAGCCTTTCTTCGGAAGACCGCTATTTTTAAAGTATATTTGAGGCATCGTATTCGTTGGATGGTGCGTGCTATATTCCGTCGTGAGCTCGGCCTTTTCGTGCGTTATGGTATGGATACTGCAAGGTCAAAAGCCGGAGAGAATGCTCGTCTTACCGCAATGTATCATGTGATTGAAAAGGGGTTGACGATGCCGGCGCGTAGGCTTGGTTTCGGCCAGCCTGCAGTGTTGGACATTTTGAGCCTGATGGATAAATTGCGCGAGATGGGGGCTGCAAAAACTGATGAATATATGCATGCTGCTGCCGTTTTAACTGAGTACTACGAGTTACATCGACGTGAGCAGTATGAACTGGAAAAAGAGGTTCAAAAAGCATTGGAAGTTATGATTGAGAGGGAGAAAGTAGCGGCTTCATCTCAATTAAGTTTAACTGCGGAGGATTATTGGAGTGCTAATTCTGCTGATTTTGAGACTTTTTCTAATTCTCGTCATAGCGTGCGCCATTATGGCGAGGCTCCCGTACCGTTGGAGACCATACGGGCTGCGGTAAAACTTGCTAACAACGCCCCCTCTGCATGTAATCGTCAGCCTTGCCGTGTTTATTGTCTTAGTAATAAGGAGAAGATTGATGAATTTCTTAAAATCCAAGGGGGTAACCGAGGTTTCGGGCATTTGGCAGATAAAGTGCTCATTCTTACCAGCAGTCGCAAATCATTTATGTTGTGTGAGCCTTATGCTGTGTATGTGAATGGTGGTATTTATATGATGAATCTTTCATATGCTCTTCATTATCATAAGGTAGCTCATTGTATGTTGGGGTGGTCTCCGTCATTAGAAAAGGAGAAGTTTGTGTGTCAGGAGCTTGGTATAGATGAATCGGAGGCTGTTATCGGAGCCTTTGCGTGTGGCACTCTTCCGGAAGGTGAGTTTGCCTTGGCTTCATCTCCGAGAAAGGATGTCGCAGATACCTTGTTTCATATTGATTGACAAGGACATTGTGCCGTAAAATATCATTATGGAATGCCTTTGGCTCTCCTATAAATTTGAGTTGTTTTTTGGCTGCTTTTCTGTTACGTCTCTGCTTGCAGTGCTATGCTTCGCACCCTCACATCGCTTGAGATGTAGAGCCTACGCTCCTAACTCGTTAAAAAGGATTGACAATCGCCTCCTAAAGTGTTATTGAAAAAATACGCTCCTGTGACAGTTGTTTAAAAGGGTAGTTTAACTGTCAAAGAAAGGGAGCGCTTAGTAATAATTGGCAATGAAGAGGATTTTAAAAGAGCTTCGAAGAACTTATACTTTCTTTAGGGATATGGATTGGGAGTATATCATTCCATGTCTTTTTGTTCATCTTAAATACAAGGATCCAATTCAGCGAGGAAAGGCGAAGCGTAGTCTGAAGCAAGCTTTTTTGGAGCGTCGTTTTTCGCATATTCTCGAAAAATATAAGTCTGCTGTAAGTGCGGGACCGGTGAATGATGGGCCGATATGGGTATGTTGGCTCCAAGGGGAGGAAAATATGCCGCCGATAGTTAAGCGGTGCTATGAACGCTTGAAATTGATGGCTCCGAAAGGCCGTGAGGTCGTATTACTTCATTTGGAGAACATCGGTCAATATGTTCAATTGCCTGAGTGTATTTATGAAAAGTTGCGCAAGGGTAGAATCAGTTATATTCACTTTTCTGATGTCATGCGGATGTCTCTTCTGGCTGAACGGGGTGGAATTTGGGTAGACAGTACTATATACGTTCATTCTCCTATACCGGAATCAATCTTCAGTAAGCCATATTTTTCCGTGCGTACTGTTTTTGATTTTGATTATGCCGGAGCTAATCGGTGTTTGTGGAAATGTTTTCTGATGGGGGCCGCTGCTCATTCTCCGTGGTTTTGTTGTGCTGCTGAGATGAAGCAGGAATATTGGAAAACGATGGACTTCGCTCTTGATTATCTGATTATGGACCATTTATTGTTAGCTGCCTATGATCACAATGAAGATGTTCAGAACGGAGTGGATGCCGGAGTGGAATTGGCTCCGCATATCTTAGGGTTTGAAAAGATAGCTAATGAACCCTGCGATGAAGAAAAGTTTCGGAAGATGTGCGAGGAGTGCCGTTGGTTTAAATTATCATATAAAATGCCGTTTAAGGAATATACAGAGGATGGTTTGTTGACATATTACGGACGTTTGATCTCTGCTGAATGAATTTAATGAAAGTTAACATCTTAAACAGATGAAGAAAGTTGCTGTTTTGACATTTCACAGAGCGAATAATTATGGCGCCGTTCTTCAGGCTCATGCCCTGACTAATGTTATTAATAAGTTGGGGGCAGAAGCAGAAATCCTCGATTATCGCCCAGCCAAAGCTGAGAGGTTTTATCATTCTTATATTCCCCGGGCGAAAGGTTTAAAGGTGTTTTGTGCTTTATTGCTTCATCGTTATCTCCGTGATGGTAAAACGTATCGTGCTTTTGCGGCGTTTCGCAGGGATGTGATGAAGATATCATCTCAGGTATATGCTTCTCCGGCCGAGTTGCGACGTTCCAATGAATCGTATGATTTGTTCATTGCCGGTAGTGATCAGGTATGGAATCCTGATATAGTCGCTGTAGAGGGAGAATCGGCGGACTGTTCCTATCTTCTTGATTTTGTGGAACCAGCAAGCAAGAAAAACTCGTATGCAGCCAGTATTGGTGTGTCAGTACTGAGTGATGAGGTCAGTAGAATTTATCGTGAAAAATTGAGCGATTTTGCTACTATAACCGTACGAGAGCACATAGCGGCTGAGGTACTGGAATCACTATTAAATCGTCCTGTTGGGGTTGTTTGTGATCCGGTGCTTTTGTTATCCGATGAGGAGTGGAAAAGTTTTGAACGTCCATATCCCTTGCGTTCCGCGGATTACATACTGGTGTATAGTGTAGGCGGAAAGATGGAGCTCATGCCGTATGCGAGAGATTTAGCCAAAGCAGAAGGCTGCGCTGTATATACTATTCAGCCACCGATTGTCGGGAAGGTCAGCAATGATAGCTCCGAGACGTTGTTGGGAGTGGGACCTGCCGAGTTTGTGTGGCTTATACGTCACGCCAGAGCTGTGGTGACAACGTCCTTTCATGGCTCCGCTTTCTCGCTGTTGTTCCGGAAAACCTTGCATGTATTGCAAGAAAATAAGCTAAAAGCATCACATAGAAATAGCCGTTTTGATTCACTGTTCAGGTATTTTGGCGTCGAAGCGCAACAAGTTGAGGTGAATGATACTCCAACTGGGCAGGTTAAAATACTGCGTCCTGACACGCGTAATGTGAGCGCTCATGCGGCCAGCCGGGATATTTCTCTCAATATGTTGCAAAATATGATGGCTTAATTCGTGTTGCCTCCAAAAAACAGCCACCGAAATTTCAGCGGATAATTGACTTTAAAATAAGGCAAATTTACCATATTTTGCATCAAAATGACAGCGAGCGTGGTGAATCGGACATTATGTGCTTAATGTCGTTGTGGGTCAATTTTCGGGAGGGAGTCACATGTGTCCCAAAGATTACAGAAAAAGGGCACCAAACGATATATAGTCAGCGTATTTTGCTTTCATTTCTGCGCAGGGGTATCACGAACCTGAGCATCGGCAGTAAGCGTTCAGTTATCCTATATCTGGCGTTAGCCGCTAATCCTTAATTCGTAAATCAAAAATCGTAAATACGCGTGTCCCAAATGTTTGGGACACGTATGGGAGGGAGTATGAACTAAAATTGACTTGCTTATTTTTGAGCTTAGTATATAATCGGAAACGTGATAGATAACTTGGAGTTTGTACACTCTGTTTCGGAGAAGCGCGTTTGGAATCAGCGGAACTGTGTTCGCGCGTGCAGAGGGCTTGCCGGATTTTTTTACCTTGGATTTCTGCTGACGGAAAGAATGTTGGGGTGTATACATATCCTGCTGGTAGCAGAAAGGTTCACTCTGAGCCTGAAATTTTGAGGTACGGTTCCTTCCTGAGTCCTTTGGAGGGGGAGGCTTATATATTCCACTATTAACCTGATGATTTCCTTATAAAATCATGAAAAACTTCGATATAGATTTGGTCTATCTCTGGTGTGATGGACGCGATTCTAAGTTTGCGCAGCAGAAGCATGCTCGAATGCAACAATGCGGTGCACAAGTAAAAGGCAACGAAGATTGTCGATATGTGCAAGTAAATGAGCTGAAATACAGCCTCAGAAGCGTGGCTATGTACATGCCCTGGATTCACCACATCTATATTGTCACCAATAATCAGGTGCCGAAATGGTTTCGCCCGCACGAAAAAATTACCATTGTTGACCACTCGGAAATTCTGCCGGAATCCGCGCGCCCTTGCTTTAATTCTCAGGCCTTGGAGTGCTGCTTGCATAAGATTCCCAATCTGGCAGAGCATTTTATTTATGCGAACGATGATTGCTTTGTTGGGCGAAAGTTATCTCCTTCTTTCTTTTACGACCGTATGGCGAGACCTATAGTTCGTGTGATAAATGCCATACCCGCTGATGGGGTGCATTCGCGTACAATACAAAATGCCTATGATGCGATAGCACAACGTTTTGGGGTATCCTATGAAAAGTATGTGACTCACCACAACATGGATGCGTATACCAAAAGCATACTGTTGGAATGCGAGAAGGAGTTTCCTGAGCTTTTGAATCATACCATTCATCAACCATTTCGTCATGAATCGGGCGTACAACGTATCCTGTTCCATCTGTATGCATTGGCTAAAAATCAGGCTGTTTTGAAAGACGTTAACAGAACTTTTTTTCAACGTGTCTTGAAGAAGTTTTATTTAGCTTATGTTGACTCATATACTTTATCTAGCTGTATTCCCCTGAGACACATTGCGCCAAATCATCCTGCCTTGTTTTGTATTAACGATTGTGAAATATCTACAGATGAGAATCGTACACAGGTGCTTAATTTCCTGAAAAAGAAATTTCCCCATAAGTCTGCCTATGAACAAGACGTTTGATTGAGAAATAACTAACATAGCAGCCTGAAAATACATCAGACTTAATCAACGGGCCCCTCGATTATGAACATTCTTTTTGTTTTCCTTACCGCACCCATTCCTAAACAGGGTGGAACTGAGCGGGTGGCACTTAGGGCTAATCTTTGAGTGAACGGGAAAATTGCTTGAAAGAATAAGCCTCTCTGGTATAATGTGCGTGGCGTCTGTGGCTTGTGAGAATGTTCTCTACATTTGTAGCATCGTTTAGCAGCACCTCCTCCATTACAAAGTCTATTCCTAATCTGGATGAGTAACAGTACAAAGTACAGAAAATGAACATTTATGGCAAAATGGGCAAAAATGTGTTGACCAAGTATATACGTGATCTGGTCTACAGCGTGGTGCGAGGGGGGAGACTTTGCTGGGTTGCCGCTTGCCAGCGGCGAATTGCTCTGAAAAAAGTGCGCGAACTGCATCAGAATAAGCGCCCCCTTCGTGTGGCATTTTTGCTTTATGAGCTGCCGTTCTGGAAGAATGAGCCTTTGTTTAAAGCTATGGAAGCAGACGAACGCTTTATCCCTGCTTTTTGGCTTACTGATGTGCCTCGCGTGTCGAATGATGAAGTTCGCCAAGAGATTCGCAATACATGTAAAGAATATGTTCACAAGCATAATTTTCTGTATTATGAAGCTGCATCTCTGCAAGAGCTTAGACAGCAATTTGCTCCGGATTTCTTGTTCGTAGTACAACCTTATGACTCCGTGATTCCTTTCGCTATAAATGAATTGAAAGGAATTTTGCCGATTTTTGTTCCATACGGGTTCAGCAATATGGCAACAAACCTTGTATATGGAGGTTGGAAATTAAAATATTTCTATCGTTACTACGTAGAATCTGCCTATATACAGCAGGAAGCCCGTAAGTATATGAAGAACAAGGCTCGCAACACGAGAGTGACCGGGCTGCCCATGGCTGATTGGCTTCTCAATTCGAAGTCCGAGCGAACTGATAGTCGTAAATTAATAATCTGGGCACCGCATTGGACTGTGAGAAATAGGGAGCGGCGAGCTCTTAATGTTTCTACCTTCATGCAGATTGCTGATGATATGTTGAAAATCGCTCAGAAATATGCTGACCAGGTGGAGCTGGTGTTTAAGCCTCATCCCATACTGAAACGCTCTCTTTATAATGACGACGAATGGGGGCAAGAGCGAACAGATGCATATTATCAAGCATGGGCAGAAGGGGCTAGTACCTCTCTTGTTGATGGTGACTATGCTGAATTATTTGGCCGTTCTGATGCCATGATTCATGATTGTGGATCATTTATTCTGGAGTACCTTCTCATGGATAAGCCCTGTCTTTATATGGTGCGTGATGATAGCAGGCCTGAGTTTAACGAGTCAACAAAGCAGGCTTTGGAGTGTTATCAAAAAGGGCAGACCTCTGAGGATGTCGAGAAATTCATTCAACTGGTTTTGACCGGAGAAGATCCTCTGGCTGAAAAAAGAGCAGCCTTCTTACAGAGTTACCTCTGCCCCAATAGTCAATCCCCCGTTCAGAATATTATCACAGATTTGCTCAACCCTTAATTTTATTAGTCATTATGCAAGCCATTATTTTAGCCGCCGGTATGGGAAAGCGCCTCGGCAATCTTACTCAGAATAATACCAAGTGTATGGTCAAGGTTAATGGTGTGACCTTGATTGAACGCCTGCTTCGTCAATTGGAGAATGTTCAGGCTCCTGAAGCTCTTTCTAGAATTGTCATTGTTACCGGCTATGAGGGACGTAAACTCAGAGAGTACGTGGATACTCTGGGCATAAAGTGTCCTATTGAGTATGTGGACAATCCTATCTACGCCACGACAAATAATATCTATTCTCTTTATCTTGCAAAGGATTACCTGATGAGGGAAGATACCCTCTTGTTTGAATCTGATCTGATTATGGAGGATTCTGTGATTGAGCGTATTGTGCAGAATCCCTATCCCAGTTTGGCTCTGGTGGATAAGTTTGAGAGCTGGATGGACGGTACTGTTGTTACATTGGACGATGAGGATAATATCAAGAGCTTTATCCCCGGCAGCAAGTTCTCACACGAGGCTACAGAGGATTATTACAAAACGGTTAATATCTATAAGTTCAGCAAAGAGTTCTCAACCTCCCACTATGTGCCGTTCCTTGCTGCTTACAGCAAAGCTCTGGGTAATAACGAATATTATGAACAAGTATTGCGTGTTATCGCACTGCTGGATAAACCGGAAATTAAGGCTTTGCGTTTGAGTGGTGAAGCTTGGTATGAGATTGACGATGTTCAGGATCTCGATATTGCGGAATCCATGTTCTGCAAACCGGAAGAGAAACTCAAAAAAATGGAAGGCCGTTATGGTGGCTATTGGCGTTATCCCCGCATTCTGGACTTCTGCTATCTGGTTAATCCCTATTTCCCGAATGCCCGCTTGATGTCAGAGCTGAAGGCTAATTTTGACCGCTTGGTGTGCAATTATCCCTCCGGTATGAGAGTTAATAGCCTGCTTGCCGGTAAATATTTTGGCATTAAGCACAATTATGTATGTGTGGGTAATGGTGCTGCTGAACTTATCAAAGGCCTTATGGAGTCTCTCGAGGGTAAGCTGGGTGTGGTACTGCCTACCTTCGAGGAATACCCGAACAGACTGAGCAAAGATCGATTGGTCTGTTTTGAAACTGTGGAGCATGATTTTGCCTATACGGCAGATATGCTGATGGAGTATTTTGAAGATAAGGATATCAGCACTCTTCTGGTGGTTAACCCTGATAATCCTAGCGGCAATTTTATACCTAGGGCAGATGTGCTGCGCCTGTGCGCATGGAGCAGCAAGAAGGGAATTAAGCTTATCATTGATGAGTCTTTTGTTGACTTCTCCGAAGGTACACCGAATAACACACTTTTGACCAACTCAGTGCTTGAGAGCTATCCCCACCTTGTAGTGGTTAAGAGCATCTCCAAGTCCTACGGTGTACCCGGACTGAGGCTTGGCATCATGGCAAGTGGTGATGAGCAATTTATCAGTTGGCTTAAGAAAGACGTTGCTATCTGGAATATCAATTCTCTGGGTGAGTTCTATATGCAGATTTTCGGCAAGTACGAGAAAAATTACCAGCACGCTTGTGTTCAGTTCATGAATGAACGCAGGCGTTTTATGAATGAACTCGCGGCCATTCCTTTCCTTCGCGTATTGCCCAGTCAGGCGAATTATTTCCTCTGTGAAGTGCTGCCGCCTTATACCTCTCGCCAGCTTACTGAGTCCCTTCTTGAGAAGCATGATATCCTCATTAAAGATTGCAGTGGAAAGAATGCCATGAAGGGGCGCAATTTCATCCGTATTGCCGTGAGAGATGAGCATGATAACAATGCTCTAGTTATGGCTATGAAGGGGCTTTCTGAAAAATCCTGAGCAGGTGTGCTATGAGAAAATTAAATATAACGCTTTGCGGTGGTGGTAATTTAACGCATGCTCAGGCTGCATATCTGGCGCGTAAGGGGCATACGGTGAACATTTATACCCGGCGTCCTGAGTTATGGAGCAATAAGTTACATGCTGTCTTTTTTGATTCTGACGAGAGGGTGGTTAATTTGGCCTCAGTAAGTTCCTCACCGGCAGTAATCGAGCAGAGCGATGTCGTTATCGTCTCTTTGCCGAGGTTTGCCATACAAACAGTCAGTGAGCAGCTTCTTCCTCATCTTAGTGATAATACTTTATTGGTATATGCACCGGGAACCCCTGTTTTGCTCGAGATGGAACAGAGCCCTGTGTGGAAGAATAAAAAGGTGTGTGCTCTGTATAAAGTGCCTTTTATCAGCCGAACGGAAAAGTATGGACAAGCGGTGTCCGTACTTGGTAGCAGGGATGTAAATCGCGTATGGTTCTCAACTCCGGCTTTGAGAACTTCTTTGCCGTTGCTCGAATCTCTTTTTGATACTCCTTTGGTGGAGTTATCTAGTGCTTATCCGTTTTTGCTGACTAATTCAAATCCTTTGTTGCATCCATCGCGTTTGGCTGTGATGTTCAAGGGGTATAAAGAAGGTGTATTTTATCCTCGTAATTATTTGTTCTATGAGGAATGGACTCAGGAAAGCAGTGAATTATATATTAAAGCTGATTCCGAGCTGTTGGACGTATGCAGACACTGTGACGGTATGGAGATAGGGAAAGATATTGTACCTGTCACAGAGTATTATGAAGCACCCACTGCTAAGCTACTTACAAAAAAAATCAATTCGATATCAGCTTTTAAAGGGATTAAATCACCGATGATACAAACTGAACAGGGATGGATACCTGATTTGAATTCCAGATATTTTACAGAAGATATCGCATGGGGGACAATGCCAATATGCCAATATGCGGTAAAGGTAGGTGTAAGTACTCCTACTCTGGACTATTTTGTTGAGTGGACAAACTCATTACTCGCCCAGTATTAACATTAGAATGGGCAGCATCAAATCAGAAACCGTTAAGAGTGCAAAGTGGAGTTTTTTACAAACTCTCACTGTGCAGCCTGTGCAGATGGTTTTTGGTATGGTGCTGGCCCGTTTGATTACGCCGTCAGAGATGGGTATTCTGGGGCTGACGGCCATATTCTTTGCTGTTGCAGGGTGTTTGGCTGAGGCCGGATTCGGTGCGGCTCTCATACGCAAAAGCAACATGACTGACGAGGATGTCGACACGATGTTCTGGTTCAATCTGTTGATGAGTTTTGTGCTCAGTCTTACGCTTTTTCTTTTAGCTCCTTGGTTTGCATCTTTTTATCAGCAGCCCGAGTTATTGTGGTTGACTCGTGTATCTGCGGTGATGATGCTGATGATGTCCACAACGAGTGTACATAAAACACTCTTTCAGCGGCGAAGAGATTTCAGAACTTTGGCAAAGATAGGCATGCTGAGTGCATTTAGCGGCATGCCGATATGTCTGTTGCTGGCATGGCTGGGCTGGGGGGTATGGGCTCTGATGGTTCAGAATGTAGTGGCGTCATTCGTTTCATTGTCATTGTTATGGATTCGCTCCCCTTGGAAACCCCGATTTGTTTTTTCCTCACAGTCTTTTCGTAACCTGTTTGGGTTTGGCAGCAAGTTGGCCTGTGCCAGTTTACTGCATACCCTGTATACTCAACTCCGAACATTTATCATAGGTAAATTTTATTCCGCTGCACAGCTGGGGTTGTACAGCCGAGGACAGCATCTGGCTGACTTAGCTCCCGCTACAATCAATGGCGTGTTGTCCTCAATTACTTACCCTATTTTGGCGACGATTCAGCATGATGATGAGCGTTTGAGCAAAGCATATCGCAAATATATAAAAGTAAGTACTGTTTGTATAGCATGGCTTTGTGTGCTGACGGCATCATTGGCTGCTCCGGGTGTGTATATTCTTTATGGCGCTTCGTGGGTGCCCTGCGCAGTTTATATACAGATTCTGAGCTTCGCGTACGCATTTGACCACATCTGCAGCATCAATCTTAATTTGTTGAAAGTGAAGGGGTGTTCAGGCATCCTGCTGAAGCTTGAGGTTATTAAGAAGAGCATATCCGTGGCCATTCTTATTTATGCTGCCACTGTAGGAGTGGAGGCCATTTGTTGGGGGATGGTGATTTATACCCAGATTGCTGTCATCATTAATTCCTTTTATACTGGCAAACTGATTAACTTGTCGTGGTGGCGCCAGCAGCGAGATTATTTGCCCTATTTTGTGCTGGCTTTTATCAGTGTGATTCCTGCATATTGTATTACTCAGTGTGAGTTGCATCCTTTTTTCCAGATTTTGCTGGGCGGTTGTGCTTCTGTGTTGATATATTTTGGTGTGCTGTATGCGATGAAAGAAGAAGCATTTCGTGAGATTTTGTCAGAGGTGAAGAATCAGTTCCGGAAAAAGTTTTCCGGAGCCAAAAAGGATTGATAAGCCGAAATAAGATATGAGGTGAAAGTAAAAATGCCATGTGAAAACACTCACATGGCATTTTAGTTTGTCAGATGGTAGTTGCTGAATTTTCTAGCAGGTATAATCCCCAGTTTTCGGTCGCTTCATTTATTGTTTCAAAAAGTTCATAACCGAGTTTAGACGGGGTGTCGCCATCGGGCGTGAAGATGTCGGCACAGTATTCCACCTGCCAGCGCTTCCCGGAGTTGTCCGTGTATCGCCCGTGTTCAGACAGAGTCTTGCGGCACCACACTCCTTCGCGCACACGGCGCAGGGAATATGTCGCTGGCACGATCTTTCGATATTCATAGACGGTAAGGGTCCATCCCTTGGTTTCCGCTACAGAGGCCATTTGCTGGGCAATGTCTGGGGTATTGGCGTTGCTTGGCAGGCTTAACTTGATATCTCCGCCTGTGGTAGGCAAGGCGATGAGTAGTTTGCGTAGGGCTTCAATGGTCGCTATCCCTGCCACGAGGGGGCTGCCGTTGCCTTCATTGAAAATTGTTTTTTTTGACAGAGGGCAGTACATACAGGGAACACCGTCCGGTGTGAGAGCAGGTATAAAATTATGTACAATGAGATTACCTGATGAAATGCCGGCGTGCCATACACGTGCCGATGCGGCCAGGGAAACCTGATTCCCTATATTAGCGGCAAAAAGGTAAAGCGGACAATTAGGCCTATATGGTAGCTCTGTTAGGTTAGTATGATAGATGGGGTGGCGTGCCTTCATGGAGTTCAACCAATTGAGCGAGCCAGTCAGACGGGTGCGTATGGTTTGGATGGTGCTCCTTATGATGGTCCATTGTCCCCAGCCGAAACCATCTGTGGCGGTGTGTTCCGATGAACGAACCCCTCGGGTGCAGTAAAATCGAGTTTCGGTGGAAGCGGAATTTCGACAGCCGAATACCATTGTGTCTGCCGCAGAGCGGTATTCATGTATACAGCTAATCCCTGTGTTATTGTCAGGTATGTAATCTGTATTGATATACTGTTCTCCGGTACTTTCTAAGAAATCCAGCCCTATATAACCAGCCGGCAAGGTGAGAGGATTGCCAAGCGGGTAGAGTTTATGCGGGATATTCATAAGCGAGGTTGATGAGGAGTTTGCCGGAAGGTTCTTGGCGTATAACAAATCGATAAGCCATTTTGGTTGTCAGAGCCGGAAAAAGGCCAATCCAAAGGCAATTATCTGGCCATAAGATAGTCGGAGCAGTATTCTCGGTATTGAACCAGAGTTCTGCCGTCTGAACATGCTCTTTTGCTGAGAAAATAAGTCCTGAGAAATCTGTGTCGGAAGAGAGAACTCCGAGGTCGTACACGTGGCCGGATTGCAGTATGGTGGGCAGGGGGCCGGAGTGGAAGGGCTGTGGCACATCCATCGAGCTGTTTTCTGTGATGGTGCCAAACAAGAGCGAGATGACTGCGTCAGGATCGCTTACATTCACGTTACCGGAAATGGCCGTGAATATCTTCTGCTCGCCCGGCTGCGCCGTGCAGAGTGTGATGCCGCTGTCGCTCGTGATGGTGCATGCCGTGGTGGCGCTCAGGCAGTATTGCCTATTGATTAACGTGGGGATTGATTTCATGCTGTTGATGGAGTTATTCCGGTAGTATGATTATATCGACTTGCGGTATATTTCAATCTATCATTCCCATCGCCGCAGCGTGTCACGGCATGAAAAAAGCCACCGCAGCGAGTTGCTGCGGTGGCGGAAGATGCCGTAGTGTTGCGCTTACTTTAGCGGCGAATGCGGTCATTCTCACCCGGGCCCCAGGAGGGCAGGTAATCCGGGATTTTATGGCCGCTGCCGGGGCAATCCTCAGGCACGCGGTAGAGGGTGCGGGCGGCATTGTAGCGCTGCATGAGCTCAGCCATTACTTCAGCGTAGGCGGGATCCTGAGCCACGTTGCGCATCTGCTGCGGGTCTGTTTCGTTATCGATGAGCATCCACTCATTCTCAGGCTTGCGCACGCCAGTGCGGCGTTCCTCACCCGTGGGCGTCCAAATGCGGGCGAAGGTGTAGCGCTGTGTGCGAATGCCGTCATGGCGGGGGGCATTGTGCTCACCGGGCTGTTCGTAGAAAGCGTAGTAGAGGGAACGATCCACGAACTGCGGAGCCTCACCGGTGGCGAAGAGCGGTACGAGGGAAACGCCCTCCATAGTGCGGGTGTTCTCCGGTGTGTTATTGCCGGTGACTTCCAGCAGGGTGGGCGCGTAGTCAATGTTCTGTACCATGGCCTGACTGCGTACGCCGGCGGGAATGCGGCCCTTCCAGCGCATAATGAGCGGCATGCGCATGGATTCCTCGAAGATCCAGCGCTTGTCGTACAGACCGTGCTCGCCAAGATAGAAACTCTGGTCACCCACGTAAATGACAAGCGTGTTTTCGGAAAGTCCGGCCTTGTCCAGATACTCCAGCAGGCTGGTGATGGATTCATCCAGCGAGAGTATGCAGCCGAGGTAATCCTCCATGTACCAGCGCCAGCGCTGCTCGGTCATTTGCTCCTGTGTCTGGTACTTGCCTGCACGCATGTTGGCCACGAACTCGTCCGTACGCTGGCTGTAGAAAGCGCGGTAAATGTCCTGCAGACCGGGTTCAATCCAGTTCATATCCCAGCCGAGGTTAGTTCTGGGGGCGAAGCGCGGCTCGTGAGTATCGATATTGAAATCAGCTGGTATCTGGCCAGCGAAGAGGCCATTGTTAATCATGTTGCGCAGCTGCCCCTTGGGCACGATTTCCTTCATGACATCAAAGGGAATGCGGTCGCGCACGAGGTGGCTATCATTCCAGTTGCAGAGGTTCCATCCCACACTCTGGCCATTGTGGCGGAGGAACTCAGGGCGGTTACTCCAGTCATCATGCAGGGTGGCGGGCGGCGTCATGCGGGCTACGTGCTCCTTGATAATCTGGAGGTGGCGCACAGCAGGAAGCCAGTTGCGGTGCGGAGCCTTATGGCCTACGATGAGAGCGAAGGGCTTGCTGCGGTCGCGGCTTTCCATCCAGTTGATGGCCATGTTCGTGACCACGTCTGTCACGTAGCCGCGCAGGCGGTTGCTACGGGTGGAGCCGTTCGGGCCGGCAGAAAGGAAGGTGGAGTTCAGGTAATCACCTTGGCTGGGGAATACTTGCCATGAGTCAAAGCCAGTGGGGCGGGAGATGAGGTGCCATTTACCCACGATGCCGGTCTGGTAGCCACCTGCCTGCAGCATCTTGGGATACGTGGGCTGGTCTCCATTGAAGGCCGGTCCGCCATAGTTGTACAGGAAGCCGTTGTTGTGGGAGTGGCGCCCCGTGAGCATGCAGGCGCGTGAGGGGCCGCAGAGGGAGTTTGCGCAGTAGGCTCGGTCAAACACCATGCCTTCATCTGCCAAGCGGCGGAAACCGGGCAGGGGGACGGGGCTGTCCTGCTCGCAGGTGCCCAGCGCGTTCACGCCGTGGTCATCTGATATGATAAAGAGAATGTTTGGCCTCTCGTCAGCAGCTGTGGCGGCTGAGAGCATGCCCGTGATTAAGGCCGCGGCTGCGGCAATGGTTCGAGTTAGCGTCATAGTGCTTTATTACTAGCATTTTTGGTAAGTTATGTCAAGGAGAAAGCTGGTAAAAACTGAGCCTCCGCCTATGGGGGCAATACGTTTTTTCAGGCAGGCCGAAATTTGAGGCGTTCTTTTATGTACTTCCATCCTTTTGCAAGATAGATGATACCGAAAGAGAGCGGTATGGAGGCAAGGTAAACAATCACAGCGTCCAGCGTTTCGTTATGGAATGAGGTACGGATAAGGTGCGTGTAAACAAGAATGTGGGTGTAGTAGATGTTGGCAGAATGTCGCTGGCCGATGGCATTGATGAAGGGAATTCGTGCGCTGCTGTACTTCAGGCAGGTAAGCAGGGTGAAGCATACCGAGAGGTAAACTGAGACGTGGTAACCCCACCCACGAGTGTTGATATGGAGGTATGAGAGCCACAGCCCTCCCTTGTACAGGAATGCGTAGCAGAGGATGAGTAAAAGGGGGATGACGGGTATGCGCAGCAGGGCCCGGCTGTGCTTTGCTATCAGGTACCCCGTGCAGATGAAGGGTAGTGCCATAGCAAAAAAGTTGCAGCGTAGTACAATCAGAACGGCTTCACTCGCACCGGGAAAGATATCTCTTCCCCATAAGTGACACGCCTGAGCCCATGCATACAGCAGCGGGGCCGCGTAGATGAGGGCCGGGCAATAGCGGCGCAGTACATAGAAGCACACCATGGCAAGCCAGAAGGCGCTCAGGTACCACAGGTGGTAGCTGTATGCGATGCCGGTGAATGTGTTAAGTATGAACTCGCCGATGAAGGTGTCACCGAAAGGGATGCTTTCCCACACTCTTAAAGATGGCGTATAGGTTCGGCCATATATGGCTGCGTCCGCTAAATGGTGCAGCAGGTAGAAAAGGTTCATACCAATACAGAGTACGAGCCCCTTTTTTATCCAGCGAGCGGCTTTAGAGATGTCTCTTTCCCGGGAGGCGGAGAAAAGAAAATAGCCTGTGATACAAAAGAAGGTGGGTGTGGCTATGCTGATGATGGGAAGCAGGGCTTCCTTGTGGCAGAAAGTAGTATGCCTCGTGACAATCAGAAAGGCCATGAGGGCTTTGCAAAGGTATAAAGACTGAACAATTTGCCGTTTGGTGTTATTTTGTGTCAGCGTGGTCATGCGGCGCGCGCAGTATAATGAAAATGCGTCTGCGCGTCAAGAGTAAATGTTATGTAATCGTTTTCTATAAACCGCTGGTAGACCGCGGGCACGAGTAAAGCCATGCAAACTTATGTGCGGTTGTATTTATTATTCTGCGCTCGGCGCGTTATCCCTGCCCAGCATGGTGCGTGTTTCCTCGATGGTGCGGCGGTAATAATCGTCTCGGTTAATGATGCGAGGCTTGGGGAAATTATTCAGGCGGCTTTCGTAATAACCGCTGGTGGTATTACGGGAGATATTGCTACTGCTGGTGCTATATGTGTTCGCCGTGCTGTAGGCTGCGTTTGCACGGCCATCAGCCGTGGCCCGGTTGGCGGAGCTGACGCCGTAGGCGTCATCCCGGCTGAATACACCGCGGGTGTCACTCATGAAGGCTGGGCGTAAATCCGTGCGGTACTCTGTGTTTTCATGTGTGCCGGAGAAGGCTGCTCCGCGGTCAAATGTGCGGTTGGCATCAGCATAGCTGCCGGTTCCGCCATAGGAGCGCAGGCCACTGTAGCTGCCGGTGCTGAAGGTGGTGGTGTCACGGCGCGCGCTATCCAACGCACTCTGGTAGCGGCTCACTTTGGTGGAGCTTGATTCCGGTACGCCTTCATCGTTCTTCTTACGGGTGACGTCGCGGTCAAAGGTCTCGCTCATGTAATCCTCCAGCGAGCGCTCGCCCCCCTCTCGTTCTTTAACCTCATTACCACTTTCATCATAGACTGTTCGCACCGTCTGGCAGGAGGTGAAGGTAAACAGGCTGAGGCCGCAGATTATGAGGAGTTGCTTCATGTGCAGGGAGAGGAATAAATCAGTAGTGTGAGCTGCCGCTGGCGCCACGCGTGAGAAGGTATGATTTTACCTGAGCGTTTGAGATGATATCGAAGGGTTTGTAGCCCTGATGGTCGCTTGCATTGATGTCGGCCCCGGCGCGCATGAGTAAATCCGCCTGAGCAATGGAGCGGCAGTAGAAGATGGGAGTGCGGCCCTGATAGTTCCGGGCGTGAGCGGAGGCGCCGCGTGCCAGAAGAACGGTTGTCAGCTCTGTGGGTGCTAAGTGCAGGGGCGTATTCCCCTCGGTATCCGGCAGCACGGGGTCCGCTCCGGCTGAGAGTAGTGCCTGGGCTATGGCACACTTCTTGGCGTCAGAGCCAGAGGCTTTCAGCGCCGCCATTAGCGGGGTGTTTCCATCTGCAATGTTACCCACGTCTGCGCGCGCACCACGGGCTAGTAAGAGATTGCACGCGTCTGTATGCAGGCGGGCCGCGGCTAGAAGCAGCGGGGTGTTGCCATCTTTATCAGGCTTGTTCGGATCTGCGCCGGCGGATAGAAGCGTGGAGAGCGCAGCGGTGTCTCCTTTCATGGCGGCATTGCAGAGCGGGGGCGTATCCCCACCGCCTGCCATGTTAGCATCCGCCCCGGCAGCAATGAGCTGGCGGGTGATAGAGGAATCCTGTATGCCCATGAGGGCGGTGCCGCGGTGTGCTTCATCGTTGCGGATGATGATGCCGTTCGGCTTCGCGCCGCGGGCCAGCAGGGCTCGTACTACACCGGGCGTAGTTGCCTCAGAGAGCAGGGTGGTGCCGTAGTGCTTAATCTGGCAGTCCGTGAGTTCAGCCACCTGCGCAGCTGTGCGCACACGGGGACGCGGCACCTCGCGCCAGTTGTCAGGGCAGGTGCAGTTGCTCAGCAGTAGGGAAGCTAATGCTCCGAGTGTTAACGTCTTTTTCATATGTCCACTTTACTCCTGAAGCGCTGCGGCGTCAAGCGAAAAAATGCGTGGTTGGCAGCGCTCATCTGCTTAACTGTGTTAGCGTGGCAGAGGGCGGCGCTGATGCATCACGGTCATCCAGCTGCAGGCTGAGGCAGTGGCAGCCGGGCTCTAGCTTGTAAAGTTCCGTGAGAGCATTTTCCTGTGCCTGAAAAGCAGAGATAGCCGGGCGTGCTGCGCCTTCAGGGGTGGAAACACGTGCCGTGTATCCAGGGAGCGCCCAGCTGATGGCATAGATTCCACGGGTGGGAGCGCTGAGGATGAACTCTGCTTGCTTGAAACCCTGCTCATTTTTATGCCAGTGCAGGGGGGCTTGCTGCGGGGCTTCCGTGCCTTTTTTATCAGTATTTGGGGAGAGGTGTTTCCTGCTGTGGCGCCACAGGCTAAAGGGGGTAAGGGAGAAGAGAATATAGTGGATAATAAGCATAATGCCGGCCCACGCTGCCCACCAGAGCAGCGCCGTCTCTCCAGCAGCAGCATCGCCTTGCACGTACTGCCAGCCCACGTAGCAGGTGAAAAGCGCGGTCACAAACAGCCCCGGTACTTTCAGCCCGAGCACCCAGAGAGGGTTCAGCAGGCAGCGCAGGTAACAGAAGGGGCTCAGCAGCACCGCCGCCAGACTGACAAGCCTTATCCCTCGCCACATTTCATGGCGCAGCGTTTTTTTAAGCTCTTCTTGCGTGGCGTTAGGCGGTATCGTCATGGCGCGCAGTATAGCACAGTTGCTGCTTTTTGACAAGCTCATAGAAAGAGCGCGCTGCCCTTTGGAGACAGCGCGCTCTGCGAATGGATTTTTTTTACTGTGTTTCTTTTTACCAGAAGATGATATAGAGAACCACAGTGGCAATGACGACGGCAAGGCCGAAGAACTTGGCGCGGTTGGACGTCTTCATCTCAATGATGCCCTTGTCCTCCAGAATCACTGCTTCACCACCCTTCATGGCGTTCATGATGGTGAGTACGAGACCCACCAAGCACACCACGATGAGGGAGTAGCCCATGCGGTTCAGGAAGGAGCTGTCCGTGCAGCCCAAGAAGGTCACCCACTTAAAGGCTGCGAAGGATGCAGCGCCTACAAGGATACCCAGCCAGCCGAATACGCGCGGGCACTTGGGCACGAAGAAGCCGAAGAGGAATACGGCGAGTACACCCGGGCTCAGGAAGCCCTGGAACTCCTGAATGAAGGTGAAGATGCCACCGAAGGCGGGGTTATCCAAGAAGGGGGCCACCACAGTAGCGATAACTGCACACACCAGCACGCCAATCTTACCAACGGCCACCAGCTGCTTATCAGAAGCAGGCTTGCCGGTGGAAACCTCCTTCATCTTGTTGTAGAGGTCCATGGTGAAGAGGGTTGAGGCGGAGTTAAGCATGGAGGCAAGGGAGCTCACCACGGCGCCGAAGAGGGCGGCAAGCACGAACCAAGCCCAGCCTGTACCCGGAAGCAGCTTGCGCAGCAGGGTAGCGAAGGCGTAGTCATACTGGTAAGCGGCCAGAGTAGTGGTCACCGAGTACTCAGCGCCATTAGCACGAGCTGCAGCCGTGGCATCCTTGTCGATAGCTATGATTTCCTCGGCCTTAGCGCAGCGGGCGGCAGTGTCCGTGGCAGGAATGGCTGCCAGCTCAGCGGCCTTGGTTTCCAGCTCAGCTACGCGGTCAGTTGCACCCACGGTGGTCAGGTTCTTGCAGAGGAGCACCACGGAGGAAGCTGCAGAGTCTTCGCGCACTAGGCGGCTGGCGGAGATGTCATAAATCACCTTCTTACCGCTTTCCTCTGCCTTCTGTACGATGGCCGCCATGTTGTTGTCAGCCTTAGCGGCCAAATCATCGCGGAACAGGTTGTAGGCCAGAATGCCGGGGATGATAACAACGAAAGGAATGAGCAGTTTCAGGAACGCTGCGAATACGATACCCAGCTGACCTTCTTCCAAGCTCTTGGAAGCCAGCGTGCGCTGCATGATGTACTGGTTAAGGCCCCAGTAGAAGAAGTTCGGAATCCACAGGCCCAGCAGGTAAACGGTCCAAGGCATTACGGGGTCGTTCTGCTCACGCATCATGTGGAGCTTGCCACCGATGCCGTTCGTGGCACCGCTAACCTCGCCTGCGTTCAGGTCCATCATACGGGAGAGACCGTCGCAGAACTGGGAACCGGTAGAAGCCATGGCATCAGCGCCGGTGTTGGCAGTGCTCACAGCTGTAGCCATGACGTTTTCGGGGACGGGGTTCATGCCGCCCAGTGCCATAATGGCATAGTAGGCTACCACGCCACCGCCCACGATGAGGGCTGCACCCCAGATGAGGTCAGTCCATGCGCAGGCCTTCAGGCCACCCACATACACGTATACCGTGGCAGCGCCGGCGATGATAAGGCAGCCAGTCACCACGGAAAGATCAAAGTACACGGATACCACGCTGGCACCGGCATAAATCACGGCAGCAGTGGGTACGCCCACGAGAATGAGCAGGTTCACCAGAGCCATGGCTACTCGGGCGATGCCGTTGTAGCGCTCCTCAAGGAACTGAGGAATGGTGAATACGCCGCGCTTCAGCAGCATGGGCAGGAAGGTGAAGGCCACGATGACCAGTACGATGGCGGCAAGCCATTCATAACCGGCGATGGCCAAGCCCAACCAGTCAGCGGACTGGCCGCTCATGCCCACGAACTGTTCCGTGGAGATGTTAGCTGCCAGCAGGGAGAAGCCCACCAGCCACCAGCTCAGGCCTCGGCCGGCCAAGAAGTAGTCGGCTGCGCCTTTTTCCTTCTTCTCGCCCTCAGTATCCTCGCCGGAATCGCCGGACTTCCAGATACCCAGGCCGATGACGCCCACCACCACAAGGCAGAAGACGATCATTTCCCAGAGCGGCAGGGCCTCGGGCTCTGCTGCTATGGCTGCCTCAGTGGCCTCTTGGGCATTGGCGCCCATGGCCAGAAGCGCCAGAGCGCTCAGTGTGGTCAGAATATGTTTCATAAGTTTATCGTTGCGTTATGCTTTGTAAAGCACGCGGGCACCTTCGCCCGGGCGGGTTACGAGGTAGGAAGTCTCGATGCCGAGAGCTTCGCGGTAGGCATCCAGTATTTCCTGGCCCACCTTTTCCACGTCCTCGCTCTTCACCAGAGCTACGATGCAGCCACCGAAGCCACCACCCGTCATGCGGGCGCCGTATACGGAGGCAGCGGAGGGGATGGAATCTGTGAGGCTCACCAGAGTGTCCACCTCGGCGCAGGATACCTCGAAATCATTCTTCAGAGAGTCATGGGAACCACGCATGGCCACGCCGGCGGCGTCCCAGTCGCCCTTCTGCAGAGCAGCGGCGAAGGCTTCCACGCGAAGGTTTTCGCCGATGACGTGGCGGGAGCGGCGGTAGCAAAGGTCACCTAGCTCGGCCTTCTTCTCTTCCAGCATCTCCAGAGTGGCTTCACGCAGGGAGGGAACGCCGAGAATAGCGCAGGCGTCCTCGCAGTTCTTGCGGCGGGCGGCATAGCCACCATCAGCCAAAGAGTGCTTCACGGCGGAGTCAATCACGAGTACGCTCACGTTCGGATCCGTCATGGGAATGTGCTTGTAGGAGAGGTCCTTGCAGTCCAGCATGAGGGCGTGGCCTTCCTTGCCGTTGGCGGAGATGAACTGGTCCATGATGCCGCAGGGAACATTCACGAACTCGTGCTCAGTAGCCTGGCCGATGAGGGCGCGGTCGGTGGGAGAAATGTCCACGCCGCAGAGAGCTGCCAGAGCGGTGCAGGCGGATACCTCGAACGCAGCACTGGAGGAGAGCCCGCCGCCGCGAGGTACGTTTGAGTCAATGAGCATATCAACGGCAGGAACTTTCACGCCCCGGCGCTCCAGCATGCAAATGACGCCGCGCACATAGTTACTCCAGAAGGGGTCCCCAGGCTTGGTGACGTCCTCAGTATCAATTTCAATCATTGTATCGCCCAGAGAACCAATCCAGCGGTGCTTGCCGGTGGGAGAGGGAGCCACGGCCACAACATTCACGTTGTTGAGGGCCATGGGCAGTACAAAGCCGTTGTTATAGTCTGTGTGCTCACCAATCAGGTTCACGCGCCCCGGAGAAGCGGCCACCACGGTGGGTTTCTGGCCAAAGTACTGCTCGAAGTACGGGCTGATGGTTGCTGCACTGATTTCGCGTTGCTCTAAATCCATAGCGGGACAATTTTATCAGTTTTGAAACGTAAAGTAAAGTACCAAGTACGTGGCAGCGGAAAAATATGGGCTTTTTGGGGTGTTTTTCAGCGTGAGTCTGTTATGTCCAGTCTGATAGGCTCCTCCTGTCGGTGGACGGGAGGATGGTGGGCTACAGGTTCGTTTATGAGGCCGCTGAGTTGTCTTTTCTCCGGTGAAATTAGCCCTGCGCGGCAAGCTCCAGTACGTCTTCTCCTGCGTAAAAACGCTTGCTCATGGCAATGGGAACGAGCGGACGATGGTATCTGGCAATGTCCACAACAAGAGCGTCTTCTGTAAACTTTAGAAGCAGGAGGTCCGGGTACCAGCGCATGTTGTCGTAGGCGTAATCATTTTCAATTATCTCCACTTCTTCCCCTCGCTTTATCAGCCATTCTGGTAGATGGATGTCTCTCAGGTCAAATGAGTTTTCATAGCCACACCAAGCGAATGGTTCTGTTGCTGGGTCAAAGTGCATGTACCCATAGCTGTATTCGAGGTCGATTCCGCCCATGAAGCCCTCCGCGGGAAGGTGCGAGGGATTCTTTTCTGCATGCTGAATTAGGCGGTGAAGGTGTCCGTTGGGTTGCGCTCCATCCGGCAGGGGTGAAAGTTCTCTTCTGGGGATATTGTGAGGCACATTGTATGCCGATATGCTGTTTTTGCTCACGTTCTGGCACAGGGCAAAGTCATCATGTACGGGGAGGCCGCAGTAGTTCACGGGGCGCTCGGGGCAGGCGCGGGAAATGCAAATGGCGATATCCGCCGCGTATGCTTCCAGCCCGTAGAGAGAGGGTGTATATTCGTATTCATGCTCTAGCGCGTAGCTTGCCCAGCGGTTCCAGAAGTTGATGCGTTCTATGAGGTAGGCGGGCAGGGGCAGCGTGAGTAAATCTACCACGCCGTGTTTGTCGCGCAGCTGTAGGCGAGCGCCTTCCGGTACTTCGGCGCAATAGAGGGTGAGAGCCTGCTCCACGTCTTTCTGAAAAGGCGGGATGAAGACTCGGGGATTGCTGCAGCCGCTGAAGCGGTCTGCGCGGAAGAGAGTACGTAGTTGCATTGTATGTTATTCGCCTCCCCGGTAACGTGTGACGGCTTGGATGGGGAAGGGTATGTTGATGCCTTTTTCGGCAAAGGCGCTGAGGATGGCAGTGGCGAACTCGTAGCGCACAGTATGATAATCTTCTGTGCGGCACCAAGCGCCGATGTGCAAATCTAGCGAGCTGGCTCCGAATCCTTTGAATGTGACGGATGGCGCCGGCTCGTTCAGGAGTGCTTTCTGAGCTGAGATGATGTTCATGATGAGCTCCTTCACCTCACTGAGATTGCTGGAGTAGTCCACGCCTAAGTCAAAATCAATGCGGCGGAGGCTTTCCCCGGTCAGGTTGCGGACGGGGGTTTTAATGAGCGTTTCACAGGGCACGCGCACTAGCGTATTGTCCGCACGGCGCAGGTAGACGGAGAGCAGGTTAATGTTTTCCACTGTGCCTTCTTCGCCGCCAACTTGAATGAAGTCCCCCATGCGGAAACTGCGCTCACTCACAAGGAATGCTCCGCTGATGAGGTTGCTAAGCGCGGTCTGTGAGGCAAAGCCAATGGCGACACCGGCGACACCGGCCGCTCCCAGTATGCTCACCACGTCCACGCCCACGCTGCGCAGGCCTTGCACCAAGACTAGCGCCCAAATGACGCCCTTGCCTATTTTGCAGAGTAGGGTATAAATCTGCCGCTGCTCGCTGTCGTGGTGAATTCGGCGTTGCAATCTGCTGACTCCTGTGGCAGCCGCCCAGCCGATGATGATATATACGGTAAATGCGAACCAGCCCGGACCTACCAAGCTGCTTATATTTCCGAATATTGAGTTGAACCACTCTGCCATGCCGCCACTATAGCGCAACTTACCCCACAGCGTCAATCTAATTTAAGCGGAAGTTGTGCAGAAAGAAGATTTTATCTACTGAATCTGCGCGCTTTGTGGGCTTCTTTTCTCAGCAGAGGGGGCCCCCCGTTTTCTTATGGACAAGCTCAGAAAAAATCGCGTATGTGGCGGTCTCTCTTCTTCATGGCAGAGATACGACACAATAATTTTTCTCCGTGCTTGACAATCCCCCACGCGGGCGTATAATACTGGCCTCATGAACGCCGAAGAATCTATCAAGAGCACGCCGCTGTGCGATAAGCATGTGGCACTCGGAGCCAAGATGGTGCCCTTCGCTGGCTGGAACATGCCGGTGCAGTACGCAGGTATTTTAGCGGAGCACAACGCTGTGCGCACCGATTGCGGTGTGTTTGACATCTCCCACATGGGTCAGTTCCTTGTGAGCGGAGAAGGCGCAACTGCGTGGCTTAACAGCATGTTCACCAATAACCTGAATAAGCTGGTGGATGGCATGGGCCAGTACTCCATGATGCTTAATGAGAAGGGTGGCGTAATTGATGACCTTATTATCTATCAGGTGGCCAAGGATGATTTCTTCGTGGTGGTGAACGCCAGCATGATTGATGAGGATTACGCTTGGCTTTCTGCCCGCAAGCCTGAGGGTATCTCCCTTGTGAACAAGAGTGACGCTTACGTGGGTCTGGCTGTTCAGGGCCCGAACAGCGAGGAGGTGTTCGCCAAGATGTGCCCCGGCGTGGAGCTTCCCGTGCGCAACGGTATCCTGCTGTTTGAGGCTGATGGTGATGCTTGCGTGGTATGCCGCACCGGTTACACCGGCGAGAATGGTTTCGAGTTCTTCTGCCCCGCTGAGCAGGGTGTGAAGTGGTTTGAGAAGAGCATCGCTTCCGGCGCTCAGCCCTGCGGCCTCGGCGCTCGTGACAGCCTCCGTTTGGAGATGTGCTACTCCCTGAACGGTTCTGACCTCTCCCCTGAGAAGACACCCTTGGAGGCCGGCCTCTCTTGGTGCTGCGATTTGACCAAGGATTTCATCGGCGTGGAAGTTCTGCGCGAGCAGAAGGCCTCCGGCCGCCCCACCGCTTTGGTGGCTATTGAGTACACTGGTAAGGGCGCTCCTCCCCGCCATGGCTACGAAGTTCAGCTGCCTGATGGCACGCCCCTCGGCGAAATCTGCAGCGGTGTGCTGTCTCCCTCTCTGGGTAAGGGCATCGCCATGCTGTACGTACCTGCTGCTCACAGCAAGGTGGGCACGGAGGTGAATGTCATCGTTCGTAACAAGGCTGTTCCCGCCGTTATCGTTAAGAAACCTTTCCTTAAAAAATAACCCCTGAACTAAACACATACTATGAGCAATCCTGCTGAATACAAGTACTCCTCTGAGCACGAGTGGATCAGCCCCGCCGTGGACGGCGTGGTGACCCTCGGTATTACCGATTTCGCCCAGGCTGAGCTGGGTGAGGTGGTTTACGTAGACCTTCCCTCCGTGGGCGATACCTTCTCCAAGGAGGACAGCATCGGCGCCGTGGAGTCCACCAAGGCCGCTTCTGACATCTACACCCCCGTTTCCGGTGAAATCGTGGAGGTGAACGAGGCTCTGGACGCTGAGCCCAACACCGTGAACAGCGATGCCTTCGGCGCCGGCTGGATCTGCAAGATTAAGCTGGACGACGCTTCTGAGCTTGATGAGCTCATGGATGCCGCCGCCTACACTGACTTCTGCAACAAGTAATTACCCCCGCAAAGCCTTGCAGGTGGTGCAGAGCAGGGGTGTGACACCCCTCCTCAAAGCCCCCGCAAGGCTTTGGCCTTTTACTGCAGAGCCCGCAGCTCCGTCGTGAAAATTTTCGCAGATTGTAAATTGTAGATAAAGTTATGCTTTCCGCCCAGACTTCTTTTATCCCCCGCCACATCGGCCCGAATGAGGCTGATACCGCTGCCATGCTGGCCACCATCGGCTTCGATTCCCTCGACGCTATGACCGAGGCCATCGTGCCCGCGGACATTCGCCTGAAGGCTCCGCTTGATTTGCCCGCCCCCATGGCTGAGCAGGAGGCCCTCGCTGCCCTTCAGCAGATGCTCTCCGCTAACAAGCCCGTGCGCAGCCTCATCGGTCAGGGGTACTACGGCACCTTCCTGCCCGCCGTTATCCAGCGCAATGTATATGAGAACCCCAGCTGGTACACCGCTTACACTCCCTATCAGCCCGAAATCGCTCAGGGCCGTTTGGAGATGCTCATGAACTTCCAGACGATGATTGCTGGCCTCACAGGCCTGCCCATCGCTAACGCCTCCATGCTTGATGAAGGCACCGCCGCTGCCGAGGCCGTGCACCTTTGCGTGTGCGAGAAGCGCAAGAGTGATACCTTCTTCGTGGCTGATACCTGTTTCCCGCAGACCATCGATGTTATCCGCACTCGCTGCGAGACCACCGGTGTGAAGCTCATCGTGGGAGACTGGAAGAGCTTTGACCCCGCCTCCGTGCCCACCCTTGCCGGCGTGCTTGTGCAGTACCCGGATAACCTCGGTGCCGTGGAGGATTACGCCGCCTTCTTTGAGAAGTGCCACGCCGCCAAGGTGCTCTGCTGCGTTGCCGCTGACCTGCTGGCCCTTACCGTGTTGAAGGACCCCGGTTCCTTTGGGGCTGATGTTTGCGTGGGTACCACCCAGCGCTTCGGTATCCCCATGGGCTATGGTGGCCCCGCTGCCGCTTACATGGCTTGCACGGACGCCCTTAAGCGCAAGCTCCCCGGTCGCTACATCGGTAAGTCCATCGACCGCGACGGCAAGCCCGCTTACCGCCTCGCTCTGCAGACCCGTGAGCAGCATATCCGCCGCGAGAAGGCTACCTCCAACATCTGTACCGCTCAGGTGCTCACCGCGCTCCTCTGCACCTTCTACGCCATGTATCAGGGCCCCGAGGGGCTGAAGAACGTGGCTACCACCGCCCACCGCCTCGCTGCCGGCTTTGCCGCTGCTGCTAAGGCCGCCGGTTACAGCCTGCCCGCCGCCACCTACTTTGATACCGTGGCTGTGAGCGCTCCCGGCAAGGCTGCAGACCTCGTGGCTGCTGCTTTGACCGCAGGCTACAACATTCGCTTGGTGGATGCTGACACTATCTCCGTCTCCTTCGACGAGACTACCACGGATGCCGACCTCGCCGCCCTGTGCAGCGCTCTGGGCCTGCCCGCTGCTGAGGTGCCCGCCGCTCCCGTATGGGCCGCTGAGTGGAACCGCACCAGCACCTTCTGTTCCGAGACCTGCTTCAACTCCTTCCACTCTGAGACGGAGATGATGCGCTACATCCACACGCTGGAGTGTAAGGACCTTGCACTGAACGAGGCCATGATTCCGCTGGGTTCCTGCACCATGAAGGCCAACTGTGCCGCTATCATGATGCCCATCACTTGGGCCGGTGTCACGGAGCTGCACCCCTTCGCCCCCATCGACCAGTGCGCCGGTATGCGTGCCATGCTTGAGCAGCTCAAGCAGTGGCTCGCCGTTGTCACCGGTTTCCACGGTGTATCCCTGCAGCCGAACTCCGGTGCCGCAGGTGAGTTCGCCGGTCTGCTGACTATCCACCGCTATCAGGTGGCTCAGGGTGAAGGTCACCGTAACGTCTGCCTCATCCCGAACTCCGCTCACGGTACGAATCCCGCTTCTGCCGCTATGGCCGGCTTTACCTGCGTGCCTGTGAAGTGTGATGATAAGGGCAATATCGACGCTGAGGACCTCAAGGCCCAGGCTGAGAAGCACCGCGATAACCTCGCCGCCCTCATGGTCACTTATCCCTCCACCCACGGCGTGTATGAAAGCGGTGTAGCTGAGCTCTGCCGCATCGTTCACGAGAACGGTGGTCAGGTGTACATGGACGGCGCTAACATGAACGCCCAGTGTGGCCTCACGAACCCCGGCACCATCGGTGCTGACGTTTGCCACCTGAACCTGCACAAGACCTTCGCTATGCCTCACGGCGGCGGCGGCCCCGGCGTAGGCCCCATCTGCTGTGCTGAGCACCTCACGCCCTATCTGCCCGGTCACATCATTGAAGATGGCCAGTCCCAGTCCGCCGTTTCCTCCGCTGAGTACGGCTCCGCTGCTATCTGCCCCATCACTTGGATGTACCTCGCCATGATGGGCTTTGAGGGCCTCAAGAAGGCTTCCCAGATGGCCATCCTGAATGCTAATTACATCGCTAAGCGCCTCGAGAATCACTTCCCGACTCTCTACTCCGGCGCCAATGGCCTTGTGGCTCACGAATGCATTCTGGATACCACCATTATGCTCCGCAAGAGCCACCTCTCTGTGGATGACATGGCCAAGCGCCTCATGGACTACGGCTTCCACGCCCCCACCATGAGCTTCCCCGTGCATGATACCCTCATGGTGGAGCCCACCGAGTCCGAGAGTAAGTATGAGCTGGACCGCTTCATCGATGCTATGATGGGCATTCACGCTGAAATGGAGGCCGTGGCTAATGGCACCGTGCCCGCTGATGACAACGTGATGGTGAACGCTCCCCACACCGCTCTTGCCGTTACCGCAGACGAGTGGAATCACTCCTACACCCGCGCTCAGGCTGCTTATCCCGCTGCTTGCCTGCGCCTGCACAAGTTCTGGCCGTCCTGCTCCCGCGTGGAGAACGCCTGGGGCGATCGCAACTTCTGCTGCACCTGCGACACTCTCGCAGAGCAGCAGGGCTAATAGCGCCTTCTTCATCTTATCCCCGGCCCCGCACACCACCCCGGGTGCGGGGGTCCTTGTTGTCCGCCTCTTTCTCTACCAAAAAATCGTATTTCTACCCGCGTTTGTTGTACTTTTTTCTTTACGTTTCCTTAAATATATTGTAGACTTCACACTATGGACGCCCCCTCTCTTCTTGCCACCGAAATTGATTACTCTCTCTACGAGGACGATGATGCCTACATCGCCGCTTACTCCGAGCTAATAGATAAACTCCGCGCCTGCGCCAAGGCCCATGCTCAGGGCTCGGACGGTTGCCCTCAGGACCTTCAGACCGCTATTGCCTGCTGGCAGAAGGCTGCTGAGCTTGAGGATCCTGAATCCCTCTGCGCCCTCGCTGATTACTACCTCTCCGTCGGTGATGATGATCAGGCCATCAGCTGGCTCCACAAAGTGGTGAACGTCTATGATTTGGAGCAGCCTCTCTGCACCCTCATCACTCTCCTTAAAAAGCGTTCTTCTGAGACGGATTGCGCCGAGCTGGACTCGCTCTACCGCGCTCTCGTCTCCGGCTTCCCCTGTGCTGAGCATCACTACGATTACGCCTCCTATCTCCTTTCCGTGGATTCCTCTCTGCACTCCCTCACTCGCCGCAAGGCCGTCCGCTTCCTTGAGCTCGCTGCCGCCACCGGCCATGCTGATGCCACAGCCCTGCTGGAGCGCCTCGGTAAGCGTTAAGTCACCACCTTTTTACGTCTTTTTCATTCTCTGGTTTGTTGTTGCAAAAAGCCCGCGCTGCTTCCGGCAGCGCGGGC
>JAZQGN010000010.1:0-41336 GCA_045540095.1 Akkermansia sp.
TACCGCCCGACTGTAGCCAGCACCTCGCTGAATGGAGGAAACCTCACGCTGGATGTCAGCAATGGCAACCTGATCGGTCTGGATATCACGCTGGATGGTGAGCTCTATCAGAACGAACGTCGCCAGCAGATCGTGCTTTTCTCCGGTGTGGACAGCATAGATTACATCGGAGTGGACGATCCTGATCACTATGCTCTTACCATCGATGGGGTGAACGATGTCTACTTCACCAAGGCTGAGAATTACTTTACCAGCGATTACATCAATGAAAACGTGTACCTCGTGTGGGACTCCTCTGCCGGTGTGGTTTACTTGGATGTAGTGCCGGAACCTGCCACCGCCACTCTGAGCCTGTTGGGGCTTGCTGCATTGGTCGCCCGCCGCAGGAGAAGGAAATAAGAGAACCCTATCCGTTTAGAAAAAAGCGCCCGATCTGCGGATCCGGCGCTTTTTTTCTGATGTGCCGTAGAATCAGTATTGACAGCGTGTTTTTTGCTTGCATATTGCCTGAAGTGTGAGATACTGATGTGAGAAGAGTATGCAAGAGGAAGCTGAAAATTTCTACAAAGAACCGTCACGGAAGGAGTGGACGGGATTCTGGACACTTGTGGCTGTGCAGGCGGTAAACGCCTTTAACGAGAAGGCCGTGCAGTTCTTGCTGATTCCGCTGGGTGTGTGGTTATGGGGCACTGCGGGCAGTGATTTGGAGTACTTCTTGGGGGCGATATTTGTGCTGCCATATATTCTATTTTCACCGCTGGTAGGCTGGCTTGCGGATTGCTTCTGCAAGACTCGCATCATTCAGGTGATGAGTATCATGCAGATTCTGGTGATGAGCTGCATGTTGTTCTGCTTTTATCAGCATGATATGGAGGCGGCCATTATCTGGTTTGCGGTGTTTGCTATGCAGGCCACCATTCTGAGCCCGGCGAAGAAGGGCATTGTGAAGGATTTGCTGGGCTCGCGTTACATTGGATTCGGTTCGGGCATCATCGAAATTAGCTTGGTGTTTGTGCTGCTGTTGGCGCAGATAGGCGTATTCTTCTGGTTCAGCTACCTGCTGGATGCATATAATGCGGAGTTGCCGCCTGCTGTGGCGGAGGAGGAAGCCGGTTGGAGCGCGGTTAAGCTGCCCACTATCACATTTGTGGGCATCGCGGCCGTGGTGTCTGCCTGTGCGTTCTTGCTGCCTCGTTACTCCGTGAAGCCGAATAAGCCCTTTTCTTGGAGCCTTTTCTATGAGCACTTTGTGCAGGTGAAGTACCTGTGGAAAGACCGCCAGCTGCGCCTGAGTGAGCTGGGTATTGCGTATTTCTGGAGCCTTGCCGGTTCTCTTTTCCTCATTCTGATTCAGATAGCTAAAGAGATGGCTGCAAGTGACCCGAGCATCGATTTCTCGATGCAGTGTGGTATTCTGATGGCCTGGCTGGGCGGCGGTGTTGTGGTGGGCGGTGCCGTGGCTTCCATGCTTTGCCGTGGCAAGAATGAGCTGGGGCTTATCCCCTTCGGTGCTATTGGTATCACAGTCAGCACTTTTATGCTGACTATTCTGGAAGTGGATTGTCTGGCCAGTAATATTTTCCTGCTGCTCACCGGTGCCTTCGGTGCGGCTTATCTGGTGCCGTTGAACGCTTACCTGCAGGATAATTGTGACCCCTCAAACCGCGGTAATATCATTGCTGCCGGTAACCTCATTGATAATCTGATGGGCCTTGTGGCTGTGATTATCATGTGGCTGATGAATAACTACGGTGCCGGCCCGCGTGATCAGTTCCTTGTGCTCTTCCTGCTGAGCGCCTTCATCATGGTGACCTCCCTTCGCTTAATCCCGCAGGAGTTTATCCGCATGATTGGCATTTGGTGCATGAAGTTCTTCTATCGTCCGCGTGTGTTGAACGCCGACCGAATTCCCCCTGTGGGCGGTGCTCTGCTGGTGTGTAACCATGTGACGTATGCGGATGCTCTGTTCCTGACGATGGTGTGCCCGCGCTCTATTCGTTTTGTGGTGGCGAAAGAGTTCATGGCCGCCAAGCTGCTGGGCTGGCTGCTGGAGCTGTTCAATTCCGTGCCGATTTCCAGCCACAATCCCCGTGAGGCTATTCTGGAAGCCGCTCGTGGGATTGAGAATGGTGATTTGATTTGCATTTTCCCCGAGGGGCAGCTTACTCGCACCGGTTGCCTCACTCCCATTCGCCGTGGGATGGAGATTATCGCTCGCCGAGCTCACGCCCCCATTATCCCCATTTATATGGATGGCCTCTGGGGCAGTATATTCTCCTTCTACAGAAACCGTTTCTTTTACACCTTGCCCTTCAAGCTTCCCCGCCACCTGCCATACGGATATACCGTGAGAGTGGGTGAGCCTATGCATGAGGATTTTAACTCCGCAGCAGTGCTGCGTGCCTTCCGTGAGTTGTCAGCGGATTGTCTGGAAGCGGCCGGCAGCGGCAGCCGTGATGACATCATCCGCATGCTGGAGGCTCGGGGGCGTAGCGCAGTGGTGCACTGGCGCGGTGGCTCTCTCAGCGGTTTCCAGGTGGCTGGTGCCATTATCAGCCGCGAGGTGCCGTCCGGCTGTCCTGAGGTGGCTGCTAAGTGGCTGCAGCTGCTTATCCGCGGGACGCGTGATTTGGTGCGGCTGCACCGCCTAATGCTGAATGTGGAGCAGGTGCGCCGCGTGAATGCTTTGAAAGAGGGGCGCCACCGCCTGCTCACTTCGGTGGGGCATGATGAGCCTCATGAGATGGTGCTTTCCGTGCTCTGGCCCATTGTCACACGTACACCGGTGCATCTCATTGAATCCGCTGATGAGGTTATAGAGAACGGCATCTCGCAGATTGTGGGTGGTGCTCACATGCGCCGTATTCTGTTGAAGGCTATTCCTCCGCGCCAAATGCCTTTCTACGACTTCAGTAACGGCCCGGATATTTCTACGCCGAATATGCGTTGGCGTCCTTGCTATGCAACTCCTGAAGGCATTATTATCTCCATGAGTATGGTGAACAGTGTCTTCAAACTGGCAGACGGCACGATTCAGCTGGGCGTGCGCCCGCGTACACGGGGCATGCTGCTGCCCTGTTTCCGGGTGGATAGCCAAGAAGGAGAGGAGACAGCGGTGTTTTCAGGCCCTAGCTTGGCTTCTCCCTACACCTGTTCATCCAAGCTGTATCTGGACGAAATCGGCTTCTTGAAGCAGTTGTTCTGAAGCTGCTCTTAAAGGTATAAAAAGGCACGGCGCCTCATGCACCGTGCCTTTTTTTATTTTGTATATTAACCGCACTTATGGCAGGATTATTGAATGGCTTGGCGAACAGCTTCTGCGGAGATATGCTCTATTCTGTTGTATTTCAGGGTAGGTTCTCCGGCTTCATTACGGCTGATTTCATCCTCGCGGTTTGAGCCGATGAAACGCTGGCCCAAATGAGAAAAGTCTCGCACGGCGCCCACATCATCCGCGGCTGTTTTTACTTCCGCGCAGGAGAAGATGTAGTAGAGCTTTTGGCCGACTTCACAGCCGCATACGGCTTCCAGTACCGTGCATTCGACGAGGTATTCTAAATCATAAGCATTTTCTCCTAATGGCTTGCGGCTGATGCAACGGCCCGTACCATGCTGCACGAGTGCAAGCACATCACAGGATTTGACGATGTTCTGCTGATGGGCACGCTCGATGGCTGTTCGGATGCTTGCCTGAGAGGAAATGGGGAAGATGCCGTGAGCGCGGGCCTGAATAAAGTCCGAATTGGCGTCGGCACGTGTGAGGGATGAGAAGGCAATGAGGTACTGCTGGGAGGCCGGACCGTTAGCGGGACGGAGGGGGAGGAGTTCCGGGGCTGAGGGCAGGTCGGTAATCAAGAGGTACTGATTGCATTTCGGGTATGCGCTTGCAACGCTCGGGGAAGAATAGCTGATGAATTGTGTGATTTTCATCATAATGGGAGCCGGGGCAGCAGGCCAATGCACAAGCTCAGCCTTAACCACATATTCAGAGGCAAGCACGGCTAGCTGCATTTGGGCTTCATCCGCGGCCGTTGCCACAGTACAGATGATAGATGCCGGAATAAGGAATAATTCGTGGAGATTCATGGCGGGAAGTATAGCAGCTCTGCTATTGATTGACAAGTCAATTCAGCTGGGGTGTTATATGCGTTTAGTTGTTGAAGCTGTGTGTTATCAGTGTGTTGTGTGTGGTGGGATGCGGCGGAGTATTCTCTTTTTGTTGAAGGAAAATAGAGAATAATGCATTCTGTGTGGTATGGCAATACGCATGAAGGAATGGGGTATGCTCCGTGCGCCGTCTCCCTCTGTACAAATCCCGGTGCAAGGGGTGATGGGCTGGGGCGAAGTGGCGCAGTCTCTCGGTGGTGGTATATCAGCAGTAATTCTCGGGAGCATGGAGCTTGCTAAGGAAAAGGAACAGGTGACAGCTACCGGAGAGTTGGCTGCTTTTTCCCGGCAGCTGCATGAGATAGCGGATGATGTGCGCACTCGTCTTTCCGGGCATGGGGCGCAGGATTGGGAATATGCTTGGGAGCAGTTGAGCGCTCCGCGATTCTCTGAAGCCGTGGCACAGTTGCCGCCGAATGCTCGCCGTGCCGGCCGGCAGTTGGCGGAGGATTTCAGCCGCCGCGCTGCATTGCAGGCTTTTCGTGATAGAGAGATGCAGCAACTTGATAAGGCGAGAGATAATTGGCAGCAGCGGGTGGACTCTGCTGTTCAGGCTGGGGATGCCACCATGGCGGAGCGCTGGCTGCAGAGTGGAGCTGGGGTGTTTCTTCCTCAGGAACAGCTGGAGCAAGAGAGCCGCCGCGTTCGTAGCCGTGCCGGTGCCAGCCGTTGGATGAGAGGGCTGGAACAAAGCCCCATGAAAATGCTGGCGGAACTGGCAGGCGCCGGTGAGGATTCCCTACCGCAGGAGAAAGAGGACATGCGCCGCCTACAGTCCGCCGTGCAGCGTTCACGGCAGATAGCCCGTACTGAGCTAGTTCAGCATATGGAAGCTCAGCTCGCTGCCGGTGAGGGTTATGATGAAGATGAGCTAGAGCTGGCCGGGCGTGCAGAGCTTCTGAGTGAATGCCAGCTGGCAGATGCCCGGCGTAGTCCTCGTTCACTTACGCAGAATGAACTGTGCGTGTGGAACCGTAGGGTGGATGAGGCGCCAATCGACAGCCCGGAGAGAGAAAAGCTGCAGATGGATATCCTGACGGCACCGATTCCTCTATCCCAGCGCCGGAAGCTTTTGAAGCGCTTTGCCTTGTGCAGCAGCGTGCCGGATGAGGATAGACTCACTCTTTCCCATGGCTTGTGGCAAATGTATAGCAATGGGCAGTTTGGTTGCCCCGGGGATGAGCTGGCCCTTCAGCGGCTGGAGCAGTTGCAGAGTGTCGGCTTGCCACTGCTGGCAGAGGGCGGGACTGAGGCCGCTGCTCACTGGATGGAGCAGGTGAACTGTGGAGGTATTCACTGGGTGTGTTTTTCTGAAAAATAATAAATAATACTTTATGACAATGTTGAATAATAGTCTTCCGAATGAAGAAGAAACAAGAGCGTCGGAACTCCGGCAGATGGCAACGACCGATGCCGGAGAAGCGTCGGATGAAACAATGCTTGTGCAAAGTGAGGAGGCTCCAGTTGAGCTTGGTAATGCAGAATCCTCAGCTATGGGAGATGGGCCTGTGAATGCTCCCCTGCATGAAGCGCCGCCGCAGGCCGAGGGCGGGGAGGAAGCGTCTGAGGCTCAGCAGCGCTACTGGCAATCCGTGCTGACGGGGAATGCTGATACTGTGCCGATGAGCGTCCGCGAACGTTCCGGAGCGAATGATGTTTCATTAAGCCCGGAGCAGCGTGAGTATAATCTTTTTTCCGCTATTAATCGCTCATGGGTAGCCGACCACAGAAATCATTCCCGAGAGGAAATCGCAGCAAACTGGAATCGTCACCGTGCTCAGCTGGCTTCCGAACTTTCCGTGGCTGATGATGAAGGGGAGGTCTTTATGGCGCTCTCCGCTCGTGAAGTAGAGGCGCCCCGGCGTGAGATGGGGCGGCGTGTTTATGAACTCGCATACAAGGCCGCTCTGCATGGTGAAGAAAGTTATGACTTGCGCTCGGTTACCTCTCAACTGAATCATGAGGAGCAGGGGATGGCCGAACGCGTGGCCATGCTGGCGTTCAATGAAGGCGAGGAAGCACGGAATCGCTGGTTACCACTTGCCGTGGAGTTGACTAGGGCTATAGATGTGTTTGCAGCCGCGGAGGAAGATCCCTTTTCAGCTCCTCGCGTAATCAGGAATGCTCCTGCCCTGTTCAGGGTCGTGGACGCACTGGCGGATATGGCTCCGGAGGACAGGCAGACGGTGACGTATTTGGCGTTGCATCATAGCCGTAATGCTCAGCGTGAGCGTGGTGATACGCCTACTGAACAGGGGCTCTTTTCGCGTGGTATACGTGCGGTACGCCGAGGCGCTACCACGCTGGGATTTGGTGCCTTTCAGGCGCTGAATCATGCTGGCATTGCCACATTGGATAATCTGGGTTCTAAGCTAGGTGGCGAGTGGGGCGAGGATATGCAGAGCAATTCACGTGCTTGGGAGCGCCGCATGCGCGTGCTTAATGAGGTGCGCCACATGGCACAGCAGGAGGTGGTTCCCCTCACTATGCCGGGTGCCGGGATGGCAGAGGAGATGTTCATCGAAGGGGCTCAGGCCATTCCTGCGGCTGTTCTTTCCTGCTGTGGTGGTGCCGGATTCGGAGCTCTTTCGTTTGCCGGGATGGGTGAGTCCGTGGCAGAGGCGAGGAGGCGAGCTCCGGAAGGTTCCCAGCAGCTGCAGTTGGCAGCCGGGGTGATAGGTGGTGTGGTGCAGGGCGGTATATACATGGGGTTGAACCGCATCGGCGGAAAAATGTTTGAGCGCTCCCTTTCCAACTTTATGCGGGCACGTGGAAGCGGGGGGATGGGGTATTCACTGGAAGCCTTGCGAATGGCGGGTGGATTTACTGCTGATGGGGTGAAGTTGATGCTGGCCGGTAAGGCCGCTCATGCTGCTGATTTAGGGGCGCATGAGCTGGCAGCGCAGGCGTCATCCACGGCCTCGAACATCAACTGGCAGTCCTTCGGTGATAATATTACGGATATTGAGGTGAACCTTCGAGAAGCCGCCGCCACGCTGCCCTTCCTGCTTATAGGCGCCGGGCATTTGAGCCTGCGTCATTTCCGCTCAGCTGATAGTGTGCTGGGCAGTGGGAGACGATTGTTGGAGTGGAAAGTGCCTGAGGAGAAAGTGGAAGCGATATTATCCGAGGCGGATGTTCACCGCCGCAATGAGATGCTGCGTGAGGCATTGCGAGAGAGCGAACTATGGTCTTCGCGGCGTTATTCTTTTGATATTATGCGAGCCATGCAACTTCTGAATACTGATGGCAACCCGGTGTTCCGCCATTGGCGTGATGTAGCAGAGTTTTTGAAACTGTCCTCGGATTTTGCTGGGTCGGAAACGATGGCGCCGCGTCCAAGTCCGGCGTCTGAACGTGCCCGCCGTGGACTTTTGATCCGAGATAGCTGGGCGCAGCGGGCCCAGCTGAATGACGCGGAACAGGACCTCACCGTCATTCGTCGTGAGAACGGCAGAAGTAGGCGGGGGCTCATGAATGGCCGCGGACGCTACCGTGAGTCATATATGTTCTCATATGAGAATATGGCGCAGAAGTTCTCGTTTCTTCGCAACTCCGGTATTTATGCGCCTCAGGCAGAGGAGATGCGACAGGCTATTCTGGGTACATACTCGGAAGAGTTGCGCCGCTGTTCGTACCGCCTGCTGCTGCAACTTTACAGTCAGGATTCGATGACGCAAGAGAGCGGTGTTCCCATTGAAGAGGTGGAGACAGACGCGGAGGAAACACGCAGGCGTTATCTTAACATGGCGGCCGGTACCATTCTTGATATAGCTGGTGGTAAGCCTCATAATGAAGCATATGATGCCCTAGCCGCGGAAATGGGTGCCATGCTGGCGGACTTCCGTAAGGGCAGGTGTGGCCAGCCGGGGCTTACGGCTCAGTGGCTACTCTGCACTCCGGAGCGCTTCGTGAATGATATTACCTCGCTTTGCCTTACTTATGATAATAAGCGTATGGATGACTACCCGGATATGCGTAACATATACCGCTTGTTGCTCCGCACTCGAGTGTGTGCTGCCGTGCTGCGTGATTTTTTCCCCATGTCAGAGCAGTTTCAGTCGGAGCTGAGTAATGGTAAAACTCCACAACGGGCTTTTGCTGACTTTCTGGAAAATGAACTGGGACTTGATTCTCTCCTCCCGGAGAATCAGAAGCCTCTCACTCTTTCCGTACAGCGCAGGGCTTATGAGGAAAATAATGCTCGCCGTGTGCAGTTGTACATGGATATGACCGGTCACAGCATTGAGAGCGTGGCGGGTGATGATGGAAATACGTATTATAGACTCATGAAGCCTGATGGGCATTATTCACCATGGTATCCGGAGCCACGGCAGCTTCATAATGCTATAGCCTCATCTGCCGACCTGATGTTTATGCCTCTCGGTACGCGGGCTGATTCCTTGTTTGTACAGAAGTTTGAGAGCCCGGATTCGGTACTTTCACTTCCATCAGCTGGGGCGATGGAGTATTCCGGTTATGATCAGCTCTGTTCTATTGCTCTTCAGGAGCTTGCTTATTCTTGGCTGCAGGATGCTTCCACTCTTCAGCCTGGTATGTTTCGCTCATATAAGCTGAGTTTGACCCGTTCGCTCAATCGGCGTTCTCTTGAACGACCCATCATTTTCCATAACCCCGGAAGCTTGGATTATGGCGCGGATCATTACTGCACCATGACTCCCCTTGGGCTGGCACTGGCTCGCTTTACTATTTATTGGGCAAGACAGCTTAATTCCGGAATTATCAGCGCGGAACACGTCGGTAATTATCTGAATAATGTGTTTGGGGATAGTCATTACGCTCCGGATTCTGATTTGCCTTCTGGGGTGCTGACGGAAACGGATCATCGTATTAATCTTCCGGTGAGGGAAGTCTTGCCGGGAGACGTGTATAGTGATAACGTAGAGATGGCGGAAAAGATGGGGCGCTACACTCTGTTGTATTTTCTTGCTCATCAGGGCCGGATGCAAGTGCCATCATCTTTCAGAACTTGGTATGGCGGAGCCGCTTTCAGCCCTGAATTTCAGAGAATGGAAACATCCCCAGTAAACAAAAATAAAGCTTATGTGTTTGAGGCTCGAGATGGGGAGACTGGTGCCTTGAGATGGATTAATAGCCAAGTTTCCATTCGTATGAAGGAGCTGATGCCCCATGTGCGTTACTATCGTGATGAATTACAGCCTGAGATAAGCGATGAGCTCATAGCCCGCCTGATGCCGGCTGCTTTTTCCATGGATGAGGGCTTGCGAGCTGAGCAGGCTTGGGGGCACTTTTTAAGTGGTGACGCCATTTTCCGAGCGGTTGATGCAGGGTATTGGAACTTGCTGAAGTATCCGATGGAGGGGTGGCAGGCTTATAGCCCGGTGCACCGAGCAGCTTTGGAAGAGTATTTGCAGGCGTTTTGCGAGGAGCAGACTCATCTTCTGGAGGGAGTGGACGGTCTGCCTGAGAATCCGGTTCTTGCAGCAATTAGTAACCTGAATGATGTGCTTCAGGAGCATCCGGAGCTGCACCATTACAGTTATCGGCGGAATAGTGAAGGCCTAGTGAATACACTTGTTTACAAGGAGCCCCGGCGTCAGACCGAGTATACGACGGTGTATTTAGGAAATCACGAGGAGCATGAAGGTGTTCGTTCGGATTATGATGTGCAATCCGTGCTGATGCCGAACTTGCTGCTGAAATCATCCCGAACCCACCACGCGGTGATGACTCTGGATTTACTGCGTGCTTATCCAGGGAATCTGCCATATAGTGAGGATGGCGAGGTATGGTGGCAGGGGAAGAGGTATGGTGGGGGCCGAACTCGTCCTCAGGGTTTGGAGAAATGGCAGCCTCGTGAATGCTTGAGGGGACTGCGAAATATTCTCTGGGATGTGATTCGTGATAATGTGAATCACAGAGAAACGTACGTCACCATGGCGGGGCAGCAGCTGCCGCTGCTCTTCGCTGAGGAGTTGGAAAGCAATGCGCTGAGCAGTATCACAGTATACGAATCCCCGACGTATGCTACACGTACCTCTTACCGCCTGATGCCCGGCATGATAGAGAGTGTCTCAGAGTACACTCGCCTGCCATATGTGGTGGGAACGCGTTACGGAGTGCATATAGGAACACGCTCCTACAGCGAGGAGGAAATGGCGGAAGACATACTGGTGCCTTTACATGGTTTTATTCGGCGTGGCTATTTATTTCCGCGGGGCTCCAAAAAGGACTTGTTGGAGCACCGGCGGCGGATAGTGCGTGATAATCTGGCGCAGGTGTTCTCCGTGGCGGATAGCGGATCATGTTACGTGTCCGATTTAGCGTATCAGCGTGTCTATATGCCTGAGCTGATGATGCGTCTGTTTGAAGATACCGGATTTTCTGAACGTTTGGTGGGAACGACGGCGGATGAGCTGAATGTGGGGGGATTGCGGGCTCTGCGATTGGCATCTGATATGATTTCCTGTATAGCTGCGCCGGAGTTGCTAGCCGCTGATGGTCGGGGGGATGCTCTTGCTCGCTTGAAAGAGACATCTGATATGTTGCGAGGAAATCCTGTATATCTGGACGAAATAACAGAGGCTTTGGTGACAGGCAATGAGCCACCTGTACCTGTGACCCCGGAGGAGCCTGCTCAGCAAGTTCTGTCTGAATCTCCCAGAGAAAATAACTCGAGGGAGGCGCCGGATGATGAGCTGCACTGGATAAAGCAATATACGGACGAATGGCGCCGTGAGCTTTTAGCAGGAGTTCAGGAAGCTGCTGCCCGATATGATGAAATGGTTGCGCAGCCCGGTTGGAAAGAGCAAGAGGCTGAGCGTAAAAAGAGAAGGCAGGAACGTATTCGTGCGAATGCTCCCGTTATTGATAAATATGTCCCGCCTTCACTCAGAGGGCTCAGAAATTCACCTAACCCAGAGCAAAATGACTCTCAGCCATGATTCCGCAACTGATGAAAACTACACTCCGAGGGCGCCTGGATGATCCCTTCTGGAGACTGAATAATCTTTACTGGATAGAGAACAAGCGAGGGGGCCTGCAGCGCTTTCGTATGAATGCGGCCCAAAGCCGCCTTCACCGGAATTTGTGGACCCGGAATGTGGTCCTGAAAGCTCGCCAGCTAGGCATTTCCACCTATGTGGCACTTTACATGCTGGATTCATGCTTGTTTACGCCGAACTTTCATGCTGGTATCATAGATAAAACTCTGCCGGATGCAGAGCAGAAGCTGGAGAAGCTGCGCTTTGCTTGGGAACACCTTGATTACCTGCCACCGCATGCGGATGAGCATGAGCGGGCACTGGCTTATCTGGGCTCATTGGTGAAGCAGTTTAGCGGCTCCTGCAAGCGCCATGAGTGGCACCCTCATGCGGATGCCCGTACGCGCTTGGGATTCGTGAATGGAAGTGATATCCGCCTAGGTACCACACTGCGTGGCGGTACTTTGCAGCTGCTGCATGTTTCAGAGCTGGCTCATGTTTCCGTGCATGCTCCGTGGCGTGCGCGTGAGATACGCACCGGTGCTATTAATACGGTGCCGGCGGAGGGGCGAATTATTCTGGAGAGCACGCATGAGGGCGGACGTTTCGGGGTGAATTATGAGCTTACCTCGCAAGCCATGCAGAATGCCTCAGGGACAGCATTATCACCGCTGGATTTTCGCTTCTTCTTTTTCAGCTGGTTTGATAACCCGGATTATGCGCTCAGCAGTGGCAGCGGTTGGCCGGACCCGCTGGCAGAGTACTTCGAAAAACTTGAGCAGGATTATGGACTTACCTTGTCGCGCGAGCAGAAAATCTGGTACGCTCGTATGGCCCGAACTATGGGGGCCGCCATGCGTCAGGAATATCCCAGCACTCCGGATGAAGCCTTTTCCACGGGTAATGAGGGTGCTATCTACGGCGCGTGTTTAACAAAATTGCGAGAGCAGGGGTGCATCGGCTCCCCCTTTGAGTTCCGCCCGGAAGAGGCCTTGTATACGGCGTGGGATCTGGGGCTGAGTGATCACACGGCCATATGGCTTGTGCAGTATTACGGAGGGAATGTGTACTGGCTGAATCACTATGCGGCGAACCAGTTTCCTCTGGAACATTATGCTGCTCATATTCATGCATGGCAGAAGCGATATGGCCCCATCCGTGCCCATTTTCTACCGCATGATGCCGCCCATCGAGATCCGCATGGGCATTCCTATGTGGAGAGTCTTGCTCGCTGCGGTATTCATGCTGTACGTGTGGTGCCGCGCACACCGGACGTATGGCGTGGTATTAATGCTTTGCGCAAGCTTTTGGAGCGCAGCTGGTTTCACCCGGATACTCTGTCTCAGAGAATGAATGCCGCCGGAGAGCCGGAGCCTTCAGGTGTAACTTGCTTGGAGATGTACCGCACTGCAGCGGAGGGGAGTGGCGGAACCTGCCGTGAGACTCCGGTGCATGATGCCGCGTCACACTCGGCGGATGCTGCGCGCATGTTTGCTGAAGCATATGAGCATGGTATGCTGGCTCCTCTGCGAGCGTCCTCTGGTAACCGCCTCGCAAGGATGAGGTAGGCAGTAGCGATAAAGCCGGCGCCCTCCTCTGAGGTCGCCGGCTTTATGAATTATACCTGAGAGGCGGATTATTCCACACGCCTGAGGTTGGGGACAGCTGTGCGACGCAGGGTATCATTTACTGCTTCCACAGTGGCCCGATCCAGATAGATAGTATAAGGGGCTTTGTTAATGGTGATTTCTACGATGCCGTTCGGCGTGGGTTCATCCAGCATGCTGGCGAACTCCGCAAAGTTGTGCGGTATACGGCCGTTTACCTTCTCCACGATGCAGAATCCCTGAGTATCATAACCGAGGGTGGCGGGGGTGGGGATGATGAGAGTGAGGGCTGTCAGCTCCTTGTAGCCCATTTCACTCAGCTCTTTTTCAGCGTCCTGAGCTCTGAGGAACTCAGTGGGCAGACTGCCTCGTGCTTGGGATTTGAGTGCTTGCAGGTAGGTGGCCGTCAGTGGCTGGAATACCATGCCTCCCCACACAATGTAACGCGGCGCGGTGTCGGGGTTTTCTTCGGGGATAAGGGTGTTATCCCTTGCTGTGGTGTTCAGCGGGACGGTAATTTCCTGAGATTCACCGCCTCTGCTGATAGTCAGGCGGATGTTGTCTCCGATGGGGCGCAGGTATCTGCTGGCAGCGCTGATGTGGGTCATGCCGTAGATGGGCAGGTCACAGCGGCCGAGGTCATCCACATTCATGCCTTCGATGGCTGTGATGACGTCTCCTTCCTGCAGCCCGGCCTCGGCAGCAGCACTGACGGGCTCCACATCACTGATGTAGACACCGGTTTCGTTATCCCGCAGTTTCAGGTATCTGCGGAAAGCTGGGTCATTCAGAGAGGCCAGCTTGATGCCCAGCACCGGGGCCCCTGTAGGGGTGTCCTGAGTGCGGTTCAGGAATCTGCGCAGAATCTCGGCGTTAATGATGCTGAGATTACGCCCGGCGGGTTCGTAGCCCGCGCTCATGCCGACGAGTTTTCCATCGCGCATGATGGGGGCGCCGTGAGTGAAGCCCTCCGGCACAGCGGTGTCTGCCTGCAGGATGAGGCGGGGCATGCTATCGCTTACGCCTCCGGTCTGAGCTTTAAGCGGCACGCGGTGGGATTCACTGCCATTCAGAGTGCACCAGAGTTCGGCCGTGTTGTTTTTTTGCAGAGGTTCTCCGAGCTGGCAGGCTGTACGTGTATCAAAGATGGAGGCATCCGCTTCATTTGCTACAGTAAGCAGGCCGAGACCGAGGTCGTAATCATAACTGACAATGCGGGCCGGGACAGTTCGTGTGCCGTCCGGCAGGCTCAGTTCGGCGTAAGTGGTGTTCGTTAGCGCCTTGCCGTATGTCAGCACGAGCCCGTTCCCCAAGTAGGTGCCGCAGAGTTTAGCCTGAGCAGGAGCCTGCTTTTCCCAAGGGGTGAGGCGGTTGAAGCTTTGGCGGGTAACTTGCACGGTGAGTAGTGCACTTTCCGCATTCACCGCATCATCCTGCTTAACTGCCGGAGTGGGGGATGCCTGTTCTTCCGGGGTGGAGGAGGTTTTCTCCGGTTGTGTTGGCTGCTGGAGTTCCTGCGTCTGCTGCAGGTTACGCGGGCGTGCCGTGCGGGGGGTAGGCTTGCAGGCTGTCAGACCGAGAGCTGCCAGTGCGAGAATGGTAATGGTTCTGAACATATGTCGTGTCAAAAGGCTGATTATTCCAGACATGCGGGGGCGGGTACGCCATATGTGGCGTGGATGCGGGCATTAGCAGCATCTATGATAGCATTATCTATCACCAGCGGGCGTGCAGCGTCCGCGAACTCGATAACGGTGAAGGCCGGGCGGTTGCCGTCCTGCGGGTAAAGAAGGGTGTACAGGTGTGCGAGCCCTTTTACATCCACCCCGTTTACGCGGGTGATGATACGGCGCCCGTAATCCTCAAAACGTGCATTCACTTCATCCCTGAGAACCTTGGTGACGATGACGATGTCTTCTCTCTCAGCAGCGGTACCGAGGCGTAGATGTGCGTCCAGCTCCAGCGTGAAATCCGTGGAGTTCAGGGAATGCGCTGTGATGACATTAAAGTGCAGGGGTTGGAATACGAGGCCGCCAAATTGGATGTATCGCGGCATGGCGTCATATTCCTGCGCCATGATGCGGTGTGAAGTAAGAGGAGCAAGTTCCACGTCCACTTGCTGCGGTTGTCCATTACGCAGCACGGTGAAGTGCAGCACATCACCCTTGAATGCGCGCTCGGCGAGTTCCTCCAGCATTACGCGCTCTCCATCCAGTTCTATCATTGCGGAACTGTCTACTGCATGTCCGTTCACGGCCAGTACCACGTCACCCACCTGCAGGGCGCCGTCACTGCTGCCTCCTTTGATAACCTCGCTTACCAGAGCCCCCATGGCATTATCCGGGAGATTGTAATGGCGACGCATGGCCGGGTTAATGAGGGGCATGAATGAGGCCGCAAGATCCACATAATTATCATAGCAGCCATCTTCCACATCCTTCAGGAAGCGCTTAATGACGGGCATGGGAATCATGTAGCCGGTGGAGTTTGCCTGCAGCAGTCCTTGGAAAGCCACGCCTACTACGTGGTCACCCATCAGAACAGGGCCCCCGCTGTTGCCGGGGTTGATTGCGGCGTCCACCTGTACAGTCAGGTGGCTTTCATTGCGAGGGTGGGAGTATGTGGTGGTATCAATGCGTGATACGATACCGCGTGTTACGGAAAGTCGATTGCCACCGATAGGATAGCCCACGGCGCGAACTTCATCTTCCAGCTTCGGAAGGGTATCGCTGAACTGAAGGCAGGGTATGTCTGCGAACGCTGAAGCGTCATCCACTTCAATGAGTGCCAAATCAGCATCATGTGCCACGTACTTCACGCGGGCCCGTATTTTGCGAGCATCTGCATACGGTGAAACATAGATGCGCTCGGCATCTGCCACCACGTGGGCATTCGTCATGAAAAGACCAGGCCCGACCATAAAGCCGGTGCCGTTACCCGTGCCATAGCGGCCGGTCTGCCACGGTGTGGCATAATCTGGCTTGCGGACTGCCACCTCAATCTTGACGATGCCGCGGTAGGCTGAGTTGACTGCCTGAGTTTCCGGCTGAGTTTCCGGCTGAGGTTCCGCCTGAGTTTCCGGCTGAGTTTCCGGCTGAGGTTCCGGCTGAGGTTCTGGCTGAGGCTCCGGCTGAGGCTCCGGCTGGGGCTCCGGCTGAGGTTCCGGCTGAGCCGACTGAAGTTCGGGGGGGGAGGGGAGCGAGGTATCCTGCGCAGGGGGTGTGGCCTCTGCCAGTACCGGAAGGGTGGCCAGCAATGTGGCTGTAGCAAATCTTATCATCACTTCGTCATTTTGATTCATGCGGCGGCGCAAGTCAAGCATAAAGCAGCTCACGCTGTCATTATATTTAAGAAAGATGAAGTATGTGTTTTTATTCACAGAGAGAGAGGCGTATTCTGTAAAGCTCTGCTATTTCGATAATATAGGCGAAGCTACGAACTTGCGGGACAGAAAAAACGCTTGCCAGATGAAAGGACCGTGTGTATCATCAGCCGCGCTATGAGGAACGTCCGCGCCATTGATATCCTTCTGAACCTGCTCAGGATAGGCATGGGGGCGTTTTTTCTGGTAACTGGCGTTTTGAAAATTGGGGATTTAGGGCAGACCGCTGACTTCCTGACCCGTAGTGATATATTGCCTGAGTTTTTCTCCATGCCCATGGCCTGTATAGGCATAGCGATGGAATTGGTGGTTGGGTTTTGCCTTGTGAGTCGTCAGTCTTACCGCGGCGGGGCTGTATGGGGGCTTGTAATGACGAGTGTTTTTCTTGTTCTGTACTTGCAGGCGTGGATTCGCGGATTATCACTTAGCTGTAACTGCATGGGCTCCATGCATGAGATTGTGAATTACCCGCAGGATACCGGGGTGCGTCTGCTGCTGGTGGGCGCAATGATATTATTGCTATGGGACGCGCGGCGGCGGGATTTACATCCGGCGAGGAAGCCACGTAAGTTTGATTTTTCGGACGCCTGATGTTTTCCTGCGGACTACGCGAAAATATAATAATAAACCTGTCTCTGCGGGCAGGACAGGTCTAAAAGTATACGGGAAACTGAGCTAATCAGGACTTGCGCTTTTTTCTTTTCTTGGCGCAGTAGCGTGATTTCATTTCCTGCATGATTTTTTTTGCATTTGCAGGTTCTGCACTTATGCGCCCGAGAATGTCATCTCTCATGGAGATGGCTGCCTCCAGAGAACCTTGTTCTCCGGCATAGTGCTTATCAGGGAAGTACTTGGTAATCATAATTCCCTTTCTGCTGATGCACATCCTCCATCCAAGAAATGAAGTCTTTTCAAGGGTGTAGCGCGTGATGTTCTTCATCTTTTCTGTCATAGCCGCTAAGTGTTTGTGTGCCTTTAGTTTGAAAACATGTTTATTCTAAACAAAAAGACAGATTATTGCAAGTCTTATTGACGAAAAAAATAAAAAAAATGCGTGTGCTGTTGTTAGAGGTGTTCTGGTGAATGAGTCAGCGCGGTTGACATATACATAAAGTGTTGGTATAATTTCGCCCCATGAATGTTTACCGCGAAGCTGATTCCCGTTATGCTGCCGCTGTGGCTGCTATGAACCGCCGTGCCATCCCTGGTGATGAAGTGAGGCAGAGTGTGGCTGCTATCATCGACGATGTCCGACTTCACGGTGACGCTGCCTTGTGTGATTATGCAGCGCGTTTTGACCGCGTGGAGCTGATGCCCGCCGGGCTGCGGGTGACGGAGGAGGAGCTTGTAGCCGCTCAGGCTGAGGTGCCGCAGGATGTGAAGGATGCAATTGCGGCCAGTTTGGCAAACATTGAGTATTTTTCCCGCCGCAGCATGCGTGAGAACTGGAGCGGAACGAACGCTCAGGGGTGCGAGGTAGGGGAGCGTTTTGTGCCGTATGACCGCGTGGGGATTTACGTGCCCGGCGGTAAGGCTCCGCTGGTATCCACCGCGCTGATGACGGGTGGCTTTGCGCGTGCCGTAGGAGTGCCTGAAATTGTAGCTATGACTCCCTGTGGACCGGATGGTCGAGTGAATCCCGCTGTGCTGGTGGCTCTGCAGGCCGCCGGCGCCACGGAGATTTACCGCGTGGGCGGTGCACAGGCTGTAGCGGCGCTGGCGTTGGGAACGGAGAGCATCTCTCCTGTGCAGAAAATTTTCGGGCCTGGCAATCGCTTTGTGGTGGAGGCCAAGCGCCAGCTAGTGGGCGCCGTGGCCATTGATTTGCTGCCCGGGCCGAGTGAGGTGATGGTGCTGGCTGACGCCACGGCGAATGCGCGCTTTGTGGCTGCTGATTTGCTGGCTCAGGCTGAGCATGGTGGTGATAGCGTGATTGCCTTTGTGACGACCAGTGAGGAACTGTTGCAGGAGGTGGAGCGCGAAATCGCTCTGCAGGCCGCTACGCTTTCACGTTCTCAGTATCTGCAGCAGGTGCTCAGGGATAATGCAGATTGCCTTTTGGTGAAGGATTTGAATACCGGTGCTGACCTTGTGAATGCTTTTGCTCCTGAGCACCTCGTGTTGGTAGTGGATGAGGCGCGTGAGGAAGAAATGCTCTCCCGTATCCGCACTGCCGGTGCCATTTATGCCGGTACGTACGCCACAGTAGCCTGCGGTGATTTCTTGGCTGGCCCCAGCCACACACTGCCTACGGGTGGATCCGGTAAGTCCTTCTCCGGTATCCGTGCAGACCAGTTCCAGCGCCGTACCAGCATTGTGCGTATGAGCCGTGAGGCTGCTGAGCGTTCCCTGCCACATGTGCAGGTATTTGCCCGTGTGGAGGGGCTGGATGCTCACGGGCGTTCTCTGGAGCTTCGTACCCTGTGAGGGGAAGCGGTTTTCTTCAGCCCGCAGTGAGAGTTTTCATACTGCGGGGGAAGAAGTGCGCCAGAAGGTGGTATAGTGCGGTGAGCAGTGCTATGCTGGCCGCGGAGTAAAACGCTCCGTATTCCTTCGGAAACTCGAAGGCATAGATGGGGGCGTAAAAGATGTGGTGGGACGCGTAAGTGAACATCATGCAGCTTCCGGCCATGGCCAGCCACTTGTTTGCTCCGGGTAGATAGCGGGAAAGCAGTATGGCCCCTTGGCAAATCAACACGGCATAGCAAAGTGTTGAAATACGCAGGGAGCATTTGTAGAACTTCAGCCCTTCATCGTGCAGTAAAGTAGGGTATAAATCCCGCTGTAGCAGGATGATGATAGCTACTACCACCACGCTCAGGAAATTTCTTTGTAACCATTCCCCAAGACGCGTCAAAGGCACGCTTTTTAGGCAGTAACCTAGCATAACTGCCATCATCCAATCAAAACGAAGACCTTCATGCTGAGCCGGTTCGTCAATATAACTGAATCCGACCAGCATTACCAGTATCAGCCAGTTGTAGCGCGGCAGTATGCGGACGGCTGTCAGCCCGATGATGATGAGCTGGTATAGCGTCAGGTTTTTCAGAAACCAGAGCGGGGTATTATAGGCTGATTGCCCGATGCCGAATACTTTCGCCCAAGTCCACTCCATGTGTGGGTCTAGCGCCAGACTCAGCCCCAGAGTGATGAGGCTCCAGAGCAACCATGCCAGTCCGAGCTTTAGCGTGCGGCGAATGGCTTTGCACGGCTCACTGGACATAAAGTATCCTGCTAGAATGAAAAATAGGCATATGCCGCCCCCTACAGGGCGCGCAACCCACGCGGGGGAGCTCCCCACATGCAGCCACATGATGAAGAACATGGCTAGGCAGCGCGCGCTGTCCACCCATTCAACCCTAGCTTTTCTGGGGATGGGTGTGGTGTCGGGGACCGTCATATCAGTATTCCGGCAGGTAAAGAGAGTGGCTTTGGTTATTAATCCTGCGTATCACAGCACAGGTGAGGCGCACACAGGCTTCCAAGTCACGGTCATCCAGTATGCCGTTGTGAGAGTGGATATAGCGAGTGGGTACACCTAGGACGATTGCCGGTACACCCTGCCAGTTCGGGTAACTGGCGGCGGCATCCGTACCTCCGCTTCGGCGTACTGTGGGCTGGCAGGGAATTCCCTCCTGCGCGGCGATTCCCAGTACGAAGTCAGCGAGTGCGGGTGGGGTGATGTTCGTGGGGTCAAAAAGGCGCACCTGTACGCCGCGGCCGAGAACACCCTGACGGCATACTCCGCTCTGGCCGAAGGTGTCATCCGCCGGAGGCCCTTCCAGAATGATGGCGAGGTCCGGCACCATTTCGGCACTCAGAGCACGAGCACCGCGGGTACCCACTTCTTCCTGCACCGTACCAATGGCTCGCACCGTGCAGGAGAGCTCCTCCAATGCGAGGCGGCGCATGGCTTCAATCATGCAGTAAACACCTGCTCGGTTATCAAAAGCCTTACCCATCCAGCGGTGGGGGATATCCAGCGGCTGCAGCTTCACATCCGGCACCACGGCACAGCCGAGGGTGATACCCAGCTCTTCTACTTCCGCACGGCTTGAAGCTCCGATATCCACGAAAAGAGCATCATTCGGCAGCACCTGAGAACGTTGGCTTTCCGGCAGCAGGTGAGGGGGCTTGGTGCCAATCTGGCCCGGTATGCGGCGGCCATCTCGCGTCTGCACCAGCATGCGCTGGCTCGGCAGCGTGTGGTTCCACCAGCCGCCAAGCGGTACCAGCAGGAGGAAGCCGTCATCTGTCACCCCCTGTACCATGAAGCCAATCTCATCCATGTGCGCTATGAGGGCCACCGTGGGGCCGGGCCCCTTCTTTTCACACATGATATTCCCGGAAACGGAGCCGGTAACGGTGCCACAGCTGCTCAACTCACGGCGTATGATGGTACGCATCTCTCCTTCGAAACCTGATACGGAGCAAGCATTGCTGCAGCGCTCCAGTAATTCTCTGTTAAACATGCTTTGAGCATACCATTTGGAACCTGATTTGGCAAACGATTTTGCTGCATAATGCGTGTTTTTTCTTTTCATCCCACTGTTTGTGTGCTAGATATGGAATATATGATAGCGCGTATACCGGCCTTGGTGGCATTTTGTGTAGTGATGTTGGGGATGATAAGCTCCTGTAAATCCCGCAAACCGGAGCGGGTTCTCCCACCGGATTCTGCCATGCCGCGCCTGGTTACTCGGCCCTATACTGTTCGCGGTAAGCGCTATGTACCTATGAATGCCCTGCAGGCTCTGGATTATAAAGCTGAGGGCATTGCTTCTCATTATGATGCCAGTGGGACGCGCGGTTCTCTGGGTGAAATTCTTCGTGCGGGTACTAATTATGCCGCGCATACCACATTGCCCATGCCCTGTAAAGTGCGTATCACGAATTTGAGTAACGGGCGCACTTGCGAGGCTCGTATATCGGACCGTGGGCCCTTCTCGCACAATCGTCTCATTGATGTCAGCCGGACCGCCGCAGCGCAGTTGGGGTTCTTGGGTAAAGGACTTCAGCGTGTTCGGGTGGAGGTGATTTCTGTGGGTGACGGTCCTAATCAGTTGAAGGCTGAGGAGTAAGCTGTATCAGCTGTTGTTATATTGATATATATCATTTTTTTTGCTTTTAAATCACATTGTTTTGTGTTAGGTTATGAGTATGAAATTTTGTTCCGTTCTCTCCGGGCTGGCAGTTTTTGCACTGCTTGTTTCTTCCTGCCAGCAGCAACAGTTTGAGCCCTACCGTGGTTACAAGCGCGCCCCCTACACTCTGCGGGGTGAGCGCTATGTGCCGATGGATGTGCAGACCGCTCTCCACTATTGTGAAGACGGCGTGGCTTCTTATTATGAGGCGGATGGTAATCCTGGTGCTATTGGTCAGCGCCTGTATGAAGGTCAGTTTTATGCGGCTCATCGTACGCTGCCGTTGCCTTGTCAGGTGCGGATTACGAATCTGTCGAACGGCCGCAGCTGTGAGGCTCGTGTGGCGGACCGCGGCCCCTTCATTCATGGGCGCCTCATTGATGTGAGCTCCGCTGTGGCGGAGGAGCTGGGTTTTGTGCGTAAGGGCTTGGAGAATGTTCGTGTGGAAGTTTTGTGGGTGGGCGATGGAAAGTATAGAGTCGAGCCCTAAACAGAAAAATGATAAGTCGTTTGAAGTGGGTAAGGAGGGTAGTGGCCGCTATTGTGCTGCTGCTGTTTGTTGTGAGCCTGCTTGGCGTGTTGGCGCCGGCTGAGTATGGATGGCTGTACTGGGTGGAGAAGGTGCAGTTTGCGCCGGCTTTGCTAGGGGCGCTGAGTGGTAGTGTCTGGGCATGTGTGGCGCTAGGGTGTTTGCTGGTGCTCACTCTGTTGTTCGGGAGAGTGTATTGCTCCTGGTTGTGCCCGCTGGGTATCATGCAGGATATTGTGAACCGCTTGGTGCGTCCCCAGCCGGAAAAACTGAAGGGCGCGAAGATGCGCTTTACGCCTAATCACTGGGTGTTGCGCCTCGTGGTGGCATCCGCGGTGTTTGTTTCACTGGCCGTAGGCTGTGTTATGGTGTTTACCTTGCTGGATCCCTACAGCATCTCATCTCGCTTTATAGCCGCTGTCGTGAACCCTATCGTGAGCGGGGATTGGGGGCGCTATGAGCCTTGGCTCATTGTTATCATTTGCCTGAGTATCGCGGTGCCCCTTGTGATGGCTTTCCTGTATGGGCGTTTGTATTGCAATACTATTTGTCCTGTGGGTGCTTTGCTGGGGCTGATTTCCCGCGTGGCGCCCTTTGTGCCTGTTATTGATGCGGAGAAGTGCGGCCGCTGTGCCGGCTGTATGCGCCGCTGCAAGGCTCATGCTATTGATTTGAAGAATATGCGGGTGGACTCCACTCGCTGCGTGGGCTGTTATGACTGTGTGTCCTCCTGTCCCAAGGGCGCGATGTCTTTGTGTCGTAAGAAAGCGGATGGAGTTTCGAAGGTTGAAAAATCTGCGGAGGAATCGCCTAAGCCGGTAGATAATACTCAGGATAAGCCGGAAAGCGTTTCACGCCGTGCCTTCCTCGGGCTGGGTATTACCGGGCTGGCTACCGCCGCTATGCCGGAGATGCCGACAGCGGGAAATACGGCCGCCGCAGCTGTGCCTCCGGGTGCTGGCAGTGTGGAGCGCCTGCTGAGCCGCTGTACCGGTTGTGGCCTCTGCATGACTGCCTGTCCCACGCATGTGTTGCGCCCGTCTTTTTTGGCGCATGGGCTTAGCGGCATCATGAAGCCGTACATGGATTATACCCGTGGTTATTGTGCTCCTGACTGTAACGCATGTTCGAATGTCTGTCCGGAGGGTGCGCTGCTGCCGCTTTCCCTTGCGGAAAAACGCCTTGTGAAAATTGGTGAAGTGTTCTTCACTCAGAAGAATTGCCGCGTGTGGAGCAGGGGAGAAGCCTGCGGGAAATGCCTGAGTGTGGTTTGTCCCACCGGTGCGCTTACGGAGGTGATTGCGCCCTCCGTGGACGCTGAAAAATGCGTGGGCTGCCGCCGCTGCGCCCGCAAGTGTCCGCATGGCGCCATTACGATGGTGGAGGTGCCGGGACGAGTGCGTGCTAACGGAAATCCCAGACCCTTGGCGGTGATAGATTACAGCAAGTGCGAAGCCTGCGGCGAATGTATCGCTGCTTGCAGGCGACATCATGCGCTGGATGCCCTTAAGCTCCGCGCGCCTAAGGTGGATACTTCTCGCTGCACCGGTTGCGGAGCTTGCTCTCATGTCTGCCCTGCGGAGCCTCGCGCCTTACAGATAACCCCTTGTGCCGAACATAAAATCCTTACTCCTGAAGCATGAAACGCCGTGATTTTTTTCGTAATTCCCTGCTGGCCCTCGGTGGACTGGCAGTTTCTGCTACCGGGGCGGAAGCTCTCCGGGAAACACGCCATGCTGGGCGTGTGACCCGCCGCACTCTCCCGGATGGTACTTCCTTACCGCTGTTGGGCTATGGCCTCATGCGTATGCCCCGTGTTTCCGCTGCCGGAAGTGTTATCAACCGCGATGAGGCCGCCCGCCTTATCGAAACGGCCATGCAAGGCGGCGTTAATTACTTTGACACCGCGTACATGTACCACGATGGCGACAGTGAAGTCATGGTGGGTGATGTTCTTAGTAAGTATCCACGTGAATCTTATTTCTTAGCGGATAAAATGCCCTTGGTCTACCTGCGGAAAGAGGAGGATTTGCAACGCATCTTTGATAAACAGCTAACCCGTACTCGTGCCGGTTACTTTGATTTCTACCTCATGCACAACGTTAGCCGCCATACTTGGAATGTCGCCAAGCGGCTCGGTGTTTGGGAGTTCATGAAAAAGCTGCGTGCTGAAGGGAAGGTGCGCCACATCGGCTTCTCTTTTCATGATACGCCAGAGCTGCTGCAGGAGGTGGTGGATACCCTGAAGGGTGATGGCCTTGAATTTGCTCAGATTCAGCTGAATTATCTGGATTGGGATATATACCGCTCTGAGGAGCAGTACAATATTCTCACTAAGGCCGGTATACCTGTCATCGTGATGGAGCCCCTACGCGGTGGAGTACTTGCCACCATTAATGAAGCCGGGCGGAATGTCTTCTCAACTGCTGCTCCGGATAGTACGCCTGCGCAGTGGGCGTTCCGCTTTGTGGGCTCTCTGCCAAATGTACTGGTGACGCTTTCCGGCATGAGCTGCATGGAGCATCTTACTGAAAATATCACGACCTTCACGGATTTTGAACCGCTTAGTACGGCTGAGCGCAGTACTCTGAACGAGGCTCTTGTGGCCTATCGTTCTGGTATCGGTGTGCCGTGCACGGGGTGCCGCTACTGCATGCCTTGTCCGGAGGGCGTGGATATTCCCCGCATTTTCGGGATGCACAATCAGCTAAAGGCCACCGGGAACCGCTGGATGTTCGAGAGTACCTACCGTAACCTCGGTAATAAGCATGATGCCTCCGCTTGCATTTACTGTGAGCTTTGCGTGGAGCAATGCCCCCAGCATATCAATATCCCTGAAGAGCTTGCTCGCATCCACGCTGAGTTCAGTGGTGAGGCTGCTCTTCACCCTGCCGTGGTGGATTATCTGGCTGCCAGAGGAGAATAATGCCCTTTTTCCGGGAGTTCCGGTAAAAATAAGACACGTCACCCTTCATTTCTCGCTTGCGCTGTGTGGGGTGGCGTGATATTATATGAATCAACATGAGAATGAGACTTCATCTGCTATTGTGTGCGGTGGCTGTTCTGCCGCTTACTATGTGCCACCAAAATAATAATGGGCTTCTGCCGGCAGGTACAATTCAGGCTGCTGACCCGCAGGCTGATGCACTGCTCAGTGAGGCTAAAGCGTTGATGGCTGCCGGTGAACTCAGAGCGGCTAAGCGTAAGCTGCGCAATATCGTGCTGAATCACGAGCTTGCGCCTTGCGCCCCTGAGGCTCGCATGCTGCTGGCTGATATTTACGAAAAGCAAGGTCTGCCGCGTGATGCTTTCGATGAATATGATAAAATCGTTAAGCGCTATCAGAGCAGCTCGCTCTATACAAGAGCCCTTGAGCGCCAGCTTGCCATGGCTATGGCTGCTGCAGAGGGTACCCTGCAGGTGAGTGTTCTGGGACTCTGGAAGGCTGAGCTTGAAAGTTCTGCCGTGGAAAAGTGGCTGCGTAGCGTGATTTCTAATGCTCCCTACAATGACATGGCGGCCACGGCTACATCCATTCTCGCCCGGTATCTGGTGCGCAAGGAGCGTTATGAGGAGGCTGCTGCCGTGTTCTCATCCCTTGTGGAAAATTATCCGGATAGCCGTTATGCTCCCGAAGCTCAGCTTATGGTGGCTCAGCTCTGGGCCAGCAGTCGTACTCGTGGTAACCAGAACCTTGCTAACCTTACCCGCGCTCAGGAGGCGTATGAGGATTTCTCCCTGCGTTTCCCGAACCATGCGGATGCTCGCAAGGCTCTCAGCGAGGCTTCCAATGTGCGCCGCCTGTTGGTGCAGCAGGAGCTTGAGACCGGTCGCTACTATCTGGAACGTTCTCGTGAGTATGGTTCTGCCGTATTCTGCTTTGAGAATGTTATCCGTCAGCGAAACATTAATCCTGAGGCTGCCAAGGAGGCTGAAACTCTGCTTCAGCAGGCTAAGGCTCGCCAGGCTGCTTTATCTGCCCGTAAGTCATGAAACGTTTCCTTCTTCTCGCTCTCTGCCTTCTCCCGCTAACCGGTGTGACCTCTTGTGGTTATCACGCTGGTGGATTGGTGAATCCTCGGATGCAGGGGGTAAGTACTTTCGCTGTCAATATGTTTGATAACGTGACTACTTATCCCGAGCTTGGTCAGCTTGTTACCTCAGCTGTGGGTAATGAGCTCCAGTCCGACGGCACCTTCAAGATGGCGGCTCCTAGCTCAGCTGATGTCGTCATCCGCGGTTCTGTCACTAGTGCCAGTCTGAGCCGTACTCTGGTGGATTGGCAGGATACCAACCTGAGCCGCGAGCTCCGAGTGCGCGTCCATGTGTCCTATGAGGTGATTCGCCGCAGTACCGGTGAGGTTATCAGAAAGGGCCGTGCTACGGGTGATGGTACATACTTCAATACAGGTGGTAATACCCTCACCGGCCGTTCTGCCGCTCTTTCCTACGGCGCGCGTCAGGCCGCCTCCGCCATTGTGGATCAGCTCACTATTCCATGATTGAGTATCCCGTCAGCTTCGTTGGTCTGCCCATCGGTAACAGGGAGGATATAACCCGCCGTGCGCTGGAAGTGCTCGGCTCGGTGGACTGCATTTGCTGTGAGGATACCCGTAATACCGGCCTGCTGCTTTCTCATTACGGCATCAAAAAGCCACTGCTGAGCTTGCATGAGCATAATGAAAGCGTGCGAGCTCCGGAGGTGGCCTCCCGGGCTTTGGCTGGTGAGAGCTTTGCGGTGGTGACGGATGCCGGCATGCCCGGCGTGTCTGACCCCGGCTATCGCCTCATTCAGGAGTTGAAGGCACGCGGTGTTTCTTTTACCGTGTTGCCCGGGCCTTCAGCCGTGGTGACGGCACTTGTGGGCTCCGGCTTGCCGAGTGATGCTTTCTTCTTTGGCGGCTTCCTCCCTGTGAAATCCGGCAAGAAAGGGCAGGTGCTTCAGGCGGCTCTGGCTGCCTCGTATACCAGCATTTTTTATGAATCTCCTTACCGTATTTTGAAGACGGTGAAGGCTATAGCTGACTTGGACCCCACCGCCCCCATTTGTGTGGCACGTGAGCTTACCAAGGTTTTTGAAACATATCACCGTGGCACCGCTGCTGAGTTGGCAGCGGAGTTTACCGCCCGCCCGCCCAAGGGTGAAATGGTACTGCTGATAGGCGGTACAAATGCTCCTCGCCCGGTTTCCGGCGAGTAATTGTTGGCTTGTAAGCGTAAAAAATCCTGCAAATCCGTGATTTTCAGGAAAAAAGGCTTGCCATAGGGCTTGGGAAAAGGTACAATGCCGCACCGCTATTTCCGCCGGTGGTGCACAGGCGCCCCGATAACCACCGGTGCTGGGGCCTCGCGAAATCGCGCAAACATATTAACCAAAACAATATACAATGAGTATTTCTGAATTGGAGGCCCTTATCAACGCTGGGTTTCCGACTTTCCGTACGGGTGATATCGTGAACGGTACCATCCTTGAGATCCGTCCGCAGGTTGTTCTCGTAGACATCGGTTACAAGTCTGAGGGTGTTATTTCTATCTCCGAGTTTGAGGATGAAGAGATTGAAGTAGGTGACCAGATCGAGGTTCTCCTCGAGAAGCTTGAGAACGATGAGGGTCTCGTAGTCCTTTCCAAAGAGAAGGCTGCCCACAAGCAGAACTGGGACAAGATCGTGGCTGTCTATAAGGATGGCGGTCTCGTGAAGGGTAAGGTGAAGAGCGTCGTTAAGGGTGGCCTTATGGTCAACGTCGGCGTGGAGGCCTTCCTTCCCGGCTCTCAGGTGGACATCATCCCCCCCAAGGATCTGAACGAGTTCGTGGGTAACGTTTACGAGTTCAAGATCGTTAAGGTGAACGACGAGCGCAAGAACATCGTGCTCTCCCGCCGCGAGGTTATCGAGGCCGAGCGCAGCGAGCAGCGCCAGCGCTTCCTCGAGGTTGTGAAGGTGGGTGACCGCGTGACCGGTACCGTGAAGAACATCACCGACTTCGGTGCCTTCGTGGACCTCTCCGGCATGGACGGCCTGCTGCACATCACCGATATGAGCTGGGGCCGTGTGAACCACCCCTCCGAGCTGCTTCATATCGGTCAGGAGCTCGAGGTGCTTATCCTCGAGGTGGATCGCGACAAGGAGCGCGTATCTCTGGGTCTCAAGCAGCTTTCCGACAACCCCTGGGCCGACATCGAGCAGAAGTACCCCATCAACTCCCGCGTCAAGGGCCGCGTCACCAAGCTTCTGGCTTACGGTGCATTCGTGGAGCTCGAGAAGGGTGTGGAGGGTCTCGTACACGTTTCCGAGCTGTCCTGGACCAAGCGCATCACTCGCCCCTCCGACGTTCTTTCCCTGGACCAGGAGATCGAGGCCGTTGTGCTCAACATCTCCGTGGAGGAGCAGAAGATTTCCCTCGGCGTGCGTCAGCTGGACGAGAATCCCTGGGAGGCTATCGAAGCCCGTTTCCCCGTGGGTACCATCATCTCCGGCGCTGTGCGTAACCTTACTCCCTACGGTGCCTTCGTGGCTCTGGAGGAAGGTATCGACGGCATGATTCACGTGTCCGACATGAGCTGGACCCGCAAGATCAACCACCCCTCCGAGGTTCTCAAGAAGGGCGACGTTGTGGAGGCTCGCGTGCTGAACATCGACAAGGAGAACCAGCGCGTTTCCCTTGGCATCAAGCAGCTTGAGAGCGATCCTTGGGAGAGCATCGACAACCGCTTCAAGGTGGGCGACCTCGTTTCCGGTCAGGTGGCCAAGATTGCTTCCTTCGGCGCCTTCGTGAACCTGGACGGCGATATCGACGGCCTCATCCACATCTCCCAGCTTTCCGAGGAGCACGTGGAGCGCGTGAAGGACGTCATCAAGGTGGGCGACGACATCAAGGCTCGCGTCATCAAGGTGGACAAGGTGGAGCGCCGCATCGGTCTTTCCATCAAGGCTGTGAACTACGATCCCGAGCAGCTGCGTCGCGAGACCGCCGCCTTCGAGACCGTACGTGCCGGCGACATGGTGGGTCTGGAGCAGGCCTTCAACCTCGCTGCCCTTCAGGCCGAGGAGTGGAGCCCCTCCGAGCAGAAGTAATCTGCCGGTACCACACCGCTGAATATTCTTTCCGCCCTGTTGCAGCTGCAGCAGGGCGGAAAATGTTTCTTGACATGCCTCCTGTTATATTGTACACTCCGCGGGCATGGAATCTCTTCCCTCACAGACGATTTTCGGTATCCCATACACCGTATCAGCCCTCCGTGAAGCCGGTGAGCATCTGGCCCGGGTGGCTGCTACCGCACAGGAGCCATGTCTGGTAGCTCATTCGGATGTGCATGTACTCACCCGCATGCTGCATGAGAAGGAATACGGAGAAGGGATGAAGAGCTTTCATTATATCTGCCCGGATGGCATGCCTATCGTTTGGCTGCTTCGCCGCCGCAAAAAGGCAGAGGCGCACCGCCTTTACGGCCCGGATATGATGGAGACCGTGTGGGATTGCGGGCGTGCTCACGGCGTGCGCCACTTTCTGCTCGGTGGTTCGGAGGAAGCCATTGCGCTGCTGCGGGAGAAGTTCGCTGCCCGTTTTCCCGGTGTGGAAATAGCCGGGCACTATTGCCCGCCCATGGGGCAGTGGCCGGAAGGGGAGAATGAAGCCATCTGCCGCCGTATTGCGGAAAGTGGTGCCAACTGTGTGTGGGTGGGCCTCGGCTGCCCCAAGCAGGAGCGCTGGCTCTTTACGAATCTTCCTCAGCTTCCCCCTGCTGTGTATTTTGGTGTGGGGGCTGCCTTTAATTTCCATGCCGGGCTGGTGAGTCAGGCACCGCTTTGGATTCGTTCCCATGGCCTCGAGTGGCTTTATCGCCTCTGTTGCGAGCCGCGCCGCCTCTTTAAGCGATATCTGGTGCATAACTCCCGTTTCCTTTGGTACTGCCTTACCCGCCGTATCTGAGGGGGCGGTCTGAATTGTGCTTCAATACGCGCTTTTTGCTTGTCAGAGCGGGGGCAGGGGAGTATCATGACTCCATGCGCGCCTCATCTCTTTTCACTGCTCTCGCTTGTTTCGCCTTGGCCTCTTGTGCCGGTACTAAGAACTTTACCATCTATACCACTCCCTGTGATGGTGCCACTGTGCACATCAACGGTAAGCGGGTGCCCGGTACCACGCCTGTCGTGACGGAAATCCAGCAGGATAAGGACCTCGGTATCGTCGTGGAAAAGGAGGGGTACCGTGTGGGCTCTGTCACGGTGCATACGCAGACCAGCTGGTGGCGCTCTCTGCTCTGGACGGAGAATGACCCGAACGCCCGCTTTATTGAAGAGGATGAAGTTACCATTCCCATGGAGCGTATCGAGCAGATTAATTCATACAAGCCTACTGTTCTGCCCGCTTTTGAGCCCCCGCCCGCCGCTATTCAGGCCGCTCCCTCCCTCGGCCCAGCTCCGACTCTTAGCCCGCTGCCGCCTTCCCTTAGGCGCTGAGTCTCTCATTTTACGCTCTTTCCGCCTTTCGGCGTTCTCAAAACGCCTTCATTTGGGGTGAAGAAATCCCAAAATTATCCAAAGATGTAATTTTTTGTGAAATTTTGCTTGCAAATTGACGGAAAGGGCGTATAGTGGGCGCACGAAATTGCGCTGCAGTGTATGCGGCGTATCACCAAACGAACAAACACACACAAGCAATATGGCTCGTCTTTTCGGTATCGAAATACCCAATGAGAAGCGCGTTGAGGCCTCCCTTTGCTACATCTACGGCATCGGGCCCTCCACCGCCAAGAAGGTGCTTGAGCAGGCCGGTATCTCCCCGGATCTGCGCACTGGCACGCTTTCTGACGCTCAGCTGACCAAGATCGTTCAGGCTATCACCAGCAACAACATCCTCATCGAGGGTGACCTCCGCCGTGAGAAGCAGATGGCCCTGAAGCGTCTGACCAGCATTAACTGTCTGCGCGGCATCCGCCACCGCAAGGGTCTTCCCGTTCGCGGTCAGCGCACCCGCACTAACGCTCGTACCCGCAAGGGCCGCAAGAAGACTGTCGGCGCCAACAAGAAATAACCCCTTACATACAAGATACTGAAAATGGCTGAAGAAACCATCCAGGAAGTAGTTGAGACTGCCGCTCCCGCTGCTGAGGCTGCCGCTCCCGCCGTGGAGCAGAAGAAGCCCGAGGGTCGCCGCGACATCTTCGCCGAGCTTGGCCTCGTGGACGATGAAGAGAAGGTGAAAATCCTTAAGGCTAAGGGCAGCAAGAATGTGACCACGGGTATCGTGCACATCTCCTCCACCTTTAACAACACCGTCGTTAGCGTGACTGACCTTAAGGGCAACGTCATCGGCTGGTCCTCCGCTGGTAAGCTCAACTTCAAGGGCAGCCGCAAGAGCACCGCTTATGCCGGTCAGGTTGTATGCCAGGACGCCTGCCGCCAGGCCATGGGCCACGGCCTCAAGGAGGTCGAGGTTCGTGTGAAGGGCCCGGGTTCCGGTCGTGAGTCCGCTGTTCGTGCCGTGCAGACCATGGGTCTGGAGATCTCCTCCATCGCTGATGTGACTCCCATCCCCCACAATGGCTGCCGTCCTCCCAAGGCTCGTCGCGCCTGATAGTTTAATAACCCAGAAGAAAGATTACACAAGATTATGGCTCGTTACACAGGTCCTACCGCCAAGATCAGCCGTCGTTTCGGTGTTGAGCTCTTCGGCGCCAGCAAGGCTTTCGCCCGTCGTCCCTTCCCCCCGGGGCAGCACGGTGCCCGCGCAGGCCGCAAGAAGAAGTCCGACTACGGTATCATGCTCGCTGAGAAGCAGAAGCTCCGCTTCATGTACGGCGTGCTTGAAGGCCAGTTCCGCAAGTACTATGAGGAGGCTTCCCGTCGTTCCGGCGTGACCGGTGAGATTCTCCTCCAGCTGCTGGAGCTCCGCCTTGACAACATCATCTATCGCCTCAACTTCGCCAATACCCGCGCCGCTGCTCGTCAGATGGTGTCCCACGGTCACGTTACCGTGAACGGCAAGAAGGTGAACATCGCCTCCTACAGCTGCAAGCCCGGCGACGTTATCGCCGTTGCAGCCAAGGCTCGCTCTCAGGCTCTCGCCTCCCGCGCTCAGGAGCTCACCGCTTCCGCTGTGACCCCCGATTGGCTCGAGGTGGACGCCACCAAGCTTGCCGCTAAGGTGGCCCGCATCCCCTCCATGGAGGAGATCGCTCCCATCGTGAACGTGCAGCTCATCGTGGAGTTCTACTCCCGCTAAAGAGCTCCGCTCATATCATCCTTCAGATGGCCGCACCTGCCCGTCAGGTGCGGCTTTTCTATTACTACCTACCGGCCTCTCTCCGCGTGATTTTTTTTGTTTGTTTCCCCATGAAATAGTAATATCAGTTATATGATAGCTGTTATTTGAGTTAAAAACTATTTTTTTGTTATTTTGCTGTACAAAATAACAAATATGTGATAGACTTTCTTCGTTGAGTGTAAAATGGGTAAAAACATGTTACGCTCAGTAAAAAAAAGAGGAATTCTTTTCCCAAGCTCTCCTAAAATCACAATTAACTAAAAATCATGAAATTACATTTACCTAAGCTGCTTTGCGTGGCTTTGATGGGTGTGCTGGCTCTGCCTGCAATGGGCGAAACGCTGTGGATGAACACAGAAAACAACAACACAACCTTGGACGAAGTAAAAGGCTCCGATTACGAAACAATCATCGTTAAGGCGGATAGCACGATAGGAAAGATAACTGCCAATCCTGCTGTCAATTTCATCAATGTTCAGGCTAACCTGACGGTGAATTCTGATGTGGAGACAAATCAAATTAATATAAATCAGTATAAAGGCGCAGATTCGTTAAATGTTAACGGAAACCTGACGGTTAATGGCGCATTGACCGTTACTGGTACAAATGCCGTCAATGTTACTGGAACAACCACTTTGGGCGGCGGGAACACCGTCTCCCAGCTGGATGGAACCGCTAAGCTTACGACAGACAAGTTAATCATCAACTGTCAGACCAAATTAACAGCAGGTGGTCACATCGTAGCGAACGAGGTAGAGGTCAACCACACGCTGTCTCCTCTTGACGGTTCAACAATCACCTCTGCAACAGGAACCGGCGGTGTAATGACGGTCAATGAAGGAGCCCATGTATGGCAGCAGGGTTGTACTATTGATTTGGAAACTGTTGTGAAAGGTGGCCAAATGACCATGTATCGCGGCAGCTATGAGGGCATAACTCTGGAGGAAGGGGTTCTCAATATCAATGGAACTATTACCACTGGTGCCCTTACTCTTGCTGGCGGTCAATTAAACTTTGGTGCCGGTGCAGTGCTTGATCTCAATGGTGAGAACCTGATTCTCAGCGACAATGTTTCAATCACGGTAAGCGTTGCTTCTCTGGACGAGATTGCAACTCACTATAGCCTGTTCACAAACGTCGGGGAGGAATCTACTGAAATGGAAGATATTGCCATCACTTTCACAGATGGCAAGGAAACTAAGACGGTAATGGCCAGTTACAACAACGGGTCTTTAACTATCCCTGAGCCCACCACGGCTACGCTTTCTCTGCTGGCTATGGCTGGTCTTGCTGCTCGCCGCCGCCGCAAGTAAAACTCATGCAAGGTGGGCGTCCCGCCACGGCGTAGCAAGCCTGCCGCAGGCAGGACGCGAAGACGGGAGCCCACCATCCGTCTTCGGGCTTATGCCCTACGCCGAGACAGGCGGCGACTCTGAGCCTGCTGGCTCTGGCTGGTCTTGCTGCTCGCCGCCGCCGTCGCTAACGCGACTTTGGCGTGGCAAGCACCGCCGCAGAAAGTAATAGAAAGAGCTTAACAAAACGGGTTCATACCCGAGGAAAGAAAGCCGCCGCCTGTTCTCAGGTGGCGGCTTTAGCTTTTGTAGCTTATTAGGATACTTATGTTAGAAAAATTGTTGTGTTTTGTTTTTATGCTAATTTATATCCTAAAATAATTAAAAAAAAGAATATTTTTTTGTTGGTTTTGCTTGACATGATTTAGAAATTGTGTTAGGTTTCCGCCCGCTGACGCAAAATGTCACAAAATGACATGTTTTACGCAGCTAAAATCGAGTCCACGCTCAACAATCTTCCAAATTATCACTAAACTGAAAGACTATGAAATTACATTTACCTAAATCTCTTCTGGTGGCCGCGCTTGTTGCTATGTCTGCGGTTTCATCATTTGCTGCTGAGTATACAGTCGGTACAATCACGACCTCTCAGGCTTTCCCGAGCAGCAGCGGCAATATCTGGACTCCGGGTACAGCGGATGGCAGCTTAACTCTTGGTACAGGTGATTGGCTGGGTGCAAAGGATGCTAACGGGAATCGCATTACCAGCTTCGGTAAGCAGCAGTGGGATTATAGCGGCATCTTTGGTATTGGTAAGTGGACACAAAAGAGCAGTGGCACGGTGACGCAGAATGCACAGTTCAGCACCCTTACCATTAATGGCGGTGCTCAGGTGGTGCTGGGCGGCCAATATGTGTCCACTAAGTTGCTTTTGGGAACTACGGCCGGAAGTATGGCTGAGTATACCGGTGTTATCGCTGATCACGTGGTGGTAAACGGTGATGGCAGCACTACCAACCTTAACACTTGGAATCTTACAACGGATACGCTGGTTGTTAATAGCGGCAAGGTGCAAATTCACAACCAAGTACAGTCTGGTAACAACCACTTCGTATACGAACTCCCTGATTCTAAGCAGGTTCGTATTCATGAGGGGCTTACGGTTAATGGCGGTGAGGTTATCATTAACCTGAACTCTCTTAATAGCAGCAGCAGCCCGAACTCCAATCCTAATGATACTCACATCTTCACGGGATTTGGTACAATTAACTTTGACGCTCCTTCATACGAGGAAGGTTCCATCGTGGATGCCTCTAAAGCATCTATTGTGAAATCATGGATAACTCAGACTGATGGATCTCTCGTGATTCAGGGTAAGACCGCTTCCGTGGGTGGCTTGAATATCAACCAGACCGGTGGCAATATGAGTGTTTCCACTAATGCCGCAGGTAATGGCTCTCACTGCTGGCACATCCTGTCAGACTTCGGTGATAGCTCTATTAACCAAGGTGGTGATGCAGGCACTGTACTGAATATTGGCGGTATCGCAGCTTATAATAGCAAATATTCAGATATTAAGTCGCTTATGACCGACAAGGGTGTGGTGTTTGACCCCCTCCGCAATGAAGCTGAGTATAATGGCGAGGTGATGGACCTGAACGCCTCTGTGAGCATTGACCAGACCGGTAGCGGCACCATCAATATTATTCAGGGTATTGACCTGAACAACTACCACGAGAATAAAAATGGCGTGGCTTCCACTCAGAGCAGCACCATCTCTCAGTCCGGTGGCGGTATTATCAATCTCGGCGGTACTTACAAGGGCGCCTCTTTCGACATTATCCAGAATGGTAATGGTGGTGTTATTAACCTGAAGGGCAGCATGAATGGTGGTACTATATCCCAGTCCGTCGGTACTCTCAACGTGGCCGCGAATGCCAGCATGACCGCTGATAGCGTGAGCGTGGGTGGTGTATTCAACGTAGCAGAAGGTGGCGTTCTGAACTCCGGTGTTATCACCGTGACTGAAGGTGGTACTTTGATTAACAACGGTGTTATCAGCAGTACTTCAGCTGCAATGCTTGCAGCTGATGATGAGATTGCCGCTCTTGCTAATGATGACATGCTTATCGTTATTGCCGGTGGTTTTATGGAGAACTACGGCCAGACGGACAAGAACATCTTGGTGCAGGACGGTGGTACCCTTACCCTTGGTGAGAACGCCAGCGTGGGCGGTGTGGAGATTACCGGCGGTAACATCAACGTGAACGGTGATGTAACAGTTTCCGGCGCTTTGACTCTGAGCGGTGGTACTGTTACCTTCATGGAGGATGCTGTAATCACTCTGGCTGATGGAGCCGAGGTAGCCATCGATGGCGCAAGCATCGTCGTGAAACTGAGCGATGCTTCTCTGGATTCTCTGGTGAATGGCGGTGTGTACACCCTGTTCGATACGACCTCCGATCTGGAGGCCATTGACGGCAGCACGATGACCTTCGTAGGCACGAGCGGTGATACCATCACGACCACCGTAAACTACGCCGGTGAGGGTGCTGTGGAACTTGCTCCCGTGGTTCCCGAACCCACCACCGCCACACTGAGCCTTCTGGCTCTGGCTGGCTTGGCTGCCCGCCGCCGCCGCAAGTAATGGAAAGCGCTTAGCAAAGCGAGTTAATTCATTGGAAAGAAAGCCGCAGTCTGATATCAGACTGCGGCTTTTTCATGAGAAGAGTGGGGCAGGGGTTAAAAAAACGAGTTGGGGCACACTTTCCGCTTGAATATATGGCGTGAGGGTGTAGAATAGTGTTGCTATGCTAGATATCCGAGTTGTCAGGGAGAATCCTGAGTATGTGAAAGAGCGTGTTCGCCTTCGTGGTGGAGACCACTGGATGCTTGTGGACAAGGTGCTTGAGTGTGATGTGAAGCGCCGCAATGCCGAGACGGAAAAGCAGGCTCTTTCCTCAGAGCGTAACAGCTCATCCAAACTCATCGGCCAGATGATGAAGGAAGGCCGCCGCGAGGAGGCTGAAGAGCTGAAGAAGCGCATGGGTGAAGTAGGCGAGCGCATTAAGGAGCTTGATGCCGTGGCTACCGCCGCTGCTGAGGAGCAGGAAAGCCTGCTGCTGAACATTCCGAACATGCCGCATGATGCCGCTCCCGTTGGCTTGGATGAGAGCGCTAACCCTGAGCTGCGCGTGTGGGGCACCAAGCCCGAGATTGCTGAGCCGAAGGATCATGTGCAGATTGCGACTGCCTGCGGCCTGCTGAACTTTGAGGATGCCACGCGCGTGTCCGGTTCCGGTTTCATCGTATACCGTGGCCTCGGTGCCCGCTTGGAGCGCGCTCTGATTAACTTCCTGCTGGACACGCAGACGCAGGAGAACGGCTATCAGGAGGTGGGCGTTCCCTTCATCGTGAAGCGTGATTGCATGTACGGCACCGGCCAGCTTCCTAAGTTTGAGGAGGATATGTACGGCCTGGAGGGCAACAGCATGTTCCTCGTGCCCACCGCTGAGGTGCCCGTGACGAACCTTTGCCGTGACCAGATTCTGAAAGAGGCTGACCTGCCTGTGAAGATGACGGCCTATACTCCCTGCTTCCGCCGTGAGGCCGGTTCTGCCGGCCGCGAGAACAAGGGCATGATCCGCGTGCACCAGTTTGATAAAGTGGAGCTGGTGGAGATTTGCCGCCCGGAGGATGGCTTTGCTGAGCTGGAGAAGCTGACGAGCCACGCCGAGTGCATTCTGCAGAAGCTTGGGCTGCACTACCGCGTCATCGAGCTCTGCACGGGTGATGTGGGCTTCTCCTCTGCTAAGACCTATGATATTGAGGTTTGGGCTCCGGGGCAGGGCAAGTACTTGGAGGTATCCAGCTGCTCTTGCTTCACGGATTATCAGGCTCGCCGCATGAAGCTGCGTTATAAGGACGCCACCGGTAAGATGCGCGTGCCTTACACGCTGAACGGCTCCGGCACAGCTCTGCCGCGCCTGTATGTGGCCCTGCTGGAGCAGTGCCAGCAGCCGGACGGCTCCGTGCGTATACCGGCCGCCCTTGTGCCGTACTTCGGTGCAGAGATCATCTGCCCTCTCGCCTAATTCATTTTATTCAGCAGCGGTGCCTCCGGCCGCACCGCTGCTTTTTCCTTCCGGCCGCTTACTTCTTGCCGAAAACGAACACTCAGCCAAACTCTCACTCATCTTATGTTCGACCTGATAGACAGCATGGGCCCCATCGCCTGGCTTATGGTTATCTGCGCTGTAGCCGCCCTGGCCGTGGTGGCGGAACGCTTGTTCTACTTCCACCGCGTGAATATCAACTCTGAGGATTTCCTGCGCGGGCTTTCCTCACTGCTGCGTAGCGGGCAGTACAACGAGGCACTGCATGAAGTGCGCTTGCTCCCCGGCCCCATGGCCCGTGTGGTGGAGGCTGTGCTTTCCCGCCCCAAGCTTACTCGTAATGAGCTGAGAGATATCGCGCTTGAGGCCGCTGAGCTGGAGGTGTTCCGCGTGGAGCGTTATATCCGCAGCCTTTTGGCCTGCACCACGCTCATGCCGCTGCTGGGTATTCTGGGCACGGTAGTGACTTTGGTGCAGTTCTATGAGCAGCCCGGTATCACGGATGGCGCTGCTGCCATGCCTGAGGTTTCCGAGACGCTTGTGCGCGCCCTGCAACTTTCCGCCATGGGCATCTCGCTGGCTATTCCGAGCTACCTCTTCTACACCTACCTTGTGGCTCGTGCCCGTGCTACGATTAACAACATTGAGCGCGCCGGTCTGGAGTGTGTGCATATCATTTGCGACGCCCGCGAGCGTGAGGCGGAAAAAGCCCCTGTGCCTGCCAAGGCCACCGGTTGCCGCTCCGGCATGTGCAGCATGGAAAAGGCTGAGCCCGCCCCGGAGGAATTTGCTGAAAAGGCGGCCGAGGCTGAGCCGGAGAAGCAGGCTGAGTAAGCTCACATCGTCACCACTTTCCTATATTCCGTTGCCATGCGCCGCGTCCGCTCCAAGCTTCCAGACTCCGCCACCTCTGTGGTGGCGCTGGCCGGTATTAATCTGGTCTTTCTGCTCTGCCTGTGTGTGCTGCTGAACACGCACAGACTTCCCAAATACGGCTTCAATATCTGTCCGGCGGAGTCCCATTTCGTCATGGCTCGTTATGACCGTGCGTACTCTCACGTCATCACCATCACGCCGGGCGTGACTCCCCGCCTGTACTTGGAAGGTTTTGAAATCCCCGGTGGCCTGAATGGGTTGGATGAGGTGCTGAATAGCTGGGATGACGGGCATCCCGGCCGAGTATCCGTTATTGTGGTGTGTGATGCCGCCGTTTCCGTCGGCGTTGTACAGCAGGTGGCTGATAAGGCAATCAGCCATGGTTTCAACTTCTCACTGGCCGGCCGCCCTTCTGCTGAGTGATGAACAATACTCCATCCACAGAGCTCGTATACCATGTGAAATACGCTCGCCCCTTGCGCGGGTGCCTGTGGTTGTTTATCTTTCTTGCTATTGTGGTGACTGCTGCGCTGTTGCTCTGTGTGAAGGTGGTGTTGCCTGAGCCCATGCCTCCCGCGAAGGAGGCTAATGTGCAGTACCGGAGTGATGAGCTGCTGCACCTGCAGATACTGATGCGCAGCCCCATGCCTCTGCCGCTTTCTGCAGCTGTGGATCCGGCCCGCCGTGAGGAGGCAGCCTCTCAGGCTCTTCCCTCCGGGTTCTCACCTAGGCTGCGTACCGCACCTCCTCAGCGTGTGTTCCGCTCTGCGCATGATTCCGCGGCGCTGGATGCCTCAGACCTTCTCGCCTTCCCGCCGGAGGGAATGAGTGATACACCGGTTCAGCCGGATGGAGAGGAGGTGCAGCCATGATAGATTGGCCCACTTTATCCACTTCTGAATTTTTCTACTACTTTGCAGTAGCCTCTTTTGTGGCGCTGTTCTGCGTGGTGCTGCCCGTGCAGCTTGCGTCCAAGCTGCGCCGTATGCGCTTGGCTCGCGTGCGCATCACCTGCCGCATCTGCGGCTACCGCTTCCTCCGTAATGACCCGGAGGCCACTTGCCCCCATTGTGATTCCCGAAATAGGTGAGGCTCTGCCTCCTTTTATCTGGTGCCCCGGCTCTCATTTGTGAAGAGTTTTGCTTTCTTATACTACTCTTCCGTTCCGGTTATTTCGTTTTTTTTTATTTTTGTGGCAATATATACATGAGTTTGTGTATCGTATCAATGATTTATGCTTTACTTCACCTATTTTTTAGTGTAGACTGCAAGCGTTAATTGCGCAAGTTGGTATTGCTTGCGATAAAATTTCTGAAGACCTATCAAACATACAATATAATGAAAAAGACTCTCGTGATGATGCTCGCCCTAGCGTCGGGCGTGGCTTACGCCGAATATAAGGATGGTAATGGCGGTGCGCAGATTGTTTCTGCCGGTACTTCTATTGCGGTGGATAGTCCTACCTACTCAGAGTATCATGTATCCGGTAAAGGTGGTGTGTTTTATGTAGAGAATGGTGGAGAGCTCAGCCTGACCGGTGCTATTGATTTCACCGAAAACTATCAGGATGAGACGATTGACGAAGGCTCGTATGCCGGTACCGGCATCAAAAGCGATGTCTATCTTGAGGATGGCGCTAAGCTTAATATCTCCGCTCAGATTTCGGGTGATGGCAATATGCAGGTTGATACTGAGTCCGGTGTGTATTGGCAGATTGAGGGTGGAGTACTGAACGGGGTTTCTATGACGTCCGATTCATTCAGCGGCAGCGTTGCTGATTCTTTCGTTTCTATTGAAATTCTGGATAACTCGGCTACACCTGCTCTTACTCTGGCAAATGTGACGTTGGAGAACTGCTTTGTATTGGTGGATCCGGCGGTGTCCGTTGCTGCCTCCGGCCTTACTTTAGATGCTTGGAGTTCGCTCAATTCTCTTGGTGGTATTCTGCTTGGTGGTAACAATGCCATCACCCTCGAAGGTCTGGAGAGCCTCCAGCTTGACGGCGTGACTCTGGGGGATGGCGCTGCTTTGGCCTTAACTCTTACCGGCGAGCAGCTTGGGGAGGTTACGGGGGGCCCCGTTACAGTTGAGTTCACCGGTCTCTCTCTGGAAGGTGAGGCAGACTTTACTGTCACCTGCGAAGGTGTTGATGCCCTTCAGGTAAGCGGTTATTCCGTCACTGATGTTGGCGTGTCCGTGACTCTGTCCACCGTCGTTCCTGAGCCTACTACTGCCACGCTTTCTCTGCTGGCTTTAGCAGCCCTTGCCGCTCGCCGCAGACGCCGCTGAGCTTAGCTTTTTCTCCTTATTCGCCTTACTCTTAGTTTGTGTGACTCAGAGTAAGGCTTTTTTATTCACTTATTCTCTTGTCTTCTCAATATGTCTCTCACAGAAAAATCTCTAATTACAGCCCAAGGTGAAACTATTTTCGCTGTTACCAGCCTGAACTCTTCCGGTGAAGGTTCTCTGGCCTGGGCTATCAGCCAAGTAAACTCCTATACAGGTGATTTGCGACCGGTAGTACAGATTGATTCGTCATTAGCCGGGCAGACCATTGCTCTCAGCTCGGCTCCGACTATCTCGAAACCCTGCGTTGTGCGAGGGAATGGCGTGGCCCTTACCGGCTACGCTGTCAGGACAACCGCCGCTGTGGAATGGCATGATATCACACTGACGCAAATTACTCTTTCCGGTGCCGGTTCGCTTTCCGGTGAGAATATTACCCTTACTTCTCAGCGTGCCGTGTATTTGGAAAACTGGAGCTCTGCCGCAGACTTCTCCGGTATTAAAACTACTGCCCAAGATGCATACATTAGCATAACTGGTACGCTGGGAGATAGTACATTCACAGCACTTCCGGATGCCCTGTCTGGCGGTTATCACGTAGTGGGGACTGTGACAGTGGCATCCGGCAAGAATGTGACGTTGGAGGAAGGTGTATGCTGGGAGTTAAATGGGAATGATATATATGTAAACGGCACGTTTGTGGTGGA
>JAZQGN010000011.1:0-31667 GCA_045540095.1 Akkermansia sp.
TTGAAAATGTCAGACAGAGCGAGAATCTCGGTTGGAATGAACTTGTCGAGCAAATAGAAAATCTTGTAGCACTGTATGGTCCGGGCGGGAGCAAGGAAGAAGAAGGAAGAAAAAGTAGAAATACGGTTATTAATGCTTTGAAGGCCTTTGCCCGTTTTGTTAAGCAAGGAGACAAATAAAGGGCAGCTTGTTCGCCTTTATATGACAATTCGCTTGCGAAAAAAATCAACAACAAGAAATATTACAACCTATAGTTGTCTATGCGAAACTGGAAAAATCCATAATATTTTTATATTAGAATAAGGATACGATAGAAAGGAATTCGTCTGCCGGACAAGGTACAGATGACGATGTTCGCACATTTTTTACCAATAACAAGTATATGGAGACATCAGGAAATAAATTTAACAAACAATTATGGAAAGCTGCAGCAAGCGGTGACGTAGAGGCCGTAAAAGCTGCGCTTGCCGACGGAGCTGATGTAAAGATTACTAATTCTTGCGGGGTTACGTATCTGATGCTCGCAGCTTTCGAAGGCAACAGCGAAATCGTGAAGTTGTTACTTGGTGCTGGAGCAGATGTGAATGCCGTGGATAATCGTGGGTACAGCTGCTTGAGGCGTGCCGTCGTAGGGGGAAAGGTAGAAATTGCTAGATTGCTGATTGCCGCAGGGGCTGATGTGAACACCGTGGATGAACGTGGGCACAGCTGCTTAATGCGCGCATTCGCCGGGGACCAGGTAGAAATTGCTAGGTTACTGCTTGCTGCTGGGGCTAATGCGAACCATACCAACTTCTCAGGCATAACATGTCTGATGTACGCAGCACAATCAGATGAGCCTGAATGTGTGAACCTGCTGCTGGCAGCCGGGGCCAACGTGAATGAGGCCGACATGGATGGCATGACCAGTCTGATGTTTGCAGCAGAACATGGGAATACAGAAGTTATAGAATCCCTTCTCACGGCCGGAGCCGACGTGAATGCCGCCGACAAGGATGGCATGACCAGTCTGATGTTTGCAACAGAACGTAATGATACAGAAGTTGTAGAGCTCCTTCTCGCAGCCGGAGCCGACGTGAACGCCACCAACAAGGATGGTATGACCAGTCTGATGCATGCAAAGGAGCGTGGGCATGCCGAGAGCGCGAACCTGCTACTCGCCGCCGAAGCTCAGCTACGGAACCGGGAGTAAGGAATAGAATCTTGTCAAAACTCAGCCGCGCGACCATAACTTGGCCGCGCGGCTTTGCTTTGGTGTGAGCTTCAATGACTTAACTTCAACAAACCGGTTTAAGTGAGAAATAAACACCTGTAAATCTGAAACAGCCCCTCCATTTCCGCACGAAGAATGGCTTGACAACCACCTGATTAGCTGTACAATCTAACGAAGAGGCGTACCGCCCTCATCATCTCTGGAATCCAACCACATATTACCCAACTCATGGTGGCTTGTGTACCTCCGTCCGTCATTTTACCTATTTTCTCACGCTCTTCCTAAGTTATGATAGCCTTATACATTCTTTTATTTGTAGCAGGTAGCGCTTTGGGGTATGCCCTTTGCCTCCTATTTTCCTCCCGCAAACAGCAAGCTACTTTATTAGAAGTCGAACGAATTAAGACTGAGCTTAGCCTGTTGCAACAGCAAAAAAATGAGGCTGAGCAACAAGTAAAAATACTCCAAGACAAACAAGATGAGCTAAGGGAGGAACTCGCTAACTCTCGTACTGAGGCCGGCAGCCTGAAAACTGAGCTGACCAAGGAACAGGAGCAGCGCGTTACGGAGGCTGCACATTATACCAAACTTCAAAACGAGTATGAATCAACTCGTAATGAACTGACCTCTACTCTGGCTGAATTGGCCAGCTATAAAACAGAGCTCGAAAAAGAGCAAGAGCAGCGCAAGACGGAGGCTACCCGTTATACTAAACTTCAAAGCGAGTATGAAACAACTCGTAATGAGCTGACCTCTGCCCTGGCAGAATTAGCCAGCTGTAAAACTGAGCTCCAAAAAGAGCAAGAGCAGCGCAAGACAGAGGCCGCCAAAATCCAAGAGATGCAGGAGAAACACTACGCGCAGTTCCGTAATCTGGCGGGCGAGGTTATGGAGCAGAACGCCGGTAAACTGAAAGACACGAACAAGGAGAACATGGATAGCCTCCTGAAGCCCCTGCGCGAGCAGCTGGAGAGCCTCGGTAAAGCCGTGACGGCTACCAACGAGACCGCCGCCGGTAACAAGGCCTCACTGGAAGCCGCCATCAAGGCCATGATGGAGAAAACCGAAAGCCTGGGGAAAGATGCCGAGAACCTCACCCTTGCCCTGCGCGGCAATACCAAGAAGCAGGGCGACTGGGGTGAAATGATATTGGAACGCATGCTGGAGGAGTCCGGCTTGCGCAAGGGTGAAGAGTACTACATCCAAGAGAATCACAAAGACGAGAACGGCAATGACTTCCGCCCGGATGTGGTAATCCGCTTCCCTGAAAATCGCTGTGTGGTTATTGACTCGAAAGTCTCACTTACAGCTTATGCCATGTATTCCGCTGCCGAAAGCGATACGGAGCGGAGCAACTACCTTGACGCACACGTTGCCTCGGTACGCAAGCATATTGATGAACTGGCAGCGAAAGATTACAAAGGTATCGTGGAAGGCACCATCAGCTACGTGCTGATGTTCATGCCCAACGAAGCCTCCTACATTGCTGCAGTTCAAGCGGCATCCTCGCTGCCTTTGGATGCTTACCGTAAGAAGATTGTGCTCATCAGCCCCACCAACCTTATCATGGCCTTGCAGCTGGCATACAATTTGTGGCAAAAAGAGCGCCAAACACAGAATGTGGAGCATATCATTGACCGCGCCACCAAGCTTTACGAGAAACTTGCCACCGTGCAGGAAAGCTTGGAGAAAGTGGGCAAGGGTATCACCCAAGCTCAAAACGCCTACGACCAAGCCATTGGCCAAATGTTCCGCGGCCGCGGCAACTATGCCAAGCAGCTCGATGACCTCCGCAATATGGGCATTTCCCCGAACAAACGCCTTAAGTTAACTGACGATGAGGAGGATAATATGATGCTCCCCAACGGCTAAACACAGGCTTACAGTTTGGGGCGGATATAGCCCCATTTCCAAAATCATCCACCCCAGCCATTATTCGGTGCTTCAGGGGTGGATTTTTTCTCCTATATGGAAACGCTAGAAAGTAGTACAGAAAAAACTCATTTTTTCTGTAGATTCTCGCGGCGGTCTGCGTTCTCTCCAGTGTAAAGGTTCTAAAACCTGAACTATTTTATAACATTAACTTATTAAACCATCATTAAAATGAAAAAGCTCATCCTCATCGCAGCATTAGCACTGTTACCCGCAGTAGCGCAGGCAGGTCCACAGAACGCCTCCCCGCGCCCTCACCGCCCAACAGCGCATCATCATCATCACGGCCACTGCCACACGCCCCCGGCACCACGCCGCCACCGTCCGGCCCGGCCGCACCACCATCACCACGGGCACCATCACTGCCCACCTCCGGCACCGCGTCCGCATGGGCACCACTGCTGCCCTCCGGCCCCAAGGCCCTGCCCGACGGCCCCCGCAAGGCGCACCAACGTAAACGTCTCAATTAATCTTTAATTCAGCAGCATATCTATCCTATATGCCTCATAATGAGGAGAGCAGGCAGCGGCCTGGTCTCCTCATTTTTCATTTCCTGCGGGAAAACTGTATGGATAAGCTGCGCTCTTACACGCCGTACTTATTCGGCCCTTTCTGACCCGGTATAGCCCCTGGTATAATCATCATAAACAGTAGAACTACAACGGTTAAAAGACCATTATCGCCACTTTCAGAGAAAATAGTTGCGAGTACGAATGTGACCACAAAATAGACAATGCTCCACCAGCCGCTATACCCTAAATCATTAAAGCGCCGCCCCAGCGCATAGACGTACCATGCAAGAGAAAGTAATATCAGCGGACCGCCCATTAGTGTGAGAGCAACGAAAATCACCACGTTCACCCACCACATTCCACGCCCGCAACGGCCCTTAAAGAATGAGCGCTTCTTTAGATTAGCATACGAATCCGGCATATTCACAACCGGTGACGGAGGATATGCTCCTGCAGAAACGGGCGGCATATTCACAACCGGCGGCAGAGGATAAGCTCCGGCAGAAACGGGGGGCACAGCATCACGAACTCGCACAGGAGGCAATGAAGCCGGCACGGTGGACACAGGCGGAGTTCCCAGCGGCAGGGGCTCAATATCCGACACAGAGAAAGCGAAGCCGTTCATTCCTTGCAGCCACTCCTGGGTGTCCTGCCAGCGATTACGCGCCTGCACGGCAAGCGCCTTATCCACGCTCTGCAGGAATCCCCTGCTGAAGCGGGGCATCAGGCGGCGATCCTCTGCCAGCTTGCGGCAGGAATCATCAGAAAGACGGTCAATACTGCGGGGCGGGTTTTCCCCGGTAATAACACGGTACATGGTGCAACCGAGAGCATAAATATCCGTCCAAGCACCTCTTTTCGCCTTGGATTGCAGCTGTTCAAGGGGAGTATAACCGGCGCTCTCCACCATCGTGGCCGTACGTTCGCTCACCAGCTCACGCGCAGTGCCGAAATCAATAAGCACAGGGTGACAATTCTCATCCACCAGAATATTGTTGGGCTTAATATCACGGTGCAGAAGATTCTGGGAATGCACATAGCTGAGGGCCTTAAGAATCTCCTCCAGTATCGGGCGTAGCCAAGCCTCGGTAATCTGGCCGGGGGGAGGTGCAGCTTCGTGTAGCTCTCGGCCCTTAATGCGATCCATCACATAATAAGCCGTTCCCAGAGCCTTAAAGGCAGCTTTCACCCGCACGATATTCGGGTGGTGAAGCTTGGAAAGAGTGCGAGCCTCCTGCAGGAAGCGATCCAGAGCCCATTCAAAGGTAGAAACCATTTCCGACCCTGTGGGAGTCACTTGGTACGTGCGATCATCACGGCGGCAAAAGGCGGCGGGCATATTCTCCTTTATCACATATTCCTTCTTCGTTTCCACATGTTCAGCCAGATACGTAATGCCGAACCCGCCCTGCCCTATAGCACGCAAAATACGGTACTCACCTAATTTCAATCCTTTAGGTAAAGCAATACCTATCTCTTCCTCCTCTGCTCCATGTGTACTCATATGCGACCTATCCTTGACGTTCAGAATCATATCACGAACCCTATATGATGTAAACAGTAAAAACGAGCATTAAACTGCAAACCTCTGTGTATAAAATTCTTTCCTGCCATTTTTCAACAATATGGCCATTTCTTTCGTCACCTATAATATAGCACACACCGGATGTACAACTTTCTCGGTACCGCTAAACAAAGCAGATTATTCATTTCCGGCTTTTCAACGGAAAAATAAATGATACAATATTCATACTCGTACATAAAAATACTAAAATTATGCAGGAGCTCCATACTGAATCTCTCCCCGACACTAATGGCCAAGAAGTATCATTTTCCTTTTCTCTACCGCCACAGCTCCAACTGGGCAAGTACAAAATTGAGAAAGTAATGGGGCAAGGAGGCTTCGGTATCACATACCTCGCCACCAATACAGAAACCAGAAAACAGGTGGTCATTAAGGAAAACTTTTCTACCGAGTTTTCTTACCGCCATATGCAGGACCTGAGCGTAAGCCCCCTAGCTCCGGAAATGCGGGAGACATATGAAAAAGTACTCCGGCGCTTCATGGAAGAGGCCCAGCTGCTGGCCGGTCTGAGTCACTCGAACATCGTACCGGTAACAACAGCCTTTAAGGCCCTAGGCACAGCCTACTACGTGATGCCGCATATTAATGGCAAAGATCTTAAAAAAGCAGCTCCGGCCCCATCTGACATCACGAACACATGGCTGCTACCCGTGCTGAAAAAAATCCTCCTTGCATTAAAATATCTGCATGGAGAAGGCCTCATCCACCGCGATATCAAGCCGGAGAATATCCTGCTGCAACCGAATGGCGAGCCCATGCTCATTGATTTCGGCACAGCCCGCAATCAGCAGTGCACTCATACCATGACGCGAATGAGCACCCCGGGCTACACCCCCTTTGAACAGATTTCCCCTAAAGGTAACGTAGGCCCTTGGACGGATTTCTACGCGCTGGGTGCCACCTGTTACCGTCTCATCACCGGTGAATGTCCGCCTGAATCCATGGCGCGCATGCTGAAAGATTCCTACATTCCCCTTGCAAAGCGGCCGGAGCTCCAGCACCGCTTCCCAGTTCACGTACTCAGAAGCATAGACAAAGCACTGAGTCTGCGCCCGGAGCAACGTTGGCAGCGGGCAGATGAATGGATGAGTACCTTAGCAACTGATATTGTGCCTCTCACTCTGCCTCCCTCTAAGGATTTGCCCTCACAACTCTCACCCGCCGGCAAATCTCCGCAGGCAGCACAAGCACAAGGGAAGGGCGGCTGGAAAAAAATCAGAATTATTCTCTCCATCATCTTCATTCTAAGCAGCCTTTCCGCTGCCGGTTACTTCATACGCACGGCTCAGCCCACCACGGAACAGGAAAAACCGCTGCAAGACGGGGAAAATCCCCCCACGCATCCGGCGGACGATACAGCTCCGATTACCGATCCACAAATGGAACAGCCCACCACGCAAACAAGCAGCTCAGAGCTGACACCGGAGGCCGCGGCAGAAAAACTTCAGGAACTGGGCATCCAGCCTTCTGAATATTCCAGGGCAATCTGCTCCGCAGCCGAACAAGGAAAACTAGACCAGCTGCAGTACCTCATCGCCGCAGGGGCGGATGTAAACACTAGCATTAACAATTTAAATACCCCCCTGCACCTCGCCGTCATCCATAAGCACAATGATTGCGTGCGCATCCTGCTGGACGCAGAAAACATCCAGCCGGATGCAGCAAATAGTGAGGGAAAAACACCACTCATGATGGCATGCACCAATGGTAATTCTGAAAGTACAGAGCTCCTGATAGCCACAGGAAAAGTAAATCCGAACACCGCGGATAACCAAGGAAATTACCCGCTGACTGTAGCCGCCTTCTATGACTATCCACTGTGCGTGCAACAGCTCATCAAAGCGCCCGGTATTAATGTGAACATCTACGCGGCCAATGGTGAAACCGCCCTCCTGAAAGCTGCAGTACGAGCTAATAACCAAGTAGTCCAAGCCCTGCTCAAAGCTCCGGGTGTGGACGTAAACCTAGGCGATAAAACACATAACAACACTCCTCTCTTAATCGCAGCTGCCGCGGGAAATACTGAATGCATACGCGACTTACTTGCATTCCCTGATTTGGATATCAATAAGGCAAATAATATGGGTATGCTTCCCGTGATGGCTGCATGTATCTCAGGGCATACAGAAGCCTTACGTCTCCTGTTAGAAAGGCAGGACATTGATATTAACTGCCACATGAATAATGGATTATCACCTCTCATGGCAGCTGCCGGTTCCGGCCATATTGATTGCTTAAAACTCCTCCTCAACAGGCCAGACATAGAAGTAAATGACGTAGTACCCCAAGGACTTTCTCCCTTGTTGGTCTCTGTCGCTATGGGCAAAATTGAGTGCTTACGGGCCCTGCTGAAAGTACCCGGTATTAATGTGAATCTCAAGCATACGGAAGGAATTACGGCGCTCCATACCGCGGCATCAGGCCTGCAGAATGAATCTCTTGCAATTCTGCTGGCACACCCTGATATAGACGTTAACGCAACGGGAGACAATGGACAAACTCCCCTTCACATAGCTGTATCAAAAGGTGCCACGGAGTGTGTACGAGCCCTGCTGGACCACCCCGGCGTCAACATCAACGCCCGCCTCACCAATGGCATAACACCCCTCGGCCTGGCAGAGCACCTCAAGCAAAACGAATGCGCCCGCCTCATCAGGGAGGCAGGCGGAAATTAAAACTCCCATCCCTTCCCGGCAAGTCGGCAGCATGGCATCATTTATCCTTGCCATGCTGCCGACAGTTGATATAATGCCCACCCAAGGAATGAAGAATCTGATTATCAGCACAGCATATATACTTAGCACCGGGCTGGCGGCCGCTCAAGCGCCGGCCCCCGGCGTGCCGGATATGCCACAGGCCATAGAAAGGCTGCTGAGCTATGGTATTATTAATGAAGAACCTAAAGGCGAATATGATGATTCCGTAGAAATCCTGCAGCACTTCACCAAATACAGCAATCAGGATGAAGGCATAAATGAATTTCCCTACTGCGTGCGCCTCATTGAGGCCGGCGGGCAGGATAACAAGCTGCCGGTAAGCTGCCTTCGCCCCTTTGTGGAAGCCGGTGCCACCATACAAGGGAAAGATGGTGACACTTCTCCCCTTCAGGCCGCAGCCGAGGCCGGTAATACACGCGTGCTGCTGTACCTCATTGAAAAAGGTGCTGATATTCATTATGCGGATGCCGCCATGAACACGGCTCTGGATTACGCGCTCATGGATGAGCTGAGCCCCGAGCACTGTGAAGTGGCGCGCGAGCTGCTTAAGCGTTATGCGCTGCCCACACCATTCGCCATGAGCCGCGCGGCACGTTTCCACCCCGCCCTGCTGCAGGAAATGCTCCGCTACGGCGGTACTCCTTCCGGTGAAGTACTGAATGCTGCCGTATGGAATGCCGAATCACTGGAGCTGCTGCTGGCAAATGGCGCAAACATCTACGGCTGCGCAGAGAATGGCACCACTGTCACACGTGCCCTGCTCCAGCGTATCAGCACCAGCCGCTGGCAGCCCGATGAACTCACCCGTATCGTGGATATCCTCGTAGCACACCAAGCGGCCTTCTACTGTGCTGACCCCCGTGAGGAAATTGAAATCATGCTCCCGGATGACATGCCCCGGGAACTGCGCGAACGCCTTCTGACACTCTACACCACCAAACCTCAGCCCACCTTCCCCGAAACGGAGGAAAGTGATGTGGAAGAAGTGTATGAGTAAGAATGCGCCCTCCTCATCCGGCATTAAACGCCCGGGAGAACATTAAACTCAGCGCTAAACTCTCAGCCCTCTTATCAGAAAAATCGTACACCTTCACCATTATCACCGCTGATTATATTTTTCTGCCATTTTCTCTGAACATAACAGGTAGATACCACATCAGAAATAAAGAGGTCCTCTCACCTGAGCCATCTCATTACACCTCTCCACCAGCACCATGAGTGATTTATCCACAGTCCGCGTTATAAGCGAAGATGCAGACATCTCCGTTGAGCAGCAAGATGTGACACTCCCGCAGAGTACACTTCCGGAGGGCACTGTGGTAAACCATTACAAAGTTCTGAGCATGATTGGCCAAGGCAGCTACGGCATCACTTACCTTGCTCAGGATATGGAGAATAATCAGCAGGTGGTCATCAAGGAAAACTTTCCGAAGGATTCATCCCTGCGCATCCAAAGCAACCATAAGGTCATCCCCTCCGCAAAAGATACGGAAGAAAGCTATCAATGGGCTCTCAGCCGCTTTCTGGATGAAGCAGCCCTGCTAAAAGAGCTCAGTCACCCGAACATCGTACCCGTGTTGGATAGTTTTGAGGAGTTCGGAACAGCATATTATGTGATGCCGCACATCGGAGGTAAAGAGCTCATACAATCTGCCCCTCCGCCCGAGCATATAACAGAAAAATGGCTTCTACCCGTGCTAGTGTGCCTGCTGAATGCTCTCGCATACATGCACGAAAGGAATATCCTGCACCGAGACATCAAGCCTAACAACATTCTTATGGATGGGGACTGCGAGCCTGTCCTCATTGATTTCGGCACAGCCCGCACCCTTCAGAGCACCCACACCCATACCAAAATCGGCACACCGGGTTTCACCCCGCTGGAGCAGTACTCCTCGCACGGTAAACGTGGCCCGTGGTCAGATTTCTATGCACTGGGTGCCACCTGTTACCGACTCATCACCGGTGAAATGCCACCGGACGTCCATGAGCGCGTGGATGAAGATAGCTACAAGCCACTGGCAAGCCTGCCAATGCTCTCCTCACGCTTCTCCAAACGCATGCTCAGCAGCATAGATGTCGCGCTGCGCATGAACATACGCGAGCGCTGGCAAAGCGCCAGCGAATGGCTTGCAGCACTGCATGGTGCCATGTTTTTCCGGCGCGTCACTGCCCGCCCGTTCGTAATACAAAAAGAAGAAGAGACAAAAGCCCCTCAAAAAAAGATTCCCCTCATATTAACTGGGCTGGGCATAGCAGTACTCAGCGTCACAGGCACCTTAATCCTCCTGCCCGCTATAAACCGGGAGGATGATGCCGCGGCTCTACTGGTTCAACAACAAGCTGAACAGTTAGAACGACTGAAAGCCGAACAGCAGCAGGCACTGGAAAGAGCCGAGCAGCTAGAGGAACAATACGCCCGCGAACAAGCTCAGGAACAGGCCGAACAGCTCGCTGAACAGCAAGCCCGACAACAAGCCGAGCAGCTCGCACGGGAACAAGCCGAACAAAGAGCCCGTGAGCGGGCAGAGCAACAAGCTCGCCTCCAATCAGAACAAGAGGCCCGCCGTAGAGCAGAGCGGCTGGCTGAACAGCACGCCCGACAACTGGAAGTACTCCGCGCTCGCAACAGAGCCCGCCAAGAGCAAAATCAGCCCTCACCAAACGAACTCCTCATCTCCTCCGCCTCAAAAAGTGATACACGCAATATCCTCATTGCGCTGGAAAGAGGGGCGGATATCAACCACGTTAGCATGGGCAGAACTGCCCTCCACATCGCGGCCTCTACCGGCCAGACAGAAAGCGTAAGAACCCTCGCCACCTATCCCGGGATTAATCTCAACTGGCGTTCCCCCCTCGGGCATACAGCCATTTACGAAGCAGCCTCAAAAGGTCACCAGGAATGCGTGCGAATTCTTGCTAGCTTGCAGGGGACGGATGTTAATCTCGCGGATGATCAAAACATGACCCCTCTGTACGCAGCCACGAGGTTCAACCATTTCGATTGCGTACGCGCGCTGATGTTTGCCGGCTCACGCCTGAACACCAATGCAGGGGATAAAAATGGCATCACGCCCCTCTGTCTGGCAGCGAACAAAGGGTATTATGACTGTCTGGCACTCATACTCACCACACCGGAAGTGGATATCAACAAGCCAGACCACTTAGGCAGGACCCCGCTCCATCACGCGGCAGAAAGAATCAACACCACCTGTGTGGAACTCCTACTCCGGCAGCGCGGCATTAAAGTGAATACGAGAGACCACCGCGGATGGACCCCCCTCCGCGCCGTCATGAGCCGCCCCACACAAATGCCGGGACGCCGCAGATGCTATGAGCTCATATACGCCGCCGGGGGCAGAAGATAAAGCCCCGCCCTCACCCGGTGGCTGAAAATCTCATTGCCCCAATCCACCGGTCGGCAGCCCGGAAAATAAAACACATTCTGTGTCAATTCCGCATATTTTGCTTTCATTAGCAAAGGATTCATTGTATACTCACATGCGTGCGCAGTTGCAACCGCTGCGTCCTGTGATAAGAAAATGAAAATCGTTCTTGCATACTCCGGTGGTCTTGACACATCCGTGCTTCTGGTGTGGCTCAAAGAGAAGTACAATGCTGAAATCATTGCTTACTGCGCAGACGTAGGTCAGGCAGAAGAGCTTGATGGCGTGATTGAGAAAGCCCTTGCCACAGGTGCATCCAAGTGCATCATTGGTGATCTGAAGGCTGATTTTGCCGCCAATTACATTTTTCCGATGTTCCAGGCCAACGCCGTGTACGAAGGCCGTTACCTTCTGGGCACCTCCATTGCCCGCCCCTGCATTTCCAAGGCCATGGTGGATGTAGCCATTGCTGAAGGTGCTGATGCCATTGCCCACGGTGCTACCGGTAAGGGTAACGACCAGGTGCGTTTCGAGCTTTCCATCAATGCCCTGGCTCCCCAGCTTAAGGTGATTGCCCCTTGGCGTATGAAGGAGTGGCGTGATCAGTTCCCCGGCCGTGCCGAAATGATTAAGTATGCTGAGGAGCACGGCATTCCCATCCGCCAGAGCATGAAGAAGCCCTACTCCATGGACCGCAACCTGCTGCACATCTCCTACGAGGCCGGCATTCTGGAAGACACTTGGTATGATGCCACGAAGGAGGAAGACCGCGGCATGTACGTGCTCTCCACCGCTCCGGAGGATGCTCCTGATGCTCCCCAGTACTTGCAGTGCCTCTTCGAGAAGGGCAACATCATCGGTCTGCAGACCGAAGGCCTTGCTGAAATCATGGCTCAGGTTGGCACCACCGCCACTGGTGAGAAGGACGGCTACACCCTTCTTGACCCGCTCGGCGTCATGCTCGTGCTGAACTACCTCGGTGGCAAGCACGGTATCGGCCGCGTGGACATCATCGAGAACCGCTTCGTAGGCATGAAGAGCCGCGGTATCTATGAGACTCCCGGCGGCACCATCCTGCTGGCTGCTCACCGCGACATCGAGACCATCACCATGGATCGCGAGGCCCAGAAGGTGCGTGACTCCCTCATCCCCGACTACGCCGCTATGGTATACAACGGCTTCTGGTTCGCCCCCGAGCGCGAGGCTATTCAGGCCCTCGTAACAAAGACTCAGGAAACCGTGAACGGCGAGGTACGCCTCAAGCTCTACAAGGGCAATGTGATGTACGCCGGCCGCCGCAGCCCGAACAGCCTTTACAGCTATGCCATGGCCACCATGGAGGCCGACTACACGGAGGAGGATTACAACCAGGATGACGCCAGCGGCTTCATTCACCTCAACGGCCTGCGCCTCAAGCAGTTCGCCCGCGTGAATAACAACTAATTCTTCTATACACAGGGCTGTTTCACAATGAGTGAAGCAGCCCTGTTTCTTTTTCTCTCCTCAGTATCATTCCACGCACAAAACCATGCAGGAAGAGTTCACAGATAACACAGATTACAGCACCCATGAGGATGCTGTAACGCTTGCTCTTCCTAGTGGTTATATTCTGAATGACTACAAAATTGAAAGCATTATTGGCCAAGGAAGTTACGGCATCACCTACCTCGCCTTGGACATGGTGGAAGGAAAGCAAGTGGTCATCAAGGAGAACTTCCCGCGTGATTCTTCCCTGAGAAACCAGCGCACCCATACTGTGCGCGCCTCCTCCCCTGATACCCAGGAGTCCTATGACTGGGCGCTGCAACGCTTTCTGGATGAGGCCAAACTGCTCATTGATTTGAGCCATCCGAACATCGTACCTGTGCTTCATTGCTTTCAGGCGATGGGTACGGCCTATTACGTGATGCCGCACATCGGCGGACAAGAGCTCCAGTTAGCCGCTCCACCCCCCGCTGAAATTACGGAAAAATGGTTACGCCCCATACTGGAGTGCCTGCTGGATGGCCTCTCCTACATGCATGAACAGAACCTCCTGCACCGAGATATTAAGCCCAACAATATCCTCGTGCATGAGGACGGCACACCTGTCATCATTGATTTCGGTACGGCCCGAGCCCTCCGGAATACACATACCCACACTAAAATCGGCACCCCCGGCTACACCCCGCTGGAGCAATACTCAGTCAATGGCAAGCGCGGACCGTGGACTGATTTTTACGCGCTGGGGGCTACCTGCTATCACCTCATTACCGGTGAACTACCACCGGATGTACATGAGCGAGCGGATGAAGATTTATACAGCCCTCTCGCTGAGCGAGCTGAGCTGCAGCAGCGCTTTTCCAAGCCCATGCTTCACAGCATTGATGTCGCCCTCCGTATGAACCGCCGGGAGCGCTGGCAGAACGCCTCCGAGTGGCTAGCCGCCATGAGAGGTATTAATCTGCGCCCCACCACAGCAGAACAAAAGCCCACGCCTTCAGCCCCCCACCAGAAATGGAATAAAACATCTTTGCTCGCCGGGCTCTCCATCGCTGCATTTGCCATTATCGGCACACTGCTGCTGAAATCCTCCCCTGAAGAAGCCACCACAAATCCCCCTCAGCAAGCTCAGGAAAAAGAAGCTCGCAGGCTGGCCGCACAGCAAGCTCAGGAAGAAGAAGCCCGCAGGCTGGCCGAGCAGAAAGCTCAGGAAGAAGAAGCTCGCAGACTGGCCGAGCAGCAAGCTCAGGAGGAGGAAGCTCGCAGGCTGGCCGAACAACAGGCTCAGGAGAAGGAGGAGGCACGCCGACTAGCAGAGGAACAAGCCCGCCTACGAGAGAGAGAAGAACAACGCCGACAAGCTGTAGAAAGGGCACGCCGACTAGCTGAAGAAGAAGCCCGCAGGCGTTCTGACCCCCGTATCATGCTCAATGCGGCAGTCATGAGCAATAACGCGGAATTACTAAAGAAAGCCCTCCAAGAAGGAGCAAATGCCAATGAAATTAGACAGGGAAAAACACCTCTCTTTATTGCTGCCGCCACCGGCCATGCTGAATGCGTAGCTATTTTGCTGGAAGTTAAGGGGCTGAACCTGAATTACAGAAGCGCAGGTGGCAAAACAGCCCTTTTTCAGGCTGCAGAAAACGGCCATGCCGAATGCGTGCGCCTTCTGGTGAATGCTCCCGGTATCAATGTAAATGTAACTAATGATAACAGAGAAACTCCCCTGTATACGGCAGCTCGCTATGGACACGCCGACTGTGTGCGTGAACTCCTGAAAGCTCGTAATATTGAGGTAAACTCCCCGAATTTATCAGGTGCCACTCCCCTCTGCATTGCGGCCTACAAAGGGCATGTTGACTGTGTTGCTAGCCTCCTCTCCGCACCAAATATTGACGTCACCCTGATGCGCTATGATATGACACCTCTCGAGTATGCCATAGAACAGGGACATACTGCATGCGCACGCCTCATCCGTGAATACATGATTCGCCACAATTCGAGAAGAAATGCTGCCGGTTCTACTCAACGATAAGGCGGCTGAAAGGTGACACGATTCACAACACGCAAAAGCCTAAAAAGTTATTGCGCAGCTGCGTGAGAGGTGCTATAATCCGCGCGCGTTCGGTGAGCAAATGAACAAAGGATATATTCAGGCATTTCTGGCAGCAGTGGTGGCAGCCCTGCTGATGGGTTCTTTGTGCATCTTTGTGCGTGAATCCGCTTGCAGCGCTCAGCTGTGTTCTTTTGCTCGCTTCAGCATCGGGCTACTACTGATTGGCACAGCGGGAGTAACACTGATATGCCGCAAGCATGGAAACCTGCGCTTCAGCGGAAAGTCCTTCATCTCCGGCATCGGGATAAGCCTGTGCATTCTGTTTTATTTCCTTGCGATTAAGGAAACCTCTGCCGGCATAGCGGCACTGCTGCCGGCCACTGGCCCGCTGTTCTCCGCCGTGTGGATTGCCCTGCTGCAGCACCACCTGCCCCCACGGCGTGATGGACTGCTGATTCTGACAGCCGGGCTCGGCATCGTGCTGGTAAGCCTCTTCGCGGGTAACAACGGAAGCGGCCAAAATGATGCGCTCGGCATCATATACGGCCTGCTCTCCGGCCTGTTTTACTCGCTTTACATCATGCTGAACCGCCTCATGTCACCGGAAGTCACGCTGCTGCAGCGTACCTTCTGGCAATCCATGGCCGGTAGCCTAGTACTGCTGGCTCCGCTGCTGACAGGTGGCTCCGGCGTATGGGAAAACCTGAGCAGCGGCTGGGGCTGGCTGGTGGGTATCGGCGTATGCCAAGGCGTGGGTGTACTGCTGCTGGTGGCTTACGCCATGAAGCGCCTCAGCTCGCTGGAGTTCGGCATCGTATCCTGCCTAGAGCCCACGGAGGCGGCCATCATCGGCTGCTTACTGTATGGGGAAAACCTGCAGGCCGGCCAGCTCTGCGGTTTCGTGCTAGTGCTCTGCGCCATTCTTGCGAAGGCTGCCATGTACCGCAAGATTATCGAGCCCACCGGCAAGCTCGTCATCTCCACACCACCGGCCACGGCTGAAAACAGCCCGGAAAACATCGAATTCTTCAGCGAAGGCGAACAACACTGATGTCATCCCCCCTCACTCCCCTGCCTTTATGTATACCGAACTTATCCAGACCCTGAACTCGCATGATAACTTCGCAGTTATCTCCCACTTCCGCCCGGATGGTGATGCCATAGGCTCCACTCTGGCAATGGGCCTGCTGCTACAAAGCCTCGGCAAAAAAGTGCAGATGTGGAATACCGATGGCGTGCCCCAGCGCTATGCCTTCCTGAGCGGCGCCGAGCTCATCCGCCCTGTGCCCGCTACCCTGCCAGCTGAGGTGCAGGTGCTCATCTGCGTGGATACAGGTGACCTCAAGCGCATCGGCACCGAGGCCATGGAGCTTTTCTCCCGGGCCCCCTTCACTATTAATATAGACCACCACCACACCAACACTCGCTATGCGCAGCTGAACATCGTGGAAGGCTCCGCCGCTGCCTGTGGCTGCATCATGCACCGGATTATCCGCGCCGCCGGTGTGCCGCTCACCCGCCCCATGGCCGAGGCGCTGTATGCCGCCATCAGCACGGATACCGGCTCCTTCCAGTACAGCTCCACCACGCCTGATGTCATGCGCACCGCCGCTGAACTCATCGAGGCCGGAGTGGATGTGGGGGACATCAACCGCCGCATCTATCAGGAAGTTCCCCAAGGCTGCTTCATCACTCAGCGTGAAGTGCTTAATAATATGGTGGTGGAAGAAAACGGCACCATCTCTCACTACTCCATGCCCGCCGGCAGAAAGGCTGAGCTCGGCGTGGGTCTGGAAGATACCAAGGACCTCGTGGATATCATCCGCGTGATGCAGGGCGTGAAAGTAGCCGTCATCTTTGAGGACTTGGAGGATGGCAAGGTGCGCGTGTCCCTCCGCTCCAAGGATCCGCAGGTGGACGTCTCCGCCATCGCAGCCATTCACGGCGGCGGTGGCCACTGCATGGCCTCCGGCATCCGCATGCTCGGCCCGCTGGAGGACGCCCGTGAAAAAGTACTGAACTCTATCCGCGCCGCCGTGCGCAGCCTCTCATGAATACCGCTCCCGAACAGCCCTGCGGCGTGCTCCTCGTAGATAAAGACCCCGGCTTCACCTCCCATAATGCCGTGGCCCTCTGCCGCCGTATCCTGAACACCAAGAAAGTGGGCCACTGTGGCACGCTGGACCCCATGGCCACCGGCATGCTCATCGTCGTCATCGGTAAGGCTACCAAGGTGCAGGATTTGCTCATGTGCGAGGATAAGGTTTACACCGCCACCATGAAGCTCGGCATCGAGACCAATAGTCAGGACGCTGACGGTGAAGTGGTGGCCGAGAAACCCACTGCCGGCATCACGGAGGAGAACATCCGCGCCGCCTTTGAGCACTTCATGGGTGAGTTCGACCAAGTGCCGCCCATGTACTCTGCCGTGAAAATAAATGGCGTTCCCTGCTACAAACTCGCTAGAAAAGGACAGGAAGTGGAGCGCAAAGCCCGCCACGTGAAGGTGCTCAGTTATGAGATTACCCGCGTGGACCTCGCTGCCGCTGAGGTGGATTTCACCGTGCACTGCAGCAAAGGCTTCTATGTGCGCACCTATGCGCATGACATCGGCCAGCACCTCGGCTGCGGGGCACACCTCACCGCCCTGCGCCGCATCCGCTCCGGCCATTTTGATATATCAGAGGCCGTGGACGTCCCCACACTGAAGGCCGCCGGCAGGGAAGAACTCCTTGCCCGCCTCCTCCCCTTGGAGAAAGTTCTGGCGGACAGGAGCTGATACCACTTCACCACGCCCAAGAAAAGAGCTATACAACCAACTTGCTGTGTTTGGATTATACCAGCAGTAATCAACTCCGTAATGGCTCTATACACGGTGCTAAAGATTACTCATTATTCATTTATCCGCTCGCCTCACTAACGAGCGGATAAATTGTTCTTACAACTCAGAAAATTCAACATACTGCGCTGCATTGTTTCTGCTTTACACGCGCGAGCTGAAAGTGTATAATGTGCTCAGACGAAATTTTTCCTATAACACCATCTGACAAAGCGATATGATGACCGCAGCACAGATTCGCCAGAGCTTCCTGGACTTTTTCCACGAGAAGCAGCACGCCGTAGTACCTTCCGCCTCCTTGATGCCGCAAAGCCCCGGCCTGCTGTTCACTAACGCCGGCATGAACCAGTTCGTACCCTATTTCTTGGGCGTGTGGACCCCGCCGTGGAAGCCTGCCCGCGCCACGGACACGCAGAAGTGCATCCGCGCCGGCGGTAAGCATAATGACTTGGAGGATGTGGGGCAGGACAGCTACCACCACACCATGTTCGAAATGCTGGGCAACTGGTCCTTCGGTGACTACTTCAAGAAAGAGGCCATCGCGTGGGCATGGGAGCTGGTGGTAGAGCGCTGGGGCTTCCCCGCAGAGCGCCTGTACGCTACCGTGTACTGCCCGGATAAGAGCAAGGGCAACCCGGGCGAGTTTGACCAAGAAGCCTATGACACCTGGGCACCCCTCTTCGAAAGCAAGGGGCTGGACCCGAAAGTACACATCGTGAATGGCGGTGTGAAGGATAACTTCTGGATGATGGGCGAGACCGGCCCCTGCGGCCCCTGCTCTGAGCTCCACGTGGACCTCACCCCCGAGGGCAACACTCAGGGCAGCCTCGTGAACCAGGACAGCCCGCTCTGCATCGAAATCTGGAACCTCGTGTTCATCCAGTACAATGCCGAGAGTGATGGTACCTTCCGCAACCTCCCCGCCTGCCACGTGGATACCGGCATGGGCTTCGAACGCGCCTGCGCCATGATTCAGTGCACCAACGGCTTCACGGATTTCTCCCGCCGAGTCTCCAACTACAGCACGGACGTCTTCCGCCCCCTGTTCCGCAGAATCGAGGAGATTTCCGGCCGCACGTATGTGGATATCTACCCGCAGGATGCCACGCCTGAGAACGCCGCCACCCTGAAGGAAAGCATCGCCTTCCGCGTGATTGCGGACCACATCCGCACCCTGAGTTTCTCCATAGCGGATGGCATTCTGCCCGGCAACAACGGCCGCAACTATGTGCTGCGCCGCATCCTGCGCCGCGCCGTGCGCTATGGCCGCACCCTCGGGCTGGAGAAGCCCTTCCTGAGCGAGCTGGTAGACACTCTGGCCGCAGAAATGGGCCGCGTATTCCCTGAGATCGTAGGCCGCGCCGCCACCATCAAGGAAGTGCTGCTGCGTGAGGAAACCAGCTTTAATGAAACGCTGGACCGCGGCCTTGACCTCTTTGATAAGGAAGTGGCCGCCACCGGTACCGTGAGTGGAGACTTCGCCTTCAAGCTGTATGATACCTATGGCTTCCCCATTGACCTCACAGCCCTCATGGCCCGCGAACGCGGTCTGACAGTGGACACGGAGCGCTTTGACGTGCTCATGGAAGAGCAGCGCCAGCGCGCTAAGGCTGCCCAGAAGAAGCAGGTGGTGCGCGCTCTGGACCTGAAGACGGAGGCTATCACGGAGTTCACCGGCTACACCGGTGACAGCATCACCGCCACCGTGACGGAGGTGCACGAGGCTGATGACATGCTCTTCATCATCACGGATAAGACCCCATTCTATGCTGAGATGGGCGGCCAGGTGAGCGATGGCGGTACCCTGCAAGCCGGTGGCGACAGCGCCGCTGTGCTGGGTGTGCAGCAGATTGGCCAGGCCCGCGCCCACCTCATTGCCGTGGCGGATGGCGTACGCCCCGCCGTGGGTGACAGCGTGGAGCTGCGCATTGATACGGAACGCCGCCGTGCCGTCGAAGGCCACCACAGTGCCACTCACCTGCTGCACAAAGCTCTGCGCCTGCTGGTGAGCGATGACATCGCCCAGCAGGGCTCCCTCGTGGATGTGGACCGCCTGCGTTTCGACGTGAACAGCGGCGCCATCTCCAAGGAAGACCTCCGCCGCGTGGAAGAGCTCGTGAACCAGTGGGTGGAGGAGGACCTCCCCATCTTCTGCCGCGAGTACCCCATGACCGAAATCCGTAAGCACCCGGAAGTATGCCAGTTCTTCGGTGATAAGTACGGTGACGTGGTGCGCCTCGTTCAGATGGGCGGTGAAGCCGGCAACTTCAACGGCGTATCCATGGAGCTTTGCGGCGGTACTCATGCCGCCACCACCGGCAAGGTGGGCTTCTTCAAAATCAAGAGCGAAGGTGCTATCGCCAGCGGCGTGCGCCGAATCGAGGCTGCCTCCGGTAAAGCCGGTCTGGATATCGTGAAGGATATCATTCAGGCACGCATGCCTGAGGGTAAGGAAAGCCTTGAGAAGCTTAGCCTCGCTAACAGCAAGCTCCAGCAGCTCGGCCAGCCCACCATTCCCGTGCCTACCAATGATGGCCACCCTGCAGAAAAGGCTCTCCAATCTCATGATATCCGCGTGGTGAATGCCCTGCTGGATGAGTACAACGCCTACTGCGATAAGCTGAAGGAAGCCGCACTGGAGGCAGATAAGCGCGTGAAGAAAGCTATCTCCGCAGCTGCCGCAGGCATGGCTGACGCCATTCTGGCCGAGCAGCTCACCGGCGGAAACGTCGTTATCAGCACGGAGGGTGGGAATGACCTGCTCACCGAGCTCTTCAACGGGCTGCGCAAGCGGCATTACACTGCCGCCGCCTTCTTGGTGGCAGATGATGGCACCGGCCTCTCTCTGGGTGCTTACTGCGGTGAAGCCGCTCAGGCAGCCGGCCTGAAAGCCGGGGACCTTATCCGTACCCTCGCCCCCATCGTGGGTGGTAAAGGCGGCGGTAAGGCAGATATGGCACGCGGCTCCGGCAAGGAGCTCAGTGCTAAGGATGAACTCCTGGCAAAAGCCGCTCAGGCTCTCTCTTAATCTCACCTGAATACCTCACCCATACTTACACATATGGCTAAGAACACTCCCCCGGTCTACCCGGACGAACCCAGAATCCCCATTCTGCCGAACATGCTCACAGCAGGCAACCTGCTGTGCGGCTTCTTCGCCATCCTCACCATCTTCAAAGGCATGGCTTATGAAGATGGTACACCGGAAGCGTTTGACTATTACCAGCAAGCCACCTACCTCATCTTTGCCGCCTGCATCTTTGACCTGTTGGACGGCCGAGTAGCACGCATGTGCAAGGCAGATGGCCCCTTCGGCCGCGAGTTTGACTCCATCGCGGATGTCATCTCCTTCGGCGTGGCACCCGCCATGCTGCTGAGCCGCGCCGTGCTCTTTGACCTGCCGGACGCCTTCGGCATGGGCATTGGCGTGCTGTACCTGCTATGCGCCTCCCTGCGCTTGGCTCGCTTCAACTGCATGGCCGCAGCTCCCAAGAAGCCGAACCAGAGCATGGACTTCGTGGGGCTGCCCGTTCCCATGGCCGCCGGCGCCGTGGTGAGCACCATGTACCTCGTGATTGATGTCACCACGCACCACAACCTCGTGATTGAGCCCGTGTGGCAGTACATCATGGGTGGCACAATGGCTCTGGTATCCCTGCTCATGATGAGCCGCGTTATCTACCCCAGCTTCAAGCACGTGAACTTCGAGAAGCGCGGCACCATCACCGCTATTCTTCTGGTGGCCGCTGCCATCTGCGCCTTCGTGTGCTTCCCCTGGATTGCACCCGCCATCATCTTCCTCTGCTACCTCGGCTATGGCCTCGTCGTGCGCCCTTTCCTCACCCGCCGCATGCGCCGCGCCATTGAGGTGTATGATGATGAGGACGAGGATGATGAAGATTCTGACGAGCCCAAAGCCTGATTCTCACATACCAAGCTTTATCACACCCCGCATCTCGCCCCACCGGGTAGATGCGGGGCTTTTTATCTCCTGAAATCCTTACGCAGGGCGCTTCGTCACACGCCCTTTTCATCATCCCAGAGCACCACATGCAGGCGCTCACCAAGGCGCACGTGGTGGTGCAGGCACATGGCGGCCACTGCCGGGCGGGCAGCATTCAGCTCCGCGCGAGTAGCGGCACAGGGCATCAAGATGATATTCTGCTGCGGCAGATTCAAGGACTGAATGGCGGGCCAATCCTCCTCACCACGCACCACAAACTTAAACCAAGCCTTACCTGTGGCAAGAAATGCCTCCAGCACCGCCGGGCACAGAGCAGCAGCAGCCTCATTCCCGGAGTGCGTAAGCTTGGGGGAAACATTCCACTGGTTCACACGAGCTGCCAGAGCCGGCGTGGGCGGTATGGTGCCATTCGTCTCCACCTCCACATGCATCTCCGCCGGCAGCAAGGACAGCAGGCACTCCATGGAAGCCGCCTGCAGCAGTGGCTCGCCGCCTGTAATAACAAGTGAGCCACAGCCATAGCTGAGCACACGCGCCGCCACATCAGCCTCCGCTAGCTCGCAGCCGGTCAGCCAGCTGTAGCGCGTATCACACCAGCTGCAGTGCAGATTACACCCCGCCAGCCGCAAAAACACAGCGGGGCAACCCACGCGGGCTCCTTCCCCCTGCAGTGAATAAAAAATCTCCGGCTCGGATTTCAGGCGTGCAATATTCATGGCTCCGTGTTATACTCAGCTGTACATAAGGCTTCATACCAAAAGTAAGCCGCCACGTCAACCGCTTTTTCTCCTCATAAGCTGATTTTCACCACCATGAGCACCCCTGCCCCCTACCGCGTCCTCTTCGTCTGCCTCGGTAACATCTGCCGCAGCCCCGCCGCAGAAATCATCTTTAATGCCGTGGCCGCTCAAGAAGGCCTCTCCCACCTCGTGAAAGCGGATTCCTGCGGCACCGCCTCCTACCACACCGGCAGCAAGCCTGATCACCGCATGCTTGCCGCCCTAGAGCGCGCAGGGTACAGCTATGGCGGCCACCGCGCTCGCACCTTCCGCCGCGCAGATTTCAGCGAGTTTGACCTCATCATCCCGCAGGACGAGTATAACGAGCAGGACATCCTCTCCCTCGCACGACATGAGGAAGACCGCTCCCGCGTGCGCGGCATGTGGCAGTGGTTTGCCCCGGAGGAAAGCGAGCGCTCCGTGCCGGACCCCTACTACGGCGGCCCCGCCGGCTTTGATGCCGTGGTAGCCCTGCTCACGCGCAGCATGCAGCGCCTCGCAGCTGAACTCAGCGCCAAACTTCAGGCCTAAAGCCGTTCTCCGCCGTTTTTTAAGCCTAAATTTCACCTTGCAAGCCGCTTTTAGCTTGCAAGGTGGAGCATAACGCGCTAGAATGCACAGCACAGAAAAAATAATGTAATGATGAGGAAAAGCCCGATATATGCACTTCTGATTTCACTGACCGGCGGCGTACTACTGGTGACGTGCGTGCAGCGCTATGGCTCAGTGGCGCAGGAATCCGTGGCGGAAACCCTCACGTCTGACGCCATCGCCGTCACCCCGCGCATACCCGGTTTCCTGCTGGAACCGCAGCAGATTCACCGCCTCAGTAATGCCGAAATGCAGCAGCTGCGCACCATCCTGCGCCGTGGGGAGATGCGCGTGGTCTCCGAAGAGCACTATCACGATGACATCCCCGGTGTGCGTGAAGATATGATTAAAGGCGTCTTCTACCTGTACGGCAGCAATTACCAGTGCTTGGGCTGCCGCGTGGAAGATAACCGGGTGCTTATGGATGACATCGAGCTGGAGGAGGAAGACAGCCGCGAGCTGTACAACCTCCTGCTGCCTCACTTGGTAAAGGTCATTAATCTGCACCCATGAGCCCGGCACGCCGCCTACTTGCCGCGGGCCTGTTGGCCTGCGCCATGAGCTGCTGCCAGCAGCAACCACCGCCCCCCGAGGGCATCTACCCCGCGCCTGATACCTCCTTCATCGGCCGCCGCCTCCAAGAGCGCCTCACCACGGAAAAGGCGGACGTGGCCGTCATCTTCATCGGCGGATTCTCTGAGCAAGTGCTAACCCACCTGCGCAGCGTGTATGAAACCACCCCACCTATCCCCTGCCCCGGCAAACAGGTGCGCGCCTTCTATGCCTGGGATGGCGGCCGCGGCTGCCTCTTCTGGCACAGCACACGCCTCATCCAGCGTGACCTCCGCGCCTTCCTCACCGCGAACCCGTGTGCAGACCTCATCTTCATCGGCCACAGCTACGGCGGCTCCGCCATCATGGACGTGCTTCGCCACCTGAATGCACCCCATGGGCGAGTCCTCGTTGCTACGCTAGATCCTGTCAGCTGCCGTGAGCGCTCCCACCCCCGTGAACGCGCCGCCGGAGTGGATTACTGGGTGAATACCTACTGCAGCCCCTACCGCCACTTCAAGGACCTCGCAGCCAGCATAGGCGGCCCTTGGCGCGAATGCCCGCAGGCGGACGTCAATATCGTCTTCAGCGGTGATGAGCGTGATGATTCCGGCCGCCGGTACCAGCATGCCCAGCCCGGCCCCCTCCTGAAAGAGCGCGCCCCCGGCCAAGCCCACTCCGCCCTCGAGCTGCTCACAAAAGCCGCGCAGCGCCTGATAACCACCAGCTCCTCCTCACGCCATAGCACCTCCGCACCATGAGCACTCATACCCCACCTTGGCAGCGCCTGCAAGAAAACGCCACCGAGCTCTCTGCCCTCACCCCCTCCTGCAAGGGCAGCGTACACCCCCTCGCCGTGGTGGATGGCGTGCTGGAGCTCGCAGAAGGCTCCTGCGTGAAAGCCGGTACCGTCATTGAAGGCCACGTGCGCATCGGCCGCAACTGCACCATCGGCCCAAATGCCTTCCTGCGCGGCCACGTCAGCATCGGTGATAACTGCGTCATCGGCAACGCCGTGGAAATCAAAAGTAGCATCATCGGTAACGGCGTCTTCATCTCCCACCTCACCTACGTGGGTGACTCCGTCATAGAGGATGATGTGAACGTGGGCGGCGGCTGCATCTTCAGCAACTTCAGGCATGACGCCGCTGAAATCCGCATGCCTTGGCAGGGCTCTCTCTGCCACACCGGCCTGAACAAACTCGGCTGCCACATCGGCCCCCACTCCCGCATCGGCGCCAAATGTGTTATCCTCCCCGGCCGTGTCCTACCCCCTCACACCCAAACCTACCCCGGTACCGTCTTCACGGGTAAGGAGTGATTCACACTCCCGCGCAAACTTTCCAATCATAAAAATCAGCGGCCGCGTAAGCTCTCACTTACGCGGCCGCTTATCTGTTCTGAAAGGGGGAGGCAAGTCTCCCTTACACGATTTGGGAAAACTGCAGTAAATTACTTTTTAATGATGTAATTACTCAGGAAATTGATTCCACCCATAATAAAATACCCAATCGGCAGCACAAACAAAAAGAGCAGGCCCCAGATGAAGATGGCGTTAAAAACTCCTTCAAACGGCTTCGCAACAGCCCACTTCTTTCCATTGATATCCTCGTAGACATCATAGTACATGGTGTCGAACTCCCTGTCCGCATTAGTCAGAATCTGCAATTTTGCATAACTGAGAGCTCTGCGGAGCCGGATTGTAAAGCTGTTTTCGTCGGTTACAAATTTATATGCAGGGCGCATGTCTGCATAATTCAAACCAATAATATAAGCCACCAAAATCGCAATAGCAAACAAGCAAGAAACAAAAAATGTGAATTCAAATGTTTCAGCCGTGCATGCTAAGTACGCCCCAAACAAAGGCCATATACCAAATAATAGGATATACATGAGCGCAACGAGTATTCTTGACCATAAGGATGAGACGTGGTATCTCTCTTGGGCCATATTGAGCGCCGCACCAAGGCGATTGAGGAGCTCTTTCTCCGGATTGTTCAGATTAGGCAGCGCAGACAGTTTTGCCAGCAGCTCAAAGCCCTGATTGAGCTGTTTCCCGGTGGTGATGAGTTTCTGGGGTTCGCCTTTAACACTGAATTCTTTCAGCTGAGAAAGCCACTCATTGTATTCTTCAAACTCACTTCGAATTACACCTGCTGAATTATCAGCATCATCCGGCGTAAGAGGATTCCATGCTCTTTCCTTTTCCTTTTTGAGTTGAAAAAACATGTATATGCTAGGCCCGACTAATACGCTGAGCCAGAATAACCAGGAGATTACATTTATTATCGTGATACCTTCCTCTGCTGCTACCGGAGCTATTTCTGCTGTTTCGGCATGGGCAATGCTACAAATAAGTAACCCCATGATTGTTGAATAATATTTATTTATCATTGTTTATTAATATGTTAGTGTAAACTGGCGCCATCCTTTCAACACTTCGGAAATCAACGTGACTAACCTTCATGCGTACGTTCGGCGCTACTTTATTGGTTATAACATTTTTTCCCCCCTCATGTCAATCCATTTTGGAGGCAACAGAGACTCCTCTGCAATAATTGTAGATTGAGCACCCCCAAGGAGGAATAGTACGCGAAAAAATAAAATCAGCGGCCGCGTAGTAAGGTATAGTGAAAAAGCGAAGTTCATTCCATAGCTTCTTCCGGCAAGGGTGGCGACATCTCAAACCCAAACAATAAACGCCGTTTTTGGAGGAGGAGCCAGCGCTGGCATATCATTGCATGGTGTTATTGCCATCATGGAACGACCTCGCAGATAAAAAAGCCGCTAAACGCTTATTTTAAGACGTTTAGCGGCTTTTCTTTATCCAGAGCCGGATGTCAGGGTCGAACTGACGACCGTCCGATTACAAATCGGGTGCTCTACCACTGAGCTAAACCGGCGAAGCGAGGACATTCTATAGGAAGATTGTCCCCTTGGCAAGTCTTTTTTTTAGAATTTGAGCCCCATGTCAATACCTACGGTAATCTGGAAGTGATCCACGGGACCATATCCTGTGTAGTGGTCGAGCTTTGCCGCGTTGGAGCCGGACCAGGCACACATAATCCAGGGTTTGACGTGAGTCCTGCCATCACGACCCATGGTACCGTTGTTAGTGAAGGGAACGAGGGCAAGCTTGACGCGATAGGCATCTACGCCTTCTACCTTGCTGCCCCAGTACTTGACGGAGGGTGCAATGCCTGCGGAAAGTTCCACATCCGAACCGAAGTTGCCGCGGTTGATGACATCGGTGAAGCGGTAGCCTATTTCTGCGTCAAAAAAGCTGCCGGTCAACCCCCAGGCACCCAGTCCCCAGCAGGCGCTCCCGAAGAATCCCTTCTGATGATCGTTGTACGTGATGGTCAAGTCAAGCTCCCATGTTGCCCGATGATCTACATTATCGTGCCATCTTGCCAGATAACCTTCAATGCCGCCGCGCCGGAACGTGGTTCCAATCTCTACCAGCAGGTTCGGGAAAATTTCCTTGCCCATGGCATAATGCACGTTTGCCATCGGTGTGTCGCCCAGTGGGCAGCCGGCATCCCAGATGATACCGAATTCACCGGAAATGCGCTGCTGGATACCGCAGCCGAAGAAATTCTTGTACGGGAAGGTGAAACTACCGTTGATGGAGGAAAAACCATGTTGCGTGATATGGTTGCAGAAGCCCATGCCGCGCACGTTGTAGTTGGTGGTATAGACGTTCAGGTTGATATAGCCGTTGCGCTCGGAAGAGGGGGCTGCCAGCGGCGCGGTGGCGGGCATGTCATAGGCAGAGGCTCCATAGGGATTCATGCTTTCTTCCGTGGGAACATATTCCTGCATCCCGGTGGAGGCTTCATACGTCAGGTTGCTGTACTCCACCGGCCCATCGGGAATCATGGGGGGCATTTCTGTTGACAGGGCGGGCAGACCTGCGGCCATCAGGGTGAAAAGCTGCTTCTTCATGCATGCAGTTTACCTGTTCTGCTGTCGTGTCGCAAGTCAAAAATGTCTATATTACATAAATAATCAGAAAAAGTTAAAGAAAAGGTCATTTTTTCTCCATGTAACTCTTCGTGCGGGGCTTATGGAATGGTATGTTGATGATGAAAAACAACCGTCGCAGGAAGCAGCTGTGCTTCCTGCGACGGTTCGGAAGTATCGGGTAATTTATTTTCTGCGGCGGCGCATGGCCAGGGCAGAGAGTGCCAGCAGGCTCAGAGTAACCGTGGTGGGCTCGGGAACAGCGGCAGACGTCATGGTAATGCTGAGACTGCCGTTGGCTGTTCCGGTGTAGGTGAGCACGTAGTTGTCACTCAGGTTACTGAAGTAGGGGCTGGCAAGGATGGAGTCTTCTCTTGAGATGGTGGCGTATTCCGTCTCGCCCAGGGTCAGACCGTCCACCCCGCTGAAGAGGGTGGTGGATTCACCCACGCTGAGACTCTGTACGCGTGCCAGGGTAGAATCCCCCAGTAACACGCCCTCCTGCAGGGTCAGGGTGCTTCCCATGGCAAGCCCGTTTTCTGCCACGTTCAGGACAGCCCCGGTAGCCAGTGTCAGGTTGGCGTTCAACTGTGCCCCGCTGCCAAAGTCTGCGGTGCCGCTGACGCGGACCGCGGCTTCCGTTGCCACATTCCCGACCGCTCCGGCGTAGAAGCTCAGGGATGCGGAGGTAGCAGCCTGCAGGTTATCCAGATCATAGGCCTCTGCGCCGTGAACCATCAGCTTACCTGCGTCTACGCGGATGTTGTCGAAGCGGTTTGCTCCATTGTTGAGCTGCAGGGACCCGGTGCCCATCTTGACCAGATCGCCGCGTGTCTCTGACGTGATTTCACCGCTGGATTGCAGGGTGGCTCCCTCTGCCACATCGTAGGTCAGTGTGGATTCATTGGTCAGGGTGGTGGCGGCGGTGATGGCGCTGTTGCCGCCCGTGGCGCGGATGGTTGCCGCATCTGTCACGGTAATGCCGCTGCCGTTAATTTCGGCAGAATCCAGAGAGATACTACTCTTGCTCAACTCTGTTGCGGCGGTGAGCTCAGCCCCGGAATCCACTGCCAGGGTAGCTCCCTCCCGTACACGAATGGCCGTGGCGTTGTTGAACGCGCTCTTATGCCGGAGTGTACCGCTGCCGATGACCTCCACCGCAGTGTTGCCCTGCAGGTTCAGGCTGCCGGTCATATCCACGGTCACGCCCTTGGTTTCGCTGCGGGTCAGCAGGAGGTTGTCATCTGCCGTGGTGGCGGCGGTATCCACGGTGAAGGTGCCGTCCTTGCCCGCTGTTCCCACAGTCATGTTGTTCGTGAAGGTGACGGTGGAATCAGCCGAGCCGATGGCACCCAGAGTGGTACCGGATGCGAGGGAGACGACAAGCTCGATGCGCTGCGTGCCGCCGGCGGCATAAAGCTGCCCGCCTTCCTGGACCTGAAGATTGGCATTCATGGCCCCCATCCAATCATTAAATGCTGTGCCTTTCAGTACCAGACCTTCAAGTAAATTCATTCTGCCCCCGTTCTGAATGGTGACATCAGCTGCTTTGCGGTAGAGGGTCATGGCGGCATTGGATGTCAGCGTGCCATAAACGTTAATTTTATTGGCTCCGGCAGACAATTGTGATTGTTCTCCACCCACTGCCAGTACAAAGTCTGAACCCGTTGTCCCGCTGGTTTCACCGGCGATAATCAGGTGCGCCCCGGCGGATACGTTAAGCTCGGATTTCGTATATGCTACATCATTGGGCATCAGACAGAGCCCTTTCACGTACATCGTGCCATTGGCATCACTACCGCCAATGGTCAGCGTTCCGGAACTATGGTTGTAGTACGACTGACGAGTATCCAGACTTGCCCCGTTTTTCAGGTTAATCGTGTTGTTGTTCCAACTGCGCGTCTGTGCAGAGCTTTCGGCAATGCTGAGTCCGTCGATGGTGACGCTCTTGCCGCCGGTCAGGTTGAAGTTGCGGACGCTGAGGTTGCCCTTGCCTCCCAGGGTCACGTTGTTCCCGCTCGGATTGAGTGTTTCCACGGTAGCGTTACCGTTGAAGTTGGCGGTAATGTTGCTCTGGTCAAGCGTGACGGTGGAGATGGAGGTGGTGCCGTTGAAGTTGGACGTGGTGCCGTCAGAGCCAGTGTCGAAGCCTGCCAGCGAGACAGAACCGTTGATATCCAGCGTACCGCCGCCTCTGCGATCCCATGTGCCGTTGCTGCCGGTCACATCTCCATTGATGATGAGCTGATTGCCGCTGTTCTGGTGTATCTGGGACGTGCCTTCCAGCTCCAGATTGCCGTCAATAGTCGTTTTTGCCGTTATCTGGGCATTGACGCCTCCCGCCAGTTTCAGCGTGTTGCCGAAGCTGCTGTCCGTGAGCGTGAGGTTACCGGCCGTTACATGGGTTGTGCCCTCAAAATCTTCATCAATGGCGAGCTTGTTGTCATAGGTGTTACCGGTGGTGTCGAGCTTAATCTGCACGGTACCGGTGCCGGAGATGTTGTTGACGGTGGCGGTGGTCTCCTGGGTATCGGTCAGTACCAGCGTGCCGGAGTCGGCAATCACCACTTCACCCTCGGCAGCGGTGTAGTCCGCCGCTGTCAGCTTGTTGTTGAGCACCAGCTTGCCGCTTTCCACATTCAGCTTGCCGCTCAGCGCGACATCGCTGCCGGAGAAGGTGTACGTTTCGGTGTTCGTGAAGCGCAGGCTTTCCGCAGTGGTTGCGCTTGCGAACTGAAGGTTTTGGGCAGGCTCGTGGTCGCGGAACAGGACGGTTTCCCCTTCGCTGAACACGGCATAATTATCCTGCCATTCCGCGAAACCGTCGGCTAAGCGTATGGTTACTTTCAGTCCGGTGCTGTCGCCGTCAAAGATACTGCCGGAGAGGTAATCCGGCATATTGTCGGCCAGGCTGGCACTGTGTTTGCTCCAGTCACCGGAGAGCAGGGTATAGGTAATGCCGTGCTCAAGTGATTGGTGATTGCTGAAGCTGATGGCCTGGGTGGTAAAGGCTTCTCCGTATTGGGTGGTGGCGTTTAACAGCGGGGTGTTGGCATTCAGCACGGTGCTGTCAAATTCCAGTGTGCCGCCGTTGAGTACCAGGGTGCTGGTCAGCGTGCCCTGCGTACCGTTTCCGGCTATCAACGCCAGCGTCACTCCTTCGTTCAGGCTGTAGCTCTCACCCAGTTTCAGCGTGGCTCCCTGAGCGATGCTGATGGTGTCTGCCACCGTGGGGGCGTTCGTGAACTCCAGGTTGCCTTGCAGGGCCGTGATATTCTGCGCCTTGATATTGTTGCCGCTGAAAATCTGGGTTCCTGTGCCGTCCATGGCGATGTTCAGCCCGTTGACGGCACCCTTGTAGTTGTAGCTCTCGCTACCGGTGATGGTCAGTGTGTTTTTGCCGTCACCCGTGGGGGCAGAGGCGAGATTGATACGCGAGGATTCGCCACTGTACGCGAGGGAGTGTTCATTACCGGTGAGTCCCTTGATACGGGCATTATTTGTGTTGACCGCCAGTGACATCGTGGAGCCTTCGTAGCCGTTCAGCTCCAGTGTGCCGTGCTGCAGCGCTTTATCATGAGCCAGTTCTACATAGCTGTTGTAGGCTGCACCATTTTTCGTGCGGTTGGCAATGATTTTGCCCGTGAAAGAGTTTTCTCCGTTGAGGATTAAGCGGGAGGAGTTTGTTTCCGAGATTTGTTCCCAGCCTTCCGTTCCTATGGCGCGGCGATAGTTGGAGGTGGTGGTGTGGGAAGCATTCCAGGTAATGGTGGTATCTTCCGAGGCTTCCAGATTCCGAATTCTCCAGACTGCCTGCTGCGTTGTTTCCTCCAGAGTGAGATTCTGGCCGTTCAGCTTGATGGTGTTGAAGTCCAGCTCCTGTACATGGCAGTTGGCGGCAGATTGGATGTGCGTGACACTATCTGCCAAATCCAGCGTGCCGCTTACCGACACGGTTTGTGTAGTGGGGGAGGTGCCGTTGTAGCTGGTGTTTCCGTTGGTGCCGTATGAGAATGCTATCTTGGAGGCATCTTCAATGCGGAGTGTGCCACCGAGGTTGTAGCCGAAGTTGGTAAACTTCCAATCTCCGGAA
>JAZQGN010000012.1:0-22516 GCA_045540095.1 Akkermansia sp.
CATCTATCGAGAAATCAAACGAGGTACTGTTACAAACATAAGGAGTGATTTAAGAGAGTACCAAGTCTATCGGGCTCAACGGGCTCAGGAAGACTATTTATGTAATTGTGGAGCTGGTGGTCCGTATCTGAAACTAGCCTGAGATTCTGAAATTGCAAAAAGGTTGCATACCCTAATGACTGTCAATAAAATGTCACCTTATGCAGCTATTGAGATAGCCCGACAGGAAAAGCTCAATATAAACTTCTGCGCTCGAAGTCTTTACAACTACATTCATCATTACAACTACCCCATAACTAGAGAGCAGCTTCCCATGAAAAACAAAAGAAAAAAAGGCAGCAAGACCCGCTCAGTACGGCTTGCTCGCAACAATGTTAAAGGGGAAAGCATAGAAAAGCGCCCGATTGAAATAAACGAGAGGGATGAAGTCGGACATTGGGAAATGGATCTGGTAGTAGGAGCTAAGGGTGGCAAAAAGGTTCTTCTGGTGCTTACGGAACGCAAAACGCGCTATGAGTATATTATTCTATTGAAGGACAAGAGTCAAAAAAGCGTTATCTGGGCTCTCAACAAGATAGAGCGACAGTATGGCTCAAAGTTATTCAGAGAAACATTCAAAAGCATCACTTGTGACAACGGTTCTGAATTTCTTGATTTTCAATCCTTAGAAAAGTCATTATTCAATAAAACACGCAGAACAAAACTTTATTACGCACATCCGTTTTCCTCATTTGAACGCGGCAGCAACGAAAACGCAAATCGTTTGATAAGACGTCTTTTGCCTAAGAAAACTACATTTGATACGCTTACGCAAAACGATATCAACCGCCTCGCCGAATGGATGTACCGTTATCCTCGCCTCATCTTTGAAGGAAAATCTGCACGCCTCATGGCACGTGCAGAAAAGCTCCATTTTATCAAATTTGCAGCCTAAATAGAAGAAAAATCACTTACTGTCGCATTTGGTCTTGCAATTCAGCGACTGTGCGTCAGTATTTCGTATGCTTAGAGCGTAGTGTGCGCAGGTGCGCGCGGATATTTTTTCCTGCTGACGTGAATATAGGCTTGCATTTGAGTGTGCTGCATAGTATAATGACCACTCCCACAGGCCGTGGGGAAGAACGTTTTTCCATCCATGAAAGTTGAACTCATCGAGAAAGCTGCTCAGATTGTAGGCGATAACCAGCTGCTGGTCAACATTGTATCCAAGCGTGTTCAGCAACTGAATCAGGGTGCAGACCCCTATATTCCCACCACACCTGAGATGGGCAGTGGAGACATCGCTCTCACGGAGATTGTCGAGGGTAAGATTATCTGGCGTGAGGCTGATGATGAGAGTTCTCTCGTTTCAGCCGCTGATTTGGAGGATGGTCTCTCCATCGATGATATCGAGCTGGGGGATATGCCTGCCACAGATGATCGCACCATCACCGCTACCACCGATCTGTAAATCTATCCTTTTTATCTATCACAGGTCCGGTTGCCGGTGCTGACCCCGGTTACCGGACTTTTTATTTACTTTTTCAGCTTTTAACCCATAACACCTTAATTCATAGCCGCCATGGCCAAGAAACCTGCTCCTCAGTCATCACAGATTGCCGGTAATAAGAAAGCAGGCCGAGATTATGAAATTCTCGGCAAGCACGAGTGTGGCATCGAGCTTCGCGGTACGGAGGTGAAATCCATCCGCGAGGGCCGAGTGAATATATCTGACGCTTTCGCCCGTGTGGAGAAGGGGCAGCTCTTTCTCTATGGCTGTGATGTGCAGCCCTGGGAGACGGCCGGTAAGTGGTTCCAGCATGAGGCTAAGAGGCCCCGCCGTCTCCTCATGCACAAGCGTGAGATTCTGAAGCTTGAAATTCAGCAGGCTCAGAAGGGCTTTGCTCTCCCGCTGCTGCGCCTGTACTGGAAGAATGGTAAGGTGAAGGCGGAAATCGGAATCGGGCGTGGTAAGACGCACCGTGACCAGCGCTATGACCTTAAGGCGCGTGTGGAAATGATGGAGGCTCGCCGAGAGGTTACCCGCTTCAATAAGGGCGGCGGCTGGTGATACCCGGCGCTCCCGGAGCGCTCTTTATATATTTATGACAACGAAAACGATACTCATTACAGCAGTGTGCGCCCTGTGTGGCTTCGGCACGCTGCAGGCAGAGGAAACGGCAAGTGCTGTAGCGGCAGCTCAGGTGGCTCAGCAGGAAATAGCTCACCCCTTCTTTCAGGATGAGCCTTATCCCGCATGGTCGCGCATGACTGCTGAGCGCGGTCTGGCAGATGTGCGTGCTGCGCTTGCCATTGCCCGCGAACGTATAGCTGCCGTGTGCGCTGTGCGCCCCGAGGAGGCTACCTTTGAGAATACCTTTCTCGCATACAGTGAGGCCTCATATGAAATGGGGATTGCCTATGGCTACCTGAACCACCTCAGCTCCGTGATGGACAGCACGGAAATGCGTTCTGCCATAGAGGCGCTTATCCCTGAGCTGACGGCTTTTGATGCTGAAGTCATCGCGAATGAACAGCTTTGGCACGTGCTGAAGTCCGCCTCTGAGCAGCCTTGGGTGAAGGAGCTTTCCCCCGCTCGTCAGCGCCTCGTGCAGCAGACGGTGGAGGGCTTCCATGATAGTGGTGCTGATTTGTCTCCTGAGCAGAAGGCCCGCAAGGCCGAAATCGAGCAGGCTCTTGCTGAGCTTACCCTGCAGTTCGAGAAGAATGTGCTGGATTCCCAGAATGCCTGGAAGCTCCTTGTGCTGGAGCGTTCCATGCTGGATGGCATGGGTGAAGATTGGATGGCCAAGGCTCAGGCTGAGGCTGTACGCCGTGGTTTGATTGAGGAAGGCGAGCAGGGTTGGTGTATCACGCTGGACTATGAGAGCTATGGCTCCGTGTTGCGCGATTGTAACAGTGAAGTTACGCGTAAGATGTGCTGGGAGGGCCTTTGCTCTCTCGGAGCCGTGGGTGAGTGGGATAATGAGCCCATCGTGGAAAAGGTGATGAAGCTGCGCCGCGAGCTGGCTGAGCTGCTGGGTTTCCGTAACTATGCGGACCTGATGACCCACCGCCGCATGGTGGGTGGCGGTGATAACGCCATGGCTTTCATTGATTCCATGGCGGCTAAGGTGTTGCCTGCCTTCCATGAGGAATGTCAGCAGTTGCTTGAGTATGTCTCCCGCTGTGAGGGGCGAAATGTCATGTTCTTGGACCCCTGGGACCGCCGCTATTATCTGAACAAAATGTCACGCGAGCTGTACCAGTTCAATCCGGAGGAGCTTCGCCCCTATCACCCTGCGGACCGCGTTGTGGCCGGTATGTTCTCTCTTTACAGCAAGCTTCTCGGGGTGAACTTCACGGAGATTCCCACCGTTTGCTTGGAACCCGGTGAGGCCTGCCCCGAGGGTATGGTGGAGGTGTGGCACCCCAGCGTGAAGCTCATTAAGGTGACGGATGCCACCACAGGAAACCACTTGGGCTCCTTCTATATGGACCTCTATCCGCGCCCCAGCAAGCAGGGCGGCGCTTGGGTCATGCCCATGCGTTTCGGGGTCTCTGAGACTCCCGGCACTCCTCACTCTCCGCACTTGGCAGCGCTGGTGGGTAATCTGACCTCCCCTGTGGGGGACGCTCCCGCGCTCTTCAGTCATTATGATGTGGAGACGCTCTTCCATGAGTTCGGGCACATGATGCACGTGATGCTGAGTGATACGGAACTGCGTGAGCACTGTGGCACCCGCGTGGCATGGGACTTCGTGGAGCTGCCCAGCCAGATGTTCGAGAACTGGACCTGGGTGCCTGAGGGCATTGCCGCCTACTCAGGGCATTATCAGACCGGTGAGCCTATGCCCGCTGAGCTGGTGGAGAAGCTTGTGCGCAGCCGTTACTTCATGCCTGCCATGGATAACATGGGGCAGCTCTGCATCGGCAAGCTGGATTTGGAGATGCACATGAACTACGAGAGCCGTTTCGCCGGCCGCTCGCTGGATTTGGCTTCTGCCCAGCTGCTGGACCCGTGGAGTGTACCTGTTTCCATCACGGCGCCTTCCATGATGCGCCACCTTACGCACTGCATTAGCGGTGGTTATGCCGGCGGTTACTACTCCTACAAGTGGGCAGAGGTGCTTTCTGCTGACGCCTTTACCCGCTTCCGCCGTGAGGGCGTGATGAACACCACCACCGGTGCCGCTTTCCGTGAGGCTGTGCTCCGTCAGGGTGACAGCAAGCCTGCCTCGGAGGTCTACCGCGACTTCATGGGACGTGACCCGAACCCGGATGCTCTCCTGCAGGCTCAGGGCCTCATGCCCGAGTAAAGCTTGCATTCATAGTCAATTAGCAGTTCCGGCGGCTCGCTACGGTGTGGCCGCCGGTTTTTTTGGTGCCATGTATCGCACAAAAAAAGAGCGGCTGCCGGTGCGGCGCCGCTCTGAAAAGGGTTGCTGAGCCGGGATATTATTCCCACTCGATGGATGCCGGGGGCTTGGTGCTGATATCGAACAGCACGCGGTTGATGCCCTTCACCTCGTTGAGGATGCGGTTGGAGGCCTCGCGCAGCAGGTCGTAGGGCAGCTGTACCCAGTCGGCGGTCATGGCGTCCTCGGACACGATGGCGCGCAGGTTCGTGGCGAACTCGTAGGAACGCTCGTCGCCCTTCACGCCCACGGTCTTCACGGGAATGAGACCGGCATAGGCCTGCCAGCACTTGTCGTACCAATCCCACTTGCGCAGGGTGCCGATGAAGATGGCGTCGCACTCGCGGATGATGTCGAGGCGCTCCTTGGTCACCTCGCCGGGGCAGCGCACTGCCAGACCCGGGCCCGGGAAGGGGTGGCGCCACAGGATGTCGTGGGAAATGCCCATGGAGGCACCCAGCTCACGAACTTCGTCCTTGAAGAGGAAGGCGAGCGGCTCGATAACCTTGCCTTCTTCCTGCATCTTGAGCACGCGCTCCACGCGGTTGTGGTGGGTCTTAATCACGGAGGCCTTGCTCTTGGCGTTACTGGCGCTCTCAATCACGTCCGGGTACAGGGTGCCCTGTGCGAGCATCTCGGCATCGCCCACGGCGTCCCAGAACACGTCGATGAAGAGGTTACCGATGATGCGGCGCTTCTTCTCGGGAGCAGTCTCGCCGGCAAGAGCAGCCAGGAATCGCTCGCTGGCGTCCACGGTCCCAATCTTCACGCCCATGCGCTCGAAGTTGGCCTGAACCTCCTTGGCCTCGTCCTTACGCAGCAGGCCGTTGTCCACAAAGATGCAGCGTACATTCACGCCGGCCTCGTGCAGGAGCACGGCGAGCACGGTGCTGTCCACACCGCCGGATACACCGCAAACCACCTGTTTGTCACCCACCTTGGCGCGGATGTCCTCGATGAGCTCGCGCTTGAAGTCGCCGATGTCGAAGGGAGCAAGCTCCTTGGCGTAGGAAAGGAAGTTCTTCAGGATGGTGCGACCCTCGTGGGAGTGCGTCACCTCCGGGTGGAACTGGATGCCGAACATGGAGTCGCCCCACTGCAGGGATACGGGCACGCCGTCGCTGTTGCGGGCGATGACCTTGCAGTTGTCAGCCAGATGGTCCACGGTATCAGAGTGGCTCATCCACACCTGAGAGGAGGGGGACATATCAGCATACAGGCCTTCCAGCTTCTCAGGAATGAGGGCGGCGGGGCCGTACTCGCGCTTGTTGCTGCTGCGAACGGTACCACCGGTCTTGATGTTCAGCAGCTGCATGCCGTAGCATACGCCCAGAATCGGTACGTTGAAGGAGGTCAGCCACTCGAAGTCAATATCCGGGGCGTCCGGTTCGGAGGTGCTGCGGGGACCACCGGAAAGGATGATGGCTCCGGGCTCGCTGATTTCCTGCAGGTCCTCCAGCGCATAGAGCTTGGCCAGGAAGCCCAGCTCGCGCACGCGGCGCACGATGAGCTGCGTGTACTGTGAGCCGTAGTCGATAACGGCAACAATGTGTTTCGGCGTCATAAATCGTAGTGAGTTAACGTGTGGAACACTCGGTGTTTCGCGTATTATAGCACACTGATAACGTAAAGTGAAGCCCAAATTTGAATTACGATTTACGAATTATCCGCCGCCGCTCCATCGGAGCTTTGGCGTGACGAGCGATTTACGAATTCAGAGCTAGGCTCGCTGCACTCGCGCGGGTGGCGGGCTGGGTATGACGATGAATTGTTGCGCGGAATTCCCGTCAGAATGCTGCTTTTAGCTTGACAGGCGCTGTGGTGGTTTTTATACTGTCCGCGTATGGGTGCGCCGTCGTGTGCACGCATGTTGACGGGCTATGCAGCCGCGGCAGTATGGGTTCATCCCCTGAAAAGGAGGACTCGCCGCCTGTTGCAGAGCATGGCGCCCATAGCAATCCCCCACATTATTAAACTTTTACACATGTCACGTTTTTTAAAGAAATTAGCCGGGTGGTTCTCGTATGACATCGGGATCGACCTCGGCACAGCCAATACGCTGGTATACATCAAGGACCAGGGTATTGTGCTGCGAGAGCCTTCCGTGGTAGCCATGAGTGGTGACCGAGTGAAGGCCGTGGGTGAGGATGCGAAGCGAATGGTAGGCCGCACGCCCGGCAGCGTGGTGGCTATTCGTCCGTTGAAGGACGGTGTGATTGCCGACCTGAACGTGGCGGAGGAAATGCTCAAGTATTTCATCCAGAAAGCATGCTCCCGCAGAAGCCTGCGCGGGCCGCGCATTCTCATTGCTCATCCCTCCGGCATCACGGAGGTGGAGCGCCGCGCCATTGAAGATAGCGCGGAGCACTCGGGCGCTATTGCCGTGCGCCTTATCGAGGAGCCGATGGCAGCTGCTATCGGCGTGGGCCTTCCTTATACCGAGCCTATTGGCAGCATGATTGTTGATATCGGCGGCGGTACCACTGAGGTGGCCATTATATCCCTTTCCGGCATCGTATACAGCCAATCTGAAAAGTGCGGCGGCGATGCGTTGGACGACACCATCACCCGCCACATGTTGGCTGCTCACAATCTGCTTGTGGGGCCCCGCACGGCGGAGGACATCAAGATTCGTGTGGGGTCCGCCCACCCGCTGCAGCAGGAGCTGCAGATGGAGGTGAAGGGCCGCGACCGTGGCACGGGTCTGCCCAAGACGGTGACCGTAAGATCCGAAGAAATACGTGAGGCCCTGAAGGACAAGCTGGACGTCATCGTCAGCGCTGTGCGTCAGACACTGGATCACTGCCCGCCTGAGCTGGCAAGTGACCTGTATGACCGCGGTATCGTGGTGGCGGGTGGCGGTGCCCTCCTGCGCGGCCTGGCTGACCTGCTGCATGAGCAGACCAGCCTGCCTATCACTATCGCGGACGATCCTTTAAGTGCTGTAGCAGAAGGTACAGGCAAGTTCTTACAGGAAAACGACGACGTCTTCGAAGAAGAGTGATAGGGGCATACCAAGCTTGCCCCTGAATACGCTCTGACTGCACAAGCTCCGGTCGCGCTTTCCTGATAAACAGGGAGAGCAGCCGGGGCTTCACGCTTTACAGGAGCAGCCACAGGGGATAAGGACAGGTATGCGGGCTATGTTATCATGACTATTTTTCATGTGTACAACCCCAAACTAACTAGAAACTTTGTCCATTCTTTCCAAAATGATTCATTCCGTGAAACGCCTCTTCGGGTTCGGCCAGTGTAACCCGAAGGAAGGCACAACCATCGTCATCAACTCAGAAAAACTGGAACGCCGTGTCGCTTTGCTCGAAGATGGCGTGTTGGAAGAGTATAGCATTGAGCGTGAAGGCGAAGATAACATCGTGGGCGGCATTTTCAAGGGCCGTGTCAAGAACATTGAGCCCGGTCTCAAGGCCATGTTCGTTGACATCGGTTACGAGAAGAACGCCTTCCTGCACTTCTGGGACGCGCTGCCGCTCGCTCTGGATTCCTCCCTGGAGGAAATTCAGAAGGAAGGCCGCCCCCGCAAGCAGCAGAAGAAGATTACCAGTAAGGATATACCGGATATTTATCCCATCGGTTCCGAAATCATGGTGCAGGTGACTAAGGGCCCCATCAGCTCCAAGGGCCCCCGCGTGACCACGAATATCTCCTTGGCCGGGCGCTACATCGTGCTCATGCCTTATACGGACCAGTTCGGTATTTCCCGCAAGATTGATGACCCGAAGGAGCGCCAGCGCCTGCGCCAGATTGTGCAGAAGCTGAATGTGCCCGAGGGTATGGGTATCATCATGCGTACGGTGGCACAGGGGCAGCGCTTCCGCCACTTTGTGCGTGACCTCGCCATGCTCCTGCAGCAGTGGCGTGAGGTGGAGGAGAAGTACGCCTCTCACCCCGCTCCCCTCTGCGTGTACCGTGAGCCGGACCTCATCGAGCGCACCGCCCGTGATTTCCTGACGGATAATGTGGATAACATCGTCTGTGATAATCTGGAGACCACTCAGCGCATGCAGGAGATTGCCGGTAAGATATCCCGCCGCGCCAAGCGCCACATCCAGCATTATCCCTGCCGCCAGCCCATCTTTGAGGAGCTCGGGGTGGAGAAGCAGATTAACGAGGCCTTCCAGCGCCAAGTGCTTTTGCCCTGTGGCGGTTACCTCGTGATTGATGAGACGGAAGCGCTCATCGCTATCGATATTAATACGGGTCGTAACAAGGGTAACAAGGATTTGGATAAGACGATTCTGGAGACGAATCTGGAATCCGCCCGTGAGATTGCCCGCCAGCTGCGCCTGCGTAACATCGGCGGCCTCGTGGTGGTGGACTTCATTGACATGCGCCACCGCAAGGACCAGCTCGCTGTTTACAAGGCCATGAAGGAAGCGCTGAAGCGTGATAAGGCTAAGACGCAGGTGATGCAGATTACGCCCATCGGCCTCATGGAGATGACGCGCCAGCGCATCAATGAATCTCTGCTGGATTATGTGAATGATCACTGTCCGTACTGCCATGGCCGTGGCCGTATTAAGAGCGTGATGACCATGAGCGTGGAGATTCAGCGCCAGCTGAAGGCCACCATCCTGCGTTATCGTGATACCGTGGGTGATATGGTGGTGGTGGTGAACAGCGATGTGCTGAACCGCTTCAAGAATGAGGACTCCAAGCTCCTCATGGAACTGGAGCGCCAGTGCGCCGGCCGCCTTATCTTCCGCAGTGATCCCGCTATTCACCGCGAGGCCTTCGCCATTCTGGACCCGGCGAACAATAATAAGCCACTCTATCAGGCTAATATGTAACCGGCCCTCTGAGATATTTTTCGCGCCGCCTGCTTTCCATCAGCAGGTGGCGCTTTCTTTCTCTGCCGGAGTGAAAAAATCCCCGGGCCTTGCGGTCCGGGGGTGAAATGATAAGATTCGCGCTGTGCCTTTTATCAGCTGGGCTTGTAGGCGCGCGCAGCGATGATAGCGGAGAGGCCATCGAAACGCTCCAGCTCGGTGGCGGGGAGCATGTAGGAGGCGCTGCAGCCGCTGCGGCGGTAGGCACCGGCGTTCTCAGCCTTCACAATAGGCTGGTTCAGCATGACTTCATCCAGAATGTTGCCCTCCACATCCAAGAACTCCAGATTGGCAAGGTAACGATAAAAATCCGGGGATTTCACACGGTTAGAGAGGCCATGGCGGCGGCGCTTCCATACGGCTCGCTCCGGTATGGGGGCGCTTTCAAGGTGCGGCATGATGGACTGAAGCGTACTCAGCTCAGCCGGAGAAAGGGGCATAATCTCATCCGCACCGCCGAACCCGTGCGTGACGGTGATGCGTACCTGAGCTTTCACGGCGCGAGCGGCACACTCACGCAGCTTGGCTGTGCGCGCATTGATGCGGTTCAGAAGGTCGTCATACTCACGATCCAGCGCGCGGTCTTTCTGCACCTGATTAATCATGTGGCAGGTGAAGGCTGTGCCCAGTAGGCCGCCGATTGTTATCCAGAGTACTTTATTAAGTTCGTTCGCCATGAGTACATTCTAGCAAGAAGCCTTGCCTGTGTCAATCAGTTTATTATACCTTTTACAGCGCGTTTACTCTTATTGAATGGTGAAGGTACCCTTGTAGGTTACGGTCTGGTTATTCTGCGTGTGTTTTTCTTCCACGGTGCCACCATCCGGGCTGGTGAAGGTAAGAATGTACTCGACCTCGTACTCATCATCGCTGCGTATGATGGCGTGTGCCTGCACCTCACTTACGCGCTGGTAGAAGCCCATGGCGTCATCATCATCCGAGCCTTCAAACTCGTAGTACAGGCAGTAATTATTGCCGCTGTAGCTGCTGACGCCCAGACCGCGCCCGGTATTGCACTGAAGGGTGCGGGAGTGCAGGCTGTAGGGGGCAAGTGCGTCTTCATCTATCCCATCCGGTGTGGAGCTGCAGGACACCAAGCTCAGAAGCGCGGCTGCAAATGTGAGGTGCTTTTTCATGATAAAAAAAGGCGGTACAGTCATTGACTGTACCGCCGAGAAGGAAAAATTAGTTACTATTGTTGTTATTGTTGATATTGATGACGTTCTGCTGCTGCTGCTTGTTGGAATCATCGCTATCACCCTTACCGGTGAACTCTACGAGGTCGCCGGTGGCGCAAATCTGCGGGAAGCTGAAGAGGATGAAGTAGTTAGCGCGGCGCTCGATGTTGGTGTTAGCAAAGGTGCGGGCGCGGCCTTCGGGAGCCTCACCGCGCTCGCGGCAGTACTCATACATGGCGTCAAGAGCATCGGACTCACTCGGCGGAAGCCACAGGGGAAGGAAGCCAAGCAGACGGAAGGATGTGGAAGTACCACGGGCACGGCCAACTACCAGCTGCACGTCGTCGCGGTCAAGTGCAATCGGCTTGGTGAGGTGGCGGTCACGAACCAGCTCTGTGGTCTGCTGGCAGCTAGCGAGCAGGCCCAGGGAGGCAGCGGCAAGGGCGAGGGTAATTTTCTTCATGGTTATTTCTGTATTGGATTGTTTGGAGGAGGCTCAGATTAGATGTTAGTCTGTAAGAGCGGCGGGAGTATATGTTAATATCTAATAATCGTCAAGGCTTTTTTTTAAATATTTTCAATAAAATTAATATGTTGATTAAGGAGGGATATGGATGGCCGTCAAAAGAAAATCCCCCTCCGCCAGCGGTGAGCTGTGGAGGGGGGAATATAAGGTTTGGTATTCTATAAGGGGTATCAGCTCTTTTCGGCCAGAGCAGCCTGAGCTGCAGCAAGGCGTGCTGTGGGCACGCGATAGGGAGAGCAGGATACATAATCCAGGTTCAGGCTGTGGCAGAACTTCACGGAGGCGGGGTCACCACCGTGTTCGCCGCAGATGCCCATCTTCATGCCGGGGCGGGTCTCGCGGCCCAGCTTCACGGCGAGCTTCATCAGCTTGCCTACGCCCTCCTGATCTATGCTGGCGAATACGTTTGCCTTCACAATCTCCAGATTGCGGTAATTGGGCAGGAAGGAGCCGGAGTCATCACGGCTCATGCCCAGACCGGTCTGAGTGAGGTCATTCGTGCCGAAGGAGAAGAACTCAGCTGTTTCAGCGATTTCATCAGCTGTGACACAGGCGCGGGGAATCTCAATCATCGTACCGACCTTGTAGGAAACGCGGCGGCCCTTCTCCTGGAAGACGGTCTCGGCCACGCGGTCAATGACTTCCTTCTGCAGGTCAAGCTCACGCTTGAAGGATACAAGCGGTACCATGATTTCCGGGTGAACTTCGCAGCCGGTTTCCTCCTGTACCTCGATAGCGGCCTCAATGATGGCGCGGGCCTGCATCTCGGTGATTTCAGGGTGGGCGATGCCGAGGCGGCAGCCGCGGTGGCCGAGCATGGGGTTGAACTCATGCAGCTCGCTCACGCGGCGGATGATGACCTCCACGGGCATGTTGAACTTCTTAGCGAGGTCCAGCTGCTGCTCCTTAGTGGTGGGCAGGAACTCGTGCAGGGGCGGGTCCAGCAGGCGGATGGTGCCGGGCTTGCCGGCAAGGGCTTTGAAGATGCCCTTGAAGTCGCTCTTCTGGAAGGGGAGGAGGTTGGCCACGGCCTCGCGGCTGTCTTCTTCATGCGTTGCAAGAATCATGCGGCGCATGAAGTCGATGCGGTTACCGCCGAAGAACATGTGCTCGGTACGGCAGAGTCCGATACCCTGAGCGCCGAAGGCGATGGCGGCTTCCACCTGGTCCGGGGAGTCTGCATTCGTGCGGACGCCGAGCTTGGTGGCGCGGCTGCACCATTCCATCACGCGGGCAAAGTCGCGGTAGGTATGGCTTTCCTCAGGCTTGAGAGTCTTCTTAATCAGCACCTGAATCACCTCAGAGGGGGCGGTGGGCATCTTGCCGGCGTAGACGTAGCCGCCGGTGCCATCCAAGGAGAGGTAATCACCTTCCTTGTACGCCTTACCGGCGATGGTGACGGTGCGGTTGTGATAGTCAATCTCCATTTCACCGGCGCCGCACACGCAGACCTTACCCATCTGGCGGGCCACGAGGGCTGCGTGGCTGGAAAGGCCGCCGCGGGCGGTGAGGATGCCCTCTGCTGCAATCATGCCGCGAAGGTCTTCAGGGGAGGTTTCCAGGCGTACCAGCAGCACCTTCTCACCACGCTTGTGAGCTTCCTCACAGCGAGCGGCATTCAGGCAGATGCGCCCGGAGGCAGCACCGGGGCCGGCATTCAGGCCGCGGGTGATGGGCTGCACCTTGCTCACGGCGCCGGCGTCAAACACGGGGGCGAGCACTTGGTCCACCTGATCAGCGGGAATACGCTTTACGGCTGTCTTCCAGTCGATGAGGCCTTCCTTCTCCATATCGCAGGCGATGCGGAAGGCCGCGATGCCGGTGCGCTTGCCGTTGCGGGTCTGGAGCATGTAAACCTTGCGGTCCTGAATGGTGAACTCGAAGTCCTGCATATCGCGGAAGTGAGTCTCAAGGGTCTTGCGGATGTCGCAGAGCTCAGCGTAGGCGCTGGGCATGACCTCAGCCAAGCGGGCCACGGGATCAGGGGTGCGTACACCGGCTACCACGTCTTCACCCTGAGCGTTCATGAGGAACTCGCCGTAGAATTCGTTCTTACCGCTGGCGGGGTTACGCGTGAAGGCCACACCGGAACCGGATTCATCACTCGTGTTACCGAACACCATGCACTGCACGTTCACGGCGGTGCCCCACTCGCTGGGAATGCCGTACTTCTGGCGGTAAGTGATGGCGCGCTCGTTGTTCCAAGAGCCGAACACAGCACCGATGGCCCCCTTGAGCTGCTCCCACGGGGCTGCCGGGAACTGGCGGCCACTGCGGGCGAGCACGAGTGTCTTGAAGCGGCGTACGAGCTCGCGGCTGTCATCAGCGGTGAGCTCGGAGTCAGCGATGTCTTTGCCGTAGCGCTCCTCTTTCAGCTTGTGGATGATGCTTTCGAAGGGCTCCAAGTCCTCGCCCTCTTGCTTCTGCACACCCATCACCACATCACCGTACATCTGCACGAAGCGGCGGTAGCAGTCCCATGCGAAGCGTGGGTTGGAGGTGGCGGCAGCCATGGCCTCCACGGTTTCATCATTCAGACCCAGATTCAGAATGGTATCCATCATGCCGGGCATGGACTCACGGGCACCGGAGCGCACGGATACCAGCAGAGGCATAGCGGTGGTATCACCGAACTTACGGCCCACCAGCTCTTCCATGCGGGTAATGCCTTCGTGTACAAGGGTATCCATTTCAGCCGGGTAGGTCAGGCCGTTGTCGTAATAATAGGTGCAAACTTCTGTGGTGATGGTGAAGCCGGGAGGCACCGGAAGGCCGATTCTGGCCATCTCTGCCAGATTGGCGCCCTTACCGCCCAGCAGCGCTTTCATGCTGCCATCGCCATCAGCGGTACCGCCGCCGAAATGATATACTATCTTGTCCATATGATGATGATTTTAGTGCGTATGATGAAAATTTGTAGAAACGTGATTTTACCCCTTTGGTACTACGCCTGTCAAGCTTGCTTTCCGTAATGACATAGGAAATAGCAGAATCCCTCCCGGCCTTGTGTAAACCGGGAGGGATTCGGGAGATGAATCTAATTTGAGATGGTTATCAGCGGGCTTCGATGACGTTCAGCTCGGAGATAGCGGCGCTGTCGCCACCGCTGTGGGAGCTTCTGGCTACGAAGCGGATGAACTTGGCGCGCACGGTGCTGTAGAACAGGGCGTTCTGCACGTTCACGTTGTTCTCCATGATGCCGCTTACCACGGGGGAGCCCCAGTTCTCGCCGTCCATGCTGACGTAGACGTCATACTCACGTACGCGGGCTTCCTCCACGGGAGCCGCCTGGTAGGTGATGCCACGGATGGTGCGCTCACCGCCGAGGTTGATGCGGATTTCGTGGGGATAGCTGGCGAGTGTCACGCCCTTAAGGGTGTGCCAGTAGGTGTCCGGATTGCCATCCAGCACATTACGTGCGGGGCCGCCTTCTTCCAACTCACTGCTGGCGTAGCTTACGGAGAAGAAGGCATGCGAGGGGTACTCACCCACGATGGAGGTGATGATGGGTGTCACCTCGGAGATGGCTGCGTACTTCTCATTGGCCACCATCGGCTCCAGGCACACAATCTTCACGAAGCGTGTTACCACGGCCTCGGGCAGCATGACGGTCTGCTCGTCATCGCTATCCGGCATTTCCAGAGTGGCGGCGGGCTCCTGAGACCAGCGGCTGCCGTCATCGCTCAGGTAGAAGGCCAGCCTGCGTACGCGGGAGCTGGAGCGTGCCTGACGCGGGGTGACGGAGAGGCCTGCCAGCTCACTACGGGTACCCAAATCAATAATCACATGGTGCGGGTATTCAGCGCAGGGCTCATGCCAGCGGGTGTGCCAGAAGGTATCACGGCGGCCATCGATGAGACTCCAAGCGGATTCATTGCGGCCGGAGGAACTGGAGTACTCCGTGATGCGCATGAGGTTGGCCGGGCGCCAGCTCTTCAGGTGGTGGAAGGTGGTGGGGGAGGTGATGCAGCCTTCAGCCGTGGCATAGGCGCGCAGCATACCATCTTCACGCTGCAGGAAGGGCTCCTTGTACTCGATGGTGGAGCCATCCGGCATGGTAACGTGGATGGTGGCACCCATGGTGGAGGTGGAGGCGTGCACATAGCCCAGCTCATCACGGGCGATGGTAACGGCGCTCACCAGCGGCAGGCTCTTGCGGCCTACATCCGCTGCGTTGTCGCTGGAGAGCAGCGGGCGCAGGGAGAAGGAGAAGGTCGTCGGGCCCGTCAGCGGGATATCGCGGTCAATCGGGCGGGGGCCGCAGGCGGCACCACCTAAGCCGAGGGTGAGGCGGTCAATGTTCACCACAGTAGCGCCGGCTCTCTGCAGCTCCTCGGGGTGAGGGGCGTTAAAGATGGCCTGAGGCGTGGCGGGCAGGGCGGAGAAATTGAAGGCCTCGCCCTGAGTGCTGGCGATGAGGAGCCCCACGCCGTTGCTGTCCGTCACAGCCATCCACTCGGTATCCATGCGGTTACCCATCTCCATGGGGCGGGGATAGCGCTCCAGCATGCTCTCGACAGACTGGGTGTAGATGCCCATGGGGGAGCCGGCACGGCGATCCGGGTAGTTTTCACCGGGGCCGCGGCCGAACCAGCGCACCTGGTTGAAGCGCTCCGGCAGCTGCAGGCTGTAGCCGAGCCTGGGGAGTACGATGTTGTTCTCACTGGGGATGATACCGGCGGCCACGCTCACATAACCATTCGGCAGGATGGTGTAAACCATCTGTGTGACGTAGTGGAAGTCCTTGCCGGTGATGGGGCCGTTGTCCGTGATGGTGAAGGAGCCGTTGTCATATTCACGGCTGTCCAAGCTCTCCTTACGCTGGCCGCGGGAGGTGATATCACATGCCACACGCACGGCGCCGCCGGGGAGGACGTCCACAATCATGGCGGCAGCGGAGTGGGTCATGTTGCGCATGCCGTTGGTGAGCCACTGGTTCATGGCCCACTTGTCATTAGCAAGCGGGGCGCGGAAGGAGTTGAGGTGAAGCGTAGCGCGGTCACCGATGAGCTGCTGCCCGTTCACGATGTAGTTGCGCAGGCCGCCCGTCACCTTGTCGATGGTGATGGTGAAGTTGCGGCCGATAAGGATGACGCTGTTATCCGTGTTGCGCACGGTAATCGGGTTGCCTTCTTCCAGCTCCATCATCTGAGTCTGATAGGAGAAATTGTTGTAAGAGCGGGGCAGCTCGAGCTGCTCCGTAGCAATTTCATAACCCGCATGGGCCCATGCGGTGGCTTCCTTCAGGCAGAGATTCAGTGTGATATAGTAGATTCTATCCTGCTTGAGTTTGTCTGCAGGAATCTGGTCAGCGGGGATGACAAGTTCTACAGTCTCCAGCGGGGCGGCGGAGATGTTGAAGTTGCCGGAGGCAACAACCGTGCTGCCTTCTTCGCAGAGCTGCCAGTTGCCATTGAACTCGTTCAGGTTCGTGAAGAGGTGCTTGTTGCGGAGGCTGATGCGCAGGCCACGGCCATCCTCTGTGAGGCCGACGAAGCGGAAATCAACATTCTGCTGCACCTTGCGGATTTCGCTGTACAGCGGGGTGACGGTGCGGTCACTGTAAATCACGCCCTTGATGCAGAAGATACCATCGTGCGGGTATTCGCCGTGGTCACCGCCATAGCTCTGGCGCACGATGCTGCGGCCATTCGGCAGGGTGACCTTCTGGTCATAGCTCTGGTGAATCCACTCCCAGATGCCACCACCGATGATGGAGTCGCTGGAGTCGATAGCTTTCCAGTAATCTGCAAGGTTACCCATAGAGTTGCAGAGAATGTGGGCGTATTCGGAGATGTACCAAGGCTTCAGCAGGTTGCGGCTGGCTATCTCGCGGGTCCAGTTCACGCTGGGGTACTGGTTTGAGCAGAGGTCTGCCAAATCATTATTACGCTCGTACTGGGTGAGGCGGGAGGGGTCGCGCTGCTTAATCCAGTCGCGCACGGCTTCAAAGTTGGCACCGGGGCCGGCCTCATTACCATAGGACCAGATGACCACGCAGGGGTGGTTCTTGCTCTGCTCCACCATGTTCTGGTTACGCCATACGTGCTGGTCGCGCCATTCCACCGGGTGGGAGAGGGAAAGCTCGCCGTAATAGTAGCCGTGGGACTCGATGTTGGCTTCATCGCACACGTAGATACCCAGCTCATCGCAGAGCTCGTAGAAGAACGCGGGCTGCGGGTAGTGGGAGTTACGGATGTGGTTGATGTTGCCGCGCTTCATGATGAGAAGCTCCTGAAGGCATTCTGCCTCCGTGACGGTGTGGCCGTTGGCGTGCTGGCTTTCGTGGCGGTTTACGCCCTTAAGTTTCACGGGCATGCCGTTCACGAGGAAGCGGCCATTGAGCAGCTTGATATCGCGGAAACCAATCTTGCGGGAGATGGTCTCGGTGATGTTACCCTCGCTGTCATGCAGGGTGAGGATGAGGCGGTAGAGATTTGGCTTTTCGGCGCTCCAGAGCTCAGGGTTCTGGATGTCTGCGCGAAGGGTCGTTTCCACCTCACCGCCGGCAGGAATATCCAGAGCATCGGAGCGCATGGTGGCCACGGTGTTACCGGCGGCATCCAGAAGCTCACCCTGTACGGAGGAGGCGGAGCCGGTGGCTGTGCGGTTGTTCACATTCACCTCCACGCGCAGCTGGCTCTGAGAGTAGTCGCTCGTGCCGTCCGCGTTCTGCGGGAAATCCGTGTGCACGAAGAAGTCTCGCACGAGCACCTGAGGGGTGCTGAACATGGTCACATCACGGAAGATGCCTGAAAGGCGCCACATGTCCTGGCACTCCAAGTAGGAGCCGTCACTGTAGCGGTAGACTTCCAAGGCTACGACGTTCTTACCCGGGCGCATGTGCTCCGTTACGTCAAAGATGGCGGCGGTGCGGCTGTCCTTTGAGAAACCGATTTTCTGCCCGTTCACATACAGGTAGAAGAAGGAATCCACGCCGTCAAACTGCAGGAAGATGCGGCGGCCGTCCCAGTCTGCGGGCAGCTCCACATCTCTGCGGTAGGAGCCCACGGCGTTCGGCTCGGTCTGCGGGCAGGTGTAGCGGCGTTCGGTTTCATTACGCGGGGCCGTCATCACGCGGGGCCAGTCACGCACGAAGGTGTAACGCTGGTTACTGTAGATGGGCATGCCATAACCTCGCATCTGCCAGTTGCTGGGTACGTCAATCGTGGCCCAGTTGCTCACATCTGTTTCAGGCTTGTAGAAATCCATGGGGCGCTGGTCAGGGTGCGGTGCCCAGTGGAATTTCCAGTCTCCGTTCAGGAGTACCACCAGTGAAGAGTCCCCACGCTTGCCACGGAGAGCTTCGGCTCTGTTGGCAAAAGGCACGAAAAACGCGCGGGATACTTCACGCCCCTGACTGAGATTCTGCGGATTTTCCCAGTCCGGGTGCGGGGTGTAGGCCTCTTGTCCTGCAGTCAAGGCGCCGGCTAGGGCGACGGTGGCTGATATGGTCTTGAGTATATTCATACTTGGGTAGACTAGCATATTCATTCTCAGTTGACAAGCAAAAAGTACAGTCACGCGCGCGCATAATGCGCGCGTTTGTGGTAATGTTATTTACCTTACTGGACACGCTAGGCCCTGAATTTGGCTTGACGCTTCACTCTAAAAAGAGTATCGTGAGCGCATATGAGTATGATACCTGTCGCAGTAATGGCCGGATGTTCTATCCTGGCAGATTATTGTAATCCGATTGCCCAGCCCGGTGAGCCGGGGTATACGGCTAATCCTCAGCATCACCTGCGCGTGATGTTTGAAAATGATTCGGTGTTTGATAACGATTGTAATTACTCTCATGGTTCTCGAATTGACTATGCCCGCACCCTGCCGGATGGTAATGCTTGGGGTGTATCCCTCACGCAGAATATTTACACGCCTGAGACTCATGGTGAGCAGAACTTCGTGGATGAGCACCCATATGCCGGCTATCTTGCCTTAGGCGCGGCATACATGTTCATCGGTGAGGATTTTGGTGCGTCTGTTGAGTTCCAGCTGGGCACCACAGGTAATGCTTCCGGAGCTCGCTATTGCCAGAATGGGCTTCATGTTGCGCTGGGTATGCCGGATTGGGACGGCTGGAATCATCAGGTGCCTTCTGAGGTGACGTTCCAGCTATCTTCTCGTCAGGATTTCCGCATTCCCTGCATGGATTGTAGCTGGGGAAATGGTTGGCAGTCTGATGCGACGATTTTCACCCGCGAGTCCGTGGGTACAGCATTTATCCGCGGTGGTGTGGGTATGAGTTTCCGCTATGGCGTGAATCTTCCGCAGTCCATGCGGGTGGTTGGTAATCATGAGGCGGATTATGGTGTAGGGCTTCTGAATAAGCCTACCTACCGCCGTGAAGATACATCATACTTCCTGATTGCCAGCCTGTATGTGGAATACGTGGCACGTGATATCACGATTGATGGCGGTGTATTCCATCACTTTGAGCAGAGCTGCAGCCGCCGCCCTTGGCAGGTGGAAGCTCAGCTGGGCGTGGGCGTATCTCACGGCGGCATTGATTACTTTGCAGGGGCTGTGTATCACAGTGATACCTACCGCAGGCAGGATACGAATGGTTTTTACGGCACCTTCTCCGGCACTTGGCACTGGTAATAAGCTGCTGCTGAATTGTGGATAAGAATGCTTTCAGAATCTGAGATGAATAAGGGACGTGGGCTTCCGATGTGGAGCACGCTGACGGTGCTGGTGCTGGCCTGCGGGCTGCTGCTGGCAGGAGGTATGCCGCTGGTGGGTGACCCGGAAATCTACCGCAGCCCGGTCATGCTGTTTTTGGGTGTGGTCGCGGCTATGCTGTGCCTGTGGGGCGGCTGGCGGATAGCTAAGGGCCAGCGGGCGCAGTTTATCTTTGGGCTGGTGAGCACGTTTTTTGCGGTAGCCGGTCTGATAGTGCTGTGCCGGTATGGTGCGCGAGCGGTGAGCTATGCGTGGCTGGGCGGTGTGATGTGGTTCGGTGCTCTGGGCATGGCGTGTACGGCGGTGGTGGGTGGCCTGTTTACGGCCATCTTTGGCTTTTTCGTCTACAAGCTGATGAAGCGTCACCTGTGGCTGGCCGGGTTGCACTGGAGCATGGTGCTGGTGGGCATGGGTGCGTATCTGGACTACTGCGGTGAGCGGATGGCTTTCGTGCCGCTGCCGGCTAATGGCGAGACCTGTGCGGAGACGGTGGTGACTGCTGATGGCGAGAAGATTAAGTTGCCTTTCAAACTGTATGTGGAATCCTTTACTACCACCTATTACGGCGAGGACAGTTACAGCATCTATCACCAAGAAGGTGAGGAATGGGTGCTGGATGGGCACCCCGAGCTGCAGGTGGATAGTTTGCGTTATGGGGATGAGCTCTGGGCTTTGGAGGATTTGAAAATATCTTCCGCCATGCCACAGCCGTTCCTGCTGCTGCCCGGTGAGCCGAACCGCCTCATTATGCGTGATGCCCGCCCCGTGAAAACTTACAGCGCTTCCTGCAGGATTGAGACCGAGCACCGAGGACGCCCGGAAGTGCGCCACCATGAGCTGCAGGTGAACTCGCCCATCGAGTGCAAGGAGTGGCTCATTTACCTGAACTCATACACGCCCATGGGTAATAATACGCTCGTGACGCTGCAGCTGCGCAGCGCTCCCGGGCGCTTGATTGCTCTGGTGGGCATGGTGGGGCTTATCATCAGCACGGTATTCTGGTGCTGGTGGCGAAAGGAGAAGCCGGCGGATGAGCCGCAGCCGGTGATTGACCCTGCGGTGCTGTACCCGGAGAGAGCTTCCCGCCTGTGGGATGTTTCTGAGCAGCCGGTGGCGGAGCCCGCTACCGCCCCAAAGGATGAAGCTGAAAATGGAAAGGAGAAGGAGGAGGTATGATATCATTCATTACGCTGCTGACGGTGGCCGTGCTTGTGTTTTCTCTGGCTGCTGCTGTGCTCGCCGGGCTGAAGCGCATGGAGCCCGCCCGCTGCTTTGAGGCCACAGCTTGGTTCACTGCTTTGGGGCTTTTCGCGGCAAACTGCAAGCTCGCGGAGTCGCTGCCCTTTGGTAATATGCGCCATGTGATGTGCTTTTTCCCGCTGGTGCTCGGGCCTATGTCCCTGTACATGCGCCGCTGGCGCGGTACGGACCTCACGGCTTGTTTCGCCGGTGTGGGGGTGGTGGCCATGGTGGGGGCTCTGTGCATGCCCATGCAGGCTACGTGGCGCCAGATGCCCGCGCTGCAGTCCGCTTGGTTTGCCCCGCATGTAACGAGCTACGTCATTGCCTACGGCCTTCTGGCGGTATCTGCCGTGCTGGTGGTTATGTCTTTCCGCGCTAAAGCGGAGGAGCGTCTGCTGGCGGCGGATGAGGTGGTGCGCTTGGCATTCCCTTTCCTGACTTTCGGGCTGTGGAGCGGTGCGTTGTGGGCGGATGTGGCTTGGGCCCGCTACTGGGCTTGGGATATCAAAGAGGTGTGGGCCCTCATCACTTGGATTGTGTATCTCATTTATTTCCACGCCTGCAAGCAGGATAGCGCTTTCTGGCTGCGCCGAACGCTGCTGCTTCTCGGCGTGCTGGCGGTGCTCATCACTTTCTTTGTGGTGAACCTCCTGCCGAACATCGTTTCCGTACACAGCTATGCACGCTGAGTCATCGGTGAGCCTCTTCTGATTGATAAAAGAACCGTCCATTCGTGATAATGGGCGGTTCTTTTTTATGCTCCATTATTTCATTTATTGAGAACAAAAAGCCCGCGAGCAGCCGGTCTCGGCGTTATCCTGAGAAGCCGGAACCGAGCCTAGCCCCGAGCCCCGGTGAGGGGCGGTATAAGGTAGCCCGGGCGTGAAGCTCCGCTAGGAGCGGAACCCCGGGAACTGGAAAAAACAAATATGAACCCCGCTAGTCAATTATGAAAATGAAAAAGGTGAAATTTTATGCCACGCTACGTGGGGAAGGGCTCATTGCCGCCCTTCCCCACACCCCTTTCTGCTAGGGAGTTGGGCACCTTCGGAGACTTTTTATACCTATGCGTAGTTTTTTTCGGATAGCCACTTTTTTGTTTCAGCATTAAGACAGATCAATAATTTTCGCATACACGCAACCATTGCTACGATTGTTTTTTTGCCTTTCTGCTTCAACCTTTCGTACATTTTAGTGATAGGATGGTCATGTAGACGTAGTAATGAGGTAACGGACAGGTATAGCAGACTTTTAATACCTTTTCTGCCCATTCTAGTCATTCTTTTGCCTGTCATCTTTCCGCTATCCCAGTTGTATGGAGCCAGACCTACTAACGATGCAACCTGTCTACGATTCATTTGACCTAATTCCGGCAATTGACTTATTAAGGCCAGAGCTGTATTAGGCCCAATACCCTGTAAACTAAGGTAATAATCATAACGTTCCTGCATTTCCTGATTAGCTTTTATGAGCTTATGCATTTCTTTCTCTATCCGTGCGATTTGCTTTTCATCATGTGCAATAGCTCGTTGAATTTCACGGATAAGAAACTTGTCGCGTTGCGCCGATAAACTGCTTTTTGCATGTGCCATTCTACGCTTGAAGAAGTTTAATGAGCTCTGTAATTCTTTAAGTCTCATA
>JAZQGN010000013.1:0-8420 GCA_045540095.1 Akkermansia sp.
AATGCGCTCAGAACCTGTTGAGCCAGCTCCGAGTACTGGTGCAAATATCCGCGTTTACGGACGTTGTTTGCTCGCTCCGCTTTAGTCAGCGGCTCTTTATCGTATGCAATGTGGCAGATGAGGTCGAAATCATCCAAATCCTTCTTACCTGAGGCTTCCCTAAGGGATTCAAGCAAGACACCGCGCTCCTGAAGGACGTCAATGATAGCCTGTTTCTTCTCTTCTGCATTCCACTTTTGAAGGAACTCATCAAGTGAAGCAAACTCTCCCAAGATATTTCTCTTAGAGTAGTCTATAACACTCTCTGTGGTCAATTTACCATCGGCATCGTAGTATTGCACTCGCTCATTGAGAATATGAACGTCCACTCCATTGATGCGTACCTTTTTCTTATGCTCATGGGGAGGCTGAGGGTCGACAATGGGAGGGTCGACTACAGGCGGGTCAATAGGGGGATTTTCATCATCTCCTGTTGTGCCATCCTCGTCTCCATTATCATCGCCTTCATCCGATTGCAAGTCAATGACAACTATGGGGTCTCCGTCAAAGTCAGGGTCAGCAAACAATCTGCTGGCATCCCGGAAATCCATAATAGTGAAATACTCCTTGCCGCATTCAGGCTTCAGGCGCGTACCTCGACCTATAATCTGCTTAAACTCGGTCATGGATTTTATGGGAGAATCCAGCACAATCAATTTGCAAGTTTTGCAGTCTACACCTGTAGTAAGGAGCTTTGATGTCGTTACAACTGTAGGATATTTGCAATCGGCATCAATAAAATAGTCCAACTGAGCCTTGCCCTCTGCATTATCCCCAGTTATACGCATGATGTACTTGGGATTTTGTGCAATGAGGTCGCTATTCTCATTTATCAAGGCTTGGCGCATGCGCTCGGCGTGTTCGATATCCACGCAGAAGACGATAGTCTTAGCAAACCTGTCATTCTCCTTAAGGAATCGAGTGACTCGTTTTGCGACCTGTTGCGTACGCTCATCGATAATGAGATTTCGGTCAAAGTCTTTTATGTTGTACTCTCTATCCTCTATTTCGTCTCCATCCACATCACGCTTACCAGCCGGAGGCCGATAGCCTTCCAAATCTTTATTGAGCCCCACACGAACCACCTTGTATGGAGCAAGGAATCCGTCATCAATACCTTGTTTCAAGCTGTATGTGTATACGGGCTCTCCAAAATACGTGATGTTAGAAACCTCCTTTGTTTCCTTAGGTGTTGCGGTCAGCCCAATGTGCGTGGCAGAGTTGAAATAATTTAAGATTTTGCGCCATTGAGAGTCCTCTTTTGCGCTACCACGGTGACACTCGTCAATAATAATCAGGTCGAAGAATTCCGGCGAAAAGGCGCGGAACGGCTCCTTATTATCATCCCCGGCCAATTGCTGATACAGAGCAAGATAAATCTCATAGGAGCTATCCAGAATCTTATTTCCTTCAGCATCCTTCTGCTCATTTTCCCCTATCTTGTGCATCACCTTGGCAAACGGCTTGAAATCCTGAGTCATTGTTTGGTCTACCAAGATATTGCGGTCTGCTAAGAAAAGGATTTTCTTCTTAGTTCCGGATTTCCAAAGGCGGTGAATAATTTGAAAAGCTGTATATGTCTTACCCGTTCCGGTAGCCATAACCAGCAGGATTCGGTTCTGTCCTCGCGCGATGGCTTCAATGGTTCGGTTAATAGCTATGCGTTGATAGTATCGGGGAGTTTTATCTCCGGGAGCAAAGTAATATGGCTCTGAAATGAGCGCTTCTTGTTCCGGAGTGTAATTAGATACTGAGGTAAAGCGATGCCAAAGCTCTTCCGGCGATGGGAACGCATCCAAAGGGATTTCTCGCTCTGTTCCTTGTTTCATATCATGCTCCAAGAAACCGCCTCCATTGGAGGAATACACAAAGGGTATGTCCAGAATCTTAGCATAATCAATGCCCTGTTGCATGCCATCCCCTAGATTATGCTTGTTGTCCTTAGCCTCAACGATGGCAAGAGGGATATTCGGACGATGATAAAGAACATAGTCAGCACGCTTCCGCTTACCTCGAGCAACGGTATTACCCCGAACGATGACGGCTCCATCGGTGAAAGCATACTCCATACGGATTTGCTTTTTCCTATCCCAGCCAGCCTTTTCGATGGCCGGGGTAATGTACTGAAGCTTTATCTCCTCTTCAGTCATCTGTTTCTTGGAAATGACAGTATCCATGGTTGATAGCGTGTTGGGCCTCCGCTGCCCCCAGTCTACCAAATAATGGAACCGCGTTCAAGCAAGAATACACAGATTTTACTATGAATTCTTTATCAGGAAGGTTCTCTCCGTTAATTATTTTTGACGAGGAGCTTCACGTTTCCCAACATCAAGGCGATAACAAGCCAGCGGAACCGCCCCCTCCCCCACTGGGCCGCAGGCTGTGAGTTATACGGAGATTTGCGGGTGTCCCCCCTCCTTGGCAAGCGGGAGAAGGGCTTTTTTTTCTGCGCCCGCAGGGTAAAAAACAAACAGCCCGGCACGTTGAGGTGCCGGTCTGTTTTCAGAAGCTGGAAGGGGAATCTTTAGTGTTTACGGCGTCTTCTCATGGCGAGAAGAGAGAGGCCCCATACGGCAAGGGCGGAGGAAGCGGGCTCCGGGACATTGATGACAATGGCGTCATCTTGCAATGTGACGGTCGTCTGCGTGCTTCCGGTTTTGTCAGCTACGGTGATAGTCAAACTTTCAGGCAGTACGGAGTCTGCAGAGATGTTGTCAAACAGAACGATGTTCTTCCCCAGCTGGTTGATATTATCGACGTTTAAGGTGATGCTAACGCCATCAGTCCAAGTAAGCGCGGCGCCGTTCAAATCCAAGGTCGTATCAGCATTGAATATCAGCGAGCCGGAGTTCAGCGTCAGGGCTCCGGTTTGGGCATCACCTAACACTTTAAGCGTGCCGCTGTCCAAGGTTACGTCCGCTACAACAGCGGCGTCATCTAAAGAAAAAGTTCCGCCTGTTACTTCGGTTGCCCCGTCAATTTCACCTTGGCAGACCACAGTTCCGCCGGATACAACAAGGAGCGTTCCAGCGCTTTGAGAATCGAGAGCGGCAAGGAGGGAACCGGCTTGGAAGGTCGTGGTGGCTGCATTCGTCACGAAGGAATTGGTATAGATACTGCCGGCAACTTTTACACCGGTTAAGGCCTTTGCAACAACAACACTATTGGCATAAACATTGCTCCCGCTTTCGACAAATGAGTTTAATCCATCAATTTTTAAGGTACCGCCAATTTGAACTGTATTGGAGGGCTCAGCTATAGCAAACATGCTGTTGACGGTAACATCACCGGTAATTTGAATGGATGAGTTTGTAACACCTACTTGCGCTTGTACTATTTTAGCATTTACATCACCATTGATAACAAATGAAGAATCAGATTCCACATATATGCTTCTTTTGGAATCATCAAAAGGCCCTATTTCTGCGCTACCGAGGACATAAACTTCCTTATATTCAGTGCCCACATTGATTACTTCGGTGCCTGTATAATTGTTGACATAAAGCTTCGTGGCTAGTCCGTCAGAAATATCTATTTGAGTGGAATTACCGGAAATAACATGAGCCTGACTGACCATACTAAGCAGGCAACTGAAAAGAGAGATGGTAATAAAATTGCGCTTCATAGTACTATACAATATACAATGGAGATATCAATATTGTCAAGCTAAATGCTCTCAAAAACGCATATCTTTTTAAAAGTTTTTATAGGGCAATACTTCCTTAATTTTCCATTGCAGCTTATTGAAATAAACTGAGAAAAGCTAGCCACTCTTGCTCTATATACCACCCTAACATAATAAATAACGGCAGCCGCACTTGTAATACCCAAGTGCGGCTGCCGGAAATCTTTTTTTTCGCGCAAGAATCAGGGCTCGCGGATGGCTTCATCCATCGCCTTGAGGAAGGGATGCATGAGGTATGAGATGACGGTACGCTCGCCTACCTTAATCTCGGCTCGCAGGCGCATGCCGGCGCTCTGCCAAAGCTCAGCGGGCACGCTGTCCAGCTCACCGCTCACACGCATACGGGCGCGGAACTGCGGGCGCTTGCCACCGGTGGCAGCGGCGGACACACCTTCATCCTGCTCCAAGTTGGAGGTGGACTCGTACGTATCCGCTGAAATAAAGGAAATCGTGCCATCAAGAGTGCCATACCTCTGGAAGGGGAAAGCGTCCAGCTTCAGGCGAGCGACATCCCCGGTGCGCAGTAGGCCCACGTCCTTCGGCAAGATATCGACCTCCGCTTCCAGCGGTTCATCCATGGGAATGAGGGTGATAAATGCCTCCGCCTCACGCACTGCGGAACCCTCTTGGTACGGCGCGATTTCATGCACCACGGCGCGGCAAGGAGCGCGCAAGCTCTCCTGAGAGGCCAAGTACTCAGTCTGGCGAATTTTCTCCTGCAAAGCCAGCACCTGCAGCTCATCATCAGCGAGCTGTTCGTCTATCTGCTGTTTCCATTCTGCAATAAACGATTCAAGCTCGGCCGCGGAGGTGTTGCGCATCTGTTCATCTTCCACCAAGCGGGTGCGCTGGTTTTCCACCTCGATTTCGTTGCCCATACGCTGAATGGTGGTCTGCATCATCTCAATTCGCGGAGCAATACCACGCTCAGCCAAATTGACATAGGTGGATTCAATGCGTTTGAGCGGCACCATCATTTCATCATACTTAGCCAAGGACTGGAGCATGGACTGCGAGGTGGCGATGTACTTGTCAACACAAGCCTGAAGATAGGCGCTGCGCTTTTCAAAAAACTCGCGGCGGGACCGGAAGTGAGCCATCTGCTGGGCAGCGGCCGGGCAATCGGCAAGCTCCGCAGGCAGCTCTAGCTCAGTAGCCCCGCTCTGCTCTGCGCGGAGGCGCGCCACGCGGCACTGGTGATAGGCCAGCTGCTCTCTCAATGAGCGCAGCTCCGCCTCATTGACCGTAGAATCCAGCGCCACGAGCACTTGGTCCTTCTCCACGACTTGCCCCACGCGCACAAGAACGTTCTTAATAACCGTTCGTTCAAGCGGTTTCATGGTGATGTTCGGTCGGGTGGTCACTAATTTCCCCTCAGCGGTCACCACTTTATCCACCTTGGCCACGCAAGCCCAGATAATTCCGCACACCAACAGCGTGATAATGACCCACAGCACACTATGTGCCGGCACAGGGCATTTACGGGTTTCAAGCCAAATGGACTCCGGCTCGCATGCTGCGATGTCAGCATCTGTCAGCTCTTTTAATTTTTTCTTTTTACGGCTCATGGTAAATATCAGTCTTCATCTGTTCCCATTTGCTGCTGCCAGAAGTTTGCATACAGACCGCCCGCAGCTACCAATTGGCGGTGAGTGCCGTGCTCCAGAATAGCCCCCTTCTCCAACACGACGATATCATCCGCGCGGCAGAGGATGGAAAGACGGTGCGAAATAATGAACACCGTTCTGTTACGTGCAATTTGCTTGAGGTTCTTTCGGATGAGGGTTTCGCTCTCAGGGTCAAGCGCGCTGGTGGCCTCATCAAAGATAAGAATACGCGGGTTCGGCAGGAGCGCGCGCGCAATGGCCAAGCGCTGGCGCTGACCGCCGGAGAGGTTGCTGGCGTTCTCCTCCAGCATGGAGTCATAACCGCGAGGCAGGCTTTGAATAAACTCTTCAGCGCCGGCCACGCGTGCGGCATAAATAACCTCCTCCATGGTGGCGTCTTTTTTGGTGAGCGTGAGGTTTTCACGGATGGTGCCGTGGAAGAAGTAGTTATCCTGCAGCACGACGCCGATATGCGAGCGCAGGTGCGAGCGATCTATCTCACGCAAATCAATGCCATCATATTTAATTACGCCCTGCTGCAAGGGGTAAAGCCCCTGCATGAGCTTGGTAACAGTCGTCTTACCGGAACCACTACGCCCCACAAGGCCCACGGTCGTGCCGGGCTGAATCCGATAGGTGAAATCACGAATGGCAGGAGGAGCATCCGGAAGGTATTGGAAGCGGATGTTTTCAAAAGAAATCTCACCCCTTAGCGGCTGGCGAATTCCGCCACCCACCTGTTCATCACGGGCATTCATCACCACGCCAAGCATGCGCACGGAAAGCGAGGTCTGCTGGTACTCATGCACGAGGCCGACGATACGTACAAGAGGCCCGGTGACGCGCCCGGCCAACATGTTGAAGGCAATGAGCGCACCCACGGAAAGCTCGCCGTCAAACACGGCCAGAGCGCCCACCCATATGATAGCCACCCCCATCAAACGCTCTAGCCAATGGCTGAGCGTGCGGGCGGTCATGGATATCTTCGCTACGTTAAAATAGCGGGAAATGGCATAGGCCGCTGTATCATTCCACTTGCGCTGCAAGACCGGCTCCAAGGCTAAGGACTTAACAGTACGCACACCATGAATAGTCTCCACCAGCATGCCTTGGCGACGCCCCTCAGCTTGGTACAGCTCTTCCAGCCTGCGCTGGAACGGCTTAATGAGCGTGGCAATCACCAGCGCCATTAGGAAAGTGAAGAGCAGCACCACGGCTGTCAGCTTGCCGCTGTACCAGAAGAGCACCGGCAGGAACACCAGTAGGGAAATAAGCTCCAACAGCGTGAAAAACAGGCTACCGGAGAGGAACTGGCGGATTTTCTCCGTCTGCTGCATGTGCTTAATGAGCACACCACTGGAGATTCTCTCGTAGAAATCCACCGGCAGATTCAACAGCTTGCGGAAGGTCTTGGTGGCCAAGCGAATATCAATGCGATTCGTGGCATAGATAAGCAGGTAATTCTGTAAGAACTCCAGCAGAGCATTGAACAGAAGCGCCGTACACACGGCCACCCCCAGCACGGTAAGCGTGGTATAACTTTGGTGCACCAAAACTTTATCCACCACAAGCTGGAAGAACAAGGGCGTGGCCAAGCCAATGGCGCTGATGGCAAGCACCGCCGTGGCTACCTCACCCAGCAGTTTACGCTGGCGGGCAAACTCAGGGATAAACCACAATAAGCCGAAGGGCCTTTCTTCATCCAGCAGGGAGAATACGCGCTTACAGAGCACAACTTCCCCGGTGAACTGATTCTCATACTGCTCTTGGGTAAGCCACTGGATTTCCGGTGCCCTTCCCTGTGCCGGCGGTACGGGGTCCCACACGCCAATGAGAGAAGGCGGGTCCTCCAGCTCCGGCTGGCCGGGAGGCGCGGCGGCGTCCCGCATGCCACAGAGCACGGCGCCCTTGCCATCCTTTTTCACAGCAATGGAGGGGTAAATATGCTCGCGTTCTTCCAGCGCGCTCCATTTCATCTTACCGCGGCTGGTTTTGAGCCCCAAGTCATCCGCCATCTTACGCAGCAAATTCAGGCTGGGCTCCTCTTCCACCGCATATTCATGCAGAAGGCGGCGCACATCCGCATCCAGATTATGGTGGCGGCATATGCTCACCAAGCAGTACAGGAAGGTATGGCGGCCATCCGCTGCATAATGTTGATTAGCAAAATTCTTCAGGAAGATGGCCTTGCCCTGCCATGCCTTCTCCACCGCGGCTTTCTTCAGGAAAATCACCTTACCACTCTCACGGCTCAGCGGGTCATATACCGCGTAATGCTCTTCCTCACCCTCAGCCCCACGGCGGCAGCCTAAGAAGATAACCCAGTTCTCATTTCCCAGCTGCAGTACTACCGGTGAGCCGAAGTGAGTAGCCAACTCATCAACCGTGGTATCCTCTCGCCACTCAGGCTTCAGGCGCAGCGAAGAGAGCACCTCCTGCATACGCTGCGGAGTAGACACGACCTGCTCACCCAGCAGAGGCTCCAGATTACCGGCATCCGGCACCAGTTTGACTATCTCCTCCAGACACGCTCTCGCCGTCTTTTCAGATTCAGTATATTCCATACAAATCATTCAAAATTAGGAGATACCGCAGCCGCTGACGCCTTCGCCACCGCAGCCGCAGCACCTCGCTGCACAAGGCCATTCTTCTCAAGCTCCGCCACAAAGCGCTGCATGGATTCATACGCCCGCATAAATGCCACCGGCGACATAATTAACTGCTGATCCACAGTTCGCGGCAAGTCACGCTGCCCCTCCGCAGGGCTTCCATCATAGTGAAACAAATCCAGCCTCACCATCCCCCCAGCAAGGGAGACGTTAGCCACACCATCAGCATATATAAATTGTTTCATATCCACTCAAACAAGTATGCGATTCAGTCTAGCAAACATTCTTAATACTGTACAGAATAAAGTACATAACGTACACACAAACTGTGCAAATCCGAGGGGCAGGACGCACATGGCGCCCAGCCCCTCGGAATTCTATGCTGCTACAGGATGATTATGCATTCGCAACAGTGAAACGCTTGGTTTCATTATCCTGCTGCGTCTCCAACTCCAGCGTATAGGAGGAGTTGTAGCGCCC
>JAZQGN010000014.1:0-21834 GCA_045540095.1 Akkermansia sp.
CAATGCGGAGCTCGTTCTCCTCAATATCGTACACAACACCCTTGAACAGGGTATGGAAGATGGCTTTGAGCGCGGGGTGGGACAAGTGGCCGACCAGCTCCCCGGCATCCGAGAGAGCCTCGCGGATGTCCAGACTGGTCAGCTGGGGGTAGCGGGCTCGCACGATGGAAAGCACCGTCTCATCCTCCGCGTAGTCAACGAGCTGAGCCGCCACCGCAGCCCACCAGCATCGCCGCAGCCGCCACGCATAAGCTCAGTCTGCAAATCGTTTTCTCGTCTATCATTCTACCACTTGCACCACTCACCTACAAGCTCATTCTGCCGAATAATCCCATTCCTTAACTTTTCCTAAACATCACCCCCAGGATTCCCATATCAACATACACAAAAAATTACCCCCAAAATCACCAAAATATATCCTGGGTACAATTCTGGGTACAGTAAAAAAATTACCCTTTGCATATCAAGCCTTTACGAATATATATATCGCATTCTGAATGCTGTATTGTAGGGCCGTTGGGTTGTAGCAAGTAGTCCTCTTCTCTATGCGCAAGAGATTGAACTGCTTAAACATCCCATCTAAACATCTGATAATTAAACCTTATTAAACATGAAGAAGACTTGTATAGTTCTGTCGTAATACAGCCTTATACAATGTTTTATAGCGGTATTTGCAATCCGCTCGCAATTAGAAATGCAAATTTGCGATTTTTTGAGAAAGTGACGCTACAAGGGGTATAAGTCACCGTTGAAGTCAGGCTTCATCAGCCCCTCAAAGCAACCTCACAGGGTTATTCTGTGCGATTGAGGTAATGATGTAGGAGCATTCATCAAATCAGAGGTTACAAAATGAAAGCCTGGATCCAGGGCGAGATGCTTTTTTATTAATAAGGGCTATCCGTAGGCTGTTCTAATAGAAAATGCCTGTATCTGTAATCCTCACTTGGATTGCAGTTATAAGCATTTTCTGTTAGACGGAAGTATGCAGAAGTCTGTTTTCAGAAGTACCCCTTCACAAATCACTAGCCATTCGTGAAAACTTTTTCTCAAATACTCCTAATTGCTCGTGAGAAGCCCCCTTATTACCTCCGAGTGTGTGGCACTGCCCCTTTTAGGAGGGTAGATGAAGTCCTGAAAAAGCCCTTATGAGACTTCTACTGCCAAGTATCAGAGAAAACGAGTTTTTTGCGGCTCGCTGAAATTTTATACTAATTATTGATTATAAGTATTTTGACTATTCGTGAAAAATTCGAGTTATTGGTATGCGTTTTCAGCCGTTTTTGGTCGATTTTATGGAATGATTACAAAAAGAAAGGGAGTTATGATTTACTCATAACTCCCTCATTTACAATCTATACGCACGAATGGACTCGAACCATCACGATGTTACTCACTAGAACCTGAAACTAGCGCGTCTACCAATTCCGCCACGTGCGCTTTGGAATGTGTGCGAGGAGATTTAACCATAAAGCGGCGGGGATTGCAAGACAAATTTTGCAAAAAAGCGAAAAAAGTCAAAAAAAGGGGTTAAAAAAGGGATAAAAAGGGAGGGTGTGGGGTGTTGCGGCTTGCGTTGGGGGAGTGAACGGGCTATAATGTGCGGGAGTGGGAGAGGAAAGTCCAGATAAACGCAAGAGCGCACCCTCACGGGGGCTAAAGCCGCGGCCGGGGCACAGGCAGCGCCCGGATGGGGCTGTGCCGGAAATACCGGATCTGGAGATGCTGCGCATCATCGGCAAAGGAGCGTACGGCGAGGTATGGTTGGCCCGCACAGTGACGGGTGCCTGCCGCGCGGTGAAGGTGGTGTGGCATGAGGATTTTGATGATGAGCGGAGCTTCACTCGCGAATTTGAAGGCGTGCTGAACTACGAGCCCATTGCTCGCGGCAATCCCGGGCTTGTGCACATCCTGCACGTGGGGCGGAGGGATGGTGAGTACCCTTGCTATTACTACGTGATGGAGCTGGCGGATGATGCATACACGGGCATCCACATCTCACCTGAGGAATACATACCGCGCACACTGCTGAGCGATATGCAGCTGTACGGGCACCGCCCGCTGCCACTGGATTACGTGCTGGAAGTAGGCAGCCAGCTGGCACACGCCCTGGCCGGGCTGCATGCGGAAGAGCTGACGCACCGCGACGTGAAGCCGGCCAATGTCGTATTCGTAAACGGCCGCGCCAAGCTGGCAGACGCCGGGCTTGTGGCGCCGAACAGCCGCCGCAGCTTTGTGGGAACAGAGGGCTACATACCGCCGGATGGCCCGGGTACCCCGCGAGCCGACGTGTACGCGCTGGCCAAAGTGCTATACGAAATCGCTACCGGCAAAGACAGGCTGGACTTCCCCGAGCTGCCTGCTGAGCTGCCGGAAGGCGCCTCACACCGGCGCTGGCTGAAGTTCAATGACATCATCTGCGCCGCCGCCGAACCGGTGATAGGCAAGAGCAGCATCATCTCCGCTCAGGTGATGGCCGAGCGGCTAGATGCCCTGCGCGGTTTTGCACCACGAAGCACCGGCCCGGCCGGCAAGCCCCGCCGCAAACTAAAGGCCACGCACGTGGCCGTAGCCGGGCTCACGGTGGCTCTAGCGGTGGCTGTGGGCAGCCATTTCCTGCCGTCCGACATGAGCTCCCGCCTGCAGGGCGCGGCTGACGCCCTTGCAGGACGCGCCCCCGTGACGCCCCAGCAGAACACCGAGCAGCGTGAGCAGTCCCCATCCCCCGAGGGCAGCAGCCTTTTCATCGCCTCCGTCCCCTCCGGAGCCTCCATTTACACGGAAGAAGGCGTGTACGTGGATGAAACACCCTACGGCCCGGTAGATGTCCGCCCCGGACAGCAACTGCGCTTCATTCTGCGCAAAGAGGGGTATGCAGACACCTACTGCAGCGGCGAGGTACCGGAGAACGGCCTGCTCTGCCTCGGCGGCGACCTTACCCCCTACCGCCCGCCCCGCAGTGGAGAAACATGGACGGATGCCCAGGGCACCGCTTACGAGCCCGAAGGGAACACCCACCGGGCCACCACAGCGGTGACACGTGCCATGTTCGAAGATTTCCTGCAAGACAGCCCCGAGCGCACCCAGCTGGCCTTCGAAGAAGTACCCGGCACAGGCCTCGTGCGCACCACGACGGAAGGCATCAGTGCCTATACCCTGTGGCTGGCCGGCAAATGCACCGCCGCTGGTACACTGGGAAGAGATCACACACTCGTGGCCATACCTGAGCAGGAACATGGCGAGATGAGCTGCTTCCGCCTGAGCACCACGCTGGTGATGAAAACGCCCATCACAGTATACAGCAACCCCGCCGGTGCCGAGGTGCGCCTGAATGGGCAGCTACTGGGCGTCACCCCCATGCAGGATGAGCGTGTCCCACTCGCCCCCTATCTGCTGGAAGTCCGCCTGCCCGGGCATGCCGTCGTGCGCCGCAGCGGACTCTCCCCCCGCGGGCTCTCGCTGAACCTTGTGCTGGAGCCGAACCACTCTGTCACCTTCGGCGCGGAGTGGATTAACAGCTTAGGACAAAAATTCCGCCCGCTCACCCCGGCCCTGCTGGTCGGCGCCACGGAAGTGCGCGTGAGCGATTACCGCGCCTACTGTACCGCCACCGGCGTGCCGGAACCGCAGCGCCCCACCTTCGAGCAGAATGAACACCACCCCGTCGTCTATGTGTCACGCACGGATGCCGAAAACTTCGCCCGCTGGCTCACCCACCGGGAACGCGAGCTCGGCATCATAGAAAGCACGGACTTCTACCGCCTGCCCACGGACGAAGAGTGGAGCGCCATGGTAGGCTGCAAGGGTGAGGTAGGCGGCTCCCCGTATGCCCGCCACCGTCAGCACTCCGGCCTCTCCGCACAGGAGTTCCCTTGGGGGATGAGCTGGCCACCGCAGCAGAACTCCGGGAATTATGCGGATATAAGCGCGCGCCCCTACCTGCCGGTCAACCACGTGATATCCAATTACCGGGACGGCTTCACCCACACCGCCCCCGTGGGCTCTTTCTCCGCTAACAGCCTCGGTCTGCACGACCTGAGCGGTAATGTGCAAGAGTGGGTAAGTGGTGAATACGGAGGCCCGCCGGATTTCAATTTTCGCCATTACGGCGTAACTCGCGGCGGTGATTACACCTCCTTCCGTCCGAGCCAGTTAAACTCCGCCGGCCGCACGCCTCAACAGGCTGAATCCCGCCGTCCCACCATCGGCTTCCGCCTCATGCTGGAGCGCTACGCGCACCCCTTCTAATGCAGCGGCTTCGGCTGCATTTCATCAAAGGAAGTTCACCATACCCGCGGCCTTCAGCACATCCCAGCCACCTTCTAATACGTACACGGGAGCCCCGAAATCAAGCGAGCGAAGCTCCTTTGCCACATCCTCGGAAGATGTGCAGGAATTCGTGCAGAACACGAGAATGCACTCCCCCTGCTCTCCTGCCCGGAACAAACGCTCAGCGGCAGCGTCCACCTGCTCCTGCATACGCGCACCGGGGCGGATAGGAAACATGCGGTTATCATTAAACATGAGGTGATTAATCTCAAAATCGCTCTCACTGCGGGCGTCCACCCATACAACCTTATCACCATACTTCGCGCGCACCGTTTCCAAGCACATACGCCCCTCCGGCAGCTCCGCCTGCACGCAAGATGGCAAACGCCGCGAGGCAAACCACGCGGAATCCACCCAGTACAACACCACGGATAAAGCCAGAATAATGATTCCGAGGCGAACGAACTGAGCGAAGGTGTCTTTCATAGCAGGAGCTTTTTTACCACAACTCAGGCGGGCTGTCAAATTCATTGCACGGAAGCAAGCCACCCTCAGCAGATAACAAAATCTAGCAGAATCACCAAAGAAGGATACGCAGTTTTTATAACTTACAGCTTGCTTCAAGTTGGGAAGAGATGTATAATGAAAGCGTGAACGGAAATGAGTTGAAGGAGACTGCGCTGAAAGCCTACCGTGCCATGGAATTGGCACGGGCGTTCGACACCAAACTCTCTGCGCTGTACAAAGCCGGCAAGATATACGGCGGCGTATTCACCGGGCGCGGACACGAAGCCATCGCTGCGAGCGAGGGCGTGTACCTACAAAAGGGGCGCGATGTCTACACCCCCTTCATCCGCGAGCAAGCCGGGCGCTGCGCTTGGGGAGACAGTGTACTGCTGAGCGCGCGCTGCTACTTTGGCAGCGTGGAAGGCATCATGCGTGGGCGCGAGGGCAATGTGCACTGGGGCAATCCCGTGGAAGGCTCCGTGGCCACCATATCACACTTGGGAGCAGCCGTTTCCGTAGCAGCAGGCATGCTGATGGCCAAGCGCATGCAGGGCGAAAAGGATTTTGTGGGCGTCATCTGCATAGGTGATGGCACCACCTCCGTAGGAGCCACACATGAGGCCTGCAATGTCATCGCCGTGGAGAAACTCCCCGCCGTCATCGTCGTTACCAATAATCAATACGCCTACTCCACCCCGAATGTGCAGGAATTCGCCTGCCGCAGCCTCTGTGACCGCGGTGTGGGCTACGGCATGACCACGCATGAATGTGACGGCACAGACCTCCTGCAGACCCTGCAAGTGATGGGGCGAGCCATCGCCGCCGCACGAGCCGGAGAAGGCCCGCAGTGGGTGGTAGCCACCACGCTGCGCATGTGCGGCCATGGTGAGCATGATGATGCCTCCTACATACCGCAGGAGCTGAAAGATGAGTTTGCGGAGCGAGACCCGCTCGCCGTTGCACGCCGCCAAATGCAGGAACAAGGCTGGCTGAGCGCCGAGGAAGTGGAAGCGCTGCGCGCCGAGTGCGCTGAAGAAGTGCAGCAAGCCATGGCTCAGGCACAGAAAGAAGCCACCCCGAATCCTGTCACGGAAGACTGGAGCGCCACCTCCTGGAAACCCTCTCGCTACTAACCCCCGAATCCTTCAGAACACATGAGCGTAACCTACATAGATGCCATTCATCAGGCCCTGACCGAGCTGCTGGAGGAAGACGAGAAGGTATTCCTGTACGGCGAGGACATCGCCGGAAAGTTTGGCGGTGCCTTTAAGGCCACCAAAGGACTGGCAGAAAAGTTTCCCGGGCGCGTGCTGAACGCCCCCATCGCAGAGGATGCCATCATGGGTGTAGCCATCGGCGCGGCGCTGGGCGGCATGAAGCCCATTGTAGAGATGCAGTTTGCAGACTTCGGCACCTTGGCACAGAACCAACTGGGTAACAACGCCGCTGCGCACTACTACCGCACCGGCATCCCCGTGAACGTCACCCTGCGCATGCCCTGTGGCGGCACCCCCGGCGGCGGCCCGTACCACAGCCAATCCGTGGAGGCCCTATTCGCGCATTATCCCGGTGCTCACGTGCTCTGCCCTGCCACCGTGGCAGATGCCTACTACATGCTCAAGCAAGCCGTGCAGATACCGGATCCCGTGGTATTCATGGAGCACAAGTTCCTTTACCGCTGGCTGAAAGCTGATACTTGGGTGGAGAAGGACCCCCTCCCCATCGGCCGCGCCCGCATCGCTAGGCCGGGCAGACACGCCACCGTGGTGGCCTACTCCGCCATGGTACCCGAGGCTCTGAAGGCTGCAGATGAACTGGCTGCCAGCTCCGGTTACCAGCTGGAAGTGGTGGATTTACGCAGCGTGAAACCCATGGATACGGACACCATCCTCGCCTCCGTGGCCCGCACAGGCCGCCTGCTGGTGCTGAGTGAGGATTTCCCGTGGGGTGGCGTGGCGGCTGAAGTCATCGCCCGCGTCACAAGCCAAGGCTTCCACCTGCTGGATGCACCGCCCCTGCGCGTGACGTCGAAAGACACGCCCATTCCCTACCACCCGGACCTGTGGCGAGCCCACCGCCCGCACAGCGCCCATATCGTCGAGGCCGCGCGCTACCTCATATCTCTCTGATATACTCACCCCCATTTTCCCGAAAAACATGCTGCAAGTTCCCATATTGATGCCCCAACTGGGCGAATCCATAGCTGAAGCCACCATCATGCGCCTGCTCGTGAAGCCGGGCGATGAGGTGCTGGAAGATCAGGAGGTGATAGAGGTTGAAACAAACAAGGCCGTGATGGGCGTGACCGTCTCCTGCGCCGGCACCGTGAAAAGCATCACCGTGGCAGAAGGCGAAACAGTGGCTGTGGGTGCCGTAATGGGTATCATCGAGGCCACGGAGGAAGAGGTGGAGCGCTCCGGTGCCACGCCCCTGGGAGAAGGTGAAGAGCCCCCGGCGCCCACCGCCCTGCCCACCACAAGCGTTAGCAGTGACGGCGCCCACTTCGCCACGGAAGGCGAGTACCGCGAAGGCAGCGGCGCCCCCATCCAGACCGGAGGCCGCGGCCTGCCGGTACCCATGGGCATGCGCGGCGCACAATACCTCTCCCCCCGAATCCGCTCCCGCATGGATGAGCTGAACATCACCGAGGCAGACCTCGCCTATGTGACAGGCACCGGCGCGGGTGGACGCATCACCATAGATGACTTCGAGAACTTTCTGGATTACGTGGACGGCTGGCCCTCCCGCCCCGTCTCTCCCATGCGCCGCAGTGTAGCCAGCAGCATGCAGCGCACATGGCGCCGCCCCATAGCCAGCGCCGGGCGCCCCATTTACATGGCCCCCATCATCCTGCACCGCCGCAATCACCCCCGGAAACCCGGCATCACCCTCTACTTCCTGCGCGCGCTGGCTGTGGCTCTGGCACAGGCTCCGGAGTGCGCCGGTTACATGGTGGGCGGGCGCATTCTCACCCCGCGCCGCATCGATATCGGCGTGGCCGTGCAGGTGGCGGACGGCGTGATGGTGCCCGTGATGCGTAATGTGGATGAATACACGCTGGATGAGCTTATCGATGAGTACAACAAGGTCGTGACTCAGGCACGTGACCGCAAGCTGGACCCCGCGTACATAGGCGGCGGCATTGCCACAGTATCGAACTTCGGCGGCTTCGGGCTCACCTTTGCCAGCCCCATGCCCCTGCCGAGCGAAAGCCTCATTCTGGGCGTAGGAGCCGTGGTGAAAACCCCCGTATGGAGTGATGAAGTGGAGTGCTTCATTCCTGTAGAGAAAGCGAACATCGTGGCCTCCTTCGACCACCGCGTGGTGGACGGTGGCGACATCGGCCGCCTCATGCAAAAGATAGCCTATTATCTGGAGCACCCTGAACTGCTGTAAATCATGGAACGGCCTAATCCTGCAATACATGTGCTTGGCGTGCTTGCCGGCGCAGGTGAGTACCCCCGCCTCATGGTGGAGGGGGCCAAGCGTGCCGGCATGCGCGTGGTAGTGGCCGGCTTCCGCGGAGCTGTGGACAAAAAACTCGCAGAAATCAGTGATGCCTTCGCCCTTTTTCGCGTAGGCGCGCTGGATGCTCCCCGCAAGTTCTTCCAGCAGCACGGCGTCACCCACGTCGTGATGACCGGCCAGATTAAGCCGGCCTGCATCTACACCATGTGGCCGGATGCCACCGCCCGCCGCGAACTCGCCCAGCTGGACCGCCGCAACGCTCACACCATCTTCACCGCCGTCTGCAACTACGTGGCCCGCCACGGCATGACCATGCTCCCCTCCACCACCTTCATGGAGGAAGTGCTCCCGCCGCCGGGGCACCTGGCAGGACCGGCACCAACTCCCGAACAGCTGGAAGAAGCGCGCCACGGCATGCAGCTCGCCCGCGAAATCGCGCGTTTGGATATCGGCCAAAGCCTCATGATGCGCGGCCATGAAGTGGCCTGCGTGGAGGCATACAAGGGCACGAACGAGTGCATTCGGAATGCCGGTGCTCCCCCCGTGACCCTCTGCAAAGTCACCAAACCCGGACATGACATGCGCTTTGACGTACCCTGCATCGGCCTGCGCACCGTGCAGCACTGCGCGGCTGTGGGCGTGAACCACATCGTTTTCGAGGCTCACCGCACCATCCTCTTCCAGAAGCAGGCCGTCATCGACCTCTGCAACAAGCACAACATCACCCTGCACGCCATGGATATGCCTACGGATGGTATCTCCGTGGAAGACCCCGGCCACATACCGGATGACGGGGAGCACGCCCTCGCCATGGCCACCGCGCTGGAGCAGCTCGGCATCGGAAACTCTGCCGTGGTGTGTGAAGGCGTCGTCATCGCGGTGTCAGACCCCGCAGGACCGCTCAAATGCATTCGCCGCGCAGGTGCGTACATGAAGCGCATCCGCTTCGTGCGCTTGGTGAACTGGCTCTGCCGTGTGCTGCTGGGCCGCCCCGGCACGCCCCCGGCTCCTATGGTCATGCGAGGCACGCCGAACTTCACCATCACGCCTGAGGTGGAAAAAGCAGCCAAGAAAGCCGGCATCCAGCTGCGCTGAATATCTCACAGCCATGAAATCACCCCTGCTTCTCTCCCTGTGCCTGCTGCTCAGCAGCTGCTGCACCAACTACAGTCTGTACGTCTTCAACCTTGGCCGCACGGTAGACCCCATCTGCTACCAGAGCGACAAGCTCCATCTCTATTATGCCAATGGTCAGTGGTACGTCAAAGGGTACCGCTGTACCTACGAGCTCTACACCAGCTCGATGAGCAGCTTCCCCATCAATGTCATACCCTTCGTTCAGCTCGGGGAATTTGACGAACCGTGGCAAACCACGATTGACAGTGGCGGTAACCCAGAGCCGGTCTACATCCCCATACACCCGGACAGCTACACGGATGTGCAGCAGCTCTTGGCAGGTAAGGTGAACGACCATCCCCTGCAGTTCGACCTACAGAATTACCTGACAAGCCTGCCCGAACGGCATCGCAGCATCCCCACCCCAGCCATGAAAGTTGAGGTTCTGCCCCATACCACACGCTCTTGGGGCAAAGCTCGCACCTCAGTCCATGCACTCTGGGCCTACCCGCTAGGGGTCGCCACCGCCGTTGCGGTAGATGTACCCTGCTCCGTGCTCTGTACCGCGCTCTTCCTGCCCGCCGGTGGCTGCTACGCCCTGTATTCCTCCGCTACAGCCCCAGGCCAGCAACAGCCCACACCGCCCACCAACACCACTCCTACAAATTGATTCTCTTCATTTTACGAAAAAGCGTGTAAAATCGTCGATTAAATCTTGCATTTTGCACAGTTTTTTATATAATCTTCTATGTGAAGCAACAAGGATACATACCTCGTCTCATAAGTGCCCATATACAGAAGCTGATGGGCATGTACCCCATTGTGACAATTGCGGGGCCTCGCCAATCCGGCAAGACCACACTGGCTCAGCACCTGTACCCTGATTTTGATTATGTGAGCATGGAGGACATTCGGGAGCGACAATTTTTCCGCGAAGACCCCACGCACTTTTTACAGCAGCACAAAGCCCCTTGTATATTCGATGAGGTGCAAAACACGCCGGAATTGCTCAGTTATCTGCAAGGGATAGTGGATGAGGAGCAACGTACCGGCATGTATATACTCACCGGAAGCCGCCAAATGGAACTGCAGCAGGCCATCACACAATCTCTGGCCGGACGAAACGGAATAGCGGATTTATTACCGCTGTCATTGCAAGAGCTAAGTGCCGTAGGCATACAGGGCGACCGAGATACCACTCTATTTCGTGGCTGTCTTCCCCGTGTTTATGAATACAATATGGAGCCCGGGCAGGCATACACTGACTATCTGCGCACCTATGTGGAACGCGATGTACGCCAACTGGTGAATGTACGCAATCTTCAGGCATTCGAGCTATTCCTCAAACTACTCGCCTCACGTGTGGGGCAAGTACTCAACTTCGCTTCTCTGGCAGCAGATGTAGGTGTAAGCAGCTCCACCATTCGCGAGTGGATATCTGTACTCGAGGCCTCATACATCATCTTCACCCTGTATCCTTACCACAACAACTACGGCAAGCGACTCACCAAGTCCCCCAAAATCTACTTTACTGAGCCGGGACTGGTGCCCTGTCTGCTCGGAATCGAATCCCCTTCCCAACTCGGGAGAGACCCGCTTTTGGGCAATATATTCGAAAACATGGTCGTTGTTGAGGCTCTGAAAAACCGTTTCAATACCGGTAAACGCCCCAACCTCTTCTTTTTCCGCGACTCCAAGGGCTTTGAAATCGACCTCATTCTGGAGGAAGCCAGATGCCCACGCCCCATTGAAATCAAATCCGGTATGACCTTCACACCGGCCATGATCAAAAATGTAGAAAAATTCGCAGACTTTGCGCCGGACTCGCTTCCGCCCGCCCTCATCTATGCCGGCGAGGATATGGGATTGTTCCGCAATGTGCAAGTCTGCAACTTCACTCACTACAACGACATATTCCGTTACACATAAATATACTATAGCAAATTGTGCAAAATCGTCGATTTAATCTCGGATTTTACACCATATTTTCTTAACAACTCTTTACCAATAATATACAGTGGAACAGCATTCTTCACTCCCCGTCAGTACACCGCAGGCTACACCTCAAAAAAGAAGATGGCTGCTAATAAGCATCATTACCATAGCTGTTCTGCTTGTGTTACGCTTTCTGACGTCCTGTGTCACGCATTCCATGGTATACCCGGGCAGCACCATGGAACTGCCGGATGCACCTTACGGGCACAGCGCACAGGCCATCAGCATCCCGGCGGATGATGGCACCATGCTGCGCGGCTGGTTCTTTAACCGCGGGGTAGATACACCGCTTGTGGCCATGTACGGCGGCAACGCCATGAATGTGGGGGCCTTTACCGACATAGCCGCCGGAGACACCACGCGCTCCTACCTGCTCATGAACTACCGAGGCTACGGCAGCAGCGAAGGCACGCCGGATGAAGAAAGCCTCGTGGCGGATGCCCGCCACTGCATCGCCACGGCCCGCAGCAGAATGAATGGCAGCAGCACGCCCCTGTACCTCGTGGGCTTCAGCCTCGGCAGCGGAGTGGCCACACAAGTGGCCGCCGCTGAAAAGCCGGAAAAGCTCGTGCTCGTGTGCCCCTTTGACAGCATCACCGCAGTGGCCTGCGGCTTCGTACCGGTCCTGCCGCACATCCTGCCTATGGATTCCTGGAGCTCAGCAGAGGCAGCCCCCGGCATCACCTGCCCTGTCACCATCCTGCGCGGGCAGTTTGATACCATCGTCCCTCCGGACTCCACGGATGCTCTCATCCGCGCCTTCTCCACCCCTCCCACGGTACGCACCTACCCCGCTGGGCATAACGACATTTTCTCATACCCCGGGTTCACGGAAGACCTGCTCCATTCCCTCTCTGACAAATAATGTCAAAAAAGTGCTGCAGGCTAACAAGCGCCTGCAGCACGAGAAAATCAGTTCTCGGGAGAAAGGATTTACTCCACGATACCGATGGACTTCAGGAAGGCGTCCGGGTCCGGGTCATGGCCGGTGAAATCACGGTAGGCCTCCAGAGCGGGCTTGCTGCCGCCCACGGAAAGAATGGCGCGGCGGAACTCAGCTGCCGGCTCAGGATTCAGAATACCCGCAGCCTGGAAGTGGCGGAAAGCGTCCGCAGCCAGTACGTCAGCCCACTGGTATGAGTAGTAGCCGGCAGCATAAGCACCGGTGAAACAGTGAGAAAGGCGGCGCATGTATGACGGCTCCGGCACGCCGGAAGGCATCTGCCAAGGAGCGAGGAGAGCAGCAGAGGCCGCATCCAAATCCTTTCCTGCGAAGAGGCTGGCGTAGTTCATGTGCATCTCAAGGTCCAGCTTGGCAAGGCAGAACTGGCGCATGGCCTGAGTGGCAGGCATAAAGTGGCGACTGGCCTGTAAGCGCTCCATGAGAGAGGCAGGCATGGGCTCGCCGGTCTGATGGTGGCGAGCGAAAAGCCAGAGGGCCTCAGGCTCCCAAGTCCAGTTCTCATTAATGATGCTGGGCAGCTCGATGAAGTCCCATGCGATGTTGGAGCTCCAGTGCGCGGCGAGCTCCGTATCCATGAAAATAGCATGAATCATGTGGCCGAACTCATGGAACAGCGTCTGCACGTCCATGTGGCTGAAGAGAGCGGGAGCATCACCTACGGGGCGGGTGAGATTCGCGGTAATGGCGCCAAGGTGCGGGGCGTGAGGAGCTCCATTCACACCGGGCTCACCGGCACGCATAGGAGCCATCCAAGCACCGGCACGCTTACCGGGGCGGGGATAGAGGTCCAGATAGAAGGAACCGAGATGCGCGCCATTGCGATTATCCGTCACTGTGAAGAAACGCACCTCCGGGTGCCACACCTCCACGCTGCCTTCAGGGCAAGCCTCACCGGGCTGCAGGCAGACCGTGGGAAGCTCAGCGATGGTGATGTTATACAGGCCGGAGTAAATACCGAACATGCCCTTGAGCACATTCTCGCAGGAGAGGTAGGGGCGGACTCTCTCAGGGTCAAAGTCACACTGATGAAGGGTGAGCTCGTTCAGATAATAGCGGAAGTTCCAAGGGGCAATAGTGGTAAGCTGACGTCCCTCACACTCTGAAGCGTAAGCCAAAAGCTCTTCGCACTCGGCCTGATAAGCAGGCCTGAGGCGCTCCATCATACCATCCACAAAGCCCAAGGCCCCTGCACCATTCACCACCATGCGGTTCTTAGTGCGGTAATCCGCATAGGTGGCAAAGCCCAGCAGCTTAGCCAGCTCACTGCGCAGCTCCATCACACGAGCCACGATGGGCGCATTATCATACGGAGCATCACGGCCAATGGTGGCCTGCCCTTCCCAGCAAAGACGGCGTGTAGCCTCCACGGAGCAATCACGCAGCACAGCGGAAGCACTGCCGGCCTTCAGGGTAATGCGCCAAGCAGGAGCCTCAGCAGAGCCATGGCCATGAGCGGCGGCATCCGCGGCGGCAAGCTCCATCCAGTTGGCGCTCATGCCATGCAGCTGAGCGATATCCGTGATAATGAGCTCCCAGTTATTCGTGGAATCCAGCACATTCTTGCCGAACTGAAGAGTGAGGACGGAAAGCTCCTGCTCGATTTCAGCCTTGCGGGCCTTCTGCTCAGGAGAAAGCTCCGCACCGTTATCACGGAAAGAATCCAGCGTCTGCTCCACGAAGAGGCGCTTCTGGGCGCTGAGATTCGCCACCCAAGGCTGCTGAGCCGCCGTGGAAAGGACCTCCCAAATGCGGGCGTCAGAGGAAATGGCAGAGTAAAAAGCATTCATCTCCGGCAGCAGAGAGGCCTGAACCTCGCGCACTTCAGGAGTGTCCATCGTGGAGGCACGCATGCGCAGGTAATCCACCACCTTCTCCAGCTCACGAGTGGAATAAGCCAGAGCGAGGAAGGTGTTCTCGAAGGTCATTTCCTCAGGCTGCAAGTTGCGGATAGCCTCCAAGCGAGCGTTCGCTATCTGCAGAGCGGCGGGGGCATCCACCAGTGCCTGCGCAGCCGTAAGGCGAGACCAAGCCGGGTACGGCATATCTTCAAAATAAGGGTGTTCGGCCTGTGCCACCACAGCCTCAGCCGGGGCAGCCTCCACAGCGCGAGCCACGCTCATACCCGTCAGGGTGCAGAGCGACAAGAGCAGCAGTATTCTGATTTTCATAAGTCTGTTACGGCGCTCGCTCAGTCCAGAGCATAGCGCGCGGCAGCCGCAGCCATGAAAACGGCTGTCTCAACCCTCAGGATGATGGGGCCTAGCCCGGTAGGCGTGTAGCCGGCCTGTTCAGCCGCCTCATACTCCGCCGGTGAGAAATCCCCCTCAGGGCCGATAAGCAGCACACAGCCACGCGCACCGGCAGCACGCCCCTCCTCCAGCACCTGCCTCAGCGGGCGGGCATGGGGTACAATGGCACACTGCACTTTCAGCACGGGCAAGTCGCTGCGATGCAGAAAAAGCTTGTAGGACTGCGGGTCTTCCACGACCGGCAGAGTATTCACGCCGCATTGCTTGCAGGCTTCCAGCGCCGTGCGGCGCCATTTATCAGCCTTAGCAGAAGCATCTTTACCACTCAGGCGCACGATGGTGCGCTCCGAGATGAGAGGGATGATGCGACTCACCCCAAGTTCCACCGCCTTCTGGACGATGAGATCCATGTTGTTCCCCTTGGGCACAGCCAGCGCCAAGGTGATATCCGCCACGGGGGGCATGGGCGGCAGCAGCTCCTGCACTTCCACAGTCATGCTGCTGCCATGCCCTGCCAGCACCCGCACCCGAGCTGCCTGTCCACAGCCGTCAAAAAGCTCACATTCATCACCGGCGCGCAGGCGCATCACGCGCAGCGCGTGGTGCGCTTCCTCGCCCTCAATAACGAGCGGAGAAGCGCTGAAATCAGCTTTCGGCAGGTAGCAGCGGTGCATAAGGCAAGGGGCGGAAGAATTACTTCATATATTTCTCAGCCCGCTTGCGGAACTCGCAGACCTCAGGCTGGTTTTCATCCTTCAGCGTTTCGCAGAAAGCCTCAAGAGCCTTCAGCTGTTTGGAGCCAAGGCCGGAGGGAGTTTCCACCACGATACCAACTAAGAGGTCACCGCGGCCGTTACCACGCAGTGAGGGCATACCCTTACCGGGCACGCGGAGAACGGTGCCACCCATCGTACCGGCGGAAAGCTTCAGCTTGGTGGGGCCATCCAGCGTGGGAACAGTGATAGTACCACCGCGAGTGGCATCCAGCAGAGATACCGGCATCGTCACGTGCAGGTTCAAGCCTTCACGCACGAAAATCTCATGCGGCTTCACCTCAAGGAACACGTACAAATCACCCGTCTCTCCGCCATGAAGGCCGGCATCACCATTACCCGAGGAGCGAATCTTCGTGCCGGTATCCACACCGGCGGGCACGCGCAGCGTAATCTTTACATCCTTCTGCACACGGCCTTCGCCGCGGCAGGCGGAGCAAGGATTCGACACAGTCTGGCCCGCGCCATGGCAAGTGGGGCAAGTGCTCTGCTGCACAAAGAAGCCGCTCTGGCGGGTAATCACACCCGTGCCATGGCAGGTAGCGCAGGTCTTAAAGCCGGCACGCCCATCTTTAGAGCCCGTGGCATCACAAGCATCGCAGGGTACCATGCGGTCAATTTCAATCGTCTTCTCGCAGCCGTGAGCAGCCTCCTCCAGCGTAATGCTGAGGTCAAAGCGCAAATCCGAACCGGGCTGGCGAGGGTCTGCCTGACGACGACCACCACCGCCGAAGCCACCGAAACCACCCATTCCACCGAAGAACTGGGCAAAGATGTCCATCGGGTCCGTGAAACCGCCGAAGCCACCGGCACCGCCGGCACCACCCATACCGCCATTCTTGAAAGCCTCGTGGCCCAAGCGGTCATATGCGGCGCGCTTGTCGGGGTCGCTGAGCACCTCATAGGCCTCACCCACTTCCTTGAATTTCTCCTCAGCCTCCTTATCATCAGGATTGCGGTCCGGATGATACTTCATGGCAAGCTTGCGGTAGGCCTTTTTGATGGTAGCATCATCGGCCCCCTTGTCTACGCCAAGCACGCTGTAAAAATCTTGTGCCATTATCGTGAAAAATGGTAAGGATTACTCGGCAGAATTCTCAGCCTCGGGCGCAGCAGCCACCACCACATTCACGGGGCGCAGCAGACGTCCTTTCAGATTATAACCACGGCGCAGGATGCGGATGATGGTACCCTCCGGTTTATCGGAAGGCTCGCTCTGAATGGCCTCATGGATGTTATGGTCAAACATCTGCCCCACCTCCGTAGGAATAGGCTCCACCCCCTGAGAGGAGAGGAAATCCCCCAGCTGCTTCTGCACCATGCTCATGCCGATGTAAATCATGGATGAAGTGTCCTGCCCGGCCATCATCATACCCATTTCAAAATTATCCACCACAGGCAGCAGCTCCTCAAGCAAGCCACGCGTGGCATAGCGAGTGAACTCCTCGCGCTCCTTCACGCAGCGCTTGCGGTAGTTATCATACTCAGCAGCAGTGCGCAGCGCCATTTCGCGCCACTTCTGCAGCTCATCCACAGCGGCCTCAGCCTCGCCCTCAGCGGATTCATCCACAGCCTCGGCATATTCCTGCCCGGGGGTCTCAGGCTTACCACAGTCGCAGGGGTCCTCACAGGAAGCACCCTCGCGCACATCTTTTTCCAAATCTTTATCGATATCGCTCATGGCCCCATTATACCTCACGCGCGCGTTGTGTCAACCCCCGCGCGTGGCATGCAAAAACAAGACATCCCCTCTGCAACACGCTGATATATCATAATGTTCTCCAGCAACACGTAGGGCAACCTACCAAGAGGAAACGCGAAGAGAAGCAGCCGGGGATCAATCCTCATCCAGCGGGTCGCGGCGGCCCACGGTATCAAAAAGCGGGCGGTAGGAAGGCAGCTTCCAGTTGTGGCGAACAGCAGCCATCCGCACAAAGAAAACAGCCGCCACGCCCAAAATAAATGACACTGAGTATGAACACCCAAAAGCCATCAATAGCAAAAACAACGCACAGCCAACAAAAGACGCCGTGGCATATAATTCGCCCGGACGGAACACATACGGAACATTACCCGTCAGCACATCACGCAGCACACCGCCGGCCACACCTGTACACACGCCCATACAAATGGAAACCAGCCAAGGACAGCCAATGCAATGCGCCTTGGCTGCCCCCAGCAGAGTGAAAAATGCCATAGCAAAAGCGTCCGCCACGCGGATGGTACCCACGGGCGGAGCTATAAAACGAGTCACGAAAAACACCAGCAAACTAGTGCCCACCGCACAGTACAGGAACACCACATCACTCGGGTTCACCCAGAACACCGTAACCGGTGATCCATCCGGGCGGGTGAGGCCGCTCAACAACATATCGCGCACCGTACCACCCCCCAGAGAGGCAATCGTACCGCAGGCGATAATGCCGAATAGATCCATACGCACGCGGCTGGAAGCGGATGCACCGGCAAGCGCACCCACCACGGAGCCGAAAATGGAGCAGAGATAGAAAAGCCAGTGCTGGTCAAAAGACTGCACCTCATGCAGATTTTCCACGACGGCCATGGGCACCATAACAGCTTTTCCTTTCTCTCAAATCATCTCACGGCACGTGCCAAGAACCACACAGCCAACGCCACCAGAATGAAGGGCCAAGCAACACTCAGCACCCCCAGCAGCAGCACCGCCAGCACGACAATGACGGATACTATCAGGATAATCTGCGACACCGACATATGGCGAGTCAGCAGGCGCCAGAGACTCGGGTTCGCCTCCTCTTCCTCCTCCTCACGCAGATTCACAGCCCCCAGGGGGCGCCAGGTTTCTGAATCATCCCGGCGCACCCAAGTTTTGTTATCTATCTGCCCGGAAGCACGCAGCTGCACCAAATCGTTCCCGGTAACAGGACCGATTTTTTCCTCACCCGTATCGTAGTAATACTTACGAGCCATCAGCTTACAGGGGCGAATTAGCCATGAATAGCTCGCCCATCGGCGGCCAGCACAGCCTCGTGAATAGCCTCAGAGAGCGTGGGATGAGCATATATCATCGCATGCATATCCTCCTCCGTCAGCTCACTGTTCATGGCAAGCTCAGGCTGGGTAATCATCTCCGTGGCGGTATCGCCCATGATGTGAGCTCCCAGTAGCTCGCCGTTTTCCTTACCGAAGATAAGCTTCACAAAGCCTTCGGTCTCCCCCGTGGCCACCGCCTTACCGATGCCCAGGAAGGGGAACTTGCCCACCTTGTACTCCACGCCGGCCTCCTTCAGCTCACGCTCGCGCTTGCCCACACTGGCCACCTGCGGGTGGCAGTAGGTGCAACCGGGCACATTGACGGGGTGCTTGGGCTTGTAATTCGCATCAAACATGCCTTCCACGGCCTGCTCAGCCTCAAAGCTGGCGGTATGAGCCAGCATAATACCGCCGATGCAGTCACCCACGGCATACACGCCGGAAATGCTGGTACGGTAATCGTCATCAACCTTAATGAAACCACGCTCCGTGAGCTCCAAGCCATGAGCCTCAGGTACCACGGGCACCACACCGATGGCCACGAGGCAGACATCCGCCGTGAGCTCCTGCTGCTTGCCATTCTTGGCAGTAATGAGCGCAGTGACACTATCACCGTTATCCGTCAGGCTCTCCACCTTAGCGCCGGCCATGCAGGTGATACCCTGCTTCTTAAAGGAGCGCTCCATGGCTGTGCAAACGTCATTATCCTCATTCGGCAGGATGCGGGGCAGAGCCTCCACAAGCGTAACCTTGGTACCGAAGCAGTGGTACACGTAAGAAAGCTCCGTACCGATGGCGCCGGAGCCGATGACAATCATGCTCTCCGGGCGGCGGGACATAACAAGGGCGTCGCGGCTGCCGATGATGGTCTTACCATTAAAGGGGAAAGCGGGCACCTCACGAGTGCGGGCGCCGGTGGCGATAAGGATGTTAGCACCCTCGATGACGCTCACGCTGCCATCAGGAGCTGTTACCTCCACCTGCCCGGGGGCGGGAATGCGGGCCTCACCGATGACGTGGTCAATCTTGTTCTTTTTGAAAAGGAAAGAAATACCGTTCGAGAGGCGCTCAGAAACGGCGCGGGAACGAGCAATAACGGCGGGCCAGTCCACACTGAGATCACCGCAGGAAATGCCATACTCGGCGGCGTGCTTAGCCATGGTGTTGTACACCTCGGCATTCTTCAGCAGAGCCTTTGTGGGAATACAGCCCCAGTTCAGGCAGGTACCACCCAGATTCTCCTTTTCCACGCACACCACGCGCTTGCCCAGCTGAGCAGCACGTATAGCGCCTACATACCCGGCGGGACCACCGCCAATAACTATCAAATCGTAACTCATGGCTACATTTTACTCCATTCTGCCCCACGTGGCAACCCGAAAACCAGCCCTCAGTCCCGTGTCTGTGTCATGCGCGCACCCAGTGTCCCTATCTCCTGAGCTAACACCATTAAAACGGGAGAAGACGAAGACATTCAGCTCTTCACTTTTTCTTTCCGGGAATGAGCATTTTTCCCAATCTGCGCAGAACGCACCAGAGCAGGCGCGGCAAGTACAGCAAGCCCTTCACCACGATATCCGGGAACTTAACAATGACGCTCACCACTATCAGAAACACAAGCACGGACGGGATGGGGTGGTCATAAATCCACACCCCAAGCGACCACAGATTTTCCGCTAACTCAACCGGGCCATCACTAACGGCAGCCGTGCCCACCACCATCGTCACAGCAGCAGCCAGCCCGGCAGTCTGAGCTGTTTTCAGCACATTATCTAGGGCGGACGGGCTCATACGTGAGAGTTTTTCTGCAGCCTCTTCCCCACCCTCACGAACCACGAGAATCACCGTTTTACAATCCTGTGGTGAGAGGGAGTTCTTTGAAGCGCAGATGGAGATGTACTGACCGGATTCGCGGCTCATGGAGCTGAGAGCTGAGGCCACCTCTGTATCCGGGCAGCAGCGCAACGCGTCCTCCGCGATACCGGCATGTTTCAACAGAGCCTCAGCGGCATCATCCCCTAGCTGCTCCACGAGCTGCACTCGCCCGGGAGTCCGGGCTAGAGTCACAAGGGATTCCGAGCCATACTGGCGCACGAGCCTTGCCACCACGGGGGATTTCTCCGCAGCCTCACTCACGAGGCTTCTTGTCGCAGAAGCCCCTGCCCTCGCAATTCGCTTAAACAAAAACTCCAGCGCCTCAGACGCCACACCCGCCTGAGCCGTATATCCGCACATTGCTACCAGCATCAGCACAAGCAACTGAAAATGATTAAGTATCCTTCTGTTCATATCGTTATCAGTCCCACTCTTTCACGCGCCGTTCCAGCACCCCCAGCATGACTTGCTCAAAGCGTGCCCGCATACGCCCTGCATTCTCTTCCAGCTGAGCATTTAACTTAGCTTCCAGCTCCGGCTTAGGGTCAACAATCATATCTACCACCCAGCTCACCACCACACCGGCTACGATAGAAATGCCAAATGTGGCCCAGCTGGTGCCGGCGGAGGCCGTAATAATGCCGCCGGAAATAGCCATCTTCGTGGCAAGCACGGCGGCAATTTCTCCGCCGAGGTTCGCCGCCAGTTCGTACATAATCTGTCGCCACAACTCGCGGTTCATCCCCTCCGGAACGGGGATAGAATCAACATCCACCGGTGCGGCATGCCTATCCTCTCCCACCACGGGGCGCCCCAGTTTACGCGCAAGGAGATTTTCCTCCTCCTGCCAATCTGCCACTACTGCAGCGATATATTGGGCAAGAAGCTGCTGATTCTCTTCCGAATGATAAAGGGTTCTCTCCACTTGTGACTGCACCCAAGCATTCACCTCCGCCTCATCACCCCCGGAGGAAATAACGCGCCACTTCGCCCCCCAGTCCGTAAGCTCCTCTGCCAGCTGGGGCACCCGAGACTTCCGGGCAAGCAAAGCCCGCTCAAACTCCGCCCCTCTACGAGACACAGCAAGTTGGCAATTATCATACCCCTCCTTCCACACAGGCTCCACATATATCTTCGCCCCGCTACAATCATACACCACATACGCAATCAGGGCAAAAAAAAGGGCCGAAACAAATAACAGAAATCCTGTATGTGCTTTACCGGAACCCGTGTTCATATCTATATTAGGTGCGAATGATTGTCTCGCAGAGGCTACATGTTTACCCCACGCAGGTCAAGCCTTTTTTCAACAGGAAATAAATGTGAGAATGGCAAAATTAAATGCGACACGATGAGAGCACAAAAAAAAGTGCTCTCCAGAAGAAGAGATGGTATAATTAATTCGCCAAAACCAAAAATACACTCTCTACATGAAAAACACCAAAGACAAGACTAGAGATTCTCGCAGAAAATGCAAGCATATTGATGATTCTGAGCGCCAGATTATCGAAAAACTTTACCGCAAAGGGCAATCTGTTGCTCAAATTGCGGATTTACTCGGCTTTCATCGCTCAACTATTTATCGGGAGCTTCAACGTGGCAAGGTGAT